>JANQHF010000123.1 GCA_028282725.1 Saprospiraceae bacterium
TATGGCCAACTTAAGATGTTACAAATACAGTGGAGCTTGGGATATTGTCAAAAAGGTCATAGCCTATGCCGCTTAATAGTGCAATCTGAAATACACACCTCCATGATCTTTCCGATTTTGATAAGATTTGATAACGTATCTTTGAGAATCAGCACTGAGTACATAATTCCTTTTTATACCTTACAGAAGTGGATGATGTAAAATGAGGGTGCTCTGAAATCATCCAATGACAATTTTAACAACCAAAATAAAATGCCATGCATCAGAAGTTTACCAACTTTTTAATCCCGATCATCTTTATGGGGATGACCTCATCCCATATCCTTGCACAGGACGAAGACCCTTCAGGTTTACTTGGAGATAATTTTAGTCTTGAAAACGCATTGGAAGAATTCAAAAAAGCAAAAGACCTTTCGTCTTTCGAGAAAGCCTTAAACAAGGAAAATAACCGGGTTCATAATCTTGATTTAAATGGTGACAATGATATTGATTACATCACCGTAAATGACCACATGGATGGAGATGTCCACGCCATAGTAATATCTGCAATTGTCGGTAAGGATGATGTACAGGACGTTGCCGTTATTGAGATTGAAAAAACAGGAAAAGATAATGCCACCCTTCAAATTGTAGGAGATGAAGACTTCTACGGAGAAGGAATGATCGTTGAGCCATTTGACGTCGAAGCCAAAAGCGATGGGAGCGGCCCGGATGGCAATTACGAATATGCAAGGATTGTGGTGAACGTCTGGTTTTGGCCTTCAGTCAGATACATTTACGGCCCCAGTTATGCCGTCTATCATTCTCCCTGGTATTGGAGTTATTATCCCGGATGGTGGCGACCGTGGAGACCATTGGCATGGACGGTCTGGAGACCGCATAGAGTCCGGTATGCACCAGTATACAGGATCACACCGGTGAGACGAGTGACCAGAGCCACCGTTGTTTATCGTCCTCATCGCAGGGTTTCGAAGACCGTCACTGTTAAACACAAAACAACTGTTACCAAAGCCAGAAGCCATAAGGTAACTACAACCAAGACCACTACTGCCGGAGTGGCTAAATCAAACGGAAAAGCGGTCGCTGCCAAAAAATCCACGACGACTGCAAAATCGAAAAAAGGAGTGAAGAAATCGACCTCTTCCAACGTTAAAGCAAAGAAGGGAAATAAGACTGCCAGAGCATCGAAAAAGACGAAAGTTAAGAAGTCTAAAAAAGGGAAAGCCAAAGGGGTGAAAAAGACGAAGAAGGTGAAAAAGAAGAGATAACATTTCTTTACCGGGGAGTGGCTATCAGATGAGTGCTGCAATGCGAAAGTCGTGCTGAGCCTTTAATGTGAAGGGGCTCGCTTTAAGCGTGACTATTACTATATTCAACCAAAACCATCGACTTATGAAAATCACTATCGGCGCTATCGCAGGAGGAATCATACTGTTCATCTGGCAATTCATTTCCTATGGAATGGCAGATCTGCATTACTCACAAATGGCTTACACTCCGCATCAGGAAGAGATACTGAATCTACTTAGTGAAGTGGAGCTGGAAGAAGGTGAATATTTTTTACCGAGACTACCAAAAGACCGGACAGCAGATCAACATGAATTTATGATGGAGCAACAAGGAAGGCCATGGGTCATGTTGCAATATCATCACGAATTAGAAACTACTTTCTTTTCCAACCTCGTCAGGGCATTGATCACCAATTCATTAGCAGTTGGCATTCTGTGTTGGTTACTATTGCAATTCAGGGAACTTTCCATGACATCCTCCATAATTGCGGCCGTAGGAATCGGGGTGATGGCATATTGCACAACTACCTACCTCAATTCGATATGGTACAAGACCAATACCTGGCCGGATCTGCTTGACGCTGTCGTACCGTGGGTGCTGACCGGAGCTTGGTTGGGATGGTGGTTGAGAAGATAGAATCCAAGACCATTTTTTCGAGTGAAAATCTATTGTCAATTATTTCATAAATCAATTTTGAAATTAATCATCTCCCTGTCCAGCCACCATCTACGGTCACGAGAGATCCGGTGACATAGTCACTCGCCTTAGAAGCCAAAAAGATGGCAGCTCCAACCAAGTCTTCAGGAACGCCCCATCTGCCAGCTGGTATTCGTGAAAGTATCATATTAAATCGCTCCGGATCGTCCTGTAATGCTTGTGTCACATCTGTTCGAATATATCCCGGGGCGATAGAGTTTATTTGAATACCGAGTGATGCCCATTCATTGGATAGTGCTTTTGTCAAACCCGCCACACCATGTTTGGCTGCTGCATATGAAGCGACAGTAATTCCTCCGAAGTATGATAGAAGAGAAGCCGTGTTAATAATTTTCCCACTTTTTTGGACGGCCATGACCTGTGCTGCCGATCTGGCCAATCTGAAGACTGCGGATAAATTGACTTCAAGCACTTTGTCCCAACCTTCATCACTGAAATCAATCGCCGCTTGTCGATGAATCATACCAGCATTATTGACCAGTATATCTAATCCGCCTAAAAAATCAATACCGTCCTTTATAAGTCGATCCTGATCTTCTCGCTTGCTGAGATCAGCAGTAATGTGAGTGGCGTTTCTTTTAAGTGATTGAATTTTTCTCACCGTGTCCATCGCACCTCCATCCTTACTGCTAACACATACTACATCTGCACCTACCTGAGCCATTCCAATTGCTATTGCCTTACCTATACCTCGACTGGCTCCCGTGACGATTGCTTTTTTTCCTTCAAGTGAAAATAAGTTCATGTGTATATTATTTCGTGAAATTGAAAGTAAGGATTAGGTGATTCAATTGGTCAATGTATATCCAAGATATAATTTTGTTACCTTTTCCAATCGCAGAAAAGGTAACCCAAAATGCTCCTTTCTGTAATGGTATTTTACAGTTTGAAAATTTCAAAGATGTAAACCAAAAGCTTCAATCTAAATTGATTCCAAGGTTTCACCAATTTTGAACGATTGAAGCTTTTTATACCGTACAGAAAGCCCGCCGCCAAGAAGATTATTCTTATTCACAGAGAAAAAGAAGCAAAAAGAAAAAGTATGTATAATGATAATTGTAATATCATAGATTGGTTATCATTTACAATACTAAAGGTCATGTACTTAGGCGGTAAATAAAAAGCCTTATTGTTCTTTTTGTTGCTCGAATTCACCGCTTGCCTTTAATTCAACGGTCTCACTTACCATTGCCGCGGGCATTCTTCCAACATTATAATCCTTCCGGTTCAGGATAGTCGTTACAGTGAAGCCTGCAATCTTGCTCCCGGATCTGCGGTCATCAGCCCTACCATTGAGCGTCATGTCAAGCATGACCGATTTTGTTGTGCCTTTGATTGTCAGGTCTCCCCGAACTTTAAATTGTCCATTTTCACCTGCAGTGACATTCGTGCTTTTAAATGTGATTTGAGGAGGATTTGTGTCTGAGGAAGAGTCAGGCTACTTGGGAAACTTTCCAACAAAATTGAAATCATCTTCCAATTTCATTCCGGGGCAAAAGCCAACTAAGACAATGGATAATTCAAAGAGTAACGTGGGTTTGGTTTTAAAAGGTTATTGAATCATGCTTGCTTCTTTGAATTCCAATTCGGCTTGTGAACTTCAAATAAGGTCAAGCATATTTTGTTTTCAATCACCCTTGTGACGGTTAAAAAACAGAAGTCTCATTGCCATTCGGGGAAACGAAAGATAGAAGTCAATGTATTCGCGAAAGTGTAGTGAAACATACATAAAATCGCGGATCAGTGACGGCGACGCATATAAAGGGTTGGAATTCTGTCGCACCCGAGGTCATTTGAATAGCCTTATATTTATCGTGGTGCACACCGGAATTGTCCCGATACCATAATTTCAAGCACATATGAAATACATCGTTTGTGAGCAACCAGGACTCTTTACTATGAAAGAAAAAGAGGTGCCTTCGTTCGGAAAAGATGAAGTACTCATTCGAATCAAGAAGATCGGGATCTGTGGAAGCGATTTGCATGCCTACCGGGGAAATCAAGCTTTTTTTGAATATCCACGGATCTTCGGCCATGAATTAGGGGGACAAGTTTTGGATCGTGGATCGAATGCAGACAGCATACGTGCTGGAGACAAAGTTGCAGTCCTGCCCTACCTGAATTGTGGATCCTGTCTTGCGTGCCGGGCCGGCAAAACAAACTGCTGTGTTCAATTAAAAGTACTAGGAGTTCACACGGACGGCGGTATGCAGGAAAAAATTGCCGTTCCATCGAGGCTAGTGATCACGGTGAATGATCTGGGTTATGAAGATATCGCATTGATCGAACCATTGGCTATAGGCGCTCATGCGCTTCGTCGAGCCGAAATCAGAAAAGGTGAATTCATAGTTGTCATGGGATGTGGGCCTATTGGTCTGGGAATCATGAGACAAGCTCAATTAATGGGAGGTCGGGTCATTGCCATGGATGTGATCGATCGTCGACTCGATCTTGCCATTCAAAAGTTTGGTGTTGAGTACGGGGTGCGGGCAGATAAAAATCCTCGTGAGAAAATCACGGGAATCACTAATGGTGAAATGGCTACGGCTGTATTCGATGCCACCGGAAACAAACAAGCCCTTGAAAACGGCCCCGATTATATGGCCCATGGAGGTCGATATATCATCGTGGGTCTGTATAATGGAAAACTGACGTTTCACCAACCTTCGATACAGGCAAAAGAAACCTCCCTCCTCATCAGCAGGAATGCGACCCGGGAAGACTTTCACAATGTCATCGAAATGCTCAGGAGCGGGAATTTTCCTTCCGACTCCTACATAACCAATACAGTGAACTTCGATCAAATGATAGATCATTTTGACCATTGGCTGGATCGTGAATCAGGGGTCATAAAAGCAATGGTCACCGTATAAGATGCACGTATTGATCATGGTAAACATTAATTGGATAACGCTCTAATCATTGGATATGCCCTCATCCGGAATCATTGACAGTCATCTCCATCTCTGGGACCCTAATCAACTTCGATATCCCTGGTTGGATGAGCTGCCTTTGCTCAACAGACCCTATTTGCTGGATGACTATAATGATGCGACTGTCGAAGTCAGCGTGGACAAAATGATCTTCCTTCAATGCGAATGCATTTTTGATCAATGCGAATCGGAAGCTGCACGGATTACGGAATTGGCAAAAAATGATCAACGGATACAGGGCATTGTACCGTGGGCACCTTTGGAGCTGGGTACTGGTGCCAGGGATGTCCTGGATCGATATGCCCAAAACCCACTGATCAAAGGAGTCCGCCGAATCATCCAGTTCGAACCGGCATCAGACTTTTGTTTGCAACCTGGCTTCATAAAGGGTGTTGAGATTTTATCTCACTACAACTTCAGTTTCGACATTTGTATTGATCATACACAGTTAAGTAATACGATTGAATTGGTCAAAAAGTGTCCTGATGTCCCCTTCATCCTGGATCATATTGGCAAGCCTGATATCAAAAATAAAATTCTTGATCCATGGAAAAAGGAACTGAAAGAACTATCAGATCTTGAAAATGTAGCTTGCAAAATTTCGGGATTAGTCACAGAAGCAGATCATGCTGAATGGACAAAGGAAGATTTAAAACCATATATCGATAATACAATCGAGTGCTTTGGATTTGACAGAATTGTTTTCGGAGGTGACTGGCCGGTTTGTTTGCAAGCCAGCAATTACTCCAGATGGGTAGAAACACTGGATTGGGCCTTGAAAGGGTGTAGTGAACAGGAATTGCGAAAAATCTATCGCGATAATGCAGAGCGATTCTACAGGTTATAAATCGTGCATTGGACATTGGAAGGACCTGTTGAACAAATGAAATATTCAATTCGCCGGACCAAAGGGTGATGGTACGTACCATTCGATTTTGAATATTATTAATTTTATCGGGGATGACGAGTTGTAATGAGTGCACGGAATGACAGGCAAATCATCCCGACCAAATATTGCTCATTTGAAAAACACTGAGAACATTCGATGAAAATCCTTGAATGTGCGCTTCTCATACTGCTGATGGCTACACTCTCCTGCAAACTGGAAATGCCGAAGGATGTAGCTACGGCATACGAATCCCTGCCTGATGAAATCGATTATAATTTTCATGTCAAACCCATCTTATCGGACCGCTGTTATCAATGTCATGGTCCGGATGAAAATACCGTTGAAGCCGATTTTCGTCTGGACACTGAAGAACACGCCTTTGCGTCTCTGTCAAGTGGTGGTCGAGGGTTCAGCCCTGGCAAACCCGGAAAAAGTAAGGTGATTCATAGGATCCTGAGTGATGATCCTGACTTTGTGATGCCCGAACCCTCTTCCAAATTGAGATTATCCAGCGAAGAAAAGGCAACCATTGTCAAATGGGTGGAGCAAGGAGCCAAGTGGAAACCTCATTGGTCATTCATATCTCCTGAGCGACCAGAAATACCCAAAGATTTTCCAACTGAATGGACAGTCAATAATACCATAGATAATTTTGTTTTTTCGCGGATCAATAAGGAAGGGCTGCAACCATCAGAAACTGCTGACAAGGAACGTCTGTTGAGACGAGTGTCAATGGACCTCACAGGTTTGCCTCCGACAATAGAAGAAATGGACACCTTCCTTAATGATGAATCGCTTGATGCATATGAGAAGGTCGTTGATGACTTATTGGAGTCGAAGCATTTCGGAGAGCGTCTCGCCCTGGATTGGATGGATCTGGCCCGATATGCGGATTCTCATGGCATGCATGCCGATGGTTGGAGAATGATGTGGCCCTGGAGGGATTGGGTCATAAATGCCTTTAATGAAAATATGCCTTATGATGATTTTGTGACCTGGCAATTGGCTGGTGACCTGCTTCCAAATGCATCAAAAGAACAGATCCTGGCAACCGCATTTCATCGAAATCATACCATGACAGCAGAAGGAGGTGTTGTAGATGAAGAGTTTCGTCTGGAATACGTAGCAGACCGAACCAACACCACAGCAACGGCTTTTTTAGGATTGACCGTCGAATGCGCGAGATGTCACGATCACAAGTTCGACCCTATATCTCAGGAAGAGCACTTCATGATGCAAGCTTTTTTCAATAATGTCAAAGAGTTGGGTATGACAGGTGATGACGGAAATTATGGGCCTGTGCTCTTGCTTACCGATCCGGAAGAGGAACAAAAGTTAACCGCCCTCAAAAAAGAAATTCGAGAAAAGCAAGCGGAGATCCAACGCTCTGAAGAGGAGTTGATCAAAGTCAAAGACTATATTCAAAAGATCAACATTCCCAATAAACCGACCGCTCAAATTGCTCAT
Organism: Saprospiraceae bacterium; assembly: GCA_028282725.1. Taxonomy (GTDB): domain Bacteria; phylum Bacteroidota; class Bacteroidia; order Chitinophagales; family Saprospiraceae; genus JAJRXG01. Next base: position 7,297 of record JANQHF010000123.1, read on the forward strand.
TTCCCTTTTGAGTACGGCAGGAGATCAAAAAATAAAAAAGGTAAAGAGATCACAGTATATGATGGTAATAAGCAGTCCTTTTCAAACAACAAACCAGAAATCTCCCCTGGCAAGGTGGGCAATGGCATTTCATTCAGTGGCTCAGGATATGACGAAATTTACCTGAAAGATGTTGGTCTGTTCGAATTATACGATCCTTACTCGGCAGCTGCCTGGATCCGTACTACACAAACGGATTCTGCGCGAACACAGGTCGTCATGGGCACAGCAGGTAACAAGAACAATTTCTGGCGGGGCTGGGATATTTATTTGGATGAGTCCAATTTGCTTTCTTTCAGGCTCATTCACTCTTTACCACACAATTACATCCACGTCACTAGTGTCCATCCTATTCCGGTAAATGAGTGGACCCATATAGCATTTACTTATAATGGCACTGCACAAGCCGGAGGAGTTCAATTGTATGTCAACGGCGAACAAATTGAAACAATCACCAGGTACAACCACCTATATAAATCAATCCTTCCCGTAAAGAGTGGCAACCATGAATTGGACAGCCGACCGGTGATGGTTGGCAAAAGTGGAAGGGCCTTTACGGGAGAAAACGGAATTTTTAACGGGCAGATCGATGAGGTGCGATTTTTCGATCGGGCTCTTTCCGGATTCGAAATGGGATTGGTGGCTGGAAAGGTTGATCCTCCTGGCGAAGAATTGTTGGTAAATTATTCAATTGGCCAGGACAAAGAACATCTCAAAAAGCTCAGTGAGCTCCGCGAACTTTATAAAAAACAGTTGGGCATCCTCGAAAATATCCCTGAGATCATGGTTATGGAAGAAATGTCCGAACCAAGGCCGACCTTCCTGTTGAGCAGGGGTATGTATGACAGCCCTCTGAAACAGGTGAATATGGGAACACCGGAAAGTATCTTTCCCTTTCCGGAAAACATTCCAAAAAATCGGCTGGGCCTGGCACATTGGATCTTTCACGATAAGAATCCTTTAACCGCCAGGGTAACCGTAAACCGGTACTGGCATCTCATCTTTGGCCAGGGACTCGTCAACACACTCAATGATTTTGGCAGCCAGGGAGCACTTCCCACTCACCCGGAACTCCTGGACTGGTTGGCCATCGAGTTTCGTGAATCCGGATGGGACATCAAACAATTGATAAAGACAATTGTGATGTCCCATACTTACCGTCAGAAATCGGCAGTCACTGAAGTCTTGCAAGAAGCTGATCCGGAAAACATTCTGTTAGCACGATCACCAAGTTATAGATTGGCTGCAGAAATGATCCGCGATAACGTACTTGCTGCCAGTGGTTTACTCAATAAAAAAATTGGCGGTGAAAGTGTAAAACCTTACCAGCCGGAAGGATTGTGGATTGAGCAGGGCAATTTTTCACATATGCTATTAAACTTCGAACAGGATGAGGGGGACAAGTTGTACAGAAGAAGTCTGTATACCTTCATACGACGTAACGTTCCTCCACCATTCATGGCCACCTTCGATGCACCGCCAAGGGACGTGTGTACCGTGCAACGGGAGCGAACAAATACCCCGCTCCAGGCGCTGATCTTATTAAACGATCCTCAATTTGTAGAAGCTTCCCGGATATTGGCCGAAAGAATCCAGGAAGAAGCCGAACAGGATCTTGGCGATATGTTGACCTATGCCTTTCGTCTCGCCACCGGAAGGAAGCCCAGTAAGACAGAAATTGATGTTTTTGAAAAAATATACCATCAGGAACTGGAGCGATTTCAGAATAATCCTGAAGACACCAAACAATTATTACAGGTAGGAGAACGAGAGGCGGATAAAAAATTTGATCAGGCCGGCACTGCTGCTTTGGCGATGGTTGCCAGCACAATTTTTAATCACGATGAAGCTTATATGAAGCGGTAGATGGGGGATGCTGGACGGTAGACGGTGAACGAGGAAAGGGGGACGGGAAACAGAAAACGGATAACAGAAATATGGGAAATTTCAAGAATCTGAGAGTTTGGCAGGACGCAACGGATCTGGCAGTAGATATATATGCAATCTGTCGATCCGGGAAATTTTCAGTTGACTATGGGTTAAGGAACCAGATTCAAAAGGCAGCAGTTTCAATATCTTCTAATATTGCGGAGGGGGACGAACGCGGGACAAATCGAGAAGTGATCCATTTTTTTAACATAGCAAAAGGATCTGTTGCGGAAGTAATCACCCAATTACACATTGCACATCGGATCAACTACATCAATCAAGCAACCCTGGAGGAGTTAGAAGATAAAGCTGAAAAGATAAGAGCTCCTTTGAAGAATCTGATTAAAGTAAGAGTAAGCAATCATTCACCTAAAACCAAAGGATAGATGAATATTCGAGAATCTTTAAAAATAGAATTACGAGCAACCTCAATCCTTAGTTTAGCAGTCGTCAAACGCAATTCTTTATCCATAAACCGTTAATCTCAATCCGTAAACCGTAAAACGTCTAAATATGCACTGTCACCACACTGATCACAATTACACGAGAAGAGATTTTCTGACCAGGACATCTCTCGGATTGGGTGCATTGACACTGGGTTCGTTTCTAAGTCCGGGTAAGATCTTTGCTAATGCTCATTCTTCGGGGAGCGGTATCATGAAGGGTACGCATTTCCCCGCCAAAGCAAAAAGAGTGATCTACTTATTTCAAAGCGGAGCCCCATCGCAGATGGACTTGTTTGATCATAAGCCTGTATTGCAGAATATGACGGGTGAAGAATTACCAGACAGCATACGGCAGGGCCAGAGATTGACAGGGATGACCGCCGGCCAGGGAACATTCCCCATCGTTGGCAGTCCCTTTCAATTCAAGCAATATGGCGAGAGCGGCATGTGGATGAGTGAGTTAATGCCACATACGGCAAAACTCGTCGATGAGTTGTGTTTTGTAAAATCAATGTATACCGAAGCCATCAATCACGATCCCGCAGTGACATTTATCCAGACGGGTTCACAATTTCCCGGTCGGCCCTCAACCGGAGCATGGTTGAGTTATGGTTTGGGATCGGACAATGAAAACCTTCCTTCCTTCGTAGTGCTTGTCACGAAAGACAAGTATGGTCAACCGCTATACGCCAGATCATGGGGCAATGGCTTTTTGCCGTCCGAACACCAGGGAGTAAAATTCCGGGCCGGTAGAAACCCGGTCTTGTATCTTTCTAATCCTCCCGGAGTTACACCGGATGCAAGGAAAGATCAGCTGGACCAGTTGAGGCAATTACAGGAAATCCAATACAATGAATTTGAAGATCCTGAAATAAAAGCCAGGATCGCCCAATACGAAATGGCCTTCAGGATGCAGACTTCGGTTCCGGAAATCATGGATATTGAAAGCGAGCCGGAATCCATCTTTAAAATGTATGGCGAGGATGCCAGGAAACCAGGCACATTTGCCGCCAACTGTCTGCTCGCCAGGCGTTTGGCCGAAAAAGGAGTGAAATATATCCAGCTCTTTCACCAGGGATGGGATCATCATGGAAACCTGAAAGCGGGTATCGTTCAGCAATGCAAGGAAACAGATCAGGCGTCTGCAGCCCTCATTAAGGATTTAAAACAAAGGGGTATGCTTGAGGATACGCTCGTGATCTGGGGAGGCGAATTTGGGCGCACCTCTTACTCACAGGGCAATCTTTATTCCGATGGTTGGGGCAGGGACCATCATCCAAGATGTTTTACTCTGTTTATGGCGGGCGCAGGAGTCAAAAAAGGTTTTAGTTATGGTTCCACTGATGACTTCAGTTATAATATCGCAGAAAACCCGGTGCACATCCATGATTTCAATGCGACACTGTTACATCTTCTGGGTGTGGATCATGAGCGTCTGACTTATAAATTCCAGGGACGAAGGTTCCGGTTGACGGATGTGCACGGTCATGTCGTGCGGGATATACTTGCGTGAGGTAAGTTTAAGTTAAAGAATTTTCGCCAATTCACCCTTTAGCGAGGGGCTAAAATTGGAGAAAATCCGCAACCTGGAATCAATAGTTCATAGACTTGACCACTTAGACTTTTATATCAGCGATTATTTTGATCCCTTTGACGTTGTCCTTTGACATTGACATTGCCATTGATTTTGCTAAAACACCCAATGGCCAATTCCATTGACAATAGCGACGATGGTCGCAAGGCCTAATGCCCACCAGAAGTTTTTGACCTTAAAATCTTCAAGGAACCAATCCGCCACCAGGATCAATACGGCATCCAGGAACAGGGTAAATACACCAAAGGACAAGATACCCAGGGTAATGATTTTGAGGACGGTGCCGAGCGTGATATTGAGGATGCCGACTACTATGGCGATTACGATCGCAGAGATAAAATTCCTGACCGTTACTCCTGACAGCAGTTGGGCACCGATGAAAAATGCGACAGCACTGATGAGAATGTTGATGATGAGATCCATGTGAGTATTGATTTAATGACAAAAGATACGGAAAATGGTGTTGCAATGGCAAGAGGGTTAAGATTTCTCATAAGCGATGACAATCTTTCTATTGGCGCACATGCCTTACAATAAGCCATAAACATCAAACAAATAGAAACGAGCTTCATCATAAATCGTCATTTTCTTATCTGCGTCATTCTAGCCAGTGGTCTAACCAACCTTTTTTTGCGGCATATACAACAAGTCCCGCAGAATTTCGTGCTCCTGATTTTTCTAATAACCGAGCTCTATATCCTTCAATCGTTCTCGTGCTGAGGTAAATTGATTGAGCGATCTCTGAGGTCGTATATTCCTGACAGATCAATTTCAAGATCTCCATTTCGCGCTCCGTAAGTTGAGTATTTTCTTGAAAATGGGGCACTATTTTTTGTTTGTTGACTAGACTTGAAAGAAGGGATTTAGACACCCTTTCATTAAAATAGAATCCAGTCTCCAAAACAGAGGATAATGCAAGCTCCAGTTCATCAAATGCTACATCTTTGAGCAAATACCCGTGAGCACCGAGTTCCATTGCCCGTGAAACAAAGTTTTCTTCAGGATGCATCGAAATGACAATGATCTTGGTCTCCAACATCATTTTTTTTAAAACCGGAAGAACATCAAAACCACTCATCCCAGGCATTTCTAAATCCAACAGAATAATATCAACCGAGTGATTTTTCAATATATCAATTAATCCCTCACCATCTCCGGCTTCTAATATTGTAGTGACATTGGGAATGTCCAACAGAAGGGACTTCAGACCGGATCTGAATAAAATATGATCATCAACTAAGGCTATTTTCATAATCCATGATTATTTTAATATGCGTTCCTCCTGAATCGGGACATTGAATTTGCAATTTAGCCCCAATCACGAACAACCGATTTTTAACACTTTTAAGGCCAAGGCCACCCATTGTCATATTTTTATTTGAATAGTCAAATCCTATTCCATTATCATTGACATCGATTTCTATATAATGAGAATCATATGTTATTCGAAGATCAATTTTAGAGGCATTTGCATGCTTGACAGCATTGTTCAACAATTCAAGTATGGATCTATATAGACATAGTTCAACACCGGGCGATAACCTTTTTTTGATACCGTGTGAAGAAAATTCAACTTTAGGACCGGCATCGGTTTGCATTGCAGAAATATGATTCCTAAGTGCTTCTTCCAATCCGAATCTTTCTAATACCGGGGGGAGCAGATCATGAGAAATATTTCTAACGGTTGCTATGGAATCACGCAACAATTCTTCCGCCTCATCGAGCACATCAGTATTGTCCGTCTGATCTTTATATTTTCGTTTTGCCTGACCGATTTTCATTTTTACCGTAGACAGGGATGCTCCAAGTTCATCATGTAAATCCCGGGCAATTCTGTGCCTTTCCTTCTCTTCAGTTTCTATCGAAGTTAAGAGCCGGTCATGTTGATGCTTTTGCTCCTGATCCCTCAAGTTCAATTCTTGTTTCATCAATCTTCTTTGATAAACTAAAACAAAAAGGATTATTATACCGACAAATGCCAGGATAACAAGAGAACTTACTATGAAGAAGAGCGGATAGTTTTCGGTTCCTTGCATAAGAAGGCAATACTATAAGAAATATAAAGAAAGATATTCAGGATATAATTGATCACCCATATCTGATGCCAGATTTTCAACTTTTCTGCTGACTCCATTGCAATTTCGGTTAAATGACTGGAATATAGATGGAGCATTAGATTCCCGCCGAAGTAGATTAGAATTCCCGTGCTAAACCAGAACATAAATGTGCGTTCCGGATATAAAATATTCAGGCCCTTCAATAAGTCATAAAAGTAGTATACTGAAAATGTGATTAATATCATTCCCTCGAGACTGCGAACAAGAAAATTGTCCTTCCAAATTCCCTGATAGAACAGAATATTCCACAAGGCAAAGATCAAAAAACCAACGATTAGACCCCAGTACGACTTATTGGATAATAACTTTCTTTTATTATAGTAAAAAACTGACAGCAGGATATAGAACTCAATTATCGTATACAAATGAACAATGGGCATATTATTATGCCATATTTCCCGGGCAAGACGCATACCTATTTCACCAAAGACTCCTAATACAACCGCCACAAGTAAATACATCCTCTGCTTAGTCATAAGCCTCATGCGGAGGAGACCAACTAATAATGGAAGTAATACAAAATAAGGACTTATGGTTCTGATTGTGTCCAATTTCTAATTATTTACTGAAAACAAGGGATAGGTATCAATCGCTGTACCTGTATACGACCATCAATTGCTCTGCAATACCTTTTCGTTATTGCACTCCGGAGGACAGCGTCCTGTTATATCCACTGCTTCAGTTGAGCTTCCTGATTTTAGAAAATCCCTTGACCCCATTATACCATATCCTTCAATGTATAAGTCATATCTATATCCCAAATTTGAATCTGAATTCAAATTGTAATCTTCCCTTTCATCCTTTGTTAACGGATACATGCAATTATAAAAGACAAAAGCCTTTGCATCCGGGTAAACGCGTTGTACAAGCCTAAAAGATTCTAATCCGGTAAAATTAATTCCAAGTGGAACGAGCTGAGTTATGTCTGAGTTCAGATTTCCACGTGGAGGAATGGAGCGCTCAAGGTTAAATCTAGGACATATTTCATTTCCCAAAATATCATTCTGCAGACAAACTTCGTTGTATTCTCGCCAATTCCTTGTATATGTAATGGCGGTGTCCAGACTAATATATTTTAAAGGCACTTCAATTGAATCCTTATAATCATTGACCTTGAGCTCGTCTTCAGATGTAATATTAGAAAAGATGATACCGGGACGTGCATCTCTAACCTGATCAGTCAAATTTGTATCAATTGCTGTGAAAACTAGACCCATCGATGTCAAATCACCAGGACGGGTCAAAGCATAATAGGCCCTAAAACCACAGTTGGCCTGAGCTTCGGTCACGAGTATTTCCAGCCCTAAACGATTGACATAAAATCGGTCAGGCACCTGATCCCCATAAGGAATGTTTTCCCATTTATTGGACCAGTTTGTTTTTATTTCCTCAACTGTAGCACCAGAAATGATCTTATCCCATTGGCATTTAGATTCCGGGACCGGTTGTATTTTCTCGGATCTGTGTTTACAAGAATAAATTAAAAGTAATGAGCATATCAAAAGGACTACTTTATATGGCTGGTATTTTAATTGAATCTGGCATTTCATTTTGAATTATTTGATTTCGATGAACGAATAGTTTGATCCTAAATAAAGTTATTTAAATAATGTTGAATGGTCAAACAAATGATCCGGCTGTTAAAAAGATTCGGTAATTCTACTATAGACGATACGTATAAATACGTGTAGTTCAGGTACAAACTCCTGAAATCTTTTTAGGGCATTTATTCTCTTTGAATAGAAATACATAGACTTCAAATTTGTAACTGGAAAAACAATGATCACTGTTTGATTTGAAAACGGTCTGCGCTTTTTATAAAACAAAAAGTTGCAGTCAACAACAATTTATTCATCAATAAAAAAATTCACAATGGGAGAAAATAAAAAAAGAATCACCAGAACAACTACCCAGACAATCGATGAGTACCTCCTGGGATTATATGAGTCATATGCACCTACGGATTCATTTCAATCAATCAATTCAAATTCATTGAATATTTTGAATCAAGACTCTAATATTTGGCCAGGGTCTATATTAAGTGGTACAAATCTTCAGTTAGGGAAGATTCATGAATATGCTCTGGATCGAGCACCTATTACATTGACTAATAATGTTAGCAATAAGTCGGTTACAGTCCAAGATCCAACGGATTCCACAGTAGCTACAGCTCTTGCTTCCATACAACAGTTCCCATCAGATGGTGCTCAAAATTTTGTTTATACAATTAGTCAGTCAAATTATCTGGGTTATTTTGATGCTGAATTCGCATTTGCGGGGAACACACTTGCAGCGGAATTTGGCGGAAGTGGTGGTTTGACGCTATCCAAAGGACAAAGTTACCTCCTTTATCGGCTTAACCTTCCGATTTTCAATATTTCAATGGATCCAATAAGAGATGCCTCTGATTTCTTCACATCGGAAGAAACGGTTAGTGCTCTTCAATCAACCCTCCTTCCGGATGACTACCCTGTCGTCATAGATTCACTGACTTATGGGCGTAGCTTGTATTTGTTAATCATAACCAGCTATGATGAAACCACCTTTAATGCGGCTTTGAACTTTATATATGACGGGATCAAAAATGGCGGAAGTGTCAATCTTAATAGTTCATATCGTTCAATGATTGATGAATCGACAATTTTTGCAGCGTCTGCGGGGCTCTCGGGTGAAGATAGTGCCGGTCAAGTTCATTCTGCAGAAGACCTGATTGGAGCATTCAAAAGTATGATCAATCCTAAGAATCCTACCGCCATTCCCATTTCTTTCCTGACGGCTAAGTTGACCAATAGCATGGCACCAATTGTCGTCCCGACTGGTCTTCTTTCGCTAACATTATCAGAAATCACAGCCACCGCAGCTACAGAACCTCCTCATGGAAATTATAAGGTATTTGGAGAAGTGGAAGTACTGTATAAAGAATATGCAAGCTCATCAACAACATCACTGTCCAAAACATCGGATTTAGATAGTGATCCAAGCGGTCAGGGTGGCTATTGGTTTGAGCTAGAAGCTGAAGGTGATTCAGGCACCATTGCCAGCGATATTAACAAGAGCTGTTTGCTGTCCTACAACGGAGGAAGCCTTACGTGCTATGCTGATATTTGGGATCATTTTACCGGATCTAGCAATGAGCAAATAGGCACTAACGAAGGCACACTTTCGATGAGCGATATTCTAAGCGCCATTCAAGGGTTAACTGAAGGTGAAACCCAGTTTACATACAGTTTTCATACGACGAGCACTGAATGGGGAAGTATTGAGATAAGTTTCACCTTTGACTTTACATTCATTTCATAGATTATAATTTTGAAAATGCCGGGATCTTTGAGTTGAATGTAAAAAATCAGGATTCTTAATGAGCAGGAGCTCACCAAATGGAATTAGAACTCAAAAAGGGAGTCAGGAGCAATTTTGATTCCCTATTTATAATTGTTTCACTTGAGGCATCCCGATTACGCTCCAGCCACAAAAAGGCCCGGTGCAAAACCAAACCTATAATTCTGGCGCCTCCTCAAGGACTTGAACCTTAGACCTACGGATTAGCAGTCCGCCAAAACCAGCTAAAAGCAGGTGGGACTCTAACCATCTGACCACTGATTATCAATCACTTAGGTCACCAATACAGCAACAACTCTTCTTTTATTGATTTTTATATCCCCACGGAGAATATGTCATTATATAGCCAAAAAAGGTATAACAATCGGTATAACAAATCAGTATTGTGTGATGTCTCGTACAAATCACGGGAATTATGAAATACAAACTTTCAGTCCTATTCTTCTTATGGAAATACAAAACAAACAGACGTGGTACTGCACCACTAATGTGCAGAGTCACCCTCGGTGGGAAACGGGCACAGTTCTCCACTGGACTATCATTAAGCCCTAAGGAATGGCATACTAAGGCTCAGAGAGTTACAGGGACGTCATCATATCACTCATCTATTAATCTAAAGCTCCAGGAAATCCGTCATCAGTTGTTATCCAGGTATCTGGAGCTTGATCTGGATAGGCCAGATGTGACATTGGTTATTAAACCGTTTAAAAGGCAGAAATATCAGCCAAATACACTGATTGCCTTATTCGATGAATACATAGTCCGGATAGAGAAGCTGGTCCATAAGGATTTTCACCCATCTACCATTCAAAAGCATCGGTTGGTAAAATCAAACCTGATAGATTTGTTGAAGCATCTAAAGAAAGGATCAGACATTGGTCTTGCTGAGCTTAACTTTAAGTTCCTCGATGATTTCAAATACTACATGAGGGCTGAACTCAAATTGGCAATCCCCACCGTCAACAAGAGGATCAAAGTCTTGAAGAAGGTTGCCACATATGCCGTATCAAGAGAATATCTGGTTAAAAACCCATTCACAGGCTATCGATTAAAATCAGAGCAAAAATCAATTACTTATTTGATCTGGGAAGAATTACAGAGTATCGAAAAATGGGAACCTCCTACTAAGAAATTGGAGAATGTCTGGGATTGCTTTGTCTTTTCATGCTTTACTGGTTTAGATTACAGCTCGTCAAAGGCTCTTAGGCAAGAGCATATCAAGTCCTCCGTGGGTGGCCTCAATTGGATCAAGATGATTCGAATAAAGACCGGGAAAACTATAGAAATCCCGGTTTTGCCTCAGGCTCAGAAGATCCTTGATAAGTACCAGGGCTGTGATCCGATCCTGCCATTAATGTCTAACCAGAAGTTTAATGAGTATGTAAAAGATATCGGCAAAGATTTAGGCATAAGTACAAAACTGACCCATCACTTAGCGAGAAGAACCTTTGCCACTACTGTTCTACTCTCTCGTGGGGTTCCAATTGAAGTAGTAAAGGAATTGCTGACTCATTCTAACGTAACAACTACTGAAAAGAGCTACATATCAGTTAGTCCGGGAATAATCCTACGTCATTTAAATGAACTATTTATATTTCAATAAGTCTAATTCAATTTAACTGTAAAACTGAGTCGTTGGTCGTAATATCTTTAACCCCAGGTGCTTTCTCGAACTTTTTCTTAATGTCTTTTCGAGCTTTTACAAATAGAGTGTTGAACATATAGCTCTCTGAAATCTCTATTATGTCATCCTTAAGATCCAGCTCTTCAACCCAGTCCAAAATTTTGCTTCTCAAATGTTCATAATAACCCTTCAGCAGGTAAAACTTCTGTTTTTTGCTTACTCCGGAGTACATTTTCTTGCTTGGTTCTTCTAGCAGAACGAGAAAATCAAAATTTGAGCTCATAGTCGAAATTTTTAAACATTAGGCAAATACCTCGCCAATCCAGCACCTACACGGTTTTTAGGATGTGAAAGAGGTTGTACTGTTTTCAGTAAAAGGTCCCTAAGATCTTTGCCCTTTAACCCTGTCTTTTGGGAGTATAAAGCTGCTATTCCTGTAACATATGGTGCAGCCATGCTGGTTCCACTTTTTATTGCGTAGATATTCCGGTTTTCTCGAGTTCTTTCTAACGCTGAATATACATCTACGCCATATCCCACTATATTAGGTTCAAATCTCCGGCCTATTTTTCCTCCTCCACTAAAAGTTGCCGGATTACCGTCCTTATCTACAGCACCCACAGATAATACATCTTTAGACATGCCAGGGAATCTCATATTGCCACTACCATCATTTCCAATAGCTACAACGGATAAGATATCAAATTCGTACAAAAATGTTCTTAACGTATTCTCCAAGGTTTCGATGAGAAGGTTGATGCTGTTCATTTTATTCATTATCTCACTTGGTATTCCTAAAGATAGGTTAATCAGAGCACTTGTATATTCATTCCCCTCAGTTAAATATTTTGCCGCAAACCACTCCAATCCAGTTAATAATCTTGCCATCGTTGTCTGAGCTGTTTCACTTTCAATTACTGAAACCACTTTTAATGAAACATGTGGTGCAATTCCAGTTGCCTTACCCGCAATAATTCCTGTCACATGAGTTCCATGCCCATCTGTATCGAAACCCCGAACCTTTCTCAGCCTTCTTGAATTAGAAGGGTTAACGTATCGAAAATCAATGCTTTGTTCACTGAATTGAACATGGTCTGCATCACACCCGGTGTCCAAAACAGCAACTAGGACGTCTTGACCCTTTATTCCTTCTCTATGGGCATCAAGTACACCTGAAATTTCTGGCCATCTGTTATTTGGATTAAACTTTTCTCCCCTAATTTCTGTCTTCATTGAAGCTGGTAGATTAAGCTTGAAATTAGGATAGAATTCATAATCTTTACCTAGTAGATCCTTGAATTTTTTGGTGTCATTTTCATCTTTACTTTGAAATATATAAGCACCAATTCTTCCTAACCTTTGGAATTGGGTATCATCATCAAGACCTCTTTCTCTTTCATCAAGAGTTTGATCTTTGTTTAAATCATCTTTGAAGTCAATTTGTTCAAATCCCCACTCAAGTAATTGATCAACTCTTTTTGACTGTTCTGCATCGAACACAATCTTGTCAATTTTTTCGTCGAATGGCAGTCGAGCTATGCTTTTACGAATTCTCTTCTTAATGGCTATTACGGTACCATCATTGTATTGGCCTTTCATTTCGATATTAAGTTATATACCTAATTTCTGTTCCCAAGATTTTTAGTACGAAAGAATTACAATGCTACATGCTGAGAGAAGATTTATCAAATAGCTCATTACGAAGGATGGTTGATGTACGATCATCCTCCAATCAATTGACACAGTTCGTTTATAATTTTTTCATACAATTGCCTCAATATAGAAAAAAATGTAACTTAATAATAAAACATCTATCATTATCTGAAGATTCAATGTGATTCCTAATGCCAATTAGATTTTATTGTGAATTTTCCAAATAAATCTTGATTCTATGATATTGAATAATACACACAACTTCCAGACTACGGGTGCAGTTCAAAACTTCGTTGTGGGGAAAAGTGGGTATATTAGCAAAAAATATATATCATGACGAAAGCTGAATATTTAGCGATATGCAGCCAACGTTGGGATGATATAGAGAACCTACAAACCAAACAGACCTTATACGATCACGAGAAGAGCTTTGTTGAAATATGGCAAAGTACGGGATTGGAAGTTTTTTCAAAAACCTTAGGGCCGCCTATCAAA
>JANQHF010000129.1 GCA_028282725.1 Saprospiraceae bacterium
TACATTACTCAGGATGGATTGGATAAGCTTTTCTTTTTCCATCTCTGATATTTTTGGTTATGCTAATTTACCATCCTTTGTGCATTTTGTTATACACACTATGGTGCTTATCCCTATTTCAATTATAAATATTTTTATTACTTTCACCTAACTAAGCATCACCAAAAGATAATATTATGTTATGCATCAACCTTTCTAAAAGATTTTTTTCTATTATCATTATCGCCGGATTTGCATTGGGCTTTGCCAGTCTAAGTCATGCGCAAGTCGGCTTGGGGTTTGATAAAGCATTCAACCCGGCAACGATCGGTCCTGGCAGCCATTCCGTGCTCCAACTAACGATCACTAATCCTTCAAACAGTACCGTAGAGGATATCGCCTTTACAGATGATCTTCCTGCTGGTGTATTGATTGGGATACCTTCTAACGTGTTTTCAGATTGTGAAGGAGCAATAATTACTGCACCTGATGGCGGAAGTACGATAACGTTTACTGACGGCAGACTGGGAGCAGGCCAAACCTGTATTGTAGAATTATTTGTAACAAGCAGCACGGTAGGTACGCATACGAATACAACTTCTGATTTGACTGCAGACATTGGGGGAGCGGCTGAGGCATCCGCTGACCTGGACGTGGTCAGTACCAGTCCCGGATTCTCCAAAAGCTTTGCTCCTGCCGTGATCACCCCGGGAGGAACGAGTACATTGACATTTACACTGGACAATACAGCCAATGGTAGTCCAATTAGTGATATTTCCCTCCTGGACTTTCTTCCTGCTGGTGTGATACCGGCATCGCCTTTAAATTTTGCCAATACCTGTAACAATGCTACGATACCGGGTAATTTCAGTGAAACTGAAACGGGTAATGGTGTTTCTTACTTTTTTAATGGTACCACTGCTTTTCCGGCTGTTGCGGCTGGCGGTACATGTACGATTTCTTTTGATGTAACATCTCCGGAGGCAGGTTCATATTTGAATGTCTCGGAACCATTGACAACCGGGACAACTGGTGTTGGCCCGAATGATCCGGCTGGTATTGCTATAGCTTCGCTTGAAGTACCGCAGACTATTCTCACGAAATCCTTTGTGAATGATCCTGTCGTCCCTGGCGACCAGGTTCAATTGGACTTTACCATTTCGAATGCTACTGATCTGTTCAACGGAAGAACGGGCTCGGGACCGTTTACGAACATGGCTTTTACGGATGATCTGGAAGCTGTCTTGCCAGGGACTGGAGATTTAACATTGAATTCCGTTATTTCCAATGATTGCGGTGGTACAGTGAGCGGATCAACCGTCATAAGCTTTAGCGGAGGATCACTAGCCAGCGGCGCATCCTGTACGATCAGCACCTTATTGGATGTAGCGAGTTCTGCACCACTCGGAACGTATACCAATACAACAAGTTCATTTACTTTTGATGCAGGAGGGCAATCCAATACGGAGCCCGGCGCAAGTGATGAGCTAAGATTAAGTGCGGACCCCAGGCTTACCAAGGAATACATACCGAATGCCATATCAGGTGGTGACAATGTGGTCATCAGATATACGATCGAAAATACGGCATCCACAACGGCAACGGATATTGCATTTGATGAAGAATTAACTACATTCCTCCCCTTCCCGATTTCCGCTTCGGTATTACCTGCCACTCCATGTGGAGCCGGTTCGTCAATTGCCGTGATAAGCATTTCAACGGACCGTGCGGGGCTGGGATTCACGGGCGGCGAGTTAGCTGGCAATTCATCTTGCACCTTTGATGTGACGATCAATACTCCATCAAATGTTCCCCCCGGGGATTATACCAATTCAACAAGTGATATAACCGCCACGATTAATAGTACGACAGCGACAGGGTCTCCGGCATCTGACGAATTGACCATTGTAAGGGCTCCGGATATAATCAAAGTATTTGGATTGAATCAGGTAGCTCCCGGAGGATCGGTAGATCTGACATTTACATTGGAACACGATAATAACGCTCCTGGTGATGCAAGCAATATTGGGTTTAGTGATGATTTGAGCTTTTTACCGGGAACCATTGCATCTGCCGGAACTTCAGGAACCTGTAATGGTACATTATCCGGAATAGGAACCGGATTGGTCACATACTCCGGGGGAACAATGACTCCTGGCACCTCTTGTGCATTTACAATAACATTGGATATATCCGGAACGGCCATACCGGGTTTGTATACTAATATTACCAGTGATGTTTCAGCGAATATTGACGTAAATGGCAATGCGGTGGCATCTACACGAGCACCTACCTCTGATGTGCTGGAAATCCAAAGCGTATCTGTGACCAAAGAATTTACCGATGACCCAGTACTTCCGGGAGGTACGGTTAACCTACGGTTTACCATTCAAAATGAAACAGGCGGAAATCTCACCGATATCGCCTTTACAGATGATTTGGATGAAGTGGTTTCCGGATTGACAGCTGGAGGAGGTGCACTGGGCACAGGTTCTTGTAACGGAACTTTAAATGAATTTGGCAATGTGTTGACCTATTCAGGAGGATCACTCGGCCCAAATCTTTCTTGTACAATTGATCTTACCTTGACTGTACCAGGAGGTGCCGGTGAAGGAGATTACGAAAATATTACCTCGGCAATTAGCGCCAAGGTAGATGGTCAGAATGTGATTGCTCCTCCGGCAGAGGCGACATTAATTGTGGCAGATGCTGAAGAATTGCTTACTCTGACCAAAACCTTCGGTGAAGGTTCAGTAGCTCCGGGGGAAGATGTTGATATTACATTTGATATTACATTTGAAGGTAATGTCAATGCCAGTAATATTTCATTCTCCGACGATTTGAATGCGTTCATTCCCGGTGCAGTTACAATAGGTACACTTCCTACTCCATCATGCGGGGGAACGGTCTCAGGAGGAAGTACTATCAATTACTCTGGAGGATCTTTGACACCTGGGAGCTCATGTTCCTTTACTGTATCCATTACTGTTCCTGAAACTGCGGAAAACGATCTTTACACAAATACTACAAGTAATATAACTGCGGATGTCGGTATTGTGGGTAATGCTGCAAGTGATAATTTGGGTGTTGTCGGAGAAGCGGGAACTCATAATCCTATTGCGGATGCAGGTCCTCCTGTCGATACAACTGATTGTGGAAATTATACCCTTGATGGTACTGGCTCCATTTCATTCAATCCACCGATATTACATTACACATGGACGGAGAATGGCAACGTAATTGCCGTTGGTCCTACGGCTACTATCTTCCTTACACCTGGTGATCACCTCATTCAATTGGCTATCATTGATGCTGCGGGTGGAGATACGGATGAGATCAATGTCTTTGTGAGACCGGATACGGTACCACCGGTAATTATTTGTCCGGCTGATATTACCATTTCCACCGATCCAGGAGTTTGTTCGGCAACATCGCCGATAATTGGAAGTGCAACTGCAGATGATGAATGTGATGGGGCACTGACTCCGACCAATGATGCACCTGCTGTATTTTCACTAGGAGCCACTACTGTGACCTGGACGGCCACTGATGCCGCAAATAATTCCATTCAATGCACACAAATAGTGACAGTTGCTGATACTGAAGCCCCTGTTGTTACAGCAGATATTATCGAACCTTCAGGTGGTGGTAACGACGATGACGATGAAGGTGACGACGATGATGACGGAGGATGGTATGAAGATGACGACGATGACGACGGAGGAGGGAACAACGGTTACACTATAAGTTGTTCTGCCTCAGATAATTGTGACGGACAATTTAACTCTACTGGCGTAGTGGGAATTCCAGATCCTACAGGCTTGACTGTAAACTTTCAAGTACGTAATACAAAGCAAATTAGATACAGACCTAACCATGATGACATTAGAGTTCGAGCCCCGGATCCTCAAGCATTTTGGAACGAAGTACTCAATGGAGGTGGTATACCTGTATTTGACGGACAAATCATAAACCTTCGACCAAGAGAAGAAAGTGATGACAATATCTTTTTCAGATTTAATAGTGCAGGTGATTTGGTGACCATTGATTGGGAAGAAATAGCACTCACTTGTAGTGCAACTGATGCTGCAGGAAATACCGGAACTGCAAGTGATCTGGTTACCGTACCTTTAGAAGACGATTTTCGTGGAGACGAAATCATTATCAGGAAAAGTGTCAAGGCCCATATTATTACTCCTAACCCTTCAAAAAATGAAATTTTTGTAAACCTGGAAGAATTCCAAAATGAATCCGTCTACCTGGAGATTTATAGTATCCAGGGACAGAAAGTGTTTGATGGAACTGTAATTAAGGAAGGAACGCGGGAGAACAGGATCGACATTTCACAATTTCGAGAAGGCACTTATCATTTGGTGGCAACTCAAGGCCAAAAACGAATAAGTGCGACTTTCATAAAAGTACGATAGACATTAAATCACGTAATAAAAAGACCCGTCAGGGAATGGATCCTGACGGGTCTTTTTTTGTCAAGCTCAGAATTTTAGCGCCGCATATTATCACTAAATACCATAATTTTATTTGGTGATCATGATGGAAAATCTTATTCATGCTTAAAAATTCAGTCTCTTTTATTCAGCCAAAATCTAGGGATAAGATCTTTACTTTTCTTCTGGCCTGGGTCATAATTCTTCTGGTATCACAGGACTCCTTTTGTCAAACAGATGAATCCGGCCATTACCAGGTCATTATAGAGTCCATTGGATCTCTCGAGTCATCCAAAGATCCCAAATGTCACGCCACTGCAAGCCGCCTGGAAGACTTTATTTATGGTACCCCACTCACGGAAAAAGCAAGAGAAAGGAGGATTGAAATACAGAAAGATGTCGTTCGTTACATTTGGGAAACTGCCTCAACGGCAGAAGGAGTCGTAAATATTACCGAGAACAAACTGAACCAGGCTAGTGATCAACTCATCAAATTTATGGTCTACAAAGATGAGTGGTACCTGATCCTAACTGATGGTAACAAGGTACATATCAGCCAAAGAGATTATAAGCATTACTCTTCCATTGCCTATGGACTCAGGGCAGTGCTTGCAGTCCAACAAGATGATTTATTTGGTGATGGAATTCTTCTGCCCCTGACCGATCTGGCAGTAAACCGGTTAAAATTTGTTTGCGATATTACGTCAATTGGTCTTTTGAAGATAGCTGATCAACGTGCTCGTCAGGAAGACCGTTATGAAATAAAAATCAATGATCTGGATCATGCCTGGGCACTTGTCGGTCATCAATCCGTAGATAAAGAAAAAGCGACCAACAACAATTCCAGGCCGGTGGACTATGAAATGACTCTTTCGGTGATCCGCCAGAAATTGCAATCTTACGAGGATTACAATCAACTCAGTCAAAAGGTATTTCTTCGAAATGTTCAGGTGTTCTTTGCACAGGTCCCGTGGCCATCAGATACTTCAATGGCCGCAGCACTTACTTATTCCTTCCAGGAAAGCGTTTTAGAATTCGCGAGCAAACAACTCTTAGATGCCCAGAACAGAGCACTCACGGCCAATAATCACATCATCCGGCATGAGGATGTAAGAATGGCTATGCAAAGACTGTTACCGCATACAATCAATCAGTTTGAAGATGTTACTTTTTTTGATCGCTTACCACGTTCTCGGCAAATTCGCATAGAAGCATATGACCTGGATGCCTTCAGGGATAGTGGAATTCATTGGAATTACCTGGAAGAAGCGATTCGCCGATCAGCAGATGAAATTGTTTTGGAACCTGATCCTCATGCATTGGAGCTTTTGGTCGAGGGGATTGCACAAATGGGTGTATTGCTATGGAGAATGGCCGGTCAGGAAGCAAAAAAGAATAATGAGGAAGTATTGAACGCAGAACACATAAATGCTGCCTTCAGATATATGAAGACTTCTTCAAATGATCACAACACTACGGTCATTGACCCCGATCAGGAACAAAGAGCGGCTAAAAAATCTCTGGCCAGGATTTGGGATACAAGTGACAAGGAGCTATTTGTTGATGTGACCCGGGATGCAGGAATTGACTTTGAACACCGCACTTCTGATTGGCTCAACCGGCAAATCAGAAGTTATCTGTTCAAAAGTGATGAAAATCTCGCACGTCTTTCTATTCCACCCGCATTTGGAGGTAGCGGAGTCGGGGCCGAAGATCTGAACAGGGATGGGTTCACAGATCTCCTCTTGCTAGGGGGACAGGGTGTCAAAATCTATCTGGGAAAAAAAGGAAAATCATTTGAAGATATAACAGAAAGATCAGGAGTGATATGGACAAGGGAAGATGGGACCTACGGCGAACCTCGCCAACCGATTCTCTCGGATTTTGATAACGATGGAATTCGGGATCTATTCATCAGCTATGCCAATGATGATCACAAAATGTACAAAGGAAACGGAGACGGCACATTCGAAGACTTAACCTCAGAAGTACAGTTGGGTGGTGAAGGATTGATAGGTGGACCCTGTACTGCACTTGACTATGACAAAGATGGTCTTCTGGATCTTTATATCGGCTATTTTGGAAATTACCTCAAGGGCGATCTTCCAACATTAAAGCGACATAACGACAATGGCAGTCCAAATCAGATGTTTCGAAATCTTGGCAATTTTCAGTTTCAGAATGTTACGGAAAAAAGTGGTTTGGGTAATACGGGATGGACCCAGGCAGTAGGTCATGCTGATATCAATAATGACGGATGGCAAGACGTCATCGTTGGAAATGACTTCGGTGTCAACTCCTACTATATCAACAACCAGGACGGAACATTTACGGATAAAAGTGTGGAATTGGGTGTAGACAAACCGTCCTATACCATGAATATTGGATTTACGGATCTCAACGCGGATGATTACCCGGATTTCTATATTTCCAACATTGTCGTAATGGAAAAAGATGATAAGTATACCGCCCCTACTGCCGAGACTACAATGCATTTCAATCCCGAAGTGCTCGGCAATATGAGGGTCGTCGAAGCCAATGATCTATTTGTGTCCAAAAAAGAAGATGACAAACTAGCTTACGATCTGTCAAAATCTATTGGCAGGGGCTATTCATCGACTGGTTGGGCTTGGGATGCTGATTTTTTTGACTATGACAATGATGGCGATGATGACTTGTATTGCCTGAATGGGATGAATCAGTATAGCGTATATGGCAAACAAAACCCCTATTATTCAAGCCCTGATGGTCAGGATATGGAAGTAGAATTTGCACAGAGTAAATCCGCAGTGAATGTATTCTTTGAAAATGAGGGGGGCTTCCTGGAGAATAGATCCGAAGGAAGTGGGTTGGACTTGAATTCTACATCCAGGAGCGCTGCATATCTGGATTATGACAACGATGGTGATCTGGACGTCATTGTCAATAATTACAACGGTCCGGCATTCTTTTATGAAAATCGATCAGAATCTCTTAATAACAATTGGATATCACTTGATTTAAAGATATCGGATGAAGACGAACAAGTCAGCCTGGTTGGAACCAAGATTAAAATAAGCACCCCGGATGGGATTAAATTATGGCGACAAATTTCCAGCACCACCGGATATTTATCAGTTCATCCCGGCAGAGTGCACGGAGGGCTTGGCACATCCCGTAAATGTAAGATAGAAGTTCAGTGGCCTGATGGTTTGAAGACGAATCATAAGATCTCAAAGGTCAACAGAAATGTGGTCGTCGAAAAAAGAGGAAATAAAGCATCCATTGCCAACGATTAAAATGTATTGCGAACTCCTGTAATCTTCTTTTTCTTTCGCAAAAAACAGAATCACCATTCGCGTTCGTACAAGAAATTTAAATTAGTGACCTTTGTACTGAAAGGTTTTTTTAGCCTTGTCAGTATTCATTTGAAAATTCGAATTTCAATTTGAGCAGGAAGAGGACTTGTACATTTATTTACGGCATGCACAGGAGTGGCACTTCTGCTTTAGCAGGCCTCTTGGCTCAATATGGAATATCATTCGGAAAATCGATCATGGGGCCCTCCCACGATAATCCCATGGGTTTTTTTGAAAATGAGAAGGTGGTCCAAATCAATGATGAAATCTTAGAATTATACGGTTTGAAATGGCATGCGCAACAGCTTTTGCCAAAAGATTGGATGAATCACAAGGAAATTTCAATACTCCTCATAAAAGCAAAAGACCTCATCGCTGAGGAATTCGGATCCACTGATGTCTTCTGTATTAAGGATCCGAGGCTTTCTTTGACGTTACCATTTTGGAAGAAGATCATGGATGATACCGATATAAATTATACCTCCTTGATCCTTATCAGAAATCCCAAGGAGATTGCATTATCCCTGGAAAAAAGAAATTTTTTCCACCATGATAAATCCTACTTACTTAACTCAATGTATCTCTTGAATGCGGAATTGCACAGTCGTGATCATTTGCGCATATTTATACAATATGATCACCTCATTCAAAATCCCGCTTCGGTTACGCAGGTTCTTCCTTTAGATCTTTTAAATGAAAGTTCGACAGATTTATCCCCGGAAGAAACCAACTTCATAGATCCAAATCTCAGGACTCATCAAATCATCAATGAAGGCGAACATAAAGATTTGAGTCAATACGGCGCTCTTGCCCACGACATCTTCAATGAAATAAGGAAGTTAGGAACATCGCCATTAAATGATCAGGCCTTTCGCAAAGAGTTGGATAGTCTGCAGGAAACGTTTACGCGATATGTTCATCTCGACCATTCAGATGAAGAAGAACATGAGATCAATACCAAAATCATGTTCGATTACGGCAATGGATTCAGAGAAAAAAACTCAAATGCATTCCCTGTTATAGATTATAAGGTCAATCTTAATCTCGATCTTTCGAATAAGGATCCAATTGTTGGATTAAAAATATTACCGGTCAGTTCATCCTGCATTCTGACCTTTACAGCATTACAATTTGAGTTTCGCGGAGGCAGTATTGACTATAAGATATCGATAAACTCACATTCTAAACACGGGGATCGATTCTATTTCAAGACGTCCTATCCCCAGGTTTTGATCAAATTTGAAAGTCCGGCTCAAATCGATCAAATGACTTTTGGATTTGTGTTGGAAGCGGTAGGAAAAGAGGCTGTCGAGAAAGCCTTAAAAAGGTTTGTTAAGGGCAGGCAACAAAATCTATTTATTCGCTCATTAAAAACTCTTTTAATCCATCCTTTTAGATTTATTCAAAACCTTAATGTTGAGAATTTTCGGACGCTTAGATCTGCTCTTAAAAGGGAAAGTCCAAGACAAATTTTGAGAAATTTCATAAAGCTACTTGAAAGACCGGATACCCAAAAAGCGATTGAGTCAAGAACAGCCAAGAGGAAAAGCGAAATTCTTCAAAACCCCGTATCATCCGACAAAAAAGTCCTAATAAATCCAGCACTCGATCCGGAAGTTGATAACCCTATTCAATGCTTAGAGTTGACCGTACTTTACATTTGTTCGAATTTGCCGGAATATGATCGGTCAAGCGGAGGCAGAAGAGCTACTCATATCTTAAACCTGTTATCGAAAAGCACTGCATTGGTCATATACTCCTTAAGTACTGTCGAAGATAAGTATCGTTTAAAATTTGAACAATTAGGTATTAAAGTAGTCGGAGCCTCTGACAAATCTTCCCTGGTGAATATGGTATCAAATGTTGATGTCCTTGTTTATTCAATGTACTATACTTTTTGGGAGGTACAATCCATTGCGCAGATGTACCGGCCTGCCCGGATCATTATAGACTCTGTCGATATTCATTGGGTAAGGGAAAAACGGTCAATAGGAATATGGGAAGGAATCAATGAAAAGCAGTATGAAAAGAATAAGCGGAAAGAAATTGAGGCTTATGCGAAAGCAGATGTGACTTGGGTGGTATCAGAACCAGATAAAAAGGCACTGCTGGGTGAAGTCCCCAATGCCAATGCGATGATTGTTTCAAATATTCACAGAGTGGACAACCAGGCTCGACAAGTATCGGATACAAAGAATCTTTTGTTTTTTGGAGGATTCAACCATTATCCGAATATTTCGGCAGCTCAGCTTCTGGCTCGTGAAATTTTTCCAAAAGTGCTTTCACGAGAACCTGAAGCCCGGTTATTTATCGCCGGATCAAATGCTCCCAAGGAAATTGCAACATTGGATGACCTCCGCAACGTTCATTTTCTGGGTTTCATTGAAGAAGAACAGATCGATGAATTATATGCAAAATCTATCGTAAGTGTTTCTCCCTTGTTGGCTGGTGCGGGTGTTAAAGGAAAGATTACTGAATCCATTCACTTCATGACTCCGGTAGTGACAAATGCTATTGGAAATGAAGGAATAGACCTGATTCATGGTGAAAGTGGTTTCATACATGAAGATTTTGACAAAATGGCGGATACAATTGTTGAAATTCTCCATGGAAAATTCGACTTAAAGTCTATAGCAGAAAATGCCTTCAAAAAAGTCCAACCCTTCACTGACCCTGCAGTAGCTCGAAAGAATATTCTGAAGTCTCTCGTCAGGCAAGTGTCGGTTTGTATTGTAACCTGGAATGGTATAGAACTCTTAAAAGAATGTATTGACAGTATTTTAAAGAATACTTATTATCCCAATTTTAAAATCCTGGTATACTCGAATAATTGTACAGATGGCACAAAGGAGTATCTGGTAGAATTAGAGAAAGCCAATTCGGAAATCATTGTACCCTTCCTCACTGACCAAAATGATGTCTTTGTCATTCCGAATAACAGAATGATGAATAGATTTCCGGAAAACGATGTTGTACTTTTGAATAATGACACAACTGTGGAGCCTGGTTGGTTAACCGCTTTGGTTAGAGCAGGAAGAGTCGATGATCGTATTGGCATCGCGGGGGCTAAAGTGCTATATCCGGATGGGAGATTACAGGAATTCGGATCAGAAATATTTGAAGACGGAAGTGGAATCAATCATGGCAAAGGGGATGAGCAACCCTTTCACCCCGATTACAGCAAGATAAAGGCCGCGGGATATGTCTCTGGTTGCTGTTTTTACATCAAACGATCCACAATTGACACCATAGGATTACTCAGTGAAACCTTTCATCCATTGTATTGCGAGGACAGTGACTACTGCTATCGGGCCTGGGAGCATGACATATGTACAGTTGTTACACCTCACTGCATTGTGATCCATCGTGAAGGTTCAACAAGCGGTAATCACCCTCAGGAAGGTTTTAAAAAATATCAGGAAATAAATCTTCAGAAATTTTTGTCATTACATAAGAAAAATATGGGTGACGTCTCTACGAAAATCAAGACTGCTAACAAACGTCTTTCACGTTTGTAATTACCAAATAATTGTCCTTAAGTTAACGGATTAAACAGATGTGGCTCATTCTATTATCCAGTAATCAATCATCATCAACCAGCTTTTTGGAACAACAAAGAGATTATTTATTAATGGAAATTGCAGAGACAAATGAATAATTGGATGAAGGACAAATTGTTTTACTATGGTTCTTATTCAAGAAATTCAGGTCTATTGTTTAAGCTGAATATGTTGCGTCCATCCATAAGAAAAAATATGGTGCACAAGGATTCAGATATTTGTATTGAGGGATTTCAAAGATCAGGAAATACTTATTTCGAACTAATGTTTCGTCAATCCAATCCGGGAGCAGAAGTTGCTCATCATCTGCACAGTACCGAACACATTAAGCTGGCAAATAAACTTGATGTTCCTGTCGTGCTTCTAATCCGGGAGCCACTGGGTTCACTGGCATCTTTGATCACCTATGATGAAAGACTTTCTCCAACAGTAGCGCTCTCTTGCTATGTACATTATTATTCTGCCGCATTGAAAATCAGGTCTATGTATTGTCTGGTGCCCTTTCAACAATTGATATCGAATTTTAATGAGCAAATAGAAAAGATCAATGGGAAATTTGATAGTGATTTTCAGATGTCCATGCTATCCGAGGAAGGGGTAAAGAATTTAATGGCCCATCATCAGAGTAAATATTCGTTTATACGATCCACACCATTTCCGAATGCATTCAAAAAAGAACGAAACCAAGTTCATAAAGGCAGGATCGAACAGGATTCATTGTACCCAATCGCCACTTCTCTCTATGATCAATTTATGATGAGATGCGTGTAGTGTCACGTAAATCGAATTTTGACTCATACATTTCAATTGCCTGAAATACATCATTGAAGAAAGTGCCTTTTCCCTTGTCCAGAACAAGGACTTTGTCGCAATGATCCTTTATGGTATCCATGGAATGGCTTACGTGAACAATGGTCTTGCCTTTGAGAATTTTATTTTCGAATGCCTTCTGTGATTTTTCCTTGAATATTTCATCACCAACATCAGCAAAGAATTCGTCAATCAGGTATATATCGGCATCGACATGAAGTGCAATTGCGAAGGATAGTCTTGAGCGCATTCCACTTGAGTAAAACTTAACAGGTGTATTAACAAACCTCTCTAACTCTGCGAAATGTAAAATCTCATGAAATTTTTCTCCAATTTCTTTAAAACTCAGTCCAAAAATGGCCCCATTCAAATATATATTATCACGGGCAGACAGATTTAAATCAAAACCATTGCCAAGTGCAAGTCTTACAATCTTTCCTCTTGTTTTAATGTAGGAACCCCTGTCAGGATCAACTGCCCCCAATATTATTTTTAATAAGGTGGATTTACCACTTCCGTTTCTTCCGATAATTCCCAGGAATTCACCTTTATGAATCTGTAAATTTACATTATCAAGAGCTTTTACAGTCATCTTATGACGGTTACTAACCAGGTCAAGAATTTTATCCTTAAAAGAAAAGCCCTTTTCAGAAATATGAAAAGTCTTGCTCAAATTTCTCATTTCGATGCAAACCTCATTCGTCATAACTGCTCAAGAACTTTCTTTGAATATTTTTTGAATAGAAGTATTGCAATGATATAGAGCACAAAACCATAGATCAAATTAACCATGAAAAATCCGGGATAAAATGTATTTCCTTCCAATAAGCAAGCCCTGGTGTTCAGGAGGAGACCAATAAATGGATTGGCGTATGCAAACCAGTTATAATTGCTCAAGTAGAAATCACCCGAAAAGAAAATTCCGGAAACCCAGAAACCAACCATGAGCAATAAGGACCAAATGTGAGCAATATCTTCAAAAATGGGCCTTATGATTCCCAGTATAATACTGGCTCCGGCCGTTATGAAAAACCACGTAAGCAGTACGACTGGAAAAAGATATACATACCCCCCAAGATTGACACCGAGAATGAAGAGTAAAATTAGATAAGCGGCGATATTGAATAATAAACCAAGGAGAATGGAAATCATATGGCTCATGTACAGATCAAGCCAGTTGAACTGTACACTTTCTATGAGATGAATTTTATTGACCAGGACTTTCATTCCCAATAAGGTCGCTTGTGAAAAAGCCAGCCATATAATCAACCCGCTGAAAAGAAAGAGTACAAAATTGTCCTGTCCCCTCTGAAAAATGCGGGTAAATACAAAGTAATAGAGGGCAATCTGACTCAACGGATTGATCAGGGCCCAGAGCAGGCCAAACTTATCATTATAATACCTCTTTTTGAAATCGACCTGGGCAATTTTCCAGATTCTCTCGATCCTCGTATTGGAAACAAATCCTCTTAAATACAGCTTTCCGAGCAAGGATTTCATAAAAATTGATCAGGTGAACAATAAAATATAAGTAAACAGATAAAGTCCTGCTTACAAATACACTCAGATAGAATGAAATTGTCCCTATTGAATTCTTGCCTCAAAACTATGTATTATTGCCGAAAGCATACAATTAACATTCAATCTAAGTAAATGACATCAAAGACAGTACCAATAATAATATTGAACTGGAATGGGCTTTCTGACACGGTTGAATGTATAGAATCCTTGAAACGGATCCAGGAATTTCCACGAGAGATTATTCTTGTTGACAATGGTTCCGGACAAGAAGAACAACTTAAATTAAAGCAACTCTTTCAGGATGATCCGGAAATTCAACTGATACTAAACAATGAGAATAAAGGCTTTACGAAAGGCACTTCTGACATCGTGGAGAAAATTCTCTCCCGAGAGCAAACACCAGAGTTTATTGCTCTATTAAATAATGATACTGTAGTGGCACCGAATTGGATAAAATCATTGGTCGACACAGCAGAAGATTTTGAGGCCGATATTGTTACTAGCAAAATGATCAATTACTATGATAGAAGTTTGATTGATAATGTCGGACACTTTATGCTGAATACCGGTGAAATCCTACCTCTCGGTCACCGCCATCATAAAGAAACTTATAATAGCGTGATTGAAAATCTGGGCGCATGCGGAGGAGCCGCACTTTATAGAACACGTATGATTACCGAAATAGGATTCTTTGATCCTTATTTTGGAACAGGATACGAAGATGCGGAATTTGGCTTACGCGCGAAACTTCTTGGATATAAATGCATTCTAGCTCCAAAAGCAATCGTATATCATAAGGTAAGCAGATCGATCAACAAAATAAAGAACGACGCATACCTTCAAAATATTCAAACCAATATCCTTTATACGTATGTTAAATTAATGCCTTTTCGTTTTCTTGTCTTTAATTTTGTATTTGTACTTTTTAAATATTTGATTTGGTTCATTTTTGGAGTCTTCAGTTTTCAACTCAAACTGATACGGCTTCATACCAAGACACTATTCAAGTTCTTCGGTACTGATTTAAAAAAAGCATTGGAGCAGAGAAAGACTTTTTTTCAGCAATTCAAACCCAAAATGGTCTATAAAAGTGCTTTTTGGGCTCCTTCCAAATTTTTTGTAGGAACAGATTTTGAGAGATTGATCATCAGAATGTTTCCAGGTTGATAGACATTGCACTTCTTTTAAAATTGAATGGGCAGTAAATCGTCAGCAGTAACTGACTCTGTACTTAATATAAGAAAGTAATCGGATAGCTTTACAAATTGTCAGATTTCAAACAAAAGTCTTATAAATTGGTGTGTAGTTTTATAACTAAAAAATTGCTTATCCCAATATTTTGATAGTAAATTTGCGCATTAAATTTTTCAAATAATTAAATTCTAATGGCAAAGAAAAGAATTTCAGAAGAACAAGCTCGTAAAATTGTAGCCGAAGTAGCCAAGGGTGCAAAGCCAGCAGATCTTGCAAAGAAGTATGGCTTTAGTCTTGGCACTTATTATAATTGGAGAGCTAAATTTGGGGCTGCCAAACCAAAGAAAGCTGCAGCCAAAAAAGCCGCGCCGAAAAAAGCCGCGCCGAAAAAGGCTGCAGCCGAAAAAGCCGCGCCGAAAAAAGCTGTTGTGAAAAAAGCCGCGCCGAAAAAGCGAGGACGCAAGCCAGGTCGAAAAAGAGGTCGTAAACCTGCTGCAAAAAAGACGGTAGCCACAAGATCTTCAGCCTCAAGTGCTACAGCTATTAAAAATCAAATTTTAGGATTACAGAGTCAAATTGCTTCCATGGAAGCTAAAATCAAAGAATTGAAAATGGCTTATGCTGATGCTGTTTTTAAATGATCTCTGTAAGTAGCAATAAAAAAGGCTTCATTTTTTGAAGCCTTTTTTTATGTGTTTTTCAATCTCCTTCTCCGAGTTTTTTCTTGAAATATTCATATGTCTTTCTGAAACCTTCTTCCCGGGACACCTTAGGTTCCCAGTTTAATATGTTCTTCGCTCGTGTTATATCCGGCTTTCTGACTTTCGGATCATCTTCGGGTAAATCCATATGTACAATCCTGGAATTTGATCCCACCATTTCAAGAATTTCCATTGCAACTTCCCGAATAGAAATTTCATTTGGATTACCAATATTTACCGGAAGATTATAATCACTATGTAGTAATAGGAATACACCTTCAATCAAATCGTCGACAAAACAAAAAGATCTGGTTTGTGCCCCATCTCCAAAAACAGTTAAATCCTCGCCTCTAATAGCCTGAGAGAAAAAAGCCGGAAGTGCTCTTCCGTCATCGATTCTCATACGCGAACCATATGTATTGAATATTCTGACGATTCGGATATCAATGCCATGATAGTTGTGATAAGCCATTGTCATGGCCTCTTGAAATCTTTTTGCCTCGTCATAAACCCCCCTTGGGCCAATTGGGTTGACATTTCCCCAGTAATCCTCGTTTTGCGGATGCACAAGCGGATCGCCATACACTTCAGAGGTAGATGCAATCATGAAAGTGGCCTTTTTTACTCTTGCAAGACCTAACAAATTATGAGTGCCCAAACTTCCGACTTTCAATGTCTGGATGGGCATTTTCAAATAATCAATCGGACTGGCAGGTGAAGCAAAGTGCAAAATGAAATCCAGTGGCCCTGGAACATGAACATATTTTGTTACGTCATAATGATAAAAGCTGAACTTAGGTAAAGGCAACAAATGAGCAATGTTGTCCATTGATCCAGTCAACAAATTGTCCATTGCTATGACCTCATATCCTTCATTCATGAAGCGATCACAGAGGTGTGAACCCAAAAAGCCAGCAGCACCGGTTATCAATATTCTGTTCACTTAATTTGACTTCTTTTGTCCATAAATTGAATTACACCGGGCGTCCAATACTATAATACGTGAATCCCATCTGCTTCATTTCCACAGGATCATATAGGTTCCTGCCGTCAAATATAATTTTGTCCTCAATATTCTCGAGTAAAAAACTAAAATCGGGATTCCGGAATACCGACCATTCGGTCATAATAACCAGGGCATCCACACGGGTGCAAGCATTGAGATAAGAAGTCGAATACTCCAATTGATCCCCGAAAAGCTCTTTCACGTTATTCATGGCTTCCGGGTCAAACACCTTTATGGATGTCCCCTCAGAAAGTAAGTCTTCCAATAGG
Organism: Saprospiraceae bacterium; assembly: GCA_028282725.1. Classification (GTDB taxonomy): domain Bacteria; phylum Bacteroidota; class Bacteroidia; order Chitinophagales; family Saprospiraceae; genus JAJRXG01. The sequence goes on from JANQHF010000129.1 coordinate 16,824, forward strand.
TACAGTGAGGGTGCTTCGCGAATATCATCTGTATTCGGTTTAAATGAAAGTCCCCAGATCCCTATGGTCTTATTTTTCAAATCGGTCTTGTACACATCTTTTAATTTTTTGAATGCTTTGCGTTTTTGAAGATCATTGACTTTCATCACGGAATTAAGGATCTTGAAGTCATAGTTGTTATTCTGGGCAGTCTTGGCCAACGCTTGTACGTCTTTTGGAAAACAAGATCCACCATACCCTACTCCAGGGAATAAAAACCGCTTCCCTATTCGGGTGTCACTACCCATCCCTAATCTTACACTATCCACATTGGCCCCTACCAAATCACAGAGGTTGGCAACTTCATTCATAAAAGAGATTCGGGTAGCCAGATAAGAGTTCGCTGCATACTTCGTCATTTCTGCAGAACGTTGATCCATAAAGTAGATTGGATTGCCCTGTCTTACAAAGGGCTTGTATAAGTCATCCATAATTTTTCTGGCTTTTTCGGATTCTGTACCGACAACAATTCGGTCAGGCCTTAAAAAATCAGCTACTGCCACCCCTTCCCTCAGAAATTCAGGATTGGATACGACGTCAAAGAGATCCTTATTCAGCTTACGACCCAATATTTCTTCAATTTTCTCGGCAGTACCCACCGGAACTGTGCTTTTACTGACGATTACCTTGTATTCCTTAATCAACCGGGAAAGATTTTCGGAAACGTCAAGGATGAATTTGAGATCTGCAGAGCCATCTTCGTCAGGTGGGGTTGGAAGAGCAAGGAATATAACTTGTGCATTCTCTATTGCTTCCGCCAAATCTGAAGTAAATTTGAGCCTGCCTGCACTTTGATTTCTGCGAAATATTGTTGACAGCCCCGGTTCATAAATTGGCACCTTTCCTGATTTCAAACTTGCTACTTTTTCTTCATCTATGTCTACACAAGTCACCTTGTTTCCAGATTCTGAAAAACAGGTTCCGGACACTAAGCCTACATATCCCGATCCAATGACTGCAATTTTCATATATTAAAATTTTTTAATGTGCGCAAAGATAGGTTGAGATTCAATTATATGTAGTAACTACTCTGAACGGTGTGTATTTCAGATTGCACTATTAAGCGGCATAGGCTATGACCTTTTTGACAATATCCCAAGCTCCACTGTATTTGTAACATCTTAAGTTGGCCATA
>JANQHF010000130.1 GCA_028282725.1 Saprospiraceae bacterium
CAGGGTGCCAACGCTATGGCCAACTTAAGATGTTACAAATACAGTGGAGCTTGGGATATTGTCAAAAAGGTCATAGCCTATGCCGCTTAATAGTGCAATCTGAAATACACACAGCGCATTCTTAGAACAAAGAATGCCCCATTACTTGATTACATTTGCGCCATGATGGAGTGGGATAATTGTTACAGTGATCGACGGACGGGAAGCATTAAAACCACCCAGGTTCCGAGAACAGAATATCAAAGGGATTTCGATCGCCTGATCTTTGCCTCGTCCTTTCGGAGACTCCAGAACAAGACTCAGGTTTTTCCACTACCGGGAAGCACCTTTGTACATAACCGGTTGACGCACTCACTGGAGGTGGCAAGTGTAGGAAGATCACTTGGCACAATCATCGGGGAACATCTCGCTGACAATGACATCGATCCCGATGACACTGAATCCAGGCAGTTTTATCAGTTTGACCTGTCCAGTGTTATTGCAGCTGCTTGTCTGGCTCATGACATAGGAAATCCCGCTTTTGGACACAGCGGGGAAAAGGCCATTTCCAATTATTTTGTTGCGAATGCAGGCATTCATATTGAAGGAATTTCCCTGAGATCTTATTTTGAAGACCGCGAATGGAAGGATCTGGTCAATTTTGAAGGGAATGCAAATGCCTTACGTGTATTGACCCATTCATATCGAAATAAACCGGCATCCGGAATGGGTCTGACTTATTCCACCCTGGCTTCGATTCTCAAGTATCCCTGCGAATCGTCTGCTATGGACAAAGCTTTCAAACACAGGAAAAAGTATGGTTTTTTTCAACCGGAGAGAGATACCTTTCTAAGCATTGCGCAGGAACTCAACATGCACCCTGAAAACAATTCGCCTCTTTGTTTTAAAAGACACCCCTACGTGTACCTGACCGAGGCTGCTGATGATATCTGCTACCGCATCGTCGATCTTGAAGATGCACATCGTCTGGGAATTATCTCAAAAGACAGAACAAGCGGAGCACTACTCAGTATATTGGCTGAAGTCGACAAGGATGCAGACAGGATACATAAAACCTATAAAACGATTAATGATGCGAATGATTCTATCGCATACCTCAGGGCGAAGACAATCAATGCACTGACAAACAGGTCAGCCGAAATCTATATACAAAACAAGAAGTCAATACTTGCCGGTACCTATCAGTCAACATTGATGGATGACATCGAGTCAACTGCAAAATCCCTGCGTGATGTGATGACCTTATCCATTAAGGAAATCTATAATCATCATTCTGTGGTCGAAATAGAGATAACGGGTTTTCATTTGATGTCTCATTTGCTGTCGCTGTTTGTGCCGGCTGTCCTGAGGCAAAAAAAGATAGGAAAAGACCGAATGGCCCTGCATCTTATACCCTTTCAGTTTAAGGAATATGAAATTGTCGATTCTCCTTATTTGAAGGTACTGTCCGCAGTGGATTTTATTTCAGGAATGACCGATACGTATGCCACAGAATTCTATCGAAAGACGACTGGGATTGATATTTCAAAACACTCATAAACAGATGTTGTGTCCACCGATCCGTTCCAAGTGAATGCATGGTCAGTACCATGTCGATCTGAGCCGATGGCCGAGGCCTTTCTATCGATACATTACTTCCTTGACTGCCCTGACTACTTTGGCAGGATTCGGCAGATATTCCTCTACAAAGGGAAGAGCGTATGGCAACGAAGTGTCTGCGCTATTTACGCGGGTCACAGGTGCATCGAGATAATCAAATGCATATTTCTGAATTTCATAGGCGATTTCAGCGGAGATCCCGGCAAAAGGCCAGGACTCGTCCACTACCACCAACCTGTTGGTCTTTTTTACCGAGTTGACGATGGTTTCATGATCGAGGGGACGAATTGTTCTCAAATCAATGACTTCAGCACTAATCCCTTCTTTTTCCAATTCTGCTGCAGCTTTCTTGCAAACCTCCATCATCTTGTTGAATGAGACCAGGGTCACATCACTACCCTCCATTCGAATCGCCGCCTTACCTATCGGAGTGAGGTATTCTTCTTCGGGCACTTCACCCTTTAGCCCATAGAGTTGTTCTGATTCCATAAAACAAATAGGGTCATCATCCCTGATCGCTGACTTTAATAAGCCCTTGGCATCTGCCGGATCAACAATTGAGATTACTTTAAGACCCGGGCAATTCGCCATCCAACTTTCGAATGTCTGACTGTGCTGCTGGGCCAACTGCCCGGCTGATCCTGAAGGTCCCCTGAATACGATGGGACACATGAATTGTCCTGCTGATTGAGATAGTGTCTTTGCCGCATTATTAATGATTTGATCGAATGCGAGTATGGCAAAATTCCAGGTCATGAATTCCACAATTGGTCGTAACCCATTCATGGCTGCTCCCACTCCGATTCCCGCAAAGCCTAACTCTGCAATGGGTGTATCAATAACTCGTTGCGGACCAAATTCGTCCAGCATTCCACGGCTCACCTTGTAGGCACCGTTATATTCGGCAACTTCTTCACCCATCAAAAAAACGTCCGGGTCACGGCGCATTTCTTCTTTCATTGCCTCGTTCAGTGCATCCCTTAACGTCAGCGTTCTGGCCATAGTGATCTGATTTTAGGAGCGCAAAAATAAATCATTCTTCTTTCATCTTCATTGATCGTTCTGAGTATTCTTGACCATATATCGATTTTAGAATGCCGAAAATTTGTTACAGGTCATTCGATTTTAGATATTGGCATAAACCTTTTACACATGAATCCATTGCAATGCTTTCTTGTGGTAATCTTTATGATGATCACTTTGTACCCTGCCACAAGTCAATCACCGATCTATACGGCAGACGTCCGCCATCACCCCATAGTGGCCGAAAAAGGAATGGTGGCTTCACAGCATAAGTTGGCTAGCCAGGCCGGGCTCGAAATACTGAGACAGGGTGGAAATGCCGTGGATGCTGCTGTCGCTGTTGGCTTTAGTCTCGCCGTAGTGCTCCCAAGGGCCGGAAATCTGGGCGGCGGTGGATTCATGATTGTCCATGATGCGGAAAGTGGTGAGACGAAGTCGCTCAACTATCGCGAAATGGCACCGGCAAAAGCGCATCGGAACATGTATCTCGATCAGGATAAAAATGTCGACCGGCAAAAGCTCAACTCGAGTTACCAGGCAGCAGGAGTTCCTGGAAGTATTGCCGGACTGTCACGCGCATTGGATTTATATGGTACGATGACCCTGGTACAGGTTATGGCACCGGCTATCAAACAAGCTGAAGAAGGTTTCACGGTTACTTACGATTTAGCGAGATTGTTAAAAAGAATGAAACCAAGATTGGGAGCATGGCCTGAAAGTGCCAAAGTGTTCTACAAGGCGGACGGCTCTTTTTACAAAGCAGGCGATGTACTTGTCCAATCGGATCTCGCATGGAGTTTGAAGCAAATTGCACAGAATGGACCGGGAGCATTTTATGGTGGAGAAGTAGGAAAAAGACTGGCCGAAGACATGAAAAATAATGGCGGCCTGATCACCCTGGAAGATTTAAAAAATTACAAGGTTGAGGAGATGGAACCAAGTTGGGGTGAATATCGTGGTTTTCAAATTGCCTCAATGCCCCCTCCAAGCTCGGGTGGTGTCCATATTATTCAAATGCTGAATATCCTGGAGGAGTTTCCTTTGGCTTACCTGGGACACAACTCCGCTGAGACCCTCCATTTGATGGCGGAATCAATGAAGTTAGCCTATGCAGATAGGAGCGAACATCTCGGCGATCCAAACTTTTGGGATGTGCCGGTCAGTGGAATAACTTCCGAACATTACGCTGACGAGCTGAGAAAAAAAATTGACAGATGGACTGCTACTCCTTCCGAATCCGTAAAACCGGGAAAGCCCGTAGACTACGAAAGTGATGAGACCACGCACTTCACAGTTGTGGATCAGCAAGGCAATGTCGTAGTCAACACCTATACGTTGAATTTTAGTTTTGGTAACGGCATCGTTGCCAAAGGGACCGGAATTTTATTAAATAATGAAATGAGCGACTTTTCTGCCAAACCCGGGGTGCCGAATGCCTTCGGATTGTTAGGGGGAGAGGCCAACTCTGTTCAACCCGGAAAGAGACCGTTGAGCAGCATGACTCCGACAATAGTCTTTAAGGGTGGTGAACCCTATTTTGCCACCGGAAGTCCGGGTGGAAGCAGGATTATCACGACTGTCCTGCAAATCATTTTGAACATAATTGATCACGGCATGAATGTCGCGGAAGCATCACACGCTCCAAGAATTCATCATCAATGGTATCCTGAAATACTCTACATCGAAAAAGGCATCAGTCCGGACACGCAGTCGCTTTTACGAGCCAAGAACCACGTAGTCAGATATCGGGATGCCATGGGAAGTACTCAAACGATCATGTTAAAAGACGGATTGATCTTCGGGGCTTCGGATCCACGTCGTCCTGACGCTGCGACGATGGGATACTGATCCTATATTTCATTCAGATCCAAACCACCAAAATTTCCCGAACTCATCAGGAGAATGGTGTCATAATCAGAAGAATTGTTCTTTACAAATTCCTCTAGTTGATCACGTTCTGAATAAACGACAAGATTGTCATGGGCAAAACATTTTTCAATAAACCCGGTGGCCAACATTGGCATTCGCTTCATTTTCAATGCATGTTCATCAAAATAAACCACTGCCCTATCTGATCCAACCAGTGTGTCATGATAATTTGGAAGAAACTTATGATTCAGACTGCTGTAGGTATGTAATTCGTAAATGGTCAGTATGCGATGATGCGGAAAACGATTCCTGAGTGCTAAGACAGTAGCCCTCACCTTGGAAGGTGCGTGTGCATAGTCCAGGTATACCAGGGGATCGTCTTTAATCAATTCCAACCTCTTACCAACACCCCTGAAAGAGGACATAGCTCTGAAGAATTGTTCATCACTAAGACCAAATTGCTGAGAGATGTGGCGTGCCAAACTCATGTTCGCCATATTGTGTGTACCAAACACACCAACTGGAAATAGATTTTTATCCATTTCAATTTCCATCGTACTATTTTGTTTCAGGGCCGCATAAGGTGAGGTATTTGATCCTTCAGATGAGCGTATGATCATTTGAAGGTGCTGATCATTTTCATACCAGAATACAAGGCCCTCCCTGTCCAGACAATCCTGAATGCAGATCCTGAATTGATCCTTGTATTCATCAAATGAAGGAAAGACATTCATATGATCCCATTCTATTCCTGTTACACCCAGGATAGTGCCATTGTAGTGGTTCATTTTGGGTGTGGAATCAATTCTTGAACTCAAATATTCGTCCCCTTCGACAACAATTATGTCTGCACCGGACAAACGTACCATCCTTTCAAAACCTTCGACCATTCCTCCGACGACATAATCAAATTGGATATCTGCCGATTTCAAAGCGTGCATGATCATCGCCGTCGTTGTGCTCTTTCCGTGACTTCCTGTAATTACTGCCCGATGGCGTGCAGGACTATGCTGACCTATATATTCAGGAAATGAGACAACATGAACACCGAGTGCTTGTGCTTTTGCTAGCTCGGGATTGTCAAGATGCGCATGCATACCGAGGATGACCAGGTCGATACCGGTAGAGATTTTTTCGGGGTACCATCCCATTTGATCCGGTAAAAGACCCGCCTGTTCAAGACGGGTACGCGACGGATTATAGATTTCATCGTCAGATCCGCTTATTACGTGGCCCTGGCTCGAAAGTTCAAGAGCTAGATTATGCATAACCTTGCCTCCTATTGCTATGAAATGTATCTTCATCAATGACGGCTAAGCGGCAAAAGTAATGTAATTCATATTATAGATTGTTTTAATATGATTATATTGTGGCTGAATTTTTGAAATAATCTTTGGGTATCCGCCGTTAATCACGCGTGGGTTTACCCTAGAGAAATCATTGATTATGAAATCACGACAAAAAAATTCGATAATCTATATTGGGCTTGCTCTATGCCTGATCTTGTTATCTTCATGCAACCGGGGTACGGGATGTCCCAATACATTTGATATTCAGCCCCTCTTTTCATTTTTTGGCTTATAGATCCGATTCATGTCTGATGTAAACCGGGTAGAGAGCACCTGGGATGGATCCCCTACTCTCTACAGCACCAGGTTTAAGGCGCACTACCATAGCCTGCACGGTGCTTTACAGGAAAGCAGGCATGTATTTATACGACACGGTCTTGCATATTATTATCATCTCCATTCTCACAGGTCAATATCCCTCCTGGAATATGGCTTTGGCACAGGTCTGAATGCAGTTTTAGCACTTCAATATAGCGTTGCACATTCATTGGATATCAGGTACCACGGCCTGGAAGGTTTTCCCATAGATAGGGATACATGGTCCCTGTTGGACTTTCACGACAATGAGCTCAATGAATTGACCAATGAATTCCACGAATGTCCATGGAATAAAGAATGTATCCTGTCAAATCACTTTTCACTTGAAAAGCAAAAGATACTCTTCGAGAAATTTATTCCTGACAGAACCTACGACATCATCTTTTATGATGCATTCGGGCCCTCAAGTCAACCTTATTTGTGGGAACAACCCATCCTCAAAAAAGCATCACAGGCCTTGGTCAAAGGGGGAATATTGGTCACATATTGTGCAAAGGGGTCCTTCAAACGCACATTGAAATCGCTTGGATTTGATGTCCTACGTCTTCCCGGACCACCCGGTAAGCGCGAGATGACACGGGCTACAAAGATTAAATAAGATAGGTTATCTTATCTTAGCCAAAATCACCATTATAATTCTCTCTTATGCGCAAAATGGCTCTTCACTGGCAGATCATCCTTGGAATGATCCTGGGCATCGTTTTCGGACTGCTGATTATCCAATGGAAAGGTGGTAATGCATTCGTTGTAGACTGGATCAAACCTTTCGGCACAATTTTTATCAATGTACTGAAGTTGATCGCCATTCCATTGATCATTGCCTCTTTGATCAAGGGTATTTCGGATTTGAGAGACATCTCAAAACTATCCGCCATGGGAGGTCGGACGATTGCGATCTATTTGATGACCACGGTATTTGCAGTTACAACGGGTTTGGTGGCGGTTAATCTCATAAAACCTGGAGGACTCATCAGTCCGGAAACACGAGAACAGTTGGTGAGCAGCTATGCAGTAGATGCTTCGGGACAAATCGAAATGGCCGTGGCTCAACGAGAATCGGGACCACTGCAGGCATTGGTAGATCTGGTGCCTGATAATGTTTTCGAATCATTGAGCGATAATGGAAACATGCTTCAGGTCATCTTCTTTGTCATCTTCTTCGGTATAGGGCTGATCCTCATCGACCCTGATGTTGCCGCGCCTGTAAAGGGGTTTTTTGACGGTCTGAATGATGTCGTCCTGAAAATGATTGATATCATCATGTTGACAGCTCCATTTGGTGTTTTTGCATTGATGGCAGCACTCATTGCGGAATCTCCATCCGCAGATATATTCAAGGCCTTACTGGGCTATGCCGTGACGGTCCTCATCGGACTATCTGTATTGATAGCGGTTTTATACCCGACACTGATGCGCATGGTAACGGGACGATCAGTCAAATCATTCTTTGAAGGGATATCCCCGGCCCAACTACTTGCCTTCTCCACAAGTTCAAGTGCGGCCACATTACCGGTGACAATGGAACGTGTGGAAGAGCACCTCGGGGTCGATAAAGAGGTAACCAGCTTTGTCCTGCCGATCGGGGCGACCATAAATATGGATGGAACCAGTCTGTATCAGGCAGTTGCGGCTGTCTTCATCGCCCAGGCTTTTGGATTGGATTTGACCATAAGCCAACAACTTGGTATTGTTGCCACCGCTACCCTTGCATCCATAGGTACTGCTGCCGTACCGAGTGCCGGAATGGTCATGTTGGTCATAATTCTTGGACAGGCAGGTATCCCCGAAGCCGGATTAGCGCTCATTTTTGCGGTTGACCGGCCATTGGATATGTGCCGCACCGTCGCCAATGTCACGGGTGATGCCACGGTGGCAATGGTGGTAGGAAAGTCGATGGGCAAATTAGGTACACCACGTCCGGTTCATTGGGATGAGTATTATGAGGACGTCAAGTAGAACCAAGCAAGTCAATCATTGTTCACTATAGGAAACTTTAGAAACAGGTATGTCTGAAAATCTAGGAGTAGGATCGAGAGTAAAGCACCCGGCTTATGGCAATGGGGTAATCATAGGGGTCAATCCCTCTTCTTTCCAGGTATGTTTTATCCAATATGGAATTAAAGACCTGGGTAGAGAATACAAGAGTTGGGAAGTTATAGAGGAAGTATCGGCAGATGCGGAATTAACCTACAACAACCTTGAAAAATCCCTGATTAAGATATTGAGCAAATGGTCTGATATCTCACAGAAAACGGACCTGGGGGATAAATGGCAGGGAGGCACTTTGATCCTGAAACCATATGATAATGATTTGAAACCAAAGGAAATTCCAATTGAGACTTTCTTTCACAAAATCGTCATGGTCAGAGATCGGTTACGTGTTATGGAACAACGCATCAACAGCAGTAAATTGACGGATGAAGAAAAGGTCAATCTACAACAATACATCACGAGGATTTATGGTAGCCTGACCACTTTTAATGCCTTGTTTAAAAGAAAGGAAGATCATTTCACAAGAGAAAAATCTTCTTAAATGAAAAGCGTCATTTTCATTGTTGCCCTCGCATGTCTGACGGTATCAGGGTGCGTAGAGATTTCCAAACCTTTTGATCAAATTCCTCCTGGAATCTGGAGGGCTGAGCTACAATTAGCGGAGGAAGTCATTTTACCGTTCAATTTCGAATCGAGTTATATGGCTGACGGACAACTAAAAATTGAAATCATAAATGCAGAAGAACGGATCCCTGTTGGAGCAATAACATTTGGCAGGACACGCGATTTGAGAGATACCATCGTGATGACCTTCCCACTTATGGATTCTTATATTTCCGCGGACTACAAGGAAAATGTAATGCAGGGTTTTTGGCATGTAAATTATAGAGGAGATTACGACATTCCCTTTGTTGCTTTTCATGGACAACGACATAGGTTTTCCAATGCCAATGAAGTTCCGGCAGGAGATATGACGGGACGATGGGAAGCGACTTTCGAGTTGGAAACCGACGATCCTTATCCGGCAATAGGAGAATTCCAGCAAAATGGAAATGACTTGACTGGGACATTTATGACGGAGACCGGAGACTATCGCTTTTTAGAAGGAACCGTGCAGGGAGATCAATTCATGTTATCCTGTTTTGATGGCGGGCATGCTTTTTTATTTACCGCGACCATTTCTCCCGGTGAAGTTCTGTCCGGTAAATTCTACAGTGGCAAACACTATGAAACAAATTGGGTAGCCGGCAGGAATGAAGAAGCAAAATTGACTGATCCCTACCAACTTTCACAAATCATAACAACGGATAAACGAATTGATTTTTCACTTCTGAATTCCGATGGCAATCTCGTCAATTTGAATGACGAGCAATATGCCGGCAAGGCCAAATTGATCATCATAATGGGGACATGGTGTCCGAACTGCCTTGATGAATCTAAATTTTTAATCCAATACCTCGCGGATCACCCGGATTTGGATCTGGAGATCATAGCCCTGGCATTCGAAAAATACAGGGATGAGCAGAAAGCACTTGACATCATTAAGAATTACCAGAGTCGTCTCAAGATCCCATATGAAATCCTATATGCCGGCTACTACAATAAGTCAGAGGCAACATCCAAACTGGGATTTATCGATAAAATTATTTCCTATCCGACCTTGTTGTTCGTTGACAAGACAAATACCGTAAGAAGAGTGCATACGGGTTTTGCCGGTCCGGCAACCTCGGAATGGGAAAAATTTCAGTCTGAATTTGACCTGTCCATTCAAGAAATTCTGGAGGAACCCACATTATAAACCACGACCTCGTTAACGTCTCAAAAAGGACTTTCTCCCGATTCCTGAAATGTTAAGGTTTTATGTTTTACCACCTGGGGTATACCACATGGTACACAAATTGTATTAAGTTTTTTGGTAATGTGAAGGACGCACATTTAGAAAGCCAATTTTTGTGTCCGTCGATCCTCTTTATGCACCCCATGCATTGGTTCTTACCCACCCATTGAATGCTCACCGATGCCTTGACCACAGGATTGAGATTGGAAAGTTCAATCCCTATATATTGCATTCAGGGAATAAATCGAGTAGAGTAAAGTAAAACAATCTTTTAGACCTACGGGAACCCGCAAAGGAGTATGTTCTACTTTTACCCTCTCACACCACCGGACGTACGGTT
>JANQHF010000036.1 GCA_028282725.1 Saprospiraceae bacterium
GAGCTAAAAATTCTTTGTAATTAACTTTGCCCATATCTTTTCGGACAAGATCAGAACGATCGGTCAATTATAAAATATGTGGTTGCTCGGACGGATACCTTGATTGGTATTAAAGGCCCCTTTACGTTATTAATAGATCGGACCAATTGGAAATTCGGATCGATGGATATCAACCTATTGGTAATTGCCATTCTGGGGGATGGGTTTGCTATTCCAGTGATTTGGGCATTACTTGCGTGTGTGTAAACTGAAATAGTCGGTTTCTTTTAAATGCGCCATTACTTTTATTATAAAATCTTTATTGTCTAATTTGACCTATTCCCCAATCGATATCCAATAGACAATGATAGTCCTTCCCATTTAAATCTTCTCGGTATTATTGCATTTCTAACTTTAAAATTATTCTTCGAGTACTTCAACTCTAAGTAATATTTGCTGGATAAATTAACTCCGGCCCCTAGGGCATATCCTAGCGACTGTTTTTGTTGAAATAACAAGACATTATTGGTTATTCCCCCTACATTCATTCGATTTTCCGTATGCACATCATTGCTCAATATAATAGTCCAATTCCCTTCTATTATTAGTTTAGGAATAAACTTATTGTCTGAAAAGTCGAAATTAAACTGCAAAGGAATAGTTAATAAGAAATGATCAAATTCAAAATCAAGCTCACCGAGTGAATAATCATGAACGGCATGGCCACTAAATTTGGTGAGTCTTGTTCCAATTTGTATTTCGTGTTGCTTCATTAGTAGAAAATCGGCATAAAATCCTAGCGATAATGAAGGAATACTTGAAGAGCTGGACCAATCATCATGAATAGAAGATTCAATACCATTTTGATGTATGGAACCCTCAACAGAAAATCCCAATGGATTTGTATCACTTATATAAACGTATTGAACATTTGAGTATGTAGAGTGTGTATTGTATTCAACTATTACATTTTGAATATCCAATTTCTTATACCTAAGATTATCGATTGCTCTGAACATCTCAGGTCTGTCTATCATCAATTTCTTAAGAACATAGATATAATTGTTACTGGATCTTAGATCTTCATCTAATTCAAATAATTTTGAATTTTTTGCAACCACTAATTGCTTTTTCCCCGATGTATTTCGTTCAAGTAAGTCCATATTTCCTAAGATTAAAACCTGATAAAACTCTTTGTATTTCTTAGAAGGGGGGACTATAGAATGATAAATTTTATCTTCAAAACTAAATCCACCAATCTCTCTTGGAGAATATTCTTTTAGGTCATTATCGTCGAGGTGCTTAAATAATATGATGTCGTCATCCTCATGATATTTTGTAATACTTCCAGGTATGGTGTCATTACCTAATGAGATTATGTAGTCAACATGCTGAGAAAACAAGACTGATGGAAAAATTGCAAGTGAACATAGAAGACAATAAATCTTAAGAGTAAATACGGGTGTGTAATGTAATGTCATCTTAAGAGAAATTTGTTTCTACCATTTTGCTTTATAAAGGAATAATAATTAAACAAGATTGAATCCACTTTAAAAATATTGAGACATCAATTATTCTTCCGTATTAATTATCGTCTCTCTTGAACTCATTCATCCATAATTTTCCAAGTTGAGGTCGGAAAATAGCTGCCTAACCCACTTTCTTGACCTTTTCAATACTCAAATATTTACGTACTGCACATAGCAGCTATACTAATCACTGAACCACTCTGATATATAAAGCTTGGATTCATCGTTTTTATCCATCCAGATGATAATAAAGTAATAGTCATATAAAGTAAATTCTCGATTCCTGACTTTGTCGCTCTCTTTGCTAAACCATTCTTTATTGATTAAATAACTGCCATCCAAGTTACCTTTTGATATTTCTTTAAACTCCTCTAATAGTTTTTTAAATAAAAGTTTATCATCTCCCCATTCTTGTTCTGAATCGCTAAAACCTTCCATATAGAAATAAATACTATTAGAATTAAGAAATTTAAAATCATCAATGGATAATTTATTGGAATAAAAAAGTCCTTTTAAATAACCATTCATGTCATCCTGAGAATCTTTCACATGATCAGGTTGAATTTCATTATCAAATACGTCCGAATCAAATAAATTCTTAAAGGCAAAATCTTTCAATACATGAAACTCATTGATTGTAAAGCAGTGAGATTTTTGATTTTTATAAAATCGGTGATTTAATTTGTATGTCATTGATCTATGAACCTTATTTTTTTTAATCGTTTCCCTTTTTGGTTAACAGTAATAGTTTTGTGCCCAGTTTCCTTGGATACATGTTTGTGAATAATTCTGCCATCTCCCATCTTAACAGCCCCACTTTCAAGCACTTTGCCTCCTTCAGTTATGGTATTAAAGACGTCATTAATATTTTGATGTATGGTGTTTTCTCCAATTTTCGTTTTCCCGCGGCTGAATTTTCCTGCAGCTTCTATTAAGTCGTCAACAGACTTTATTAAACCCTTAAGAGGGCCTTTCATCATTCCTCCTCCAAGACTTGATAAAATTAGGTCAGCAGCTATGTCTCCTTGATCATATATGCCGGTTCCAGCAGCTTTCAATAATGATCCATATGGGATTGCGGAGGCCTGCACCTCAACTACATCTTCCAATCCTTCTCCAATTTGATTAGCCGTGGCAGTTGCTGTACTTACACTATTTCCTTCTTCACGAATAAAACTGGCACCAATATTATCAAAGAAGTTTCTTACTACATTAGATATCCGACCCAAAAGATCACCTGGACTTGGGCAATCTGGACAATTTTCCTTGAATGGAATAAACATCCGACCGTCCGGGTCTATGTTTGTTATTGGATTATTACCCGCATAATTGTACATGTTTAAATGAGGAAATTGATCACCCAAAGGATCCACTCCTGTAAACCTCCCAATACTTGGATCATAAAACCGTGCGCCATAATTATACCAATCCCAGTCAAAATCTTGATGAATCTCTTTATAGTTGTATCTATAATTAAAATCCTGTTTTTTGCGATTTTCCCAAGGTCCTGCAATGCTCATTCCAAAGGGATAGTAGTGATTTTCGGCTAAAATATCCGGTTCAGATCCGACATCTGGGCCATCTTCTTTAAAAACTACTCGATTATTACCCAGGTGATCTTTGATCACATATTCATATTGCCAAACACCGCTGTTGCAAGGAACAATTTGAGCAGTATAAATCTTGTTACTTTCCACGGTAAAATCTGTAGTCAGGGTAATTGATTGATCTGCACTGAAAACGGTAGTACCTGTAGGCACGACTGAACTGTTAGAAAAGATATGATCTCCCTCGAAATCCTGGTCATTATTTAAAATTCCACCAATGAATTGATTTTGATCACACGGCTCTGACCTTGCAACCCTGCCATGTGGATGCATGACCTGCACAAGCTCACCATCTTTATATTCCGCATCTCCAATGTAATGCCTGTCTTCCAAAGTCTCAACTCCCAACTTGACGACCTTTCTCAGTTGATTGCCATCAGCATCATAGGTGAATTCAATGGTTCCACCATTGTCAAAGTCTATCTTACGAGGCAGATTCATATGATTGTAGATAATCCTTGCGCCCTTTGTCGGATCATAGGTCATGTTTCCATTTCCGGCATTGGAACCATCATTATCATATTCAAAGATATTCCCACTTCCTTTGGCCCCAAAGCGTTTATACATCGGATCTGCATTATCTGCTACCGTGCTTATTTTATTTGTACCAGGTTGAGGTGTAATATTTAGCACATCCACTTGATTATATACAAAGTTTGAGCCGTTGGCATGAGCTCCTTTTCTTGTAGTACTGATTAAATTACCTCGCTCATCATAGCCATGAGTTGTATTGTATCTATCCCCGTTGGTAAGCGCTGCACTTACCCAGTCATGCGTCGTAGAGGAAATTAGACGGTTATAATTATCATAGGTATACCCGGTTATCATTGTATTTGCTCCAAAGACTTTATGATTAATCTGGGCGATATTTCCATTTTGTTGTATCGATCCTCCCGATCCTACAGTAGGATTATCATAAAATAATTCCTGGTAAAAAAGATCGCCACCTCCTAGTGAAAAATGGTTAATGGCCGACAACCAGCTATTGTTCAGGTAATGATAATCCATTGATTGCAAAAAACTGATACCATTCACATGACCGAGTAGGACACGGTCAGGTAAATCCCATTGATTATAGGTTGTACTATCTATGTGTATATCCCCCTGGTCGTTGCCATGATGGACAAATTCGTGTTCATGCAAGCTCGGTCGTCCCGCATGATCAATGTTAGTATGATTATTAATATCATTCTTGAGAGAGGCGTTTTCGTATTGATATGAAACATCATTTGTTATGTTATCTGCACCATCATACGTATAAATATGTACATCTCCCTTAGTAAAGTCATTTATGAGTAAGGAGTTTTTACGAATCCAATTAAGCCGTCCGCAATTATCATAACCACTATAGTTCGTATTTATAAAATAATTTGGATCTATTGAACCGTCAGGAAGCAAAATCCAGCTGTAGTGAGCATATCTTTTATCGATGTGATTGCCTGATGTATAATAGAATGTCTGCGTGAGTCTATCATTTAAGGCAATTGATGGATTGAGTGCAGCATTATTTGCCACTGGATTAATAACGAACCCACTCCAGGTTTGACGTCCATAATCATCGTAATTATAGGCCATCCATTGAAGACTGGGTTGACCTCTTAAATGTCCATCTTGGTAGTGAATCAATAAATCACGATTGTTGTAGCGATATTCTATTTGATCCTGATCCGGCAATTTTTTAAGCTTAACAAGATCATTGCCATAATACTCATTGGAAAAATTCAGATTAGGGTTGCCGGCAGCTGAACCTGGGGGAATTATCTCAGTTTGCCGGTCTTTATCATCATAGTCATATTCAGTAGTTAAGGGAGATGTCCCGCCAGGTCCTGCTTGTTGGGTAGCAACGGTTCTCCCCTTTTTATCTGTATAGACAATTGATTGACGGCCATCTCCATCAATGGTCGTTGTTTTGAATAAATTACTCGCAAGAATACCATTGATAGTTGAGGTATTTGTCCCGTACAATGTTTGAACAGGATGGTTAAAAGCACTGTGCGTAGATTGGCTCAATCTATTCAATGGGTTATCTTCGTATGTATTCGTAGATTTTGCCTGACTGGCTAACTGTGGATAGGTTTGAAAGGCCTCGTTGATTATAATTTTAGGCTCGTATTCATGTATAACCCTTCCCAAGTTGTCATATTCTATTGCTTTCACAATATCATCATTCGGTAATGGACCCTGATTTTTTCGTATTTGCTGAATCGGTCTGCCAAGACCATCAAAGAACTGGATATTCTTAATCGTATCCAACTGACTTCTCACATTGACGTTAGGATGGTCGATCGTTGTTATGATCTGATTTCCACCTACCGATGGTGTGCCATATAAATAGTCGTATGTAGTCATCACGTTTTTACATTGTTCGTTGGTTGTTTTCAGACGAAAAAGTTGATCATAAGTGAAAGCCGTGGATGTATTGTCAACATTTGTAACTACGTTCAGCAATTTCGTGTTTGAGTGATATGAATAAGAGGTAATGAAGTTGAGAAACGTCTTTGATGTCAACGTTCCATTTGAATTCCAATTGAATGTTATAGGACTCCATCCG
Organism: Saprospiraceae bacterium; assembly: GCA_028282725.1. Lineage (GTDB taxonomy): Bacteria > Bacteroidota > Bacteroidia > Chitinophagales > Saprospiraceae > JAJRXG01. Next base: position 5,667 of record JANQHF010000036.1, read on the forward strand.
TCGATTGTAATCGAGGAGGGATATCCGGTTGCTCCATCATACGAGTTAACTGTGGCTTGCAAAACGTCATCTAATACAGAGGGTGTACCAGCACCGTCCCAGGTAATCTCGTCCCTGAAATATTGAAATGGGTATGGAAAACTGCCATTGTTAGTCACTTCTAAAGAATAAGTTGTTTTGTACTCATCAATAATGCTGGCTGTAATAGGATCAGGTCCAACCTTCTGGGTTGTAATTACTGGAAGAATCATATTAAGGCTCTCCATGCTGTCAAAAGGTGTTCCTGCAACATCATGGGGATATGTATAAATTGTATGATATGTAGAATCATCACTATTTGTAATGCTTGATCTTGTCCTGGCAATAAAACGATTTGCGGTGTCATAGCCATATGTTGTTTCTGTTGTTACACCATCGAGCATTTCTATGTGCTCCGATATTTGATATGCCGCTGTACGTAGATTGTATTCATTAAAGGCTCCAACATAATAAATACCTGCTGGGGTACAGTCAGAATATGTATGCGCTACAAATGGTTTAATAAAGTTGGAGCCATTCAAATAAGACGGATTGACCGGGGTTATGTCAGTACTATGAATAATTGTACTTGTTGAGCTAACCGCTTCCGATTTTTTAAGCTTTCCTCGCTTTACTGCCAAGTCACCTGGCTCGATTGGAAAATCTCCTGATAGCGAGGTGGCCTCCTCCTCAAAGGAATATTTAATCCTACCTTGAGCATCCCCGTTTATAATTTCCTCTACATTCGTGTAAAACAAGTGGTAACCCTCCAGAGTAGAAAGAGGTATGATATTGTCCTCTCTGAACAACTTAAATTCATGCAATGCAGTACTGTTACCAGGTCTTACGAGCAATCCACTAACCAACGCTCCGTATAACGGCATCCGCAGCAATTTTGCACTTGAATACGGAGGATCATTGGGATTTTCATATGAATATTCTTTTACCATATTTCTAATCGAATCCATTCCGTCATATGTGGTTATCTTTTTGACTCTCAATCCTCCGACATCCACGTTATCCAACGAAGAAGTTTGTGAATAGAGATCGAAAAAGCCTTCAGAGGTTTCAGTCTTCAGCGTGAACCTGTACAATCCAGGGGTGGGATTTGACCCAGTCGTATCAAGATCAGTAAAAGGTACATTTTCCAAAGAGGTCGGAAGTGTGTCTTCTGTAATGTACTCTACGTAACCTACTGGAGACCAAGCGCTACTGATCCATTTATCAAGAGATATCGAAATGAAGAATTCATTTTCATCCGGAGTAATGCATTGATCCGGTGTCAAGCCAAAATCTATAGTCGAATTATCTACTTCACTTTGAGTGCTAAAATTATACTGTCCTGAATCTGACAATACATCCTGACAATTGTAGTTGACTGGTTCATTAGTTTGTAAACTCACAACATTGGAAGGTGCTGAAAGAACAGTTGATTTTATTTCATTCGCTTCATAAACAAAGCTTGTGGATCCACCAGTAGGATAGGTAATTGTAGTAAGGACACCCGACATTATTGAAGTTGAGTCTGTATCTCGATTCGATTGCCCCTTAGCAGAACCTTCCACAATAGTAGGTGGAATATTGATGGCTGTATTCGGAATATTATCATTAGCCGCCTGGCCATTGTAGTATCCCCAATGGTCAATCATGTTGGAAAAGCGACTTACGGTAGGTGAAGGACTGTAGGTGAATGTATAAGCGGGGATAGACGGACCTGTACATCCTGCTTGCTGTAGGGTTTTAAGCGTCAATCGGTCTCCAAAAATACTGTTGTCATAGCTGAATGTCCAGGTTTTACAAAAACTACCCGTGGTAATTTTTATTTCACTCAAACCAGTGTGATCACCAGTAAAATCAATTACTTCATTTGATGTGGTGATTTTATCAAGAGCATAGCCCTGATTATCAATAACAATGGTGCTAATGGGACAAACTCCTGGAGGAGATCCTGATTGACATTCAGGTGGTAAACCAGTTTCAATAATAGAGCAGGTGTGTGGGTGATCATAATCAAAATCATCAGCTGCATATTCAAAGTCAATATGAAATAATCGATCATAAGTTTCTACTCTTACCAAAAGCCATGAACTGATATGTCTTGTTGCATCCTCAACTTCTGCTAAGACACTTTCTCTTGCATTAGTGACACTTCCATTATCGTTGTAATAACCAAAAATGTACCGAGTCCCTGATGGATCGATTATCGTAAATTGACGAAACTCTAAAGATCCTAAGAATTCTGTCACTTCGATTTTCACATCCTGTTTAGGCATATGTCTTACAACAGGTGTCGTACCTACAAATTCGAAAAAGAACTTCCCTGAGTAGCCCGGTATGCTATATGAGTAGATGTCGCTTTCTCCATCTCGTTCCCCACGCATGACTTGCGATTGATGTAAGGTGCTCGCAGTATTGAGAGAACTGCCATTGTGGTAAAACCCACTTACTCCATCATCGGCTCTACCCTGGACAACTCTGGAGACAATACCTCCAGTATTGAGATTCCATCCCGCTCCAACCCATTCAGGAATTTCACTCACCTTAAGACCACCGGCATGATATCTCAGTTCTATCGGAACTGACAATCGACCCTCAACCACATTGTAGATTGGAATTGATACTTGTGGAATACCTGTGTGATGGTCGACAGGTATTTCTCCAAACTTGCCATATGAAGCTGCTTGTGGGGTTGGTATATCTAATTCATTGATCAGAGAATTGATCGGCTGGCTGTAAGAAATAAATGAACCAAGCAAAATCAGGAGCGCAATGAGTATTCTTTTCATGGCCACCGATTTAGTTGGATGAAGTAATCAGTCCTAAGCGTGCCGTTTGCAGAAACGCATGCATTCGTTTGACTTGACCTTCGGTAAACATCATCTGATAGGAATCATCCGTACTATCCATGAAATTCATCGTCATTTCAGGCACTAATCTATTCTTCACGCAAGTAGTGACGTGTTTGTATTTTGGTCGTCCTCGATTCGGACTATTGTGAATGGGGGTATCCTTAACAAAATCGTCTACACATTCTCCGTATTCACTCCACAAGTCTCTTAAACCAAGGAAATTGCCCACGAGGTGTGTCAAAGTTTTACCTTCAATAAATCCATGTTGACCTCTGGTTTTTGTTGCAAAAAAATTATGGTCGATGACTATTCCGGCATTATGTGCATTTTGATAAGGGCTAGTCGCGTAGGAGGCCAGGTGGTCTGGGAGATCGACAACCCAGATATTTACATAGCGATCAGGCTGAATGGGTCGGACCCCAGATTTTGTATGATCCTTCATATCATCAAATGTGACCCACGATTTGCCAGCATTTCTTACCGTAGCAATACCTTCACCTATCTGTTGCGTTTCAGGAATCCGTGCTTTTTCAAATTTTATTTTTGGATTTGTTGCCAGTCGTATGTATTGACCCAAGGGGTCATTGGGATGAGTAGCCGGAGGGTTTATGGCGTTAAAATCACGATTCAGATATTTCAACTGATCTTTAGCCATTTGTTTAGCTTCATTCACATCAGAAGTGAAAAGCATGTGAAAGACCACTTCAACTCTGACAGGTCGGATAGCAATGCTCGTTGTTAATGCAGATACCTGGTTTTCTATTTGAAGCTCTCGGTTCCTTATCTCAAATGGGGATCCAAATGGGGAGCCGCTACCCGTGACGGTTGGAAGAAAATTATTGAAGTACGACTGGGTTGCATAGCTTCGTTGAATAGCTTGTCCGCCTTGACCGATCAAAGGAGTTATAATTAGAATTAAAAAGAGTAGTGAAAAAAATTGACGAATAAATGCGTAAGCTCTCATAAAAGTGAGATTTTTTGTTTTAGAATTGGGAGAGTTCAAGTTTGCCGGATTCCATGGTTGATTTAAATTCAGATGCTGATTGCTTAAATTACCTTATCTGACTTTCGTCATCTTCTTTGTATCGACAAGTCGCCCGTCAACAACCAATTGGTATGAATAAAATCCGGACGATAGCTCAGATCCATCTACTTTCAAAATTCCAGTGCCGGCATGTTCGATCGTAGAAACTTTGAGTAGCTTCCCATTTAGATCAAAAAACTGAATTTCCGCAAGCTGTGATCCTTCAGGAATGGAATAGGATATTTCAGTTTCTTCACTAAAAGGGTTAGGTATGTTCTGTCGTAAGAGTGAACCATCTGAGGGGCCTTCTAATTTTATATATCGCAATTGATTAGTAAGACTATTAATGGACTGCTCAAGTGATTCAATATTGTTGTACAGATCGTCTATCAGTTGTTCTTTTTCGTTTAGATTGTCGTGAAGCTCCTTGATAGCATTGACCAACATATATTGAAGAGCATTACCTTCATACTGAAGGTAGCGTTCTGAAGATTTCACCGTCTTAGCTGATGGGCCTTTCACGAGATCATCAGTAATAACTATCTCAGTAGGAGAAAACTCAGAGATCATATATGGGGCAATCTTTTGTATTTCCTGGGCAACCACACCAACATGAGTTTTGCCTGATTTGATACCCCCTTTACCATTATATTCAAAAGTAACTGGCCGAATTTTTAACACCTCCAATAATCCATCAGAATAGTCTTGAATATTTTTTTTCAGTCTCTTATCTGAAGCAGATAACCAATCACCACCCCCAGGTTTCGACGCATCTCCTGCAACGTGGAATAGATTGCCAAACGAATTTGTCCCACCTATTGACATGGCGCTCATTATAAATGAGTTTGCTCCTGAATTCAAAAAAAGTCGATCGGAATTGACGTTATCCCTAACAAAGAGCTGTCCATACCCCCCTGACTCAATTTTTTGAAAAAACTTAGCTCCATCGCCATTTGTACCCACGTTTTCAAGAATAATGGCATTCACTCCAGCCGCATCGGAATTAACCGATACTGTGAAAGGAAAGCCAGGATCAAATGTATTGATTCCCACATTTCCGTCTTGGCGAATATGAAGAGCTGGTTGCTGACTTAAGCAATCGTGGGCAATTAACATTGACAATAGAATAATCAATAGATTTTTCATGCAGTGAAATTTATTGAGTAATAGAAATAGAACTTAGAAAGGACCCCGGTATCATCCTATTCAAATTAGAGAGTTATTAATTCTCAAATTATAATTGAACAACCCAGGTTTGTCCTTGCAATGAATGACCTATCGTGTGCCAATAATTTGAAAATGAGCTTGTGTTCTCAGCGTAAGTCTTTAGCTCTTGTGAGAACTCTATCTAAGTCGGAGGAATAGTAAGATAATAAAATAGTCGGACGTTTATAATATCGCAACAAAATTTAACTTATGTGAAAATTATTTATATGATTGCTCTAAATGTTAAAATACAAGAAGTTTATATTTTGTTTTTTAATATATTGTAAAGAGTAAATCAATTGAAATAGCTTGAATAAGTCTACAGCATTCGAATGATTATGAAAGGATATTTTAAACAACAATAAGCCGATTTGTTGATAAATCGGATGATCTGTTCATTAAAACCGAGAAACATTAATGTGTGATATGAAGTTTGAATAATATGACGATGATTATTTTCAGAGTATACCTGGCATCCTGTTAATTTTAGTTCAGAATGGAAAGAGACCTGTTGCAAATGACATTACATACCAGATACAAACTCGGTGCTGTCATCTTGTTTGTATTGAATTCCTGTTACTTGTCCCTTGCGCAAGGTTCAGGTGATCGGCTCTTTGACAATTCATTTCTGCACCAAATCAGAATTGAATCCGGGGAGAATCCGGATGTATGGAATTCAATATCGAGAGATTATATAATAGTAAACATGTCAATCGATGGGCAGCGGGTAGATTCCGTGGGTCTCCGGTTGAGGGGATCGACGTCCGTATATTCACCACAAAAACCACTGCAGATCGACATCAATGAGTTTGTCAAAGGTCAATCATTTGATGGGTTGAAAAAATTCAACCTGCGCAACAATTTCAAGGATTCCTCGCTGCAAAGGGAACGATTGGCATATGAGATCTACAGAAGGGCAGGGCTGCCATCTCCAAGAACTTCATTCGCCGAAGTCTATGTGGATGATTTGTTCAGGGGCGTCTATTGCGTTACTGAGATGATTGACAAAACTTTTCTAAATCACTATTTTCCTAGCGATAATGGCAGCTTGTATAAAGGGGATTTTGGCCTGGCAGGATTCAATGTCGAACTTAAAGAAGGGACGATGGAGGCATTCAATTCATTCAAAACAAATGCGAATTCTTCCAATCTTATTGAATATGTAGACCTGGACAATTACTTAAAACATATGGCCACGGATATCATAACCGGAGATTGGGACAGTTATGCATATCACAGACATAATTTCTATATCTATTTTGAGACAAAAAGTGAAAAGCTCAAATTCATTAACTGGGACCACAATTATGCTTTTTCCGCCAAACCCGAAGACAGGGATCTGTACCCGGTCGGCACATATCCATTTCATTACAATTTGATCGACGATCCCAATCTCAAAGTACAATACGAAATTACCATGTGCCAATTATTGACATACCTGGTGGATTCTTCTTTCATCACCAGGATGGTTACGGACAATTATAATCTGATCCTGAGCAGTAAGAATGATGTAGAAGTTTCTTCACCACAGGAGATCATAGAATATGTAGCAAACAGAAGGCAAAGATTAATTGATACCTTAAAGTCAATAGGGACTTCCTGCAATGATCTGACTTATCCTTTAGACCCGGATGACCTGGTCATCAATGAAGTCGTCCTCGCTGATCGGGATGGTCGAGGTTGGATAGAATTACACAATAACTCAAATTCTGAAATAACCCTGGACAAACATTTTTATCTAAGCGATGATCGGAATTTCCCGAAAAAATGGAGCTTTCCGGAGCCCATGGCTATACCACCAAAAGGATATTTAGTGGTATGGATGGATCGTAAGATGAATCGACCGGGATTGCATTCGGGTTTTACCCTGAATAATGAAGGCGGCTATATATCGATGACATATGAAGACCTGACCGAACTTCAAAGTGTTCAGTATGGGGAACAAATCGGGCAGAGCGGTCATGCCAGAATTCCGAATGGTACGGGAGAATTTGTCATTCAACCACCCACTTTTCAAGCTAATAACAACCCGGGGTCAAATCACGATTGATCAATAGCAGGATATTCATCGGCGACATTTGATATTGCAAAATTCCTCAGAAATGACTGATGATCCTTTTTATCCCGGCAACTAATATATCCGGTCCATGCAACCTTACTTATTTTCCGCATGATCAAGGACGAATCACCCAAACGGGTGATTTCAATAAACATTACCTTGTCAGACTATATTCGATCCTATTAATCAACAAATGAACGGACATGAAAGTATCAACAAGTGTAATCATTAATGCACCCAAGGAAGAGGTTTGGTCAGTGGTATCAAACATTGAAAATTCTGCCAATGTGATCAGCAGTATCGAAAAATTGGAGGTTCTTGAAAAACCTGATTCGGGCCTGGTCGGATTCAAATGGCGGGAGACGCGGACCATGTTCGGCAAAACTGCCACTGAGGTCATGTGGGTTACCGATGTTCAGGAAAATACTTATTACGATGTCCGGGCCGAAAGCCACGGGGCCGTTTATCTCAGCAAGATTTATCTTAGGGAAGAAGGCGATAAAACCGTCCTTACCATGGATTTTGATGCCCAGCCTCAGACTACAATGTCTAAAATCATGTCTTTCCTGATGGGATTTGTGTTTAAAGGGGCAACGAAAAAAGCCCTTCACAAGGATTTGGAGGATATCAAAATGAGCATTGAAGGACAGAAGTAGTCAGCTGCTTCCATCTTTTGCACAACATTTACATCATTTTACATTCATTTTAATTGCACTGCATTCAGGCTGGCCTACATTTGAAACTAAATAATTTCGCTATGAAAAAGAGCATTTTAGTTATGATCACTGGATTGGCAACATTGACGCTAGCCGGTTTTGGTTTTACAAGCAGGATGACTGTGGATACAGACCTCGATATTTTATACAAAGTAGATTCGAGGTATACGGCAACAATTACCAAAGAGGATCTGCACAGTGCAACTTCTGTCCTGGATATAGTGCCCAAAATTGCAACTGATTGGTGGAAGGTGGAATTTCATTCGGTTTCTGTCACTGTTATTGGTGAAAATGGCAATGAGACGCGTTTTGAAGGAAACAGCAAAAAACTGAATGCGGCTCAAATCATGCTCCTGCAATCGACAGACTACTCAACAGATTTCTACATTAATGCGAGCAGTAATAATGGACATTCCGCAACAGGCTGTAGAATAAATTACGCGTATTATTTTACCATCATTCCGGAGAAAGAGGCGGAATATGCCGGGGGTCATGATCAACTAATAAAATACCTTAAAGAGGGGACAAAAGAGCAAACCGCAATCATCGAGCAGGATCTACTGAGACCTGGTCAGGTCAGTTTTACGGTTACCGAAAAGGGCGTTGTAGACAATGTTAAGCTTCAATCTACATCCGGTTATGCTTCAATAGATGACACGTTATTTGATCTCATCTGCAATATGCCCGAGATATGGCAACCGGCAACCAATGCTAAAGGAGAAGCCGTGCCACAGGAACTGGTATTTTTCTTTGGACAGGAAGGATGTTAAATTTTAAGATTAAGAAGTCTATGTTTAAGTGTGATTCTTTGTTTTTACAAACCCATCCCGTAAGCTGAGATATTGAATAAAGTTTTCACTTACGCCTTCACCTTCGAGGTGCCCGGCGGTAACAGGAAGAGATACAGACTCGAAATTTGAATCTCTTTTGATTCTCATCGGAAAATCATGGTGTAGTATGGCTCCGGTGCCAATACTTACGGCGTCAATTTTTGAATCCAGGATATCTTGCACATCTCTTGCTGTGCGAATCTTGCCCGCCACACTGATGACAGTATTTTTGAAATTCAAATCTGCAAAGTGTTGCAGAAAGGATTTCTCTTTGTGCTCTTCTTCTTCCGGATATTTGAAACTGTCCCATAATGAGAGATCGATCCAGTCGACGATACCCGCATTATCGATCTTCTGACAGATCATTTTTACTTCTCTCAATTGCATACCAAATTTTTCTGGTGAAAGCCGGACTCCCAATATGAATTCATCTCCACAAACTGACCTGATCCCCTCAATAATTTCAAATAGCAAACGGGACCGGTTCGCAAACGACTTACCATATGCATCTGTCCTCTGGTTGAATTTTTCGCTTATAAACTGAGCAATCAAGTAGCCATGGGCTCCATGCAGTTGGACACCGTCAAAACCACAGCGTTGTGCTCTCACTGCGGCTTTTACAAAGTCATCACGAAGAGTGTGCACTTCTTGTAATGTCATTCCTCGCGCTCCTTTTCTTTCAACATTTGAAGGAGCAACAGGTGAACCTTTGATCAGAGTTGGGTCTGCTCGCATCCCACCATGGTACAGTTGGACAAGGGCAAGGCTATCATGAGATTGGATTGACGATGCCAATTTTGACAGTCCTTCTTTGTGGTGTTCATCAAAAATTCCGAGCTGACCCCGGAAGCCCTGTCCATTTGCCTGGACATGGCTGGCACAAGTAAGGATCATACCAAAATTTCCCTTTGCCCTCAAAACCAACCAATTGAATTCTTCCTCCGAAATAGTCCCGTCTGCATGACTTTGTGTATTGGTAAGGGGGCCCAGAAGGAACCTGTTTTTCATCCGCACTCCACAAGGGAAGGTCAGAGGATCAAAGGGACTAATCATGTGTGAGTCATATTTATCGGAATAATGCAGGAATGATAGCGTCTATAAGGCTAGGCCCTCTATGATTCAACGCTTCCTGCATTCGACTGTTGAATTCTTCAGCCGTAGTCACCTGGTAAGCTTCCACTCCCATTCCCCGGGCAAGTTTCACAAAATTTAAATCCGGGTCTCCGATCGACATGGTACTAGCCGCCTTAACTCCGGGTGTACCGCCAACGGCTCCGATGCGACTGTATTCCATTTCGAGGATGCAGTATTTTTTATTGTTAAAGACGATGACAATAATGTCGAGATCTTCTCTGGCCATAGTCCATAAGGATTGAATCGTATACATCGCACTCCCATCACCTTCCAGGCAGATCACCTTCCGGTCGGGACAAGCTACAGCAGCTCCGATGGCTGCCGGCAGACCCCATCCGATACTGCCTCCTGCAAGATTTAACCAATCATGGGCTCTCGCGGTGCAGGTCATCGGAAATATAGGCATGCCGGATGTAATTGCTTCATCCACGATGATTGCCTTGTCGGGTATTGTACATGCCAGGGTAGCAGCTATCTTGTGAGCATTGAGTGCTCCTGCGGGCATTTCAGGAAGATGTAATTCATTCAGCTCAGGCTCCGCGACTTCGGCCTGAAGTTTCATCATCAGCTGATCGATCGCATAATTGATGTCATCATTGGGTCCTGCTAACATTAGTTCTTGACAGTTTTCCGGAACCAGTCTGCCGGGTACACCGGGATAGGCAAAGAAAGATACGGGAGAACCAGCTCCGATCAGGATCAGGTTTTCGATATCTTTTAAATGCTCCAGGGCCATCTCTGCCAAATATGGAAGTCTTTCCATCACTGCCGTTCCGGCACCCCTGGCCATTCTTGAAGGGAAGGTCTCCGCACAAAGTCTTGCACCTGTGACCTTTGCGATCCGACCAAGTTTCATTCCGCTGTCGCGATCGATCTCTCTTCCGCCAATCATGATCACGGTGGGTTGACCTGAATGTAATATGTCTACTGCTTTTTCAATTAATTTGTCAGATACAGTTTGCTTTTTTTCGATGCTGATTGAACCTTCGGGTCCATTTTCGTTTTCTCCCCAGGACACATCTGCAGGAAGGATCAGGCTGGCTATCTTTCCGTTAATAGCCTCTCGCAGCGCAGATATACAGTCCCTTGCAATTTCATTTGCGGACTTCGAAGTGTGTACCCAATGTGACACAGATCCTGCGATAGATTCAATATCAGATGTCAGAGGTGCGTCGTATTTTAAGTGATAGGTGGCATGATCTCCGATAATATTAATGATCGGAATATGGCCTTTTTTCGCATTGTGCATATTCGCCAAAGCATTGCCAAGACCGGGTCCAAGATGCAATAGGGTAGAGGCCGGCTTTCGCGCCATCAGGGCATATCCACCTGCTGCACCACTTATGCTGCCTTCGAACAGACATAAAATGCAGTCCATTCCTTCGATCTTGTCCAATGCAGCTACGAAGTGCATTTCAGATGTACCCGGATTACAAAAGCACACATCAATGTTATTATTGATCAAGGTTTTCAGGAGACTTTCGGCACCATTCATAGTAAATATTTCAGCATTTATCTGATTCGCAACGTTCCATCGTTATCAATCTTATAGAGCATCAAGGTAGCAATTTGGGCTGCCTTTTCTTTGGCCTGATCGGCAATAGTCCCGCAAAATAATTCATCAATAGTGGCGGACCATATCGAGAGCCATCGGTCGAAGTGCTTTTTTTCCAATTTCTTCTTTTTACTCAACTCTATATGCTTGATCATGGGATTCCCTTGATAATTCTGACTGTCCAGAAGAATGCCTGCCCAGAAATCAATAATCCTGGGAAGATGAAGAGTGAGGTCAAGTGTGACAACGGTGGTAAAAAAAGTCCCGATCACCGGATCATGCGGCACCTTTTCATAAAATGCAGTTACCAGGTGTTCAATATCCTCTATGTTTTCGATGTCCCGGATAATTAGGAAAATTTTAAGTAATGCGTTGAGTACAAATTCTGATCCCCCGGCTTCTAATGGTGTATATCGAATTTATTAATCACCAGAAGTTGTTTGTTCATAATCACATCAAGAATCAGGCTTAGCAACTTCAATTTAAAACTTTATTCTAATGAAAGCTTATTTGTTAAGATTTGCATTTTTAGCGATTACAGGTCTCATGACCCTAAGCTTGATTACATCTTGTGGAGAAAGCGATGATCAAGACTTAGTAAGTATTGACAACTACGTTGATGAAGCCGTATTTACCCTGGAAGCACAAGGTAAAATTGGGCGACATGGCTGTGCGGAATTTGTCTTTCCCATTACCATCCTGTTCCCCGGAGAAAATTCAGCCACCGTGGCAGATTACGAAGCCCTGAGGACAGTGATCAGGGAATGGCGAGAAAACAATCCGGATGCCGAAGAAAAGCCAACCCTTGAATTCCCTCTTGAAGTGATGACGGAAGATGGGGAATTGCTGACCATCGAAAGCAGGGAAGAACTTCATGAATTGAGAAAAGCATGTCGTCGGGCACATTACGATAAGCCATGGAGACGTGCAAGACGTTTTTTCAGATCAGCTTGTTTTGATCTTGCATTTCCAATAACCGTTGTTTTCCCGGATGGCTCTGAATTGGAGGCGGCAAGTGCCGTAGCCCTGAAAAATGCACTTCGGGCATGGAGAAGAACCGTACAAAATCCTGACGGAAGGCCTATGATCGAATTCCCAATTACTGTAGAATATGAAGACGGAACAACTGTTGAGGTAGCCAGTCAGGAGGAATTGAAAGATCTGAAGGATCAGTGTGATGACGGGGAATAAGCAAAACTGATAAACACCCTGTTATCCCGACCATAGTCGAGAGGAAGAAAAGCCTGCACTGAAAACTTGACTTGAATCACTGATGACCATTAAGTGAAATCTTAGGCAAGTTAAAGTGTGATGTTGACTACCCACGGATCTTATCTGATCCGTGGGCTTTTTCGTGGTACGATTTTCAGACGTACTACGAATTCGTGCATTGCCAGTGCCGCGAATTCTCATTTAATTGTCAAAGCAAGATTGTAATGATATATTGAGAAGCCTTAAAAATTAATATCAATCATAATGAAATTTGTACATCTGGTCATCGCAATTCTCTTCTTGCTATTCGCCTACTGGCAATGGAATGATCCTGACTCTATCCTTTGGATCTTCTTGTATCTGATCGTGGCTGTTGTAGCATTTTCTGCTTATCGTGAACGCTACTACTTTGTTCCCTATTTAATCGTAACCATCTTGACGTCAGTGGCAACATTTCTGTATATACCTGATGTTGCAGTTTGGGTTAAGGACGGTATGCCGAGTCTAACAGAATCAATGAAAGCTTCATCACCATATATAGAGTTGGTGAGAGAATTTTTTGGCCTCTTTATTTCTCTCGTGGTAATGTGCTTTTATCTTGTCCGGGCAAAAAAGAAATCAACATGAGATGGTTATCGACATTTCTTATGGTATTAGGCGGAATGGTGGCTTATGGTCAACAATATTCCGGATTTTTTGATTTTAGTTGGAATGATACAACGGGTAAAATCACGCTTGAGATCCCAATTGATCAGTTGAACGAGGAATTTCTCTATGTAAGTTCACTGTCTGCTGGAATAGGCTCAAATGACATCGGATTGGATCGGGGTCAATTGGGAGATGACAGGATTGTACAATTCGAAAAACATGGACCCAAGGTTCTTCTTGTTCAATTAAACCAGGACTACAGGGCCATTACTGATAATGATCTCGAACGGAAAGCAGTCAGGGAGGCCTTTGCACAGTCTGTATTATGGGGATTTAATGCCCTTAAATCATCTGATTCGGAAATTATTCGCATTGATCTCACGCCATTTCTGATACAAGATGTACACGGAGTAACCCAGAGACTGAAAAGAACCAATCAGGGAGCTTATAAATTAGACAAAAACAGAAGTGCAATCTGGTTGGATCGAACCAGGTCTTTTCCGGACAATAGTGAGTTTGAAGCCCTGCTGACATTCACAGGTGAGAGTAAGGGACAATGGATAAGAAGTGTTGCTCCAAATGCCGATGCCGTGACCGTGAGGCAGCATCACAGTTTTATCAGATTACCCGATGATCAGTACAAGCCAAGACCATTTCACCCATATTCCGGTTATAACTCAATATCTTATGCGGACTACGCCACACCCATTGAATCTCCCATTAGAAAAAGGCTGATTACCAGGCATAGGTTGGAAAAGAAGGATCCGAATGTTGCTGTTAGCGAAGCAGTAGAACCCATAATTTACTATATGGATCCGGGATGCCCTGAGCCAATCAAAGGTGCTCTGATGGAAGGTGCGAGATGGTGGGATCAAGCTTTCCGGTCAGCGGGCTATGCCCCGGGTACCTTTCAGGTTCGGGAATTACCGCCCGGAGCTGATATGCTTGACGTGAGGTACAACGTCATTCAATGGGTACACAGGAGTACGCGCGGTTGGTCTTATGGATCTTCCGTAAGGGATCCCCGTACAGGCGAGATCATAAAAGGTCATGTTTCTCTGGGATCATTGAGAGTTCGGCAAGATTTTCTGATCGCCCAGGGTTTGCTGTCTCCCTATGGTGAAGATGATGACAATCATGACGCCATGAAGGAATTGGCATTGGCAAGATTACGCCAACTGTCCGCACACGAGGTGGGCCATACCATAGGTTTGTCGCACAATTTTGCTTCAAGTGTTAATGACAGGGCTTCCGTCATGGACTATCCTCATCCCTATATTGAACTAACAACTTCGGGAAAGGTGGCTCTCGAAAAGTCCTATGACGACAAGATTGGAGAATGGGACAAGTTTACCATTCAATATGGCTACCAGGATTTTCCGGAAGATCAGGATGAAATGCAGGGTCTTCAGCAGTTAATTCTCGATACCCAGGGAAAGGGGTTTCATTTCATTTCTGACCGTGATGCAAGACCACAGGGCGGAGCGCACCCCGGTGCACATCTTTGGGACAATGGAGTAAATGCAGCAGAAGAACTCAATCGAATGATGACCCTTCGGAAAAATGCAATGCGCAGATTTGGGGAGTCTACTATTACTAAAGGGACTCCACTTTCCGAACTGGAAAAGGTGCTGGTGCCACTTTATCTTATGCATAGATATCAAATGGAAGCAGTCTCCAAGGTAATTGGAGGTCTGAACTACGAGTATTTTGTAAAGGGAGACGGTTATACACATACTGTTTCACCCGTAGAAGTGTCTGCGCAGGGATTTGCCATGAGATCCATCTTGAATACACTGAATGCACCTGAACTGGCCATTCCTCAACATATCGTCGATTTGATTCCTCCTCCTGCGCACGGTTTCAGACGGGACAGGGAAACGTTCAAGAGTCGCACCAACGTTGCCTTTGACGCTTTGGCACCTGCGGAATCATACAGTCATATGGTATTCAATATGTTGTTGAATTCTGATAGAATGGCAAGGATACATCGACATAATATTGCACACAATCACCCATTAAAACTGGATGAATATTTATGGACCATATCATCAGCCGTGTTTAGCCAACAGTCCGTGGATCTCTATTTTTCGGCCATTGAAAACGTGGTAAAATATGCTCTAACCAGTCATCTTCTGAAGAATTCATACGGCAAGGGAATCGATCCTTACATTGTGGCTGAATCGCGTTCATGCCTTCAAAAGATCAGCGATACTTACCTATCAGAACAAAATAGTTTTAATGATTATTTGAAGTTTATGATCACCCAGGGACTGGAAGAACCGGATGATATTGAGATTCCAGTTCTAAATTCGATGCCTCCGGGTTCGCCAATCGGGTGTGGTGGGTGAACTAGCTGAAGTAGAAAAGTTCTCTGCTTATGCTCATTGATTCAGGCTTGCCCCATATGTTTTCCATTCGCCATTTGAAGCCAGGTCATCATTTGTGAAGTACAATTGACCTGTTCGTACGTCCATACTGTAAAATGCTGTTCCATTGGCTCGCAGCTTGGATGGGAACGTCACGAATCGATCACCGGATGGCCGTTCACCATTTTGGCATAATATGCACATCGATACGGCAAACAGCAGGAAAAGTAAATCTGTTAGTAGGTGACTCATCATCAAATCAAAAGATGTGATGAATATGGAATTTGTTCATCGGAAATAGGACAAGAGTCAAATGTTAAATTTTGAACGAATGCGTGACTTGCAAAAGAATTATTGGTCTAAAGTGCGCAACTCAATATGAAATATTTGGAAAGAAATCCTGAGATAAGGTACGCTTAGGATTACAACTGCAAATTTGGCTGGCCTGGACAACTGGCCGGATATTGGCGGGTGCCCGGATCTCTATAAGGTACCCGCTCTTTTTCAGATCTATCGACGGATTGGAAAAGAAACACAATAAAAGTTCTGCATTGCACACCTCTTTACTAATTCGGATATTTGCGGGCTAATGTTTGATAATGTCGAAGTATAAGGAGTATAAGCATCTGAATCTTCCCGGGATTGATAAGGAAGTGCTGGCCTTCTGGGCCCAGAATAATGTCTTTCAAAGATCTATCGAAGAGCGGTACAAAGAAGATTCGTTTGTCTTTTATGAAGGACCTCCATCTGCCAACGGTAAACCAGGCATTCATCATGTCATGGCACGAACGGTAAAGGATCTTTTCTGCCGTTATCATACCATGAAAGGGAAACGAGTAGAGCGAAAAGGTGGATGGGATACTCACGGTCTTCCTGTGGAACTCAAAGTGGAAAAAGAATTGGGCATAACCAAGGACGATATTGGAGATAAAATAAGTATTGAAGACTATAACAGGGAATGCAGGGAGGCTGTGATGCGCTTCAAGGAATTGTGGGACGATCTCACATTAAAGATGGGATATTGGGCAGATCTGGATGATCCGTACATAACATTCGAAAATAACTATATCGAGTCCGTATGGTGGCTCCTAAAGAGACTCCACGATCAAGGACTTTTATATAAAGGATATACCATTCAACCTTATTCTCCTGCTGCCGGGACCGGGTTGAGTTCACATGAGCTCAATATGCCGGGTGCATATAAAGATGTTAGTGATACCTCTGCCGTTGCTCAGTTTGAGTTGATCGAAGATGAGGTTTCCCGAAAGATATTTGAAGGAAATGCTGCCGGCGGACTTTATATCATCGCCTGGACAACTACACCTTGGACCCTACCTTCCAATGTAGGTCTCGCAGTTGGTAAGAATATCATTTACGTTAAGATTGCAACCTATAATCCCTATACAAAACAACCCGTAAATATCATCCTGGCTGAAGATCTGCTTTCTAAGTGGTTTAAACCAGAACAGGGAGAGGCCGATTACGAATCATTTGATCCTACGGATAAACTCATCCCGTATCAAATTCTCGCGACGTATACCGGATCCGATTTAGAAGGGATCACCTATCAACAGCTTCTGCCTTATGTTCAACCTGATAATGGTGATGCATTCAAGGTAGTAATAGGTGATTTTGTTTCCACATCCGACGGTACCGGAATTGTCCATATTGCTCCGTCATTTGGTGCTGACGATATGAAAGTCGGCAAACAATACGGCCTGGGATCACTAACGCTTGTCGATCGACAGGGAAAATTTGTTGATGAAATAACAGATTTTGCGGGAAGATATGTGAAGAATTACACAGATGATCCCGAATACAAGGATGTCAATGTCGACATTGCAATCAAGCTAAAACAGGAAAACAAAGCTTTTAACGTCCGGAAATATCAGCATAACTATCCGCACTGCTGGAGGACGGACAAGCCCATTTTGTATTATCCGCTCGATAGTTGGTTTATCAAGGCATCAGCCCGGAGGGAAAGGATGGTCGCATTGAATAACACGATCAACTGGAAGCCTGGTCATACAGGTATTAAGCGATTTGGCAATTGGCTGGAAAATCTACAGGACTGGAATCTCTCGCGCAGCAGGTATTGGGGAACACCATTACCGATCTGGAGAACCGACGATGGACAGCAAGAGAAATGCATTGGAAGTGTAGCAGAATTACAAAAGGAAATCCACCAGGCAAACCAGCAACTCGAATTGTCCCAATCCGTTCCGGCGGACTTACACAAGCCCTATATCGATGACATTATTCTCGTTTCTGCGGACGGAAAAACTATGAAACGCGAAGCTGACCTCATCGATGTATGGTTTGACTCCGGGGCGATGCCGTTCGCCCAATGGCATTATCCTATGGAAAATGAACAGGTCTTTGAAACCAACTTTCCCGCGGATTTTATCAGCGAAGGAGTAGATCAAACGAGAGGTTGGTTTTATTCCTTACATGCCATTGCAGCCTTGGTCATGGACAATGTGGCCTTTAAAAATGTGGTGAGTACGGGATTAGTCCTTGATAAGAATGGGGTCAAGATGTCTAAGAGATTGGGGAATGATGTCAATCCCTTTGAGACCCTGGACAAATACGGGGCTGATGCGACCAGGTGGTATATGATGACGAATGCCCAGCCCTGGGACAATCTGAAATTTGACCTGGCCGGAGTGGAAGAAGTGCGAAGAAAGTTCTTTGGTACCTTGTATAATACCTACTCCTTTTTTGCCTTGTATGCCAATATTGACGACTTTGCCTTTCAACAGGGGTATGTTCCAATAAATGAACGACCGGAAATTGATCGGTGGATTATTTCTTTACTCAATTCCCTGATCAAAGAGGTGGATCGCGATTATGGTGATTATGAACCGACCAATGCGGGTCGCGCTATCCAGTCATTTGTAGAAGATCATCTGTCAAACTGGTATGTGCGCTTATGTCGCAGAAGATTTTGGAAAGGAGATTATACAAAGGATAAAATTGCAGCATACCAGACGCTTTATGAATGCCTGGTGACGGTCTCTAAGCTGATGGCCCCGATCGCACCTTTTTTTGCAGATTGGTTGTATCGCAATTTAAATGATGTCTCTCAACAAGAGAAGCATGTCAGCGTGCATCTTGCCCTGATCCCTGAAGTAAATGGAGATGTGGTCAACAAATCGCTGGAAGAAAGAATGGACTATGCACAACGGATTTCTTCATTGGTGCTTTCCTTGCGCAAGAAGGAAAATATTCGAGTGCGACAGCCTCTTCAAAAGATCCTCTTACCCATTTTAAATCAAGGTTTCAAGGATCAGGTTCAACTGGTCGAAGATTTGATCTTGTCTGAAGTAAACATAAAAGAAATTGATTATATCATCGAAACTACCGGTGTAATCAAGAAAAGAATCAAACCCAATTTCAAAACCCTGGGAAGAAAATTGGGAAAAGATATGAAGTCGGCTGCTCAAATAATCAATGCACTTGACCAGGAAGAAATTGCTCATATCGAGAAATCCGGAATGTATATATTGTTCGTGGGAGATACTCAATATGATCTGAACCTGGAGGATTTTGAAATAACAGCTGATGAAATTCCCGGTTGGCAGGTAGCAAGCGATGGCGACATAACAGTTGCCCTTGATGTAACTGTGACAGACATGCTCAAAAGGGAAGGAGTGGCAAGAGAATTGGTCAATAGAATTCAGAATATCAGAAAACAAAGAGACTTTGATGTCACAGATCGAATCCAGGTTTCCATTAGCGATCACCAGCTGGTTCAGGATGCACTTGCTTCATTTAGTGATTATATCAAAGCTGAGGTGCTTGCAGATGAGCTCTCGATTTCAGGAAATGGCAGCGGAGAAGAGGTGGAACTCCTGGATGGAGTGATGATCAGGGTCGCTGCACAGAAAGTATGACCTCGCTTTTCTTCCTTAGACTTTAACTTTTTCAACTTGTGCGTAGGTAGTACACCATGCACATGATTCTTGATAAAGGGCTTAACTCATCACCTTGCCCCACCACAATGCCCAAGCCTTTCCGCTATCTGTGATCATATTCTGCCAGTAATAGTTCTTTCGCGTCACCCACTTCCAGAGTGCTTTCAGGGGTCTGGTAAAGCAATTCTTCAGGGTAACCAGCATGCCCCTAATTGTGTATTGCTCCGGGAAGACCTCTTTGCCATCTCTGCCTGTCGCATAAGCGGACCGGATATGCCACCATATTTTCAGCTTGTGTGGAAGGACAGCATGGTCAATTTGTAATTGGGGATCATAGCCGACTTTATAATCTTTCTCCCTAAGCCTGATCTGAACTATATTTTCTGCTGCATATCCCAAATGCTTTCCTTTCAATCCAACATTCCAGGGAAAGCATCCTACGTCCAGAAGAGCTCTCCTTCGTATAAAAATATTACTACCCCAATTGAAATCCTCTTTCAGATAACCCCTGTCCGATCTTAAGACAGGTTTGGAACCAAAACTTTCATCCAGCCAATGTGGCCGTCCATATTTCCACCAGGATCGAATATGCCCGCCAAAACAGTCAAAATCTTCCCGATCGATAACATCAATCACTTGCCAAATGAACGAATCGGTTACCCTGGCATCGTCGTCCAGAAAACCCAGCCATTCTGCCCGGCTCGACATTGTTCCTTGATTTCTTGCCAGGCTAAGTCCGGGTTCAGCTTCCTGGATTATTTGAGCCTTGTCGATTTCACTGATCAGAATGCTCAGTTGATCACTCAAAGGTTGACTGTGGTTATTTACAACGATCAGGCCCCATTCAGCATGTACACTCCTTTGATTCATCAGAGAAGTAATACAATCGAGCATCTCTTTTTCACGATTAAATGTGCAAACGATGATGTCTAGTTTGCGAGCCATTGATCACTACCAAAATACTATATAAATTACCGCCAGGATAGCCGATACGGCTATGGCAGAAATGTTGAATATGTTTTCTGTCTTAAACAGTTTTTGGTCAATGTCCATGGCTTTTTCATCATCGATTTTTTGTTCCGTCAGCAATATATAGATGAGTACGATTGAAAGTACCAGAATAATAATTCCAAACCATTTGCTGACACCCGTGTCGAGACTCACGATCTTTAATCCGGAAGCCATGGAAATCATCGCCAAACCCCCAAGAAGGACGAGTCTGAAGAAAAGATCCTTTTCCGGCTTTGTCTTTTTGCTTTTGTGTTCAATCATTGACATGATCACCATGATAAAGGCAAGAAGGAGCACACTGAAACTCATCCTATCCAGAAAGGGTAGCCCTGGATACCATGTCTGCAATGCCCATGACAAAGGAATTGCTAAGACTACCACAACCAGGGCACTATTAGCCGTAGCTCTTTTCCAAAATAGACCGAACAGAAAGACAACCAGGATTCCGGGACTAATAAATCCAGTGTATTCCTGGATGTATTGAAATACCTGGTCAAGGGTGCCTAAGGCGGGCGCGATGATGATACCTATCACCAGTGCAAGTGCAGAAGCAATTTTACCGATACGCACGAGCAATCGCTCGGAGGCTGTTTTATTAACCAAGGTTTTATAGATATCAAGAGTAAAAATAGTCGACGCACTATTGACCATAGAACTTATAGACGAACCGATTGCCGCCACTAAGGCTGCAAATACAATTCCTTTGAATCCTACTCCGACATGAGTACTGAGCACCCATGGGAATGCCTGGTCAGGTTTACTGATATCCGCTCCCAGCACAAATGCCGCTATTCCTGGTAGCACAACAATAAAAGGCATAAAAATCTTCAGGAATGCAGCAAATGCAACTCCCTTTTGTGCCTCAGGCAAGCTTTTCGCTGCCAGGGCCCGCTGGATGATATATTGATTGGTACCCCAATAGTATATGTTCGCAACCCACATACCCCCTACCAAAACACTGATTCCGGGTAATAAATCATACGAGGGATTAGAAGAGTCGAGTATGATGTCAAATTTTTCCGGAGCTTTCTCAAAAAGTCCATTTATCCCCGAAAAAAAGTTTCCGTCACCGACAGCAGAGATGACCAGGTAACTGGCCATTGCACCTCCGATAACCAATACGACTACCTGGGCAACATCGGTCCAAACAACTGCTTTCAGCCCTCCGAAAATTGAAAAACTCGCAGAATAAACAGCCAGTCCCAAAATGCCATACATCAATGGAATGCCCAGTAATTGCTCGATTGCCAGGCCTCCGAGATAAAATACTGATGTGATATTAACGAAGACGTATAACATCAACCAGAAGAAAGCCAAACCGATTCTTACTCGGTTGTCATATCTCATTTCTAAGAATTGGGGCATGGTAAAGATGCCCTTGTTGATAAAGACAGGTAAGAAAAATTTAGCCACCAGGATGAGTGTCAGTGCAGCCATGAGTTCATAGGCGGCTATGGCCACTCCCATGACAAAACCACTTCCATTCATGCCGAGAATTTGCTCTGTAGAGATATTGGATGCGATCAATGATCCTCCTACAGCCCACCATGGAAGTGATTTGCTGGCAAGAAAATAGTCCTTAGAAGTTTCATTCCCACCTTTGCGTTGTGAAATCCAAATTCCAAAGCCTATTATGCAAAACAGGTAACCAAAAAATAGAGTGTAATCGATATTCGAAAAAGTCATAATAAGTGTATCAAGAAGCCGAAGATTGGCATTTTAATCGCTTTCAGCGAATAATTTCTATTTAAAATATTCAGAAGAATGATTGGTCAAATCAAGGGATTGGGCAATTGTGTATGGCAGCCTTCAATAATATGAAAGAGTAAATTTTATTTCATGTAGTGTGTATGTCTAAATATCATTATCATTGTGATTAAGAGACCTGCCGTGCAACCGGATGATTACTCGCGGCAAATGAATGAGATGCAGGTTGAGAGCAAAGCATTTTTTAACAGGGATAGAAGAGATCCCACTTTTATTATTAACAAAAGACTTGTATGAAAAATCTGAACATTGTAACTAAGTTACTATCACTGGGTATGTGCCTTTTTCTGGGTACATCGATGATGGCACAAGGCCAGATTGCTGGGACTGTGACTGATGAAAGTGGTGAAGCACTGATTGGTGCAAACGTACTTGTACAAGGTACAACGGAAGGTACCACCTCCGATCTTGATGGTACTTTTAGCTTTAATACAACCAAGGCATTTCCCTTGACCATAGTTGTATCGTATACCGGTTTTAATTCTCAGGACATCGAGTTATCAGGTCCTGCATCTGATCTGAGAATAGTACTTAGCGAAGGAATCCTGTTGGGTGATGATGTGGTGATTTCAGCATCGAGGCGAAGGGAGAAAGTCCAGGAAGCCCCGGCTTCCGTTTCTGTTCTTTCTGCAAGGAAATTGGAAGGAACTGCTCAGGCGACGGATCCTACACGGAACTTGATTAATGTACCGGGAGTTCAAATCACTCAACAGTCTGCCGCCAGGATCAATATAGAATTGAGAGGTGGAGTGAGCTTGTTTGGGACCGGTGCTTTTCCGATTAGGGATTACCGATCTCTGGTTGGTCCCGGGATTGGTACGTTTGATTCAAACGGGGCAGGCATTAATAACATCGATCTTGCGAGAATTGAAGTGGTGAGGGGAGCCGGATCTGCCTTATATGGCCCAGGGGTCACTGCGGGTGTGGTTCACTTTATTACAAAGAACCCAATAGATTATCCAGGCACAACAGTAGAAGTTATTGGAGGTGAATTAAGCACGTTTGGAGGAACGATCAGGCATGCAGGAGTAAATGAAAACAAAACTTTCGGTTACAAAATCAATGCTTCCTACAAAAGAGGTGATGAATTCACTTTGGATGGAAGCGAAGGTACGACCGATGCAGCAGGAGTATTTACAAGACAGCTAGATAAATTTCAGACGGTAATTGGCCAACCGGGACTTACGAATGGCAGGGTGAATTCCGGATTGCCAAGTGAGACCCTTCTTACGCTAACTCCACGAGCTGATGGTAATGTGATGCAAGATTTTTGGAAAAGTTTTTCTACAGATGTGACTCTTGAATTCCGTCCTAAGGATAATACGAGTTATACGTTTTCCGGAGGATACAATAATGCTTCATCTGTATTTTATAATGACCTGGGTGAAGGTCTTTCTCAATTCTCTGAATACTGGGCACAAGCAAGAATGCAATCAGGAGGGTTATTTGCACAATTCTTTTATGTAACGAATGATGGTGGAGGCAAAGATGAAACACCTACATTTTTGTATCAGACGGGTAATAGATCGCCTGTAGGTCGAGACCAAATTGAGGCTCAGCTTCAGTATAATTTTGACGTACCATCATTACTTGATGGCAACATTACAGTCGGAATGGATTACAGGCAGGCAATTTCTGATACAGAGGGCTTGGTGTATGGAGAAAACGAGGATGATGATGGTTTTACAGTAGTGGGAGGATACGTGCAAGGAAAATTTGCATTGGGGCCTAAGTTTGATTTTATTGCCGCGGGCAGGTACGATCGATTTGACTATCTAGGAAAAGGAGCTTTTTCTCCGAGAGCCGCATTGGTTTTTAAAGCAGATCCAAAACATACATTTAGAGCTTCATATAACCATGCCACTTTTGCGCCGTCTGCATTGGAATGGAACATTGACTTTCCAGTTAGCGTCTTAGTACCAGGTGTATTTGACTTCTGGTTAGCTGGTCAGAGAGATGTACAGTCATTTGGCTCTAATCCTATGATTGAATTCTTGAATCAGAATGTCGTTGCAGCAGGCGTTGCTGCTGCCACTGGTCTGCCACTTGATTTATTGCTTACCCTGGCAGCTAATCTTCCTGATGAATTGCCAGCGACCAATATTGGAACACAAGGACTCTCCAACGAATTTATACACACAGTTGCTTCCGGTTCATTACTGGCTCAAATGCAGGCAAATCCGGCGCTTGCTCCTTTGATCCCTGCAGTACAAGGAATTCTGGCTAATGGGCCGACCGGGAATAATGGTGTATTTTTTGGTGTAAATGCCTTTGACGGTACACCATTGAGCGGTTTAGATAATACCATAATTGGTCAGATAGGATCAACTAAAACATACGAGCTAGGCTATAAAGGATTATTCGGAGATAAGTTAGGTGCATCATTGGATGTATACAGAATAACTATAAATGGATCGACTGATTTTACTCAGATTGCCCCTTTGATTTCACTTGTTGGAACTGACTTGTCAGCATTCGATGCGATCACTGGTCAATTGGTCGGATTGTTCGTCGGTGCCGGATTACCTCAAGAGTCTGCTATTGCACTGGCTACGGCATATGGAGGTACTGCACAATTAGTCCCTGCATTTTACGGTACGGGAGCAGTGGAGACAGATGGAGTGCCACAAGATGACGGAATTCTTCACGTCCCTGCAGGATACAGGATATTTGATTCTGAATATTCAAGGTGGGGCGCTGACCTTGGTTTGGAGTACTACGTATCTGATCCACTTTCCATCTTCTTTAATTATTCTTGGTTAAATGATACAGAATTCGACGTCGATCAAAACGATGGATCCGGTGCTACTTTCCAGACTTTTTTGAATACTCCTCAGAATAAGTACAGGCTTGGTTTTAATTATACAGGAGAAAAAGGATGGAGAGGTAATATGACATTTATTCATGAAGATGAATTCAACTCAAACAATGGTCAATATTCAGGAATTGGGGAATCCAAAAACCTTGTAGATGCAGGGATTGGTTATAAATTAGATAACGGTGTCTCCATCGATCTTACTGCCCAGAATTTATTTGATAGTGAATATCGAGCATTTCCCAATATGCCATTAATCGGAAGAAGGCTATTGGCTAAGTTGACTTATACATTTGGTGATGACCAGTAAAATTCTTGGGAAGGATCTCGTATAAGAATTTACATCGAAAATAGAATTGGGTCAACAATTAAATGTTGGCCCATTTTCATTTTCGGCATTCGTTGAGAGTTTTATCTTAGAGTTTTTCTCCAGGAAGGAAGACCAAAACAATACTTACCGATTAAAACTGAATTATGGTAATAGGCTTTTTAAAGGAAGGAAATATTAATATTTCGCCTATTGTACCCAATAACATCCCCAAGTTGAAATCACTCTTTGAGCAAGTTCTTGCAGAACCAGGAATTGCCGAAGGTGCATATTACCAGGATACCGAATTTGAAGATGTTGTTTTTCAATCGAGGGATGAGATCATTAAAACCGCGGATGTCATTGTCCAAATCAATCCCAATCTTTCTGCTGAAGAGTATTCAAGTGCAAAACCCACAGCCATTTTCATCGGACAATATGCGCCTTTTACAGATGAAAATATTTCAAATGAATTGCAACGTCAGGGATTGAATGTATTCAGCCTTGATATGATCCCAAGGACCACCCTGGCCCAGTCCATGGATGTACTTTCGTCGATGGCTTCCATTGCCGGCTATCAGGCAGTCATAGATGCCCTGAATATTCTTCCCAGGTATGCCCCTATGATGATCACGGCTGCCGGAAGCATCAAACCTTCCAAGATCCTGATCTTAGGAGCAGGCGTAGCGGGTTTGCAAGCAGTTGCTACTGCAAGAAGAATGGGTGCTGTGGTCGAGGTATTTGACACAAGAACGGCTGTTAAGGAAGAAGTGGAAAGCCTGGGTGCAAGATTCGTGGAAGTGGAAGGAGCCACCGATGACAAGGCAGCTGGAGGCTATGCCGTTGAACAGACAGAAGATTATAAGGCGAGACAGGCAGCCCTGATCCAGGAAAAGGCGAAGACATCTGATGTCATCATTACAACGGCTCAATTGCGTGGCAGACCTGCCCCTACGCTCATTTCAAAAGAAACGGTGGAAGGTATGAAACTCGGCTCGGTGATCGTAGACCTGGCTGCCTCAACAGGAGGCAATTGTGAACTCACGGAAGATGCGGGCATTGTGGACCACAATGGCATTACAATTATAGGAGATTCAAATTTACCCAATAAGATGCCCCAGGATGCCAGCACGCTTTACAGCAATAACATCGTAAATTTTCTGAAGCATATAGTCAAAGAGGGAAATATCGACCTCGAATCTGACGATGAAATTCTGAGTAAATCTCTCATTTCCAAAAAAGCTTGAGCATGGATACAATCATTCAATTTATCAGTGATAACCTGCTGATGATCTACCTCCTCATTTTCACTGTAATTCTTGGATTTGAGGTCATTTCCAAGGTTCCAACAGTTCTTCACACACCGTTGATGTCTGGTGCAAATGCAATCAGTGGAGTAGTGATCATAGGGGCAATAATACTGATCAGAAGCTCTGGCCCGGATGACTATTTTTCACTGGGACTTGGAACATTGGGCATAGCACTGGGAATGACCAATGTAGTCGGCGGTTTTGCAGTCACAGACAGAATGCTTGAAATGTTTAAGAAAAAGAAGAAAAAGTAATTCCCGGGTAAAAGC
This sequence comes from Saprospiraceae bacterium, assembly GCA_028282725.1. GTDB lineage: Bacteria > Bacteroidota > Bacteroidia > Chitinophagales > Saprospiraceae > JAJRXG01. The sequence continues at coordinate 32,683 of JANQHF010000036.1, forward strand.
TTGAACTATGATACATGAGACTCTGATAGATGTTGCCTATTTGATTGGCTCCGTCGCCTTTGTATGGGGACTTAGATTGTTGAGTTCACCGGATTCTGCCCGACGGGGTAATGTCTATGCTGCTTTCGGAATGGGATTGGGAATTATTGCTGTCCTCATTGATCCGAGAATCACGGGTGGAAATAATTATGGATGGATTGTCGGAGGTATGGCAATAGGTGCCATTGTCGGTTGGTTGGCTGCCAAAAAAATCCAGATGACGGCAATGCCACAGATGGTCTCGGTTTTTAATGGATTGGGAGGAGCCTGTGCCGCTATTTTATCTATGGTTGAATTGCTCAATACGGATATGGATATGGGTGGGAAGGCAATTTCGCTTTTTGCCTTGCTGATAGGATCTATTGCATTTACCGGAAGTATGTTGGCTTATCTGAAATTGGATGGTAAGATCTGGGATGAGCAAGTTACATGGCCCAGGCACAACCTGATCAACCAGGTGCTCCTGGTCATCACCGTTGGCGTTTTTGGATATCTCTTGTTCAACTATCCTTCAACCGGTTTACTGATAGGATTTCTGGTTTTGGCTCTGTTTTACGGATGGAGTTTTGTAGCTCCGATCGGAGGAGCCGATATGCCTGTTGTCATTTCACTGCTCAATTCATTTACCGGTCTTTCAGCGGCGGCTGCAGGTTTGATCGTCGGGAGCAATTTTATGATCGTAGGTGGGATCCTGGTAGGAGCATCCGGTACTATTCTCACGATTCTGATGTGCGAGGCAATGAACCGATCCCTACTGAATGTATTGGTCGGCGGTTTTACTGCCACAGGAGGAGCCGGTAAAGACAAGGGAGACCAGGTAGCCAAAACCATAACCCCGGTGGATGCGGCCATTTTGCTGAATTATTCCAGTTCCGTCATGTTTGTCCCCGGATATGGTCTTGCCGTTGCACAGGCTCAAAAGGCATTGAAAGAACTGGATGACAATCTTGAGAAAGAAGGCGTAGATGTTAAGTATGCCATTCACCCTGTAGCAGGCAGGATGCCCGGTCACATGAATGTCCTCCTGGCTGAAGCGGATGTTCCTTATCCTAAATTACTGGACCTTGATGATGCCAATGATGCACTCCCCAATACGGATGTGGTCGTTATCGTAGGTGCCAATGATGTAGTGAATCCCGCGGCCATTGATGATCCGTCCAGCTCAATTTATGGGATGCCCGTCTTAAATGTATGGGAAGCGAAGCATGTGATCGTCATGAAGAGAAGTATGAGCCCTGGCTATGCTGGCATTCAGAATCAATTATTTTTTCACGAGAAGACCAAAATGTTCTTTGGCGATGCCAAAGACAGTATTCAAACTCTGAATAGTGAGGTAAAAAACCTATAAAATGATTTGTCTGATGCCAATGTTTTGTTTGTCCCTTCAGAGTGAATCAGGGCTTTATATCAGAAGTAAATTTTAGAAGATTCGGACACGATAAATATTGAGGCAGAATCTCGATATAGGTATCAATGACCTTCTTCTTCATCCAATCATCAAATACTTCACTCTTCTTTGATTGAATGGCAAACTGCTTGATCTTCGTAAAGTCAGTATCCAGGCTGGCTCGATGTGGTCTTGTCTTGGTTTGCAGTTGAACAATCTTATAGGTTGGCTCGCCGCGTTCCTCGATTTCAATTACTTCGGAAATATCATTTATTTCAAGACCTTCAATGGCAAAATATATTTGGTAGGGCAATTGACCTGTCTCCCAAAAAGTATCACCCGTATTCGGATTGATCATTCTGCCCGCATTTGAATAACTCTGTACCTCATCACTTCCAAACCTTTTGACTGCGATTTCAAATGAAATACTGTCAGATTCGATCAATTCTCTGATGGAATCCAGGTGGGCATATGTGGCCTGTACGTCCTCCTGTGCTATTTCGGGTTTGATCAGGATGTGTCTCACCTTAATATTATTTCCCCTTCTGTCCATGAGTTCGAGAAGATGATAACCGAATTTTGTTTCGGTAATTTCCGAGATTTCGCCAGGTTCCAACCCGAAAGCTGCCGCTTCAAATTCGGGCACATAGGTGCCGCGCTTTGCCCAGCCCAAATTTCCACCTTGTTTTGCCGAACCCGTATCATCAGAAAAAATTGATGCCAAGTCCTCAAAACTCTCCCCATCATCGATGATTCTCTTTCTAAGTCCTTCTAACTTATCATAGGCAGCCTGTTTTACCTTATTACTGATTCTGGTCGTGATGGATATTTCTCCAAGTTCAACTTCTGCAGGGAGAAATGGCAGGCTGTCGGTTGGGATACTTTCAAAGAATTCGATGACTTCCTTTGGTGAAATATCGACATCCCGAATCAAACTTGCCTGGATCCTTTGCTCGATCATCTGCTCCTCCATGGGCTCACGCATGATCTCTTTTTGTTCCAATGGAGTCTTTCCATACTGAGTCCTGAAAAACTCTTCATCCCCTCCCATATTTTGCAGGATATAATCAAGACGACGGTCTAACTCTGCCTCTAACTCGACATCGGAAATATAGATACTATCGATCTTGGCCTGATCAACCAACAATTTTTTGGTAATCAATTGTTCGATAATGTCACATTGAATTTCTGGTCCATATCCGGGATTCTGAGCGAGCGCATATCCATATAATTCCTGTACATCGGAATAAAAAACATCTTCGCTACCCACTTTTGCCACTACTTTTTCCAATATCAGTCCTTGCCCCATCATGACGTTGGTTATGAAGGTCAGGATCAAATGAAGAAACAACTTTTTCACTGCGGAATTTTTATAAGGTTATTATTTAGTGCGGACTCATACAAGTCCTGTTTGTACTTTTCCAGAATTTCCTGTTTTCTCTTGTGTAACAACATTCGTGTCAGTTGGGGTCTTATATAATTAAACGGAGAAAACGTGCCAATGTCTCTGCGATCGACAATTTTAAGAAAGTATTCATAGTCTTGATCATTTTGACGCTGAATTTGACCCTTATTCATTCGATTCGGTGACCAATCCTGATTCCACTCGTAGAACTCACCTTCTCTAAACCAGATCATGGTATCTATCTGACTCTGCACGGCATTTAGCCGAATAAAATCCAGGATTTGATCATAATTTTCATCATTGAGATGTTTGCGATACTCACTTAAGTTTTCCGTATCCCGGGGATACTTCGCATAAACACACCTGAAGATGGGTTCACTCAATGGAAATTGTTCCTTCATTTCTTCATAGAAGGAGATCAATTCACCTCGTTCTATGACGGTGTCAAACCTCATGCTGACTACTCTTTCTTCAAGATTAAATTTCAGTAACTTTTCGCGATAATCGTCCACCAGCTTTTCGATTTCAAAGTCCGACGCAAAGTATCTTGCTGCTTCACGTGTCATCAATTGATCTCTCACCCATTGATCAATATAAGCAGTGGCCAGGGCCAAACTGTCTTTCTTACTCGTATTAGCGTGAATGATTTGATCCAGGTCCGAAGCATATAATGTCCGGCTTTCTACTTGTGCCACGATTTTATCATTCTGGTCAATGTCTGAATTCATTTTTTTACAGGACATACAAAGACCAATAAAACAAAGTGCAGGTATTAATATTCTGGTAACAAGTAAATGCATGATTAGAAACCGGGGATTTACCGGGCCAGCTTTTTCAATGTCTTTTTCCGGATCCTGACCTTGTACTCATTCTTTAATTCCTGCACCCACATCTTATCCAATTCATCCTGATAGTCGGATATGACATAGCCTCGGGCTTCCTTGAGTGTTTTGAGTCTTGCAGGAAGAACATCCTCAACTTTTGTAAATGTGGTGACGTTTAAATTCCTGTGAAACTGAGGTTCTGCCACATGTCCTTTTTCCAAAACTATGCCTTCCAGTGTCTTGTCCTTTTTTTCCAGTAATTCTTCTTTATACGTGACCAGTTCATTTTCAGTATTGAACATCTCAGCCACAACTTCCGGAGCATTGGTTCTGGCTGCAGTTAAAATAGGGGTTATCCTGGGTGGTTCCACAGTCCTGATTGCATAGCTGGTGATCCGTGCGCGGTCTTCCCACATGTAATCCTGCCGGTTTTTTTCAAAAAACTGTCTGACTCCCGAAGTGTCTTTGGAAGCCTTATCCCAAACGAAATCCTTTGTGATGTCAAACAACAGGATGCCTTCCCGATATTCCCTCATGAGATTTTTAAAATCCGGATGACGATCTTCCAACCGGTTTTCTGCATACACCAGGGCTTTAACGGCAATAAATTCTTCATAGAGTTTATTCACCGTTTGTTCAATAGAATATTGACCTTGAGCCTTCATCCGCTCCTTGGAATTCAACTTAACAAATTCGACAAATGCATTTAAGTCATACCGGTCGGATCCTAAACTGATCAATTCATCATTTGAACCATTATCGTACGTCCAATTGTAGGAAAAAAAGGTATCGTCTAATTCTGCAATGAAGGAATACAGGGTCTCCTGGTTCGCTTTAAACCGTGATTCAGATTTTATGGAACTGATGACCTCGTCATAGATCAGTTGAAATCTTTCTCCTCTTTTCGGGTCGTTAACAATCCGATATTCTATGATCTCTCTGGTCTCAGGTGCATTTACACTCACTCTTCGGATGATATGCCAACCCAAAGAGGTTTCTACCGGTTCGGAAATATCACCGTTGTTCTTCAGATCAAATGCACCATCTTCAAAGCTCTTTTCATATTCACCGATACCGAATGTTCCGATTAATCCTCCCTGTCCTTTTGTTTCTCTGTCGTCTGAATACTTAATGACCGCATTCTCAAATGAAATTGCACCCGAAGTGATTTCCTTATGGATACTATGAATCCTTCGATATCCATCTGCCAGTCTGATGCCATTTCTTACAGTTCTGATCAAAATATGTTCTGCCGTCATCCTTCCTCTTGCCGGTCGCTTACTCAGCAATTTGACAATGTGATATCCCATATTTGTTTTGATGGGCTTTGAAATTTCACCAACTTCAAGGGAATAGGCTTCATTTTCGAGTACGACATAACCATCTGGTAAAGGTGCGCTGACATATCCGATATTACCTCCCTGGGAAGCACTATTTGGATCTTGTGAATACCTGACAACTGCTTGTTCAAAGGGTATCCCTTTGTCTATGGCTTCTTTGACTGACTGAATTCGGTTGAATGCATCGTCCAGGGCCTCTGTATTGGCATTTGTGGATAATGGAATCAATATATGACTCAATTCAAGATCATATTGTTGACGTTCATAGACCTGGTCAATCATTTTATCATAGACTTCCTTGTCTATGATGTAAGAGTCAGCCAATTGTTTTCGATATCCGGAGAGTTCTTGTTTGTAAGCATCAGTCTCGTGATAGCCGAGATCTTTTGCTTTTTGCACTTTGAGTTTAAAATTGATATATAAATCAAGGTATTCTTCAATACTTGCCTGGGTGTAATCTGCTTTTTCCCGATTATTTTTTTCGTAGATATATTTGAATTCAGAAACAGAAACAGGATTGTTCTCAATATAGAACAGAACTTCATCCTTTTGGCTCAAAAGATTATTTGTTCCGACAATAAGGAAAGCCGCAAGTAGTACATTGTGCAACTTTTCTAGTCTTGAGTGTATTATTTCCCTCCTTCTCAATGTATCCAATCAAATAAAATTTAAGTATGAAGAACGATTATAAGTCAAAACCTATGTCTCGTCTATAATATTTTCCATCAAAGTCAATACTTTTTATTGTGTCGAGGGATTTCTCAATGGCCTTATTACGGTCCGGATCCAAACTTGTCACGGTCAATACCCTGCCGCCATTTGTAACAATTCCGCTAACCTCTTTTTTGGTTCCGGCATGAAATATAATTGAATCCGAAACAGGTCTATCCATAAACGTTATTGGAATTCCCTTTTTGTAAGGCCCTGGATAGCCTTCGGAAACGGTCATTACAGTTGCGGCAGAACGTTCATCTTCGTCGAGACCAATTTCATAGAGATCGTTCTCGAAAAGAGCTTCAAACAACTCGAGTATGTCGTTTTTCAATCTGGGCAGTACGACTTCCGTTTCGGGATCGCCAAGCCGACAATTGTATTCTATGACGAAGGGTTCATCCTGTACACTGATCAATCCAAAGAATATAAATCCGAGGTAATCTATATCTCTGTCCTGTAGCCCACTTAAGGTTGGAAGTATGATCCTGTCCTTAACCTTTTGCAGCATTTGATCATCCACAAATGGCACAGGACTGATCGCCCCCATTCCACCTGTGTTCAGACCAGAATCTCCTTCTCCGATTCTTTTATAATCCTTTGCTTCGGGTAAGAGAATATAATATTTACCATCTGTAAGAATAAAAACGGAAAATTCTATTCCATCCAGAAATTCCTCAATCACAACCTTCTTGCTGGCTTCTCCGAATTTTCCACCAAGCATCATCTTTAATTCATTCAGTGCATCCTCAGCATCTTGCAAGATGACTACTCCCTTTCCACCTGCCAGGCCATCCGCCTTCAATACGAAAGGTCCTTGTGCATTCATGAGATGTGCTTCGGCCTCGGCCATGTTATCACCAGTCACCTCCATATATGCAGCCGTCGGAATATCGTATTCATTCATGAACTCCTTTGCAAAAGACTTAGAACCTTCGAGCATCGCTCCTCTCCTGGTAGGACCGATAACCATAGCCTCGGGCACATGTTCATTCAGGTAATCCGTTATTCCATTCACCAATGGAGCTTCGGGACCTACGACTACCAGATTTATCTCTTGTTCTCTGATGAAATCTTCAACCCTGGAAAAATCCAGAATATTGAGGGAAGAGTTAATGGCAATCTCAGCAGTTCCTGCATTTCCCGGAGCAACGTAAAGCTGATTACAGAAGGCACTTTGTTTGATCTTCCATGCCAGTGCATGTTCCCTTCCGCCACTACCTAGAATCAAGACGTTCATATCGTCAGAATACATTCATTTAGATGTGCGAAGGTAAGGCAATATTAGAACAGATGAGCCTATGACATTTTTCAATCTAAAGTCTCTGTGCTAAAGTGTACATTTGCCCAACATTTGAAACATTATGTACGCATTCATTGAGGGTAAATTCACATTGAAAACGCCTACAATGGTCTACCTGGATAATAACGGGGTGGGATTTCACATAAATATTTCATTGCATACTTACTCCAAAATAGAATCTCTTGAACAAGGAAGATTGTATACTCATCTCTATGTCAAAGAAGATATACTGAGTCTCTACGGCTTTTACGATGAAGAGGAAAAGGAATTATTTAAACAATTGATCTCAGTATCAGGTATCGGTCCGAATACTGCCAGAATTGTTTTGTCATCTATGTCCCCTGGAGAGATACATTCAGCCATAGCGCTGGAAAACGACACTGCCTTCAAAAAAGTGAAGGGAGTCGGACCTAAAACAGCCAAGCGAATCATCCTGGATTTAAAGGATAAAACTCGCAAGCCAGCAGAAGAACAATACCTTCGGAATCAAGAAAACGGGAATCGTGAAAAGGCCGGGGTTGCGCTAATAGCATTGGGCTTTCAACGGCAAAAAGTGCATAAAACACTAGACAAATTAGATTATCATGAAGATATGAGCACGGAAGAAATTATCAAATCAGCACTACAACATCTTACTTAGACACCATTCAGATACGCTTTAGGCAAAATCGTGCGTTTAATTAGCTGTCGTACAAAGCAGCATTTATACTGATCAAATCACAAAAGAATATGCAAATACAGATACTGTCCGCGAGGTTTTATCGTATTAGTACCGCAAGTTTTTCTTAAGAGGTCGCGAAATAATGATTATAAGTCGAATTGTATACCTCATCGCTCTATTTTCTTTTTTCATTTCTAAGGCAACTTCACCCTTATTGGGCACTGGTGTGCCCGGACCTTTAGACCATATACACGCAGCCGCACCTTCGCCGGATACAATTCCGATTCAGGACAGGTATACTGATTTTATAACAACCGAATATGAGAATCCCTTCGATATACTTCCGAGCATTATCGAGCAGGACGTCAAATACGACTTTAATACCGGTCAATATATAGTAACTGAGAAAATAGGTGACAATTACTACAGGACACCGACCTATCTGACAATGTCAGAATATCTCGAATGGCAAAAGAAAAAACAGGAGGAAGACTACTTCAGAAAACTTGCCGGTATAAAATCCAAGGATTTTACCAGGAGTCTGCAATTGGATCCTATGTCTGAAATTGATGTAGAGGCACTCCTGGTTGATCGACTGTTTGGTGGAACAGATGTTGAAATAAAACCTACCGGTAATATTGATTTGACATTTGGTTTCTTCTACCAGGACGTTCAAAATCCCAATATTCCTGCTGAAACGCAAACTCAATTCGGATTCCCTGATTTTGATATGGATATCAATATGGGTGTTGATGGAAAAATCGGGGATAAACTCAACCTTGGATTCAACTACAACACTCAGGCAACATTTGATTTTGATAATAAATTAAACCTGGGTTACGGAAGTGAGCTTTTTGATGAAGATGACATCATCAAGACCATCGAAGCCGGAGATATCAATTTTGCACTACCCGGCCAATTGATCCAGGGGCAACAAAACCTGTTTGGTCTGAAGACGGAATTGCAATTTGGCAAATTCTGGTTGACCGCCGTTGCCTCTCAGTCGCGATCTGAAAAAGAATCCATTTCCCTGGAAAACGGTAAATTAATACAGGAATTTGAATTGAGACCTGACGACTATGATGAGAACAGGCACTTTTTTATCTCTCATTATAATCGGGACATCTTCGAGAGTGCCCTTCAAAATATTCCTCAGGTTCGTTCCTTAATGAGAATAACCAATATCGAAGTTTGGGTAACGAATGATCAAAACAATGATTTGACAAATGCGACAATGGTGGCCGCCATAGATTTCCTCGGAGAATCAGACATAACCAGGTTTTCCGATCCCGACACACGTTGGCAACCCAAGATTATGGTTCCGGATCATGGGGATATCGATGGTCGCAGACTACCCTCCAATCAAAATAGTGATCTTTTCAGAGAATTAGTAAATGACGAAAGTGCAAGGGGAATTGATGAGGTGAGCACCGTTCTCAAATCTGGCAGATATGGGCTGAAGCAAACCAGGGACTTTGAGGTCCAAAATATGCGCAAATTGAATACCAATGAGTATACCTATCATCCTGAGCTAGGTTACATTTCCCTGAACCAACGCCTTCGGCCTAACCAGGTTCTGGGGGTTTCCTTTGAATATACCTACACCCTGAATGGAGATGAAGTGTATAAGGTTGGTGAAATGACCAATGAAAGTACAAGGGGAGGCATCAATAATCAGAATATACCGGAGCCGGAAAATGTGATTTTTGTAAAGATGCTGAAGAGCACAAACCAGGTTCCGGGAATTCCGCAGTGGGATCTGATGATGAAAAATGTATACCCGTTGAGCACCTCACAATTGACTGAAGAAGATTTCAGACTTGATATATTCTTTGAAGACAATGAGACTGCCACGTTGAAAAGATTCATTCCGGAGGCTGGCTTCAGAAGTATTCCATTGTTAAATCTGTTTCAGTTGGACAGATTAAATGCCTATGGAGATCCACAGGAAGACGGCATTTTTGATTTCGTCCCCGGCATTAGTGTCAATACGCGGACGGGGAGCATCATATTCCCGGTTTTGGAACCCTTTGGAAATTCTCTTTTGGATTTGCTCGATGGCAACCAGGAGCTCTTTGATAAGTATGGATATCCCGAACTCTACGATAATACCATTACCCAGGCCAGGCAAACATTGAATAAAAACAGATTCCTGATCAAAGGACAGGTCAAATCGAATATCTCTTCAGAGATTTCTCTGGGAGCTTTTAATATCCCACAGGGCTCAGTCACTGTAAGGGCAGGCAGTCAAATTCTGAGGGAAGGAATTGATTATGACATCGACTATGGTATAGGCCGCATCAAAATATTGAATGAATCTTTTCTCCAGCAGGGAGTTCCAATTGATGTTTCTTTTGAGGACCAGGGCCTATTCAATCTTCAGCAAAAAACCATGTTTGGATTAAGGGGTGAATTCAGGTTTAACGAAAACTTTACCCTGGGTGCAACATATATGCGCTTATTTGAACGTCCATTCACGCAAAAGGTGAATATCGGAGAGGATCCGATCAACAACAGGATGTTCGGTCTTGATTTAAACCTGACCGCCGATGCCCCGGGAATCACAAAATTTGTGGACAAGTTGCCGTTGATCAGCACGGATGCTCCTTCCTCTATCAATTTGTCGGCAGAAGTGGCTGCCCTGAAACCCGGACATTCTAAGGCGATCAATATTCCGGAAGAAAATGATGGAGTTGTCAGCCTGGATGACTTTGAGGGTGCAAATAGTGGTATACCTCTTGGTTCCCGTCCCAATCTCTGGAGTCTTGCGAGTCCCAACAGGGCTGTTGGTGTGGGCGATACCGCCACTTACAACAATAATTTGTTAAGTGGGGTCAATCGCGCATTGATCAATTGGTATGTGGTCGATGACAGAAGACTAACAGGTGGTGATGACCCTAATTCATACTCAAGGAGAATTTTACAAACTGAATTATTCGAGCGCGAACTCGATGTCAGTCAATTACCCGACCTGCGAACATTTGATATTACCTACTATCCGGAGGAAAGGGGACCCTATAATTTTGACCTCCCGGAAGGGATTCTTCTACCAAGGGATCCGGACGGCCGTCAAAGAAGGTCAGCAGGGATTGATTACGATGAAGCCTCGGATCGTATCCTGTTAAAAGACCCCGAAACGAGGTGGGCCGGTATCATGAGATATATTCCTAATAATGATTTCGAAGCGGCTAACTACGAATACATCGAATTCTGGATGTTGAATCCATTTATGGATACGGACGAAGTAGAACACGATATCGGAGAATCAGGTCAAATACGAATTCACCTGGGGAATGTCTCCGAGGACATCCTGAGGGATAATATCCAGTTTTATGAAAATGCCATCCCTACCGAAGATGAACGAATCCCCATCAAAAGGACGGCATGGGGGAACATTCCGTTGTCGATTCCCAATGTGAAGGGATTTGATCTTGTGTTTCAGGAAGACCAGGATCTGGGACTTGATGGGTTGACCGATGAACAGGAACGCGAAAAATTTGCAGACTATGTCACGGCTATTGAAAATGCATTCCGCACCGGAATAGAAGATGTATCCAATGATAATTTCGTCTCCTACCTGGACGACCGGTTTAATAGTGAGGTCAATCTTCTTGAACGATACAAGGATTATAACAACCCTCAGGGGAATGCTCCCACTCAGCAACAGCGAATCGGCCTGGGTAATCCCGTACCGGATGCTGAAGATTTAAATGATAACCGGTCCCTGGAAACCAACGAAGCTTATTATGAGTTTGCCATCGTCCTGAATAACGCCAACGGCGAGATTGCCCGGTCAAATGATGATTTCATCACTGATGTTCGTACCACGAGGAATCCTGCCACAAACAGAGAAGAAAAATGGTACAGATACCAGATCCCCATTATGACTGCAGGAAATCCGATTGGGGATATTGAGGGATTCAGGTCAATTCAATTCATTCGAATGCTTACATCGGGATTTACCAATCCCAAAACATTCCGCCTGGCCGAATTTGAATTGGTCAGAAATCAATGGAGACGCCTGGAGCTGGATGAGTCCTGTACGGTAGGAAATAATGACATTGAATTTGTAGTTAATGAGGTAGGCATACAGGAAAACGGACGAAGAGCACCCTTCCGATATGTTCTTCCGAAAGGAATCAAGCAGGAAAGGATATTCAGTACATTTTCCAACATCCTTCAAGATGAAAATTCACTGGCCTTGCGTACAGAAGGACTGCCGGATAGCTGTGAAGTCATGATATCCAAATTGACCAGGCTTGACATGAGACGGTTTGAACGTCTGCAAATGTTTGTACATGGAGAGGAGCGGATCAATCAATTGGAAGATGGAGACCTCTCAGTCTTTGTGAGAATAGGCAAGGATTTTACCAACAACTACTATGAATATGAACTGCCCGTAGTGTTTTCAGACCTGGACAATGCCAATGCCTTTGTCAATATGGACGGAGATTTTACGGACCTGGAAGCATATAGCGAAGAGATCTGGAGATCCGAGAATTTCATCGATTTTCCCCTGGAGTTGTTTACCGATGTGAAACGAGAAAGAAATTTCAATAACGTCTCAAATCAAAGTGTCTATACGCTCTCTACCGGTAATCCGGAGAACCCAAGTGCCAAGGTGAAGATCAAGGGAAATCCCAGTCTTGGCCTGGTAAAAGGTATGGTGATCGGCATAAGGAATACCTCGAATATGGAAGAGCCGGTCAGTGCAGAAATCTGGGTGAACGAGCTCCGGCTAAGAGGACTTGATAATCGGGGAGGTGTAGCAGCATTGGCCCGGGCAGACATTCAATTGGCTGACTTCGGTAATGTCACAGCCAGTTTTAATTACAATTCCATCGGCTGGGGTCAAATCGATCAACAACTACAAGAGAGAAGCCTGGAAAGAATCATTGAATACGACGTGGCGACCAACCTTGAACTGGGCAAGCTTTTTCCATCTGATTGGGGTATTCGTGCTCCGTTTTATTACCAGTATGCCAAGAGCAGCAGCACGCCTGAATTCGATCCGCTTGAATTGGATCTGACAAAAGACCAGTTGTTAGAGAATCCCAACCTGACCGAAAATCAACGACAGGATATAATTGAAAGACAAGCGGACGTCACAACCATTTCGACATTCAACCTGACGAATGTCCGAAAGGAACGCACAGGTCAGGGTACACCAAAACCCTGGGATATTTCAAATTTCAGCGCCAGTTATTCATTTTCGAGGACGCGACACAAGGACGAGATCATAAAGGAAGAGGTGATTGATGATCAGAGAGGGGAATTAGTATATAGCTATAATGCCAGCCCAAAGACGATTCAGCCATTTAAGAACCTGAATGTAAAAGCATTGCGATTTATAAAAGAGATCAATTTTAATCCGATCCCCAATTCCTTCTTGTTCAATACTCAAATGCAGAGATATAAAAGTTCACGTCAATTCAGGTTGCCTGATCCTGCAGAGGGATTTGAGTATGTCTTCGATGACCAGAGGTTCAATTGGACACGTAATTATTCATTGTCATGGGACCTGGCCAAGTCTCTAAAGCTGAATTTTGATGCTTCCGCCACAGCTGTCGTTGACGAATTAAAACAAGTGGGTGTGGCACCTACTGCCGAAGAAAGAAGATGGGAAGATGTGAATGGAGAAGACTTTACCCAGCAGGTCGAGTCAGACCCGGGGTTTGTCAACCGCTATCGCAACGAAAATCTCAGGAATTTTGGCAGAATGAAATTATATACTCAGGGTGTCTCACTCAGCTATACGATCCCTTTCAAATACTTCCCCGGATTGGACTGGATCACAGCACAGGCTCAATACAATGGTGACTATACCTGGAATGCCGCCTCCCTGACAGCTCTTGAGCTGGGAAATGTCATTCAAAATTCACAAAGAAGGTCGATACGATCCACATTTGACTTTGAAAAGCTATATGAAAAGATCGGATACTTCAAAAAACTCGAAGGGAAGAGAACGCGTTCGAGTCGTTCTCGCCGCGGGTCATCCAGGGATGGGGGTGAAGAAGAACAACAAAGCCGTCGAAGTGAAAGACCTGCTTCGACACTCGAGAAAATACTGCTCAGGCCTTTATTGTCACTACGCGAAATCAAATTCAACTACAGTGAAGATCTGTCTACCATCATTCCGGGTTATACCAAAATTCCTAAATTCTTCGGTCTGACAGGAGGTGATCCCGGATGGGGATTTGTGTTGGGCTTTCAACCTAATATCGATGCGAATAATCCCAACAGCTTTTTTAATCAAAGGGTTTTCAACCGGTCTTCAGAGGACCGTATCATTACAACAAGTATTCTTCAAAATCAGCAAGTTATCCAGAATAATTCACAGAGTTATGATGCAGATATAGAAATTGAGCCTTGGAATGGATTCAGTATCGACGTAGATTTTAGTAAACGTTATGTGGAAAATCATTCAGAGTATTTCATCAATACTGCTCAATCGGGAGACCCGGTATTCCAACAATTGACTAAAAGGGACTTTGGAAGTTATGAGATTACCTTCATTGCACTGAATACGCTTTTTGATTCTGACATAGACGGATTATTTGATCGATTTGATGCCTATCGTCAGACCATATCCGCGCGTCTTCCGAATAATACGACAGCACCTCATAGCAAGGACATTGGCTACCAGGAAGGATATGGTCGACAGCATGTTGATGTCTTGATTCCAGCCTTTATAGCCGCCTATACGAATCAGGATCCCAACGCCGTGGAATTGGATTTCAGAAAACAAATCAGTGGGAGAGGATTTATACCAAAGCCCAACTGGAATCTTCGATACAACGGCTTGTCCAAGTTACCTGTATTCAAAGATCTGTTTTCGAATATAACTGTCAGTCACAGCTATAAGAATACCCTGAATGTCAATACATACCAGACCGATCTTCAATTTGATAATGAGGATCCATACTTTATAGATCCGGAACAATCTAACGCGAATTATTTCGCCAGATTTGAAGTTCCGGAAATTATTATCAACGAAGCCTTTCAACCCATCATAGGATTGGACTTCAAGACACACGGTGATCTTTCGATGAATGCCGAGTATGCCAAATCGCGAAATTTAAGACTTTCAACAAGCCTTGCTCAACTGACGGAAACCAGGAGTACTTCCTACACTTTAGGTTTAGGCTGGGTGTTTCAGGACGTGAACATTGGATTTCTTACAGGTAAAAAGAAACGGAGACAAAGACGAAACCAGGATGAGGATGATGCCGAGGAAGCGGAAGAACCTGAACCGACTTCTCGACGAGGATTGAATAGCGGTGGGGTTAACCAGGAAGCAAATAAACTTGAATTTATTTTCAACATGCAATACAGGGATGACGTGTCCTTTATCCATGAATTGGGTGATGGAAGCTCTAAGGAACCTACCCGGGGAACCAAGACGTTCACAATGGCACCTCAGATTAACTATGATGTCAATAAGAACTTCATTCTTTCTTTCTTCCTGGAATATTCGCGTACACGGCCATATCTTTCGACCTCCTATCCCATAACCAATATCAATGGAGGTCTTACTGCCAGATTTGTCCTGGATTAGCTTCTGCATTGGAGCCTTCCATATCTAAACTGTAATTTTGAGCATGATCAGATTTTCCTTTCGTTTTCTATTCAGTATTGTTTTCTACTTCAGCGTGATATCAATGCTAATTTCTCAATATACCTACCAGGACACTCTGCGCGGATCGATCGGACCGGAGCGTGTATGGTGGGATCTGACACATTATCATTTGGATATTGAAGTCAATCCCGGAGATTCGACAATCTCAGGAAGCAATACGATCTCTTATGATGTTCTTGAAGAGAATAATGTTCTGCAAATTGATCTCCAATCTCCACTAAAGATTAATAGGGTCGTTCAGAATGGCTTGCAGCTGAATATCAGTTCTGATGGGAATGCTCATTTCATACATCTGGATGAACCGCAAATCCCCGGTCACAGAAACGAGTTGACCGTCTACTATTCAGGAAAACCTCATGTTGCTATCAGGGCACCCTGGGATGGTGGTATCAGTTGGAAGTATGATCATAACGGCAATCCATTTGTCGCATCCTCTTGCCAGGGGATCGGAGCGAGTATTTGGTGGCCATGTAAGGATCACATGTACGATGAACCGGACAGTATGATGATCAGTGTGACAACGCCGTCAAACCTCATGAATATATCCAATGGACAACTGGTGTCCCGGGAAGCTGTATCTGCCAACAAAGTGCGATATTCCTGGAAAGTCAATAACCCGATCAATAATTATGGAGTAAATCTTAGCATTGGTGATTATGTGCATTTTGGGGAGATATATCAAGGTCTCAATGGTCCTCTGAAACTGGACTACTATGTCTTGAGGGACAATCTCGAAAAGGCGAAGTCACAATTCCGTGAAGTTCCATTGATGATGGAAGCTTTTGAACATTGGTTTGGACCTTATCCATTCTATGAAGATGGATTCAAATTAATAGAGGTTCCCTACCTGGGCATGGAGCACCAGAGTGCGGTAACCTATGGCAATGGGTACCAGAATGGATATTTAGGAAGGGATCTGAGCGGTACTGGCTGGGGGCTCAAATTTGATTTTATCATCATTCATGAGGCAGGACACGAGTGGTTTGCGAACAATATTACCTACCGGGATATAGCCGATATGTGGATTCATGAATCCTTCACGGCATATTCGGAATGTCTCTATCTCGAATACTTCCACGGAAAAGAAGCAGGGGCAGAATACGTAATCGGGACCAGGAGAAACATCATGAACGATCGACCCATCATCGGGGAATATGGAGTAAATGCAAGGGGCTCCGGGGACATGTACTATAAGGGATCCAATATGCTGCATACTTTGCGCCAGATAGTGAACGACGACGAAAAATGGAAGAACCTTCTTGTTGAGTTGAATCATGAATTTTTTCATCAGACAGTTACCACTGATCAAATTGAAGGATATATGGAAGAGTTTTTGGGAATTTCACTTCAACCCTTTTTTGATCAGTATTTGCGATCGGCCACGATCCCGATATTGTCATACGGTGTTCAGGAAGAAAGACTTTTTTACCGGTGGATCAATGCCAAGCCGGGTCTCGAAATACCCGTAAAAATATTTATCGATGATGAGCCTATTTGGATTACCGTAGGGAATAATATGAGATCGAAAAAACTAGAATCAAATCCTGAAGACATCCGGATGGATAAAAACTTCTATATGGGATCTATGGATATATTCGGAAACTAACCCGGATGTGACCTCCCTCTCTTATTCAAATAATAATGCCACAACAGGTAGGAAGCCGCTGTTCTGAACGGTTGCCAACTTTTTGATCGGTCCAGTACCTGTTGGTTATTCTCAAGTTGCCAAAGTTCCTTCACCGTGTTATTTAATGCTATATCACCCGGCGGAAATATATCGGTATGTTGCAGTGCAAACATTAGGTAAACATTGGCTGTCCACGGACCGATCCCCTTTACCCTGGTAAGCATTTCAAGACATTCTTTGCTGCTCATTCGTGTCGTGGATGCAAGGTTTAAATCGCCATCGATGATGGACCGTGACAAGGCTAACAGATAAGTTGCTTTTTGTCGGCTTATTGTAGCGCGTTTCATCGTGTCGGCATCGAGACGGAGTATTTGTTCTGGGGTGAAGGAATCGACACATGCCTCTAATTTGAAGAAAGCGGCCCTTGCGGATTCCAGTGAAACTTGTTGCTCCAGGATAATCTTGCACAATGTTTCAAAGCCTGGTGGCCTGGACCATGAAGGAGGAAGTCCGTATAGATTCAGTATATTTTGAAAGTTAGAATCGATTCGGCTCAAATGGTCAAGGGCGTGTTGATTGATGATGCTCATGTGTATTGTTCTTAATTATTTAGTTAAGGCTCTATATCTTACATATTACACTATTTATTAATTTGTAATTTTGTTTGATAATTAAGAAGCTTGTCTGCTTTCTCCAACAGCGTATATACCTTGCCAAAATTTTTCCAGGGAAAGTTCATTCCGGAAGTATGCATCTTTTTGTTGTCCATTTTGATATATACAAATACACTCACTCATGAGTTTACCCAGGATGATGCAATTGTAATATATGATAATATCTATGTCAAAAAGGGCTGGTCAGGAATAGTCGAAATTTTTGGAAATGATTCTTTCAGTGGGTTTTTTCAGGGACAGGACAAGTCCATGCTTGTGTCCGGAGGACGATATCGTCCATTAACTATAGCATTCTTTGCCATCATCTATGAAGTCGTAAATGATGCTCCATTTCTTTATCATTTGATCAATATTGTCTTTTACGGACTATTATGTTTATTGATATATAAGTGTATCCTGCAGGCCAGAACCCGATGGAAAACAGAAAAGCTGGGATTCTTTGCATTCATTGCCGCAATTGTCTTTGCCGTTCATCCGATACACACCGAAGTCGTAGCTAACGTTAAAGGGCTTGATGAGATCTTCAGCCTGATTTTCTCACTGTTGGCCCTGTCTGTCGGGTTTAAATACAACAAATCCGGAAAAATGATATGGATGGTAATGATGGCTTTGTTTTTTGCAATGGCCTTGCTGTCAAAGGAAGGTGCTATCGCATTTCTGATCATAATTCCGGTAACCCTTTACTACTTCACGAGGAAAAAAAGTAGAAGAAGTACTCTTTTGTCTTTAGCCAGCCTTTCGATTGTATTTGTAATTTATTGGGTAATCCGAACCAATATCGTGGGTTCTCATTTCGGTACTCTCTCAACTGAAATGATGAATAATCCGTTTATCAAGCTTCACAACGGAGCCTATGTAGCTTTTGATGCCAATGAAAAGTGGTCTTCGATTGTATATGGTTTAGGAAAGTACATACAATTACTAGTATTTCCACATCCCCTGACTCACGATTATTATCCTCGTCATTTTCCGGTTATGACGGTTACGGATCCTTCAGTCATTGTATCCTTGATCATGAATGGAGCACTTGTTGTGATCGGTATACTTGGAATGCGAAAGAGATCTCTGATCACTTATTGTATCTTCTTTTTCTATTGTACAATTGGATTAACATCTAATGTCCTGTTTCCCATCGGAACACATCTTTCCGAACGATTTTTATTTACTCCTTCCTTATCAGTTGCACTATTACTCGCTCTGTTCATTGTGCAATCGCGTCCAAAAGAATCCTACAGAAAAATCTCCTCAACTATCTTTCTGATTATAGTTGTTTTAGCGGGATTCAAAACGATTACTCGCAGCCAGGTCTGGAAAAATGACTACACCTTATTTACCAATGATGTACGGATCTCCAAGAATAGTGCAAAAGTCAGAAATGCGGCAGGAGGAGCATTGTTGACGCGTTCGATAAATACAGAAGATGCCAATCAAAAAAATATATTGATCAATGAAGCCATATTGCATTTGAAAGAGGCCACAAGGATACATCCCAATTATAAAGAGGCTCATCTCCTCATGGGTAATGGATACAGCTATTTAAAGTCATATGACGAATCAATCAATAGTTATGAAAATGCCCTTAGAGTCAATCCTAATTATAATGAAGCCGGTAATAATTTGCTGATTACGCTTCAAAATGCGGCCAGAGAAGCTGGAGAAATTCATAAGAATTATAGAAATGCGATTTCATATTTAGAAAAAGCATTAACGCTTGATTCAAAAAACTTTCAAACGATTTCTCTCCTGGGAACGGCACACGGTAGCGACGGGAATCACCGGAAGGCCATTCAATATTTTGAACAAGCCATTGAAATCAACCCGAACATTGCGAATACCTATATTAATTTGGGATTGGCACAGCTGAACATGGGTCTTGAAGATGATGCCCAGATCAACTTTCAGATAGCCGCAGAGATCGATCCTAATTCAATAAAACGATTGCAAGGTGGAAATTAGAAATTGTAAAATACTGCTCTGTACAATTCTTGTCCTTGTATTTTCAAATTTGACAGGACAGCAAAGAGACAAAGAAGTCTGGCTTGATTCGGTGATGGCCAGTATGAGTACTGAGGAAAAAATTGGCCAAATCTTTACGATCAGAGCATTTTCAAAGGAAGATCCTGATCACATTCGGAACGTCAAAGAGCAAATAGATAAGTATCATATCGGCGGGATTTGTTTCTTTCAGGGAAATCCCGAAAAGCAGGCCCAATTGGTTAATGAGTACCAGGAGATGTCCAAATTTCCATTGTTGATCAGCATTGACGGTGAATGGGGCATGGGTATGCGGTTTCCCGGGGATGCAATCAGCTTTCCCAAGCAACTTACGATAGGAGCGATCAACGATCATCAGCTGATCTATCTCATGGGAAAGGAGATTGGAAGACAATGCAGGCTGACAGGAGTCCAAATGAATTTTGCACCAGTTGTCGATATCAACAGCAACAGTGCGAATCCCGTAATCAACATTCGTTCATTCGGTGAAGATCGGTTTAATGTTTCTGCCAAGGCATACGCATATATGAAAGGTATGCAAGATGCCGGAATCCTGTCCTGTGCCAAGCATTTTCCAGGCCATGGTGATACCGATGTGGATTCTCATCACGATTTGCCCGTCATTTCGCATCAGAAACGGAGGTTGGACAGTATTGAGCTTTTCCCGTTTAATACACTCATTCGACAGGGAATCAATTCAATTATGGTAGCGCATCTTCAAATCCCGGTTCTTGACGACAGACCGAATCGACCAACGACTGTCTCCGAGAATGTCGTTCAGAAATTATTGCGGGAGGAGATGAATTTTAACGGCTTAATTTTTACTGACGCCATGGAGATGAAAGGTGTAACAAAGTACTTTGAACCCGGGGAAGCTGACCTGGCTGCCTTTCTTGCAGGCAATGATGTCATTTTACTTCCTGAAAATATCCATGAAGCCGTTGCCAAAGTTGTGCGCGCTGTCGAAGCAGGAATCATCACTTCAGATCGTCTCGATGAAAGTGTACGCAGGATCATCAGTGCCAAATATGATCTCGGACTGCACGTGAATAGAGGATGGGCATCACAGCAAAATCTGACAGAGGAACTCAACTCCAAAAATGCACAGGTCATTAAGGCACGGATCTATGAAAAGGCAATGACCCTGGTTTCAAATGAGGAAGGAACGTTGCCGCTCAGGGAGCTTTCAGGGAGGACCTTCGCAAGCGTAAGTCTTGGTGCTTCGGGATTGACCACATTTCAAAAAAGAATGCATTCCTATACGAATGTGGCCCATAAGGTCATCAGTAAAAGTGCCAGTCCCGCAAAATATGCTGAGATTTCTGAGCAAGTGGTAAAGAAGGATGTCGTCCTCATTTCGCTACATGGCATGAGCCGGCATGCATCCCGGAATTTCGGATTGACGGATGACCAGGTAAATTTTATCAAGACATTGTCGGGTAAGACAAAGGTGATATTGACATTATTCGGATCTCCCTATGCACTGAGATATTTTGAGGACGTTCCGACAACACTGGTTGCTTATGAAGAGGACCCCCTTGCCCAGGAAGCGGCAGCCCAGGCCATCTTTGGGGCTTATGATATTACAGGTAGACTTCCTGTGAGTGCCTCCTCGGGATTTAGGGTGGATCATGGCATCAATTTACCCGGGTTAAACAGGATTGGCTATTCCATTCCTGAAGCAGTAGGGTTGCATTCCGATACGTTGAAAAACATCGAAAAGCTTGCCCTTGAACTCATCGAAGAAAAAGCTGCACCCGGATGCCAGATCCTCGTTGCAAAAGACAATAAAATCGTATTTCACAAGTCCTTCGGTCATCATACTTATGAACGCAAAACTTCCGTGCAGAAAGATGACATATACGATGTGGCTTCTCTGACCAAAATTCTTGCGTCGACGGTCAGTATTATGCACCTGCAGGACCAGGGTCTCATGAATTTAAATGACCCTATTGCGAAATTTATACCGGGGGAAGATACAACGAATAAAGCGTCGCTAATCTATGAAGATATGATGGCACATGTCAGCGGCTTGCCGGGATGGATTCCATTTTATATTAACACTCTTGATACGGAAAAGACCAATTTACCTTCTTCGGCATACTACAGTCAAAGCCTGACGGATGGATTTGAAATACGGGTGACCCCAAATCTTTATTTGAGGACAGATTATCGGGATACCATTTGGCGCAAAATATTTTCTTCTTCCTTAAGGACGACTAACAACTATCGATATAGCGATTTGTCTTTTTACATCATCAACAGGACCATCCAGAATATTACAGGAGGCGAAGTGGATGCTTATGCCGAAAAAAACTTTTACCGGCCGATGGGCCTCCGGAGGACGCTCTTTAATCCGCACCGGTTGTTTGATGAAAGTCTCATTCCGCCTTCAGAGCATGATCAGTATTGGAGAAATGCTGTGATCCGGGGCACAGTACATGATATGGGTGCAGCCATGCTCGGTGGTGTCAGTGGTCATGCGGGATTGTTTTCCAATAGTCTTGAAATAGCTATCGTTATGCAAATGTTATTGAATGAGGGCTATTATGGTGGCATACAATACATCAAACCCAATACTGTACGCTATTACACTCAACGGCACTGGCGTTCATCCCGGAGAGGCATTGGATTTGATATGAAGGAGCTGAATCCTGAAAGAAGTCTGAATATGTCCGAAAAAGCCAGCAGACACACCTTCGGTCATACTGGATTTACGGGTACAGCTGCCTATGCAGACCCGGACTATAATATCGTTTACGTCTTCTTGTCCAACCGAACATTCCCTTCAATGAAGAACAACAAACTGGGGAAAGAAGAATATCGATCGCGCATTCAATCCGTTATATATGATGCCTTAATGATCCGGTAATTGGTTATCATTGAGCACTGAGATGAATGTGGCATTCCAAATAGCAAGAAGATATTTATTTGGCAAGAAGAACACGAATGCCATTAATTATATAACGGGTATTTCGGTCTTGGGTATTGCAATTGGTACAGCTGCATTGATCCTGATCCTATCGGTGTTCAATGGATTTGAAGCGCTCACCAAAAAACACCTTGATGCCTTTAATCCGGATATCAAGATCACCTCTCGCCTGGGTAAGTTTTTTGATGAACGTCCTGAATATATGGAACAATTAGGGGCGATCGATGGGGTGCAAAATTTTAGCAAGGTACTTGAAGAGGTAGCACATTTCGAGTACAATTCGCGTCAGCAAATTGGAATCATCAAAGGCGTGGATAACAATTATTTTGAGGTGGCTGCATTGGATCAAGCGATAAAAAAAGGGAAGGCCACATTGACGGGTGCGGAAGGTCAGACTTCATCAGTCATCGGAAATGGAGTCTATACCAGTCTGAATATTTCATTAAAGAGCAAGCTGGAATCCTTAAAGATATCTTTACCAAATCGTAGAAAACGAGGAGCCCTTGACCGTGATTTCAAAACGCGATCACTACACGTGTCGGGGGTGTATTCCATCAGGAGCGAAAAGGCAAATCAATATGTAATTACCAACTATGATCTGATAGCAGGACTACTGGACATGCGATCAAAGTGTTCGGCAATAGAATTAAAATTGAATCAAAATGCCCCTGTCGGTCGGATCAAAAAAGACCTTGAACAAATATTCCCGTCTAATGATTTCCACATTATGGATCGTTTAGAACAGGATGCATCGGTTCTCAAGATCATGAATATAGAAAAATGGTCTTCTTACCTGATTTTCTCTTTCACATTGATCCTCATCATCTTCAATGTGATTGGAAGTCTGTGGATGATCGTTCTCGATAAAAAAAAGGACATTGCTGTCCTTCAATCCTTTGGTGCGAGTAAGCTGACTATTCGAAAAATTTTCGTCTTGGAAGGGGGATTGATCAGCGGCTTGGGCTTTGTGATCGGCGCACTGCTCTCGCTGGTGGTATATGCATTGCAAAAGACGATTGGTATTATAAATGTCCCTGATGGATTTGATATTACGAGTTATCCCATGGAATTGAAGCTTGCTGATATTCTGATCATTTTTGTGACGGTAATGGCCATGGGATTCATTGCCTCGTTCCCGGCTGCATGGAGAGCATCGCGGGTAACGGCCTATGTCAGAATGGAGTAAAATGGAGAGGCTTACCTGAAAAATCTTCATAAGGCTATATTTGCACTCATTGATTCGGGATTTATGGAAGAATGGCAGTTGGATTTTGAATGGCTCAGAGTCAGACATTTTGTCAGGAACTCCATGTCACAACAAGGACTTCCGGATCTTCAAATAATGCTCTTGCTGATTGG
Organism: Saprospiraceae bacterium; assembly: GCA_028282725.1. Classification (GTDB taxonomy): domain Bacteria; phylum Bacteroidota; class Bacteroidia; order Chitinophagales; family Saprospiraceae; genus JAJRXG01. The sequence continues at coordinate 56,579 of JANQHF010000036.1, forward strand.
TATACAGGAATCGAATGTCCTTAAAACGAAATATTCAAAAGAGGAAAAACAGGATCTGATGCACGTGGCTACATGTCATTTGTTATCCCTTGAAGGATACTATGAGATGACGGGTATTGATGATGAAGGATGGCCACATTACCATCAGGTAAGGATCATCCCGGTAGAAGGAGAAAAAGCACAGGAGCGCCTTTTGAAAGAGTGTATCATAAATTATTTTAAACCGGAAATATCAAATATTGATCGATAAATGAAGACAAAATTTACCTTTTATATCATGGTAGTGATCCTGACCTTAACTGCATGTCAGGAAAAAAAATACTATGCCGTCATTGAAACGGACTATGGTACGATGAAAGCGGAGTTGTACAATTCAACACCAATTCATCGGGATAATTTTATCAAAATTGCCAATGAAGGCTATTATACAGATCTTTTATTCCACCGGGTGATCAGTGGTTTTATGATCCAGGGCGGTGATCCCGATTCTAAAAATGCGCCAGCCGGGCAGCGTCTGGGCATGGGTGGCCCGGGATATACGCTTCAAGCAGAAATCGGAGCTCCTCACTTCAAAGGCACACTGGCTGCCGCCAGGACAGGAGGCTCCTCGAATCCGGAGAAAAGATCGAGTGGATCTCAATTCTACGTCGTTCAAGGGACACGCCAAAGCAGGAATGCTCTTCAGTCAATTGCAAGCCAGAAAGGAATCACCTATAATGAAGAACAAATCGCAAAGTATGAACAACTAGGAGGCACTCCTATGCTCGATATGGATTATACGGTATTTGGTGAAGTGGTGGAAGGGTTAGATGTCGTGGACAAGATTGCATCGGTTCAAACGGACAATGCCGATCGACCACTTCAGGACGTGAAAATGAAAATAAGAATAACTACAAGGTAATATGGCTACAAATGTTGGATGGATCATATTGCTGATTTTGGTTCTTGTGCTCAGTAGTTGTTCGAGATCTACACTAAATTTTGTTTATACCCCGGACTCAGGGCAGAATGCACCAGCTGATTATTCATTCAATGTAGTCGGTGAAGGTTACGATTCATATCATTGGAATTTTGGAGATGGAGCTGAATCCCGTGATAGTTCGACAGAATTCAGGTTTTATTTGTCCGGCGTTTATGAAATTACTCTTACAGGGAACAGAGGTAAAAAGAAGGATGTAATTAAAAAGGAAATAATTGTGAAAGCACCAGAAAAGTGTATCGTAAAAATTGAAACATCCCAGGGGGAGATGATCGTTGAGTTATTTGACGACACGCCCAAGCATCGGGATAATTTTATAAAACTCGTTGAAGAGGGTTACTACGAGGGTCTTCTCTTTCACAGGGTGATTCAGGGATTTATGGTCCAGGGCGGTGATCCCAATTCTCGCAATGCGCCAGGTAATCAGCCTTTGGGCACCGGCGGGCCCGGATATCAAATTGATGCGGAGTTTATGCAAAACCGGGCACATGTGAAAGGAGCCCTGGCTGCTGCCCGGATGGGCGATCCGGTCAATCCTGAACGAAAGTCGTCAGGATCGCAATTTTACATTGTGCAGGGTAGGAGTGTGGATGAGAATTCGATCAATCAATTCGAACAACGCTTAAATATTCAATACCCGGACGAGGTACGATCTATGTACCTGGAGAATGGAGGCGTGCCTTTTCTTGATCAGCAGTACACTGTCTTTGGTCAGGTCATCGAAGGTCTGGGTGTCATTGACAGGATTGCGCAGGCCAATACCAATGCTCAGGACAGACCCCTGGAGGATATTAAAATGTCAATCAGCTTAATCAAGTAAATATGGGAGAGATTCTCGGCATAGATATAGGCGGGACCGGTATGAAAGCCGCACTTGTGGATACAGATCGGGGCGTATTTCTCAAGGAGAAAATTAAATATGCCACACCTCGCCCCAGTACACCGGAAAATGTTTCCAGGGTAATGCGTCAACTGATTAAGGATTTTGATTTTGAAGGAAAAAGATTTGGTTGTGGCTTCCCTTCTATCATCAAAAATAATATTTGCTATTCTGCAGCGAATATTGACAAGTCCTGGCTGAAGATCAATTTGTACGAGTACTTTTTGGAAAGGACGGGAAGTCAAATCGTATTTACAAACGATGCGGATGCCGCAGCAATAGCCGAAATGAGGTTTGGGAGAGGAAAAGATCGAAAGGGCACAGTGATTTTGTTAACTCTTGGTACAGGGATCGGATCTGGCATTTTCCTGGATGGAAAGCTGCTGCCAAATTCGGAATTTGGTCACCTTCTGTATAAAAAAAGCATCTTTGAGCATTATGCATCCAATGGTGCCAGGAAAAAAAAGGACTTGTCGTGGTCAGAGTGGGGGAAGGAGCTCAATGTTTATTTGAATCATATCGATCATATCATTAGCCCTGATTTGATTATCCTGGGGGGTGGCGTCAGTAAACACTTCGCCAAGTATGAAGACTATATAGATCTCAATACCGAATTAGTGTCTGCAGCAATGGGTAACGATGCGGGCATTATCGGGGCAGCAATACTTGCTGAAGAAAAATTTAGTTCTTCAAATCAATAATCATCCACCTCAGTCTTGTCTATTAATCTGAATCCATTACCGTGGATATTGACAATCTCGAGGTTTTCATCCTTCTTTAGGTACTTTCTCAACTTTGTTACAAAGACGTCCATGCTGCGAGCTGTGAAGTAATTGTCTTCTTCCCAAATTTCAACCAATGCCTGTGATCTGGGCAATACATCGTTTTTATGAAGACAAAATAATCGCAGGAGATGGGCTTCCTTGGGAGAAAGTTTGTCTTTCTCCTTGACTCCTTCCGGATCAAATGTCAGAATTCTCAAGGGATAGTTGAAGACATAATTTCCGATAATAAATTCTTTTTGCGTGCTCTCAGGTTGTGGCACGGATGTGCTTCTCTTCAAAACGGCCTGGACGCGATAAAGAAGCTCTTCACTATTGAATGGCTTAGTAATGTAGTCGTCTGCTCCTATCTTAAACCCATCGATAACATCTTCTTTCAAGGATTTGGCGGTTAAAAATATAATAGGAACGTCAGAATTATCTTCTTTGATTTCTCGTGCAAGTGTAAAGCCGTCTTTTTTAGGCATCATTACATCGAGAATACAAAGGTCAAAATTTCCATTCTTGTACGTATCAAGACCAGCTTCACCATCAGTTGCCAGAGTGACATCATATTGATGCATTTCCAAGTATGATCTTAAGACATCACCAAAATTTCTGTCGTCTTCTACTAATAAAATCTTCTGTTGAGGCATCGAAGTACATTTAAGTATTTATATTAAGATGTGAAAAATGATAATTGGTCACCTGGTTTTTTAACATTTTTCTCAAGTATTTATTTCGAAGGAGTTATACCATTCGGAAAAAACAGCCTAAAGGTACTTCCTTTCCCCTGTTCACTCTCTACTGATATCTTGCCTTTATGAGCATCAACAATTGCTTTCACATAGCTCAATCCCAGTCCAAACCCCTTTACATCATGCAGGTTTCCAGTACTAACACGATAAAACTTCTCAAAAATTTTCTTTAAGTCATCCTTGCTCATTCCAATTCCACGATCAGAAATGGCCACCTCCACACCATTTTTTGCATCTGAAGTTTCAATTTCGATTTCAGGAGCCCTTTCCGAATACTTAATAGCATTGTCGATCAAGTTATGCAATACATTGCTGATATGATTTTCATCGCCATAAATATTCGCCCGATTTGATTTCAGATAGGCATTGATATGACCTCCTCTTTTGTTGATTCTGAGTCTTGAATTCTCCATGGCAGTATTCACCAGGTCATTTAGATTCAGCGAAACAATTTTTAATTGAAAGTCCTTTTTATCCAATCTTGCTATTTGAAGGACCTTCTCGACCTGGTTCAGCATGCGCCGGTTCTCCTGCTTGATAATATCTGCATATCGTTCGATCATATCCGGCTTCGACTTCACCATTGGATTGTTGATAGAGTCGGCAGCCAGTGAAATGGTCGCTATTGGTGTCTTGAATTCATGAGTCATATTATTGATGAAATCCGTTTTCATCAAAGAAACCTTTTTCTGAGTTAATATTACATTAATCGTATATACGAAGCAGAATAAGATCAACCCTGTCAATAAAATCGAACTGATCAATGCAGGTAATATGGATTTGATGAGAAATGAGGTCTTCTTCGGGAAAAATACACGTAGGGATCCGGCTGGTTCAGATCCTTCGCTATCAAATAGGTTGACCTGGTGCATTGATTTTACCAAGTTCTTCGCCATACCCATATCACTCATTTGTGTCTCGCCGATATTGACATTATAGTTTCCATTGGTCAGTATGAAATCATTAATTTCATTGGAAAAGACACCAAAATCATAATCGAGCTTGATTCCTTGGTTTTCCAATTCTATCCGCAGATCACGCTTCAAGTCCGAACCAGATATGGATTGCAGTGCCACTTCGGGTTTGATCAACCAGGCCGTATTTGCAATTTGTGCCTGTAATTGTTCACGCATGTATTCGCTGAGTGATGGAGTCAATATTTTTTCAAGAGGATCCTTATCTACCTTGAAGAATGAATTATCATTGGTATTCAGTGTTTTGTTGAAATTTTCCCACTGGCTTGCCTTATCCTCTATGTTTTGCTTGACCCGGTTAAGTGCCAGGATGACGCGATCATTAAAATTGAGCGCATTCAGATCAATTCCTTTCTTCAACCAATAAAATTGGATCATACTGATGCCCATGAGTGCTACACTCATCAGGATCATAATGATTTGAATCGTTCGCTTATTCATTGATGATTTAAAGTACTAAATAAGGCTAGTGGAGAGGTAAATAAAAGTCGTTTAACTAGGTTTTAACTGATAATTAGTAAAATCATAATTGCTGTTGAATTAATTTTACCCTCCCGAAAAATAAGCGTAAAAATGAAAAAAATGTCATCTCAATTTATTCTTTCCTTCTTAATCCTCAGTTTCGCCTGCCTCTCGTTGAGCGCTCAAAAAGGAGAAGATGAAAAGGAAATCATCATTATCGAGAAGGTTCAGGATGAACAAGGAAATATAATTTCCAAACAGACCAAAAGATTTTCAGGGAAATATACTGAAGAGGAAATACAGGAAATAATTGGTGAAAATGACTATCCCATGGAAAGGTCATATGACCTCGAGGGCTTGGGTTTTGGCGATAATCTAAGGGACTTGTTTGGCCCTGCTCAAAGTGGTCGACCCACGATTGGCGTCAACTTGAATTTTGACGACGGTATGGCTACTGTAGATAAGGTTTTCAGGGGTTCAGGTGCTGAAAAAGCTGATATAAGAAAAGGAGATGAAATACTTTCCCTGAATGGTGTGGCTATTTCTTCCATTGATGATATTTACGAAATCCTGGATCAAAAAGAAAAAGGAGATGTGGTCAAGATTGTAATTTTCAGGGATGGGGATGAAATGGGAAAAGAGGTAGTATTAGGTACAGGTGGCGCGAATAATTTTTTCTTTGAGTTTCCTGAAGAAGGAGGATATCGTCTCTTTGGTGATCGATTTGAATTGGATTCTTTATTCCGCGATTTAAGAGGAAGAGACGATTTATGGCCGAGATTAGATGATAATCTTTACAGGGGTCAACGGTTTGACTTTGGTGAATTAAAAAGAAAAGAAGCCCCTCCTTCTTTGGGCATTTTCCTGGAAGAAGGACAACCTAAGGTCATCATTGCGGAAGTCATTGAAGACAGTCCTGCGGATAAGGCCGGGTTGCGGACAGGAGACTTCATCCTGCGGATGGATGATAATGTGGTCACTTCATTTTATGAAGTAAAGGCATACATGAACACAAAATATCGGGGAGAAGAAATTTCCCTTGAAATCGAACGTCGCGGTCGCCCTATGACAATAGTGGTGCTGCTGGACTAATACTCTGCCTTTTAGCGAGCCTCAATGCTTAGTTGACCTGCCGCTTTTTCTCAGTGCCTCTGTTAGAATATATTCTATTTGACCATTGATGCTGCGAAACTCATCTGCCGCCCATTTCTCTAAGGCTTTCATGGTATCTTCATTCACACGAAGGACAAACTTCTTCTTGCTCATTTCATTCGAAATTGTAGGCTTTAAGTGTGCAAGGTGCCTGTATTCAATACAGGAGTAGCTTCCTTGTCCGAGCACAGGATGACCATTAGATTAGAAACCATGGCTGCCTTCTTTTCTTCATCGAGATGGATGATTTCTTTGGCAGAAAGTTCTTCCAAAGCATTTTCCACCATGCTGACGGCTCCTTCGACTATTTTCAATCTTGCTGCAACAATAGCCTCGGCTTGCTGTCTTTTTAACATTGCATTGGCAATTTCAGGAGCATAGGCCAGGTATCCGATTCGCGCTTCGATCACTTCAATTCCGGCAATGGTCAGTCGGTCGTCCAATTCTTTTTCCAGGGCATCGTTTACCTCTCCTACGTTGGACCTCAGTGTGGTTTCTTTCTGGGAATCATCAAAATTGTCATATGAATAAAGCCCGGCCAATTTTCGTACCGCCGCATCTGTCTGAACCTTTACGAAGCTTTCATAATTGTCTACTTCAAATGCGGCACGGTAGGTTTCGTCCACACGCCATACCAGAATAACCGAGATCAATATTGGGTTGCCCCTTTTATCATTTACCTTGACGCGTTCGCTGTCAAAATTCCTGGCTCTCAGTGAAATTTTCTTTTTGCGAAAAAATGGATTTACCCATAAAAATCCGTTGTCCTTGATTGTACCGACATATTTGCCAAAAAATGTAAGTACACGGGATTGATTGGGGTAGATAATCATTAATCCGCTCCCTATAAACAGGGCAAGTGCAATCGCAAGGAAAAAGACAAGTGGATAGGCAAAGTCATTACCAAAATTAAAGTAAATACCACCGACAATAATGATGATTATCAGTGTCAGGTAGAGGAATCCCGGTTGCGCTTTTCTTAGTGTTTCTTTCATGATTCATAGTATAAATATGATATCAATATAATATCATTTTGAATCATCTATTCATCTTTTCGACCAAGTGGTAAAAACACTTGACGAAAGACTCAATTGGCAGGAATGTGTATGAGAAGTTGCTTTTGTCATGCTGAGTGAAGTAAGAAAGTTCATTCGATTTGTGGAGTTATTCTTGTCATTTCGAGTGAAACGAGAAAGTCTTTTCGACCCATGTCCTGACATGGAATCGTCAGGAGACCGAAGGGAGTGGAGAAAAAAAAGAGCGGCATACCCCCCAGTAGCCGCTCCGTAATCTCCAATACTTAATCCCTTAAGTATTTTCAAAAGTTAAAGAACTAACCACTCTATTCCACATATCTTGCCAAGTCAGATGTTCGATTGTGGTATTATTTACATTAGAAAAAATGATAATGTATAATGGTCTATAAATGGGCTGATAAGACGGAAACGGACTATATATATGTTAAAGTCAGTTATCTAAAGTAGCATGAGCCAGGAGTATAGCAGAGTTATTTTGCCGGAAGGCTAGCATTGATTGAGCGATTCTTTCTATTTTTAAATATGGGTCAACAAGCTTATCGGAAAGCCTCTTCCAAACATCTCTTCGTCAAGTCTCTTCTGTCTGATGTTGAGGCTCTTGAGTACATGTTGAAAAATGACTGGTTTGAATCAGACATTACGAGAATAGGGGCCGAGCAGGAAATCGTCCTGGTAGATCACAAGTCTTTCAGACCTTCTTTAAAAGGACCTGAAATTCTTGAAAAGACCAACGCAGAGTGGCTTGTCAGTGAATTGGCCAAATTCAATCTTGAACTCAACCTGAATCCACAGGTATTCGACGGTCCATGTTTGAAAAGTATGGAAACCGAATTAAAGGAGAACCTGGCTTATCTGCGGCAATTATTGCACCAGGAAGATGTTGACTATATCCTGACGGGTATATTACCCACTCTGCACAAATACCACCTCGCCTTTGAAAACTTAACGCCGAAACAACGGTATAAGGATTTAATGAATGCCATTCACGGACAATTGCAAGGCAATGATTTTGAATTGCGTCTGGTAGGTATTGATGAACTACTGGTACGACATGATTCACCCCTCCTCGAAGCTTGTAATACGAGTTTTCAAGTTCATCTCCAGGTTGCACCTTCGGATTTTGTGCGGTACTACAATTTTGCCCTGGCATTGACCGCACCTTGCATCAGTGTAGCAGCAAATTCACCCATCGTATTTGGCAAAAGACTTTGGCATGAAACCCGCATTGCGTTGTTCCAACAAGCGATTGATACCCGCAAGACGCTGGATCACATGAGACAACTCAGTCCTCGTGTTATCCTGGGGGATCGTTGGTTAGAAACTGATGTCACCGAAATATTCAAGGATGATATCGCTCGCTTCAAAATTCTTCTCCATGCTGACATGGGCGAGCATTCGATGAATTTGATCAATGAAGGGAAGGTTCCCAAGCTCAAAAGTCTTCAACTGCACAATTCAACGATTTACCGGTGGAATCGTCCTTGCTATGGCATCAGCGACACCGGAAAGCCTCACCTCAGGATTGAGAATCGGGTATTCCCGTCCGGGCCTACGATCAAAGATGAAATGGCCAACACCGCATTTTGGTTAGGGGCAATGAAGGGTATGGCTCTTCACTACAAGGACATCCGGGATCATATTTCCTTTGCTGATATCAGGGATAATTTTGGAAAAGCCTCGCGTTTTGGTATTGATGCTGCCTTTACATGGACAAAGGATCAGAAATTAACGGTCAAAGACCTCGTTATAAATGAACTCTTACCGCTATCAAGGGAAGGCTTGACACATATGAAGGTGCATTCGGAAGATATTGACCAATATCTCGGAATCATACATGAAAGAATGAATCAACACATGAATGGAGCCCGTTGGATGCTCAGGTCTTATACCAAATTGCAAAAAAAGGCTTCATCGATCGATGAGGCACTGACCTGCCTGACAGCGTCAATATACAGACAACAGAATAAAGAAAACTTTCCCGTACATGAGTGGGACGAGATCGATACGGAGGAGTTCATGGGATATAAACTCAATGATCTTAGGGTTTCTGAGTTGATGAAAACGGATCTTTTTACTGCTCATTCAGATGATCTCGTCGAATTTGTGATCAAACTCATGAAGTGGAAAAAAATTGGCTATATGCCCGTTGAGGATGATCAGGGTAATCTCATTGGTTTAATTAGTGCTCAGTCCATAATGGACCGACTCATTCCCGAGAAAAACAGAGATGTTGATGGAGAATTACTGGTTAGCGACGTAATGATTAAAGATCCAATCACCATAGGGCCGGAGGCTGCGATGATGCAGGCTTCTGCACTCATGGAACGCCAATCCATAGGTTGTATACCTGTGGTCAATGGTACTGAATTGGTAGGACTGATTACAGAGCACCACATAATCTCCGTCACAAACAGAATGCTTAGACAATAAACTCTTCGCATAGTTACCTGTTTTACTTATAAGCTATATTTGCAAGCCGGTTTGAGGATCGGATTTTTTATCAATAAATACTCAGTTTATGCCATTTGATATTGACATGATCAAAGCGGTTTATTCCAATCTTGCCGATCGAATAGACGCTGCAAGGAAGGTATTAGACAGGCCGATGACCTTGGCCGAGAAAATACTTTATTCTCATCTCCACCCTGAATCCCCTCTAAAGGAATACACACGGGGAAAGGACTATGTATTCTTTTCACCGGACAGGGTAGCTCTTCAGGATGCGACCGCTCAAATGGCATTATTACAATTTATGATGGCAGGCAGAGATAGGGTTGCCGTACCCTCTACTGTGCATTGTGATCACCTCATCCAGGCAAAAGTAGGTGCAGAAGAAGATTTGAAAATTGCAATGGATACCAATTCGGAGGTTTATGATTTTCTCGAATGTGTCTCTGACAAATACGGATTGGGATTTTGGAAACCCGGTGCAGGAATTATTCATCAGGTTGTATTGGAAAATTATGCATTTCCAGGTGGTATGATGATTGGTACTGATTCCCATACACCCAATGCAGGAGGGCTTGGGATGATCGCCATTGGAGTAGGAGGAGCTGATGCTGTGGACGTTATGGCAGGCATGCCCTGGGAATTGAAAATGCCCAAATTGATTGGTGTCCACTTAAAAGGAACAATGAGTGGTTGGACTTCTCCCAAAGATGTCATCCTGAAGGTGGCGGGGATACTCACAGTGAAAGGGGGCACTGGCGCCATTGTAGAATACTTTGGTGAAGGCGCCATCAGCATGTCCTGTACCGGAAAAGGTACCATTTGTAATATGGGAGCTGAGATCGGAGCAACCACCTCAACATTTGGCTATGATGAATCAATGGCACGTTATCTCAGGGCAACAGGACGCGCTGAGATTGCTGAGACAGCTGATGCCGTAAAAGAACATTTGACAGCAGACCCGGAATGTTATACCTCTCCGGAGGAATACTTTGATCAGGTGATTGAAATAGATTTATCGACATTAGAACCTCTTTTAAATGGTCCGTTCACTCCTGATTTGGCTACACCGGTTTCAAAAATGAAAGAAGCCGCGGCCGAGAACAATTGGCCAACAGATCTCGAATATTGCCTGATTGGTTCCTGTACCAATTCTTCATATGAAGATATCACGCGGGCAGCATCCATTGCACGTCAGGCCGTTGAAAAGGGGCTCACTTCAAAATCACAACTCACCGTCACACCTGGATCCGAACAGGTCAGGTACACGATAGAACGAGATGGTCTCATCGACACTTTCGAAGAGATTGGCGCACGGGTCTTTGCCAATGCCTGTGGCCCTTGTATCGGTCAATGGGCCAGGTTCAATGATCCGTTAAATGCTCCAAAAAACAGTATCGTACATTCGTTCAACAGGAATTTCTCCAAGAGAGCGGATGGAAGTCCAAATACACATGCCTTTGTAGCTTCACCCGAAATCGTTACCGCAATCGCCCTTTCGGGAAAGCTTGGCTTTAATCCTTTGACAGATACCTTAATCAATGAGGACGGAGAAGAGGTCTTGCTGGAACCCCCTACAGGATTTGAATTGCCACCGAATGGTTTCGATGTAGAAGATGCGGGGTATAATGCACCGGCTGAAGATGGTAGTCAAATAGAAATCAAAGTCAATCCCGAATCCAATCGACTACAATTGCTCACTCCGTTTGTTCCGATTACTGCAGAGGGAGTGCGAAATATGCGCATTTTGATCAAAACCAAAGGGAAATGTACAACTGACCATATTTCAATGGCTGGTCCCTGGTTAAAATACAGGGGGCATTTGGAGAACATCTCTCAAAATTGTTTTATTGGGGCCATCAACTATTTTAACGACAAAGCCAACCATGTGGCCAATTATGTTGATGATCCGGATCGTGCAGAATTCCTGCCGGTTCCCGAATCAGGCATTAAGTACAGGGACGCCGGTATAGGCACCATTGTTTTTGGAGAAGATAATTATGGAGAAGGATCCTCCCGGGAGCACGCTGCAATGGAACCAAGATTTTTGGGAGTAAATGCCGTAGTGGTTAAATCATTTGCTAGAATTCATGAGACCAACCTTAAAAAACAAGGAATGCTGGCATTGACTTTTGAAGATCCCGCCGACTATGACAAGATTAGACAGGATGATTTGATTGATATTCCGGATTTTGAACAAATGGCTCCCGGTCAACCTCTTACCATTGTTGCGAGACATAGGGATGGATCCTCAGATGCCTTTCACGTAAACCACACCTATAACCAGGCTCAAATCGACTGGGTAAGAGCGGGATCAGCGCTGAACTTGATTCGTTCCCAGTTAGCCGACGTATAGAAGTATTGATTATATAGAGTATTAATCTATTCGTCAGATAAGCTGCTTCTCATATAGAAATGCAGCTGTTTTTATTAAAACGAAAAATCTAAATCAATGTGGAGAGAATTTAAGGATTTCATTTTAACCGGCAATGTTATTGACTTGCTGTAGCAGTTATACTTGCGGCGGCTGTTGGTCTCGTGGTCAATTGATTTGTAAATGACATTGTTATGCCTCTTGTCGGACACTTTGTTGGAGGAATGGATTTCGCCGATTTGAAGTATGTTTTGAGTGCAGCGGAAATGGGTCCTGACGGTACGGAAGTGAAGCCAGAGAATGCAGTGCGCTATAGAGCCCGGATCAATACCATTATCAATTTGATCACCGTTGGCTCTGTCTTATTTATGATTGTCAAAGCTTATAACAAAACGAAAAACCGCCAGCTGAAGAAGGTCCGGCAGGAGCTTCCCAGAAAGAATTATTGGGCGAAATAAGGGACTTATTGAAAAAGTAAGGCTGAAAACATACTAAACCGAAGGTCGGGATATTGCATCCGGATCTTTTTTATATCGTGATCTCTTGTCCTTCAAAGGGAATCTCGATTGGCCCCAAACCGGCGGTACCGAGATACTCGTGGAATTCCTGTTGTGTATCGTATTCACCGTGCACCAGGAATGTCTTTTTCAAATGGCCTTGCAGATGTTTTAGGGTATCGAGCATTTCCTTTCGATCTCCGTGGGCTGAAAAAGAATCCATGGATAGAATTTTGGCTTTTACGTCCAGAACATCTCCCATTACTTTAATTTGTGTGGCACCGGCTTTGAGAATTCCACCGGCTGTATCCGGAGAGCAATAACCCACCATGAGGAAAGTACTTTTGTCATCCTGGATGTTGTGATAAAGATGATGGCGAATTCTTCCTGCATTCATCATCCCCGAAGCACTTATGATGACCATTGGCTCTTCAGAAAAATTCAATTCTTTTGATTTTTCTACTGTTCGAACATAATGAAGACTGTTGAAGCCAAAAGGATCAATATCCTCCAGCATGTATTCATGCAGAGCGTTGTCGTAACATTCAGGATGTGCTCCGTAAATCTCGGTGGCATTCACTGCCAAAGGACTGTCGACAAAGACCGGAATCTTAGGTAGTAATCCCTCTGCTGCGAGCTTGTCCATCATGTAAACGATTTCCTGAGTTCTACCTATGCTGAATGCGGGAATAATCAATTTTCCTCTCTGTTCTACACAGGTCTTTTTCATAACATCGAGAAATAATGCAGATTGTTCTGGCTTGGATTCATGTTCTTTGTCACCGTAAGTTGATTCCGATAACAGGTAGTCCATTTCAGGCATTTTAACAGGATCCCTCAGAATAGGACGATCCGGTCTTCCAATGTCGCCCGTGAATCCCACTGTCACATTGCGAGGCCCATCCTGAATCCTTAAGGTGACACTTGCAGATCCGAGGATGTGTCCCTGATCCCTGAACATCACTTCTACATATTCTGAAATACGATGCCATCTGTTATATGAGTATCCCACAAAGAGCTTCATACTTTCTACCACATCCTCAGGCCCATAAAGAGGCTCAATAAGTTCCAGGTTGGGTTTTTTTCTTTTCGCCTTTTTCTTCTTCCTCTTTTCTAAGATTTTCCTGTTGTAATACTCTGCGTCTCGTTCTTGAATCTTAGCCGAGTCGAGCAGCATGATGGCGCAAAGGGATCGAGTAGCATGGGTGGCATGAATACATCCGTTAAATCCGGCTTTGACCAGAGACGGTACCCTTCCGGTGTGATCAATGTGGGCATGAGATAACACCAGACAATCGACATCTGCAGGATTGAAATGCCAGGTGCGATTAGAAATTCTATCTGTCCTGCCATTCCCCTGAAAGAGCCCACAGTCCAGTAGTATAGAATATCCGTTCTCAAGGGTAATCAAATGGCAACTGCCGGTTACATTGCGGGCGGCCCCGCAAAATTTGATGTGCATACACTCATATTAAACAAACAATATAATGAGTATTGAGGTCATCCCGGTATTGAAGGATTCAGACATTCGCGCATTCAAATGCATGCCGCTCTTTCTAGCTTGGAATATAACTTAGTCCCATCTCCGTCTCCTTATTGAGAAATGCGTCAGCCACTCTACAGATATCTTCAGGTTGAACACTTCCATAATTTCTCATCTCTTCATTGATCAACTCAACATTACCGAGCCATTCAAAATATGCCAGAGAAATAGCTTTATTAATAACATTCAATTCATTCAAGGCGAGACCGGTTATTGCTTTGTTTTTTACTTTTTGAAGCTCTCGCGGTTCGGGTGGGACGGACGAAAGTTCATTCAGGATTTCATATAATCGTTCCTTGTTTTTTCCTATAGAAGAGTGAGAAGCAGGTCGCCCTTCAATGACAATTAAACCCGTATGTGCCGTTCCCGAAAGGTAGCAATCAATGTAAGATGCCATCTCTTCATCTCTAACCAGGGATTGGTATAACCTGGACGACTTACCATTGGCCAATATATCAGATAAGAGATCACAAGCGTGGTAATCAGGGTGTTCTCTGCCAACCATGTGAAAGGCAGCCATAAATTGAGGTACCGGCACATTCGAATTCACGAATTTATTCACCTGGTGCAAGTCATTTTGAATCTCTGGAAATTGAAAAGAAGACTGGGACCGACTCTTGATTTGCCCAAACCATTTATCACATAGGGCAAAGACCTCTTCCGGATCAATCGGTCCGGAAATAGTCAGAATGGCATTTGCCGGATGATAATAAGTCTTATGGAATCTGCTAACATCCCGGACGTTGGCATTTTGAATATGGCCTAATTCTTTTCCAATAGTCGGCCATCCATACGGATGATGGGGATATGCCATTTCGGAAATGTGATGCCAACTATCACCATAAGGTTTATTGATACACACTTCCTTGAATTCTTCAATGACTACTTTCTTTTGAATTTCCAGTACTCGTGAATCGATGATCAGGTTTGCCATTCGGTCTGCCTCTAACCAAAGACCAGTTTCAATATTTTCGATCGGCAAAATACAATAGTAATTGGTAAAGTCAGTATTGGTAAAGGCATTGCTTTCTCCACTGGCATTCTGAATGATGTGATCATAGTTTGGTGCATTGTGGCTTCCTCCGAACATAAGATGCTCAAACAGATGAGCAAAACCGGTCTTGTCGGGATCTTCGTTTTTTGAACCTACATTATAAAGTGTATTTATGGCAACAAGTGATGTGTTCTGATCTCGTTCTACGATTACGCGAAGTCCGTTTGAGAGTGTGGTTTTTTGAAAATCAAGCACGGCTTTGTCTTAATTGATTGTATAATTCAACTTAGTAGTATATGTCGAATCAAGCCAGTCATTGAATGATTGGTTGGAAATGGGAATATTGGGATTTAAAACGTTTCTTTTGATAATATTCCAAAATTCCAATTTGGTAAACAACACTGCTCCCATTCTTCTCATATGGGGAGTATCCTGTTGACAGTCAATCAATTCACATCCCTGGTTTTCGAGATATTGGCAAAGATGAATCAGGGCGTATTTGGAGGCATTTGGAATCACACTGAACATGGACTCCCCGAAGAATATTTTGCCAATACAAACACCATATAGACCACCTATGAGCTCATTGTGTTTGTCCCAAACCTCTATACTATGGGCAATACCTTCCTGATATAGATTGGTATATGCGGTTACGATTTCATGGTTGATCCATGTACCGTTCTGATCTTTGCGTTTCACAGAGGCACACTTACTGATCACTTCTGAAAATTGCTCATCCATGGTGATCTTCCAGGGTCGCAATCGATGCACTAGGGGTCTCATACTCTTCGATATTTTGATATCAGAAGGATACAACACACATCTTGGGTTTGTGAACCACCACAATATTGGAGATTCGCTATACCAGGGAAAGATACCAAAGGTATATGCCAGCTTGAGTCGCTCACTATCAAGTGTTCCTCCCAGCGCTAACAGGCCCTCATCTTCCGCCATTAATGGATGAGGAAAATATTTCATCAATGACTAAATTGTTAACAAAGAGTTCAATACTTCTCCTGGTAAGACTCTATTACTGCTGATAATCCCCTGTCAATCAAAGCATCTTTTAGGGGTTTTAATTCTGAATATGGACCGGTTTTGACAGTTGCTTTGCCCTTAAAATGAATAATAAGAGAAAGTTGTTCAGACTGTTCGTAGGTGTGGTTACAAACTTCTATAAAACATTTGATGACCCAATCGAAAGTGTTGTGATCATCGTTGTAAACAACTAACTCTGATTTGTCTATGACCTCAACTTCATCAACCAATAATTCTTCTTCGTGATCATAATTAATATTGGACATGATAGACGGATTATAATTGTTTTATAATGATTCTAAGACCTCGTGTATTTTTGAAAAATCAGGCTGTTGGCCTGCATCTTCAAGCACCTCAGCATAACGGATTGTTCCTTCGGCATCAACAATAAATGCAGATCGTTTAGATACACCCTTCATTCCGAGCACAAAATCTTCATAAAGAGAACCATAAGCTCGAGAACTGGTTTTGTTGAAATCGCTCAAAAGAGTGAAGTTCAAATTTTCAGACTCTTTAAATTTTTCCAGTGTAAATAGTGAATCTACTGATATTGCCAGGACTTCGGCATTTACGGTTTCATACTTCTTCATATTATCTCTGACTCCACACAATTCTGCTGTACAAACACCTGTAAATGCTAATGGAAAGAAGAGGACCAGAACATTTTTCCCCCTGTAATCACCCAGGCTGACTTCTGCCTTTTCTGTGGACCTCAATGTAAATTCCGGGGCTTTATCACCAACTGTCAATTGCATTGTCTCTATTCGTAAGTGTAAAAATATCTACATGAATACGAACACAAATGTAAACTAAAAAGATGCATCCATCAGAGAAATTCTTTGCTTTGTAATTCACCATTCATTATAACTTGTTTGGATTCAAAACGAAGTGCCTACTTGCTTCTGCATGTGTCGGTCTTGTTGTGGGGATTCACAGCAATACTTGGCGATTTAATCAGCCTGTCAGCATTAGCACTGGTATGGTGGCGCGTTGGATTGACAGCAATTTTTCTATGTGTTTGGCCTGCTACATTCCGCATCATTCTAAGCAGTCCACTAAAGGTAATTAAGAATTATACAATTGTCGGAGTATTGGTTGCTTTACATTGGGTGTGTTTTTTTGGAGCCATTAAAATTGCCAACGCTTCAGTTGCTTTGATAACCCTTGCTACGGCAGCCTTGTTTACCTCGTTGTTCGAACCTTTAATGTTGAGTCAAAAACTCAGAAGGACGGATGTTCTTTTTGGCATTCTAATGATTCGGGGAATGATGTTGATGATATCGGATTTTGATATGACAAAAGTTGTTGGTTTTTCTGTTGGAATCGCTGCCTCTGTTCTCATAGCTATCTTCACAGTGCTGAATAAGAAGTATGTAGATGACTCGAATCCCGAAGTAATAACGGCAATCGAAATGGCGACAGCCTTTGTTTTTCTTTCTCTCGTTATACCATTCTATTCGACAATTGAAGATACTATTCGATGGTACCCTGACCTTCAGGATCTGGTCTTGCTCTTTGTTTTGTCAGTGTTTTGCACCATTTTACCATTCGTATTTCATCTCAGGGCTTTAAAGCAATTATCAGCGTTTACAATTAATTTGGTGATCAATTTAGAACCTGTGTATGGTATTATTCTGGCCATGATCCTTTTGCAGGACCAAAAAGAATTGACAGCGAGTTTTTATCTAGGGACGTTGATCATCCTGGGCATTGTATTTATACATGCATTTGTCAGCGTTCGGAAAAAAGTCGAATCAAAATACGTTGATGAGTTCCATTAACCGTTTCGTCTTTTCACCAACCCGGCCATTTCCGATACGGATTTGATCTATTTGAACAACGGGCATTACTCCCTTAGTCGTACTTGTGATGAAGGCCTCCCGTAAGAGGGGTAAGTCATGCAATCGGATGTCGTCTTCGTCGATCAACAAACCACGATCTTCCAGTGATAAGACCCTCTTCCTGGTAATACCCTCTAGGACATCTTGACCCGGAGTCACAATTCGGTCTTCAAATACTCCAAAAAAATTGCACCTTGAAGATTCTGAGACCGACCCGTTCCAATGATATAGGACATCAATAGCTTCCATCTTCTTTGTCTTTTTTAAGATACTGATGGAGTGTAAATAGTTAGTGGTCTTGACGTGGGGTACATCTCTTTTATATTCTGTCGTGATGAGACGGGTGCCACTGAAATACAGTTCATGTTTAGGCAGAGTATGGGGCATTCCAATCATCAATATCGTTGTCTTTTGGGGTTTTGTGTATCCATCTGTCGATATCCCGCCTGTGACAATAATTTTTACAGCCCCATCCATAACATGATTTTGTCGAAGCAATTCCCCGATCAATTCAGTCAACTTTTCATTGGACAAATTGAGATTCAGATCTGCCTCCTGACAAGATTGTTGAAGTCTGTCCAGGTACCATTGGAGCCAGGGATTTTTGAGTTGCTTTATTTTGAAAAAATCAAAAACTCCATATCCTCGTTGGATCCCCAAGTCCATCGGAGATATTCCAATTTCAGATAATGGGAGAAATTTGTCATTGAGGAAAGCAATATCAAAGGCCATCGTATGCAATTACTGATTCAATAAAAAAAGGGTCGGAAATACCGACCCTATATAATAGACCAACCAACCCAAGTTTAAATCTTTATGCTACCATGATACGAGATCATCGTAATCTATATTTTGTTTTTGAAGTGTTATCAATCCCTTTTTAAAATTGTTATGACCAGTCGCCCAGATTCCGGTTCCGTCATTCGACCACAATATGTAGCCTCCTGCTTCTTCCATGTTCAATTTGGTCACACATTTTATTGCCCATTCATTTCCAACCTTCTTTCCAAATACCTGAAGGTTCTTCTGATCAGAATCAGCCAAATTGTAGTATCCCCGTACACGGTCTCCAAAAAAATAGAGTCTTGCTTTTACTCTTTCGCTTTTTTCTTCGAGTGTTCGTGATCCTGCGACTGTTAAAACCGAATCAAATACAACGCCTTTCCGAACAAATTCGGCATCATTTTCATCGACCCGAACAAGTATCTCATTCACCTCGGTATCACTTAAATTGAGCAAATCTCTGTCCTCGCATCCGGGACAGAGAAGCCACAAAGCCATCACCATTACCGGCATTTGTAACTTCATGGCTCAAATATAGAAATAAATTATATATATAGAATTTTTTAATATAAAAGATTGTACAATTTCTTTCATCTGTGTCTGATTGTATGGATCTTATATATTAGTCTTTGTTTTTATATTTGTATTTGGATCGATACAGGGTCCCAAGTCTTATGTTGTTATTAAGGCCGTTATCAACAACCCGGAAGGGCGTATAAAAAGAAATGAAAAGTGACATGAAAAATCCAATTTTATTAGTCGGATTTATACTGATGACAAGCACAGTCATATTTAGCCAGGGTAGATCGGATTTAAGAATATCACAGGATTCTATGGAAGGCGATATCGTATGTGCTCAGCTTCAGTTAAAGTATAAAGGGGAATCCGCAAGTCTCGCTTCACAGAACTACAGGATCTTTTATAGTTCCGGTACTTTGAAGTATATGGACAACCAGAGTTCAATGTTGCTTCCTGATGATTATTATACTTACAATGTTGTTCAGCACATGACACAGGTTGATGCAAGCGGAATAGGGGATTTGGCTTTTGAAGATAATTTGGGATTTATCAATACTGCGATCATTTTGAATAATTCCAGGACAGGAGGTCTCGAACTCCGTGAAGATGATCAGTGGCTGCCGATTATTGAATTGTGCTTTGAAAAAGTGTCCGATGATGGAAATATGGAGATTATACTGGCTCGCAAAGAATTGACAGCACCATATGGTCGGGCCTTTATAGAACTTTCTCAGCTTGGTGTTTCTGGCGAAATTATAGGTCTTCCGATCGATGTCTATTCTGATATGGTACTAAGAGAGTAGTTGGCATAATAATTGTCATATTATGAATTATCGTAATATGATAATTAAAATATGACGGCTATGAAATCCCAATTTCTGTTTGCCCTTCTGGTTTTTTTACTCCATAATTTACCTGTAAGCGGGCAAAAACACGTCGATCTGATGCTCAAACTGAATCAGTCAAATGAGCAAACCAGTTGTTTTGATGTATTGCTCAGATCAGCAGACCACCAGGATATCCAACTGGCAGGACAGAATTACCGTCTCTTTTACGATGCAAGAAACCTTTCACTGATCAAAGAACGGATCACCAGGGATCTCGACGAGGAAACATACAGCAAGATAGATTTGATCAATACTGAGGACAAGAACATTGGATTCATTTCCATCTCGATCGACGGTCGAATCCTGGATAATGGTGTTAAAAAACTATCCAAAAATGGAGATTGGGTACGGACTTTAAACCTTTGTTTTGACCGGAAGAACGACTACCCTTATGACATTACCTGGGCCAGTAAAAAGAAGACCTTTCTATTTGCAACTGCAGAAGTTACGATGTCGGAGTGGCTGAAAGACGATGAACAACAAGTTCTTATACCTAATGAAACCATCGATTTTTCAAGTTTGGAAAATCACTCAGTGAGTTCCATTGATTTGGATATAAGTTCCTACCCTAATCCTATGACTGAGTTTTTTACCGTGGCTTTTGGACATTCCTATACTGGTCAGATCATGGTAAAGGATGTGATTGGAAGACAGGTAGCACTCGAATCCCTCGACAATTCCAAATTAGTTCGTTTCAATACCACTTCCTGGGTAGAAGGAGCATATACGATTATGATCCTGGATGAAGAAGGAAATCTGGCGGCAAACGACAATATTATCAAGGTCTCCCATTGATCGTAGGACAATTGCGCCGGTAAAGGCAAAATACCTGACAAAATAGACGGCGATTTCCTCACTATGTTTGCAAATAGGGGGAATAGATGATTATATTGTCATCTTAATAACCCTTGAATTTTTACCAGTTGAGAACGTAATATTCTCTCACAAGAGAATATTTCCTTGAACATTAATGCCCTTCGGGGTCAAAACGACTGGTAAAATGAGGTTTCAAAGATTCATCTTTCTTTTGGCCATATGCATTCTGGTAACTGGATTTGCATTTGGAACAAGTGCTATAGATGTACGGCTCAATCACAATACACTCGACAAGAGTGATCGATCTCTATTTGTTGATATTGAGGTTAAAGTAAATAATAACGACCACGTAATTCTCGCCGGTCAGAATTACCGCATTTATTATCCCTCAAGTAAATTGAAACTGAATAGAAAGGATTCCAAATCCCAACTTTCCTCTCAAAAATATAGTGATTTGCTTTTTACGGGCATAAAAGAAAATGTCAGGGCAAACGGCCAGGGTGCTATAGATTTTGACGAAGATCTGGGATTCGCAAATTTCTCTGTTCAGCTCCTTGATTACCAAAAAGGAGGCGCTTCCGTCTCTCACAGGGATGGATGGGTGACCATTGCCACCCTGAAATTTGATATCGTTGACGATTTTGAAAAAGTCTCAATGGTTTGGGGACGAGAAGGATTGAGTGCATCCTATGCCACTGCGTTTGTAGAAATAGCGGAGTGGAAGGCACCACTGCAAACACGGGAAGTAAATATTGAGGAGTATATAGATTACAGTTTATCACTCAGCTCCTTAACTTTTGAAGGTGTGAACTATGATATTGCTATTGGTCCGAACCCCGCTACTGACTTTGTTGAGATCAAGGCAGACAAGACATTAGCACATGATGTCAAATTGATCATCACCGATTTAACCGGTAAGATGATTCAACAAGAGCGTTTGCTCAAGGGAAACAAATTCTATAACATCGATGTAAGTGAACTCCAATCGGCATCATACATACTGGATATCACAGCACCCAATGGCAACAACCTGCTGACACACAAACTTGTACTTACACGCTAAATAATTTGAACATACACAGGTATTGATGATGATCAAGTGATTGCTCAGTAGCAGGAGAGGTAAACCTTCTCTATTCGGGAATGAACAAGCGATCATATTTTGCCCTGGCCAGGTTTCAATGGTACCAGGGCCTTTCACATTTATGGGCCATAGTTCAGCCTTTGCACAGGTATGTTTTACATTATAAAATACCTTAATACATAAAAGCTTAAAATAATGAGAATAAAATATTATAAGTAAAAATAATATATTATTTTAGCCCCCAGTTGTCAGTTCTGAAGCGAAGGACGGACTTAATGTAAAATGATGAAAACGCAACAATACCTTTTATCGGTAGCATTCCTGCTATCGACATATTCCTTATGGTCCCAACAGGAATTTGACATCAGGTTTAGTCTTAAGTCCATTGACTGTAACGGAAGGCAGGTTTGCTATGATACCCAGGTCAGATCTGCAGATGGGCAGACATGGAATTTGGCCGATCAGAATTATCGCATCTTTTACGATGCCTCGATGGCATCCTATACCGGAGGCTCAGCAAAGAGTCTCTTACCTGTAGGGCAATATTCAGCAGCCATAGTCAGAGACAGTACTGAAAATGTTGACGCCTCCAATTTTCCGGGAGATCTTCCCTTTCAAAATACTTTGAGTTTTCTGAATTATGCGATTGTCCTGGAAGCTATATCCACTGGTGGTATTGATGTTCCGGGATCCGGAGATTGGATATCGACTACAGAGCTATGCTTTGATGTCACCCAGAAATTAATTGATGACAGTTCCGAGTGTCTGGGGCTCGTATGGGCAAGAACGGGGAGGACTGATGGAATAGCCTCCGGCTTTGTAGAAATTACCCAATGGGTAGAATCCACAGGCCGCACCGCTGAGGCAATACCAAACATTTTTGATGACCTCGATGCCGAAGATGGCGATGATTCATGTCTTTCCGTACTCTGTGGAGGAACTGAAAACGAGAATACCACATTAACGTGTTCTGATGGCGTCGACAATGATGAAGACGGTCTGATAGATTGTGATGATCCCAGTTGTGCAACCGTTCCTCCTTGTATTCCTGCATCAGATCAATTTCAGTTGGCTCTGGAACTCAATACCATTAATTGCACCACTGGTATGGTGTGTTATAATGTCAATCTAAGCAGTACCGGCCAGCCTTTTGTTCTCGGAAGTCAGCGCTACCAGCTTTTCTATAATAGTGCCGTTGGATCATTCATTTCCGGAACAAGTTTTCTAGGTGATGAATTTCAAGATCTTGCATTACAAGCACAAACACCTATTGAAAATGTAAATGCCACCGGGGTTGGAGGCTTACCGTTTGAGAATAACCTGGGCTTTATAAATTTTAGTATCCAACTCAGCGATGAAGATATCGGTAGCTCTGTCACAATAACGACAGCACAAACTAAAACTTCTGAATTATGTTTTGTCGTGTCCGATATGGCCATCAATGATGATGCAGTCTGCTTTGAAGCCACATGGGCCAGATTGGGTGTTACGGATCCTTATAATCTTTCAATGGTTGAAGTCGATGAGTGGATCGGACCGGGAAGTTCAATAGCTGTTGAGCCTTTCAGTTTTGGTGATCTGAGTGCAGCATCTGGTGATGATGCATGCTTCAGTACCTCATGTCTAGGGTCGGATAATGAAGATGACGACACTGAATGCAGTGATAACATTGACAACGATGATGATGGATTAATTGATTGTCTGGATCCAGGTTGCGGTACTGCTCCGGTCTGTGTGAATACATGTTCTGCGCTGGCTCCAACTTTAAGTATCGGCAATTAAAAGAGATGATAAGGGTCTTACCGAAAATGAATGACATGAATCAGCAATCATCCATATATATTTTTGCAAAGAGTAAAGCCTGGAGCTTAATTATTCTATTGTTCGTATCACTGCAGGGCGCATTTGGCCAATCGTGTGATTTTACAACAGGACCTGTGATCTTAGCTGCAAACGGAGGGAATCAAACTGGTCAGTACTCTACAATTTATGTGCTCACGAATATTGATGGAATCATCACGGATATGAATCTGAATGCCCCGGAATTTGAAGTATTAGACCAGGGATTTTACCTGGCATATGCCATTAACTTCAGAGACGGCACCTCAATGAGTGGTATCTCGATCGGAGAGGACATCGGTCTCGTCACAGGTGATGACTGCTTTGATGTCGGACTGCCATTTGGATTCTCTGTTTGCGAAGAAATATCTCCGTGTAATTATTGTCTGGGTGAGATCGTCAGCTTGACATTTAACGGCGGCAGTACAAATCCTGATTTTGTCACTAAATACGTCTTAATAGCCCGAGACGGGGCAATCGTATTGATCCGGGATACTCCTGTGTTTGAAAATTTGGATGCCGGCATCTATTGGGCAGCCGCGGTCAGTTATGATAGTACGAATGTGATCAACGGATTTGAAGTTGGCCAGAATTTAGGAAACGTAGAGAGTCAAAGCCTGGACATTAGTGATCCAATATCAATTGGGATCTGTGATCAACTTTCGCCAACTATTTTCTATGATTTGAATGGATGTGATATTACACAGACTGCCATCTTGCGTGTTGGGGAAACATTCAGTTCGTATGAGTGGAATACAGGTTCCACCGAAGATTTTATTGTAGTCTCAGCTACAGAACCCAATACCTACCGGGTCACCGTCACACTGGAGGATGGATGTATTGGTATGGGAGAACAACGCGTCACAGGAAATGAAATATCTCGATTAGGCGATTTTGTCTGGGAAGATTTGAATTCAGATGGAAGACAGGATCTGAACGAAGTGGGAATGAATGGTGTCACAGTGAATCTCTTTGCCGATTTTGACCGTAACGGCGTCCCGGATTTTCCAAACTTTCCCTCATGTATAACCACTACAACAAATCATCCTTTAAATGGCGAACCCGGATATTATGAATTTACCTTGTACCAGAGCAACTACATAGTGGGATTTGAGTTTCCAAACGGATTTGTTCCGACGGATCAAAATCTCGGAGACGAGTCCCGAGATAGCGACATAAATGAAAGTGGTCTTACAGGGTCTATACGCGTGGACGAGGCCGTTGTGATCAATAATGTAGATGCAGGGTTCAGGACATCATCAAGGATTTGCGGTTCAGTTTGGGAAGATAATGACGGAGATGGAAGGAGGGATTTAACTGAAGAAGGATTGGATGGAATCAGTTTGAATTTGTATAATTCCAGTGGAGGCCTGGTTGTAACCACAGTGACTTTGACAGATGCTACAAGCGGGGAATCCGGCGTTTATTGTTTTGACAATATTGCAGTGGGTAGCTACTATGTCGAAATTGTACTTCCTGAGGGAAGAGCCATCACAGAAGCCAATATAGGTAATGATGAGTCCGCTGATAGCGACGCCACCGGCGCAAATGGCCCAAATACGACGGATCTCATCAACACGACATCAGGAGTATCAGTGCCCGACATTACGTTCGGAATTTACACAGGAGGTACTGTATGCGGCCTGTTGTGGAAGGAAAATACAGAGGGGCTAGGGGTTGAAAATGTCTTTGATCCGGGAATAGATTCAGTCATTGCAAATTCTCAGGTTGAAATTGTCAATGCCCTTTCGAATGACGTGGTCTATCAAACTTCCACTTCTGAAGACGGCACGTATTGTATTTCCGGAATATCAGCCGGTTCGTATCAGGTAATCTTCAGAGCAAGCATTGCAGGCACCGATTACGTACAGGCGAACCAGGGTAATGATCCACTGTTAGACAGTGATGTGGACATCAATACGGGAAGAACAGCGGTATTCTTCGTCGCTCCAAAAGACTCGGTCAATGGAATCAATGCAGGTCTAAGATTGGGAGCCTTACCGATTGATCTTGTATCCTTTACAGGGTTCCGGGATGACACAAAGAATGAAAACGTTTTAAACTGGGTAACAGCGTCAGAAATCAATAATGATTTCTTTGAAGTTCAGCGAATTGTCAACAATGATGGGGACTTTATAACCATTGACATGATTGACGGTAACGGTACAACTACCGAATTGTCAGAATATCAATTCATTGACAGTGACATTACATCAAGCGGCACCTATTACTATAGACTAAAACAAGTAGATTTTAATGGTGGATTTGAATACAGCAACATTATAGCCATTGACGTCTTCTTAAACTTCCAGGCAGGATTAAAGGTATATCCTAATCCAGTGGAAGAGGTCGCCTACGTCGATATTATCGCTGAAAATGATGATCAGGTCAGCATTGCTCTTACAGATATCATGGGCAGGGAAATCACCAGCTTTTATTCTCAAAAAATATATACAGGAAGAAACATCATTGATTTACCAGTGAAGGATATACCGAATGGTTCCTATATTCTAACCGTAAAAATTGGTACAATCACTCAGTACGAATCAATTCAAATAGCCCGTTGAGGCATCTGATTTTAGTCTAAAAGAGCTCCTTATCCTTACCGATAAGGAGCTTTATTTTTAACAAAAGTGATCAAATGCCTGGACGAGGTTAGACGCTATCACTTGGGCGGTACGGCCCTCGATGTGGTGTCGCTCAAGCATATGCACGAGCTTACCTTCCTTGAACAACGCAATGGCCGGAGAAGAAGGTGGATAGGGCAGGAGATATTCACGTGCCTTGTCAGTTGCATCGCGGTCAACCCCTGCAAATACAGTGACACACCTGTCGGGTTTCTTTTCATTTTGTATGGCCATTTTTGCTCCAGGGCGCGCATTGGCGGCAGCACATCCGCAAACACTGTTTACAACAAGTAACAAAGTGCCTTCATTTTGTTCGATTGCGGTCACTACATCTGAAGGAGCGGATAGACTTTCAAATCCAAAATCCGTCAGATCTCTTGTCATTGGAATCGTCAATTCTACTGGATACATTTTATTCGTTCTTTGTATTAAGTTTTTAAAAATTATTCGTTAGGATTATGGTTAAATCCATAATGGATACAAATTTAGAGTAAAAAGAGTTTTCTCTTTCAGGTATAAAGTCAAATATGAAGTATAGTCTACTGTTTTCAACGCTGTTTATTGCTTTTTCCGGTCTATTTGCACAAACTGAAGAAGAACGTGTTATCCAGACTTTTCGTCATACACGGATCATCAACAGCCATTCTGTGGAGACTCTTCCGGCGAGAAAATTGGATTTCAGAATTGTACATCGATTTGGTGATCTCGCCGGGGATAACGGGGGTTGGCCAACGTTTTATGGACTTGAAAATGCCTCGGATGTCTCCTTTGGACTGGAATATGGACTCAATGACAACATGATGATCGGTCTCATGAGAGCAAAAGGAGCAGGGCCACTAAAACAACTGATCAATGGATTTCTCAAGGTGCGGATCATGACGCAGGAGTTGAATGGTAACATACCAGTTAGCCTGACCGTCCTTGGAAATCTTACCTATTCTACGATGCAGAAAAGTGAAATTGTGGGGACATTAAACTTTTTTGAAAAGGGTACCCACCGAATGACATCTCATTTCGGTCTGCACGTTGCAAGAAAGTTCTCTGACTATTGGTCGTTTCAATTCAATGCCCAATGGACATACCGCAATGTTGTTCTCACAGAAGATGAGAATGATTTAATCAGCCTTGGCGGAGGTCTTCGTGCCCAGTTGAGCAAATCTATGGCTGTGATCCTGGATACAACTTTTCCCATCTTATCCGACTTGAGAAATAGTGATAATGACTTCTATCCTTCCATAGGAATTGGATTTGAATTTGACACGAGTGGAGGTCACGTCTTTCAATTGAATCTCACCAATTCGAGAGGAATACTCGAGACGGACTATATCCCTTATACAAGAAGCAACTGGACAGATGGTGAATACAGACTGGGCTTTACGATTTCAAGATTATTCAATATGTAAGAAATGAGGTATAGCATAGTTTCCATTGTATTCCTTTCATTTATCTTGTCCTTTGTCCCTGTGAATAAAGGGTTCCAAATCCAAAAGGATGACAGTCTCGCAGACATCCAGCAATCCCTTGGAATGGATTTCAGTGATAAAAAACCCAATGAAGGGATCAAGGGTGTTAGTGCCCGGGTAGGAGAGGACATTGTAATCAATGGATTCTCGAAGAGAAAGGGTGAAAAGAAAGCCAGGCGACAAAGCAAGCACTTCGTGTGTATTTCATGTCACAATATTGAACGGGAAGACCCTAACCTCGCTTACCAGACTCCTGAGGCCCGTCTCACATATATAGCAGAAAAAGGACTTCCTTTTTTGCAGGGAACGACATTATACGGCGCAGTAAATCGTGAGACCTACTACAATGGTGATTATGAAAAAAAATATGGGGACCTTGTTAAACCTGCCCGCCAAGATATCCGTGAGGCAATCCAGTTGTGTGCACTTGAGTGTGCCCAGGGTAGAAGACTGAAGGACTGGGAATTAGAATCTGTTCTAGCCTTTCTCTGGGAAATTGATTTAAAAGTCAGGGATATACAGTTATCACAGACGGAAATTGAATCTATCGAGCAGGCCATTGACAATTCCTCTTTGCAAAACGAAGCATTGAACTTACTCAGTGGAAAATACTCGAATGCTTCTGAAGCCACATTTCTTCTTCCACCGGATGACCGGCGAATTGGTGTGGGATTGAGAGGCAATCCCAATAATGGGAAATTGATCTATGAAAACAGCTGCCTGTATTGCCATTATCAAAAGAAATACTCCTTCTTACATCTTGACAACAACAAGATGAGTTTTAATCATTTGAACAACAAGGCAGGAACGTACAACCGGCACTCCATCTACCAGGTTATACGATATGGTACCTATTCCAAATACGGTAAAATGTCTTACATGCCACAGTATACAGAAGAGCGAATGAGTCAGCAGCAGTTGGCGGATTTGAGGGCATACATTTCCAAGCGGGCTCATGAAATGTAATCAGCCCTCGTACCAGGAGGCATATTTCAGGTAAGCTTCTGCGGTTCTTTTAATGTGAAATTGAATTTGCTCTTCTGTGACAGGCTTGATTTTCCTGGCAGGGACACCGGCATAGATAAAGCCGGATTCAAGATGCATTTTTTCCAGGACTACGGATCCTGCACCTAATATTACATTGGATTCGATCAATGCATGATCCATGATCACCGCCTTCATCCCTATTAGAACCTCATCTTCTATTGTACAACCGTGGATTACAGCCCCATGTCCGATTGATACCCTGGAACCAATATTCGTATTTGACCTCTGATAGGTCCCATGGATAATGACTCCATCCTGTATATTGGACATACTGCCAATGCGGATTGAACAAACATCCCCTCTTATTACACTTGAAAACCATACGGTACAGTCCTGTTCAATATGAACATCCCCGATGATGGTGGCATTATTGGCCAACCAGCAGGTCTCGTGTATGATCGGGATCTTTTCTCCCAGGCTGAGAATATTGGCCATCCTTTAGCCACTGTATGCTTCAACCTTATATCCGGCATTTCGCAAAAGGTTGATTACTCCTTTCTGTCCGGCGAGATGTCCTGCGCCTACCGCGAAAAAAGTCCTTTGTTCTTTCATCATTTGTTCCATAATTGGAATCCAATTCAAATTTCTCTTATTTAATAGAGCATCCTCATAGTCCATTATTGAATCGTCCTCTTTCATGAGGCCGTACAAAGCTTCAAGGTCCTGAGACTTGTACAGGGCAATCAATTCCCGGAACATGTCATCTTCGATATCAGATGATTTTATGCCTTCAACCAGCATTGCTGCCTGTTCTTTGTAAGGAATATCGTCAAAGACGGAAATTTGAAATTCAACGGTTTCAAGGCCGTCTGTTTCCTTCCCCCCAGTCCTGGCCATTTGAGCAAATTCCATCTCGTAGGACTTTATCTGACCGCTTTGCAGTTGTGTAGGATCGAAATCACCGCTGGCAAAAACGGTTAGAAACATGGGTTTAATTCTTTCGAGTAAAAAGAGTGGTAAGCCCATTTCATCAAAGTGATCTTTTACCAAATTGTAGTCTTCCCCGGTCATCAGATCTTTCAATGTGGTGTCTCCTTTCATAAAGGCCTTTTGTAATAAAGGCATCAATTTCAGCGGATTCTCCATGTCCGCCATGTCAATTTCAAAGACCAGCTTTTCAGATGCATCTATGGCCGATAAAGTACCGGAGGGCAGAAAGTAGTCTTCAGAGTTGATCATGTGGATTGTACCAAAGAGATAGGAACTCTCAACGAGAGATGCCCCTGATATTTCCCAAAGAAGACTATTATCTAAGCGTTCGGCCGATTCGCCTTTCTTTTCGTCTGATCGGTCACTGTTTACTTGTGCTGTCGAACATCCAAGAAACCCCAGGGTGACAATGAACAACAGGCAATATCTTATATAGGATAGCATTGTAAAAAATTAATGTTCAAAGTTAGGTGAATTTGTTTTCTCTTGGGATTAGCCTCATTTACTTACCGATCCGCTGTCTTTCGATTTCATACAGCATGATTCCTGCTGCTACGGAAACATTCAAGGAATTGGACTTGCCTTGTTGTGGAATTTTAACAAGTAAATCGCATTGCTGTTCAACCGACCGATGCAAACCGGAGTGTTCGGAACCAAGCACTATACACACTGGCGGTTCTAATGATGAATCAAATAAATATTGATTTGATTGAAGTGACGTGCCAACAATCTTTATCCCATGACCTTTGAGAGACCGGAAGGCAGAAAGTGTGCTTTTCATCCTGCTGACCAATAATCTTGTCAAAGCACCTGTCGACACCTTAAGGCTGTCGTGGGTGATCATTCCTGTATTACTGCCGCTGAGTATCAAACCATGAGCACCCAGGGTTTCTGCACTTCTGGCAATCGCTCCTATGTTTCGTACATCCTGTATGTTATCCAACATGACTATTAACGGATCCTCTCCTTTTTCATAGATATGGGGTATAACCATATCCAAGTCCTGGTATTGAATAATCGACCCAAGTCCTACGATACCCTGGTGGTTTCGATTCCTTGATAACTTGTCCAATTTGATCTGGGGAACCTTTTTTAAAGGGATACCTTGTTCGCTGCATCGTTTCCTCACTTCTTTTTCAAATATCCCGGTCAAACTATCCTTGAGATAGATCCTTTCAAAGGATTTTCCGGCATCGAGAGCATCTATTACTGGGTTTCTACCATATATTAATTGTTTATCTGATTTACTTTCGCGTGACATTCGAGTGATTAATTCTTGAATTTAACTAGATATTAAACAATGTATTCCATGGTTCTATTCTATTTTCGGAGTTAAAGGTATACAGGCTCAATGATGCAAGTAAAAAGGAATGTGATATTATGGGTGGTTTTGTTGATGTCGTTCACTCCATTCACGTTGGCACAGGATGGACAAGGAAGGCAGAAGGATCTCAATACCATTCGCCAAATGATCACTCGTGAATTAATATCCGGGGAGTTTGACAAAAACTTAATACAGGTCGATATCCTGAGTGCACACCATAGTGACCACAATGATGTCTTTCATGTCTATTTTCAACAACAATACAAAGGAATACCTATCTATAAGGCGGTCGGAAATCTTGCAATTCACAATAAAGGTCAGATTCTTAAAACGAGCAGGTTACTGGACAGGGACGACATGTTTTACGAAGATTACGCCCTGCTCGATCCGGTTGACGGAATGAGTAAGGTGGCCAATCACTTACAATTACCACTATCCAATGCCAGGGGCAAACTAACAAAAAACTTTGACAAGACTATACAAATTGAAAACCTGCCGTATTCTTCCGGTCCGGTAGAGGTAGTACAAGTCTATGCTAAAAACCGTGATGGACAATACGCGCCTTCCTGGCTCTATGAATTTGGTTCAAGTGTCAGTGCAGATCACTGGGAGGTTATATTGGATGGTAAGAGTGGAGATGTCACCAGTGTGATCAATCATACGGTGCATTGTTCATATGAACACACCCATGAAGAAAATAACTTGTGTGAAAACAGGAGTCTGCATTCGCATCCATTTTCCAACGGCTTATCTGAAGGAGTGACTGATGATTCTGAGTACAGGGTCTTTGCACCACCTCTTGAGTCCCCGGCAATAGGAGATAGAACGTTGGTTTCCAACCCGGCTGATGAGGTGGCATCGCCTTTTGGCTGGCATGACACGGATGGTATTGCCGGACCTGAATTTATGATTTTAAGAGGTAATAACGTGCATGCTTATCCCGATACTGCGGGCAATAATTCTATTGGTGAGCAACAGACCACGGCTTTGTTTGGGTTGACTTTTGATTTTCCCTTTGAACGGGATAGTTCTACTCTGTTCAACCTGGACGCAGATGTAACCAATCTCTTCTTTTGGAATAATTACATGCATGATTGGTCTTATCATTTTGGATTTGATGAAGAAGCCGGAAACTTCCAAGCCAATAATTATGGGAGAGGTGGAGCAGGTGATGATTACATTTTTGCCGAAACCCTCGATGGATCTGATACTAATAATGCCAATTTTTCCGCTCCTCGTGATGGTGCAAAAGGTCGCATGCAGATGTTTCGATGGATTTTAGGTGGAGATTTCGAAATACTATCTCCACCAGGCATTGCGGGCGCTTATAGCACGGGAAGTGCGCTCTTTGGGCCGGAGAGATTATTGACGCCCGTGGTGCAACAAATCGTTTATGTCGAAGATGATGCCGGCGACATTAGAGATGGGTGCGACAATATTGTGAATGGTGATCAACTCATGGGAAGAATTGCCATGATTGACAGAAAAGACTGTGATTTTAGTTTTAAGGTTCATAATGCACAGGAAGCCGGAGCAATTGCCTGCGTCATATGCAACAACAATCCAGGTGAAGGTCTCGTAAACATGAGTGGTGGAGAGAATGCAGGTCTGGTCACCATACCCTCCATCTTTTTATCCAAAGAGGATTGCGATAAGATCAAAAGAGAGTTGAATAATAATATATCAGGAAGGTTTAATGAAGTCAGGGAGCTTTCCGCCAGTTTTGATAACGGCATCGTTTCGCACGAATACGCTCACGGAATTAGTCTTAGACTGACCGGGGGCTCAAGGACTTCCGGTTGTTTGAGTAATGATGAGCAAATGGGTGAAGGCTGGAGTGATTTCTTTGGTTTGGTTCTTACCCAGCTTCCCGATGATCTCAAAGAAGATGCCAGGGCCATCGGAACATATGTAGAGGGGGAACCCAGGGATGGTCAGGGTATACGCAGGTATCCATACAGTTTTGATATGTCTGTCAACCCACAAGTCATGAGTCATGTCCGTTTTTCATTTCGACCCCATGATGTAGGGGAAATTTGGACAGATGCTTTATGGGATATGTATTGGATGTTTATCGATCGATATGGTTATGATCCTAGTTGGGAGGATCGGGAGTCTGGTAATTTCAAAGCAGTCCAGATAGTCATGGACGGCATGAAACTCCAGGAATGTGATCCCAGTCTGCTTGAAGCCAGGGATGCCATCCTGCAAGCGGACAGCCTGAATTTTCAGGGGGAGAACATTTGTCTCATCTGGTCGGCTTTTTCGAGAAGGGGAATGGGTGTAGATGCAATGGGTGGTGATGGCGACAATCGTTTTGATAATGTTGACGGATTTTCCAATCCTCTTTCCTGTGGAAATGAATTAACCCTGAGAAAAGAAGTAACACCTCTCGTTGACGCCGGAGAACAAATTCATGTGACACTTTCATTGTTCAACTACCGGGAAGATCTGGATGGTCTTACCTTGTCAGACGAGATCCCCGTTGGTCTTACTCTTGAAGAGGTAGAAGGAAATTTTGAGTTCACTACAGAGGGCAACAAGATTATATTTGATCTTGGTGCAATTACCATGGGCCAGGAGGTTTCAGTTAGCTACAATTTGTCCACCTCGGATATTACTCCTGCTTCTTTTGCATTGTATGATAATATGGAAGGAGCTTCACAATTTGATAGGTCGGTGACTAACCAGGACGTCAGAGGTTGGGCGGTTACCACCTCACAAAGTTCCTCTGGTATATTCTCTCTTCGTGTTGCTCCTGACACGCTGGGAGGAGAATCCTTTGCAGAAAGAGAAGAAACGTTCTTGATTCAACCCGAAAATGTGTTGTTGAAATTCGATCACAAGTTTGGAATGGACTTGGGGATTGATGGAGGTGTCCTGGAAATCTCAAAAGACAATGGAGATACCTGGGAGATGATCTCTGCCGAATCCGTCGTTGTAAACGGTTATCCTGATCAAATCAGTAATTGTGTCAACAATTGCCCTTTTCCGGATTTTTTCTATCGTGATGTCATCCCGGCGTTCACAGGGGAAAGTGATTGGCAAAGCACGATTGTCGATCTATCTGAATTTATGGGAGAAGAAATCATGATCCGGTTCAGACATATTTCATTGACATTTGAAGATGAGTTAGGAGGAACTGGCTGGTTCATTGATGACTTTGAGTTGTTTGAGAAAAAGGAGCTCTCGGGTATGGCTTGTATCGAATCACAAGGAGGTGTTTTAGTTTGTGATACGGCTACGACCTATGTAAATTCCAACGCGGAAAGAGTATTGGTGACGGAAATTGTTGAAAACGATTTTATTATGAGAACATCACCAAATCCGGCATATGACTTCATCAATATCGATTTCTTCTCCGAAGATGGTATACAAGGTTTATTGCGGATCATATCAATCGACGGAAGGGAATTGTCCAGGCAATCCTTACACCTCCTTCCCGGAAACAATGCGATGCAGCAAGATGTATCGGTACTCCACCAGGGAGTCTTCTTTTTAGAACTTACCACGGAGGATTCTAAATACACTGTTGCTTTTATCAAACAATAAGACGTCTAATTCTGCATTATATGTAGGATGTTGCATTCAGACACAGTAACACAAAGTGTACTCCGTCCCACCCATGTTCAAATTGACTTGGGTGTGATCACCTACAATTTCAACGAAATTGTTGCCAAAGCCCACCCTGCCAAGACGATGTTCGTGTTGAAGGCCAATGCCTATGGTCATGGTTTGGTCAAGATTGCACAACACCTGGAGAAGTTGGGCGTGGATTATCTGGGAGTTGCCTACCTCGAGGAAGGATTGATGCTTCGGGATGCAGGCATTCGATCCCCTATACTTGTTCTAGGTGGAATAATCGGGAATCAGATTCCTCTTTTCATAAAAAATGATCTTACGCTGACTGCTTCATCAGTTGATAAATTAAAACAAATAGATCGTGTAGCTCTAAGAATGGGCACACCTGCAAGGGTTCATCTCAAAATTGATACCGGGATGGAGCGAATCGGTATTCACTACTATTCAGCAGATCAATTGATCCAGGCTTCGCTTCAAACCTCAAATGTAATGGTCGAGGGAATTTTTACCCATCTTGCTAACGCAGACAACCGGGATTTATCATATACTCAATTGCAATTGAAAAGATTTGAGGAGGTTTTATCGTATTACAAACATATGCGATCAAAACCTCAAATCATCCATGTCTCCAATAGCAGTGGCCTGCTGCAAGTACCGGAGGCAAATTTCAATATGGTTCGGGTTGGTATCCTCCTTTACGGTGTGTATCCTTCTCCTCATCTTTCGGACTTTATCAACGTCCGGCCCGCAATGTCCTGGAAGAGTCACATCGTTTATTTTAAAGTGGTCAAACCAGATCATCCCGTTAGTTATGGCAGTTCATGGCAAACTTTCGAAAATACCAGGGTAGTTACCATCCCTGTGGGATATGGTGATGGTTACATGAGGGCACTGAGTAATCGGGCTTTTGTTTTGATTGGTGGTCAGCGATATCCGGTCATAGGTAAAATATGTATGGATCAGACCATGGTCAATATTGGGAAGGGAAGTGCTTATAACGGCGATGAAGTCCTTTTAATGGGTAAGCAGGATGATCAGGAGATAAGGGTAGAAGATCTTGCAGAATGGGCCCATACGGTGCCGTATGAAATATTGACCAATATCAACACCAGAGTTCCTAGGGTGTATATTAACAGTTATATATCTTAGTCGTAATATCCTCCTTTACGGCATGTCAAAGTCATTAATCAAGTATTACTTATGAGAGCCCTTGTCATTAGCGGTGGGGGAAGTAAGGGTGCCTTTGGAGGAGGTGTTGCCCAATATTTGGTTGAGGTCAAGAAAAGGAAATATGACATTTATGCCGGGACGTCGACAGGTAGCCTGCTGGTTCCTCATTTTGCAATCGAAAATATCGAAAATATCAAGAGAGCTTATACGAGTGTGAGGCAGTCCGATATCTATAATATCAGCCCATTCATAATCAAAAAGAGCGGGGACGACATTTTCACAAAGATCAATCATCGCAATATTCTTCAAATGTTTCTTCGGGGGAAAAAGACCTTTGGCGAGCACAATAACCTCCTGAGGACGATTCGCAAGACCATGTCGTCAGAAGATTTTGAGCGTTTAAAGAATTCGGGCAAAAAGGTGTTGGTCAGTGTATCAAACCTGTCGTTGAACATTGTCGAATATAAATATGCCTCCGATTACGATTACGAGGATTTTACGGAATGGATGTGGACCTCAACCAGTTTTGTACCATTTATGGGCATCGTAAAAAAGGATGGCTACGAATATGCCGATGGAGGATTTGGCAGTCTTATTCCAATAGAGGAAGCTATAAATGCAGGAGCTACCGAACTGGATGTCATCGTCCTGAATCCCAGGTATAGTATGCCGACAAAGTCAAAGACGCATAATGCCTTTGACGTTTTGCTCAAGGCTATGGAATTTATGCATCACCGTATTTCGAGAAACGACTTATACATCGGGCATTTGCAGAGTGTCTATGATTCTTCGGTTCGAATGAATTTCATTTTTGCTCCCCGCAAGCTTACAGAGCATTCCTTCGTATTTGATCCTGACCAGATGCGCGGATGGTGGCAAGAAGGATTTGAATACGCACAAAACCTTGATCAAAGAGGAGAATTGAATTAGAACGGGCAACAGATATCTTATTGGCACAATCTTTACGGTATAAATGGTTATATGTTGAAGACGAACCATGCTTGATCCGATAGCAACTCCCGAACATACAAAGAGATCCATCATTGCCTTATTGATGAAATTAAAAGATGTGGACATGGAGAAACATCCTTCCGAAGTAGGATATATTTTCCATGTTGCAAGGCAGTTGGGTCTTCAGGATGACGATGTTTTCGAGATTGCAAATAATAAGGATAAATACTCCTTAAGGCCACCAACTGATGAAAAGGACAGAATCATCATCTTATACTACTTTCTGTTTTTTCTGAATAGTGATGGCGTCATTGATCCGGCCGAAGAAGATATGGTCAAGGAATTTGGCTTTCGACTAGGTTTCAGGCCTGCACTCACAACAGATCTGATTGAGGTGTTGAAAAAACATGCGGATCAATCCGTCCCACCTGAATTACTCCTGGACAAAATCCGGGCCTATCTGAATTAGCGGCGTACGCGACGCCCTTCAGCGGAGGTGGAGCTATATTTGGTTTTCGACCTGGCTTCAAGTTGGCCCCGATGATCATTTCTGAGGTTGACTATTTATGGATCCCCCGGCTCTCAGAATGCCCTATAATTTGACCAAACTCCCTTTTCCCGACGGTAAATGTTGTGTATTTTAACGACATAAAACTGCGTTTATGAAATGCACACAGGATGATGTTGTCAATGCTCCTCTCGAGGAATTCATCTGGAAAATGGACGACCCGGGAAGTAGGTTCACATCGGATAATTGGATGTACAAAATCATGATGACGATCTTTCCAGGTGCTTCTAAAAAGTAATCAAGGGTGCTGTAAGGCCTTTTTTGAAGACGCCAACAGTGTGCTGGATTAATAAGATAGAGTATCTGTTTTCGGCCAGGTAGCCATTACAATCCAGGCATTAAAACTATTATTACCCGAAAGTATGGTTCTTAACTTTTTGAAATTTCGTTGATTGTCGCAGACTTAGATGATAATATGGACAATCATGAAATTATTGATCAAATGGAGACCCCTCTAAAGGTCATTATCATCGAGGACGAAGCGGTGATCGCACAGCTTCTTGAATATCACATTCAGGAATCAGGCCATCAGGTCCTTGATGTGGCTCACTCCAGCGAGAGGGCCCTGGATCTTATTCACAATTTGCAGCCCGATCTCATCTTGCTTGATATTCATATTCTTGGAGAAAGAGACGGAATAGAAGTGGGCATGATTGTAAAAGAAAAATATGACATCCCGATCATATTCATTACGGCTCTATCAGACCTGGATACGATTCAACGGGCCAAGAAAGCAGGTCCGGTAAGTTACCTTGTCAAGCCATATAAACCGGATGACCTCAAAGCAGCGATCTCGATAGGAATGTATAACTACGGCAATCGGAATTCCAAAAAGTCGATCACTCTCAAACAGGTTAATATCCATGCACTTTCTCCACTCAGCAAGCGGGAGTTTGATATTTTATCGGACCTTACGGAAGGTTTAACCAATGACCAGATCGCTGCTAAACAATTCCTGTCACTGAACACGATCAAATGGCACTCAAGCAATATTTATTCAAAATTGGGGGTAAAAAACCGCACGAGCGCTGCTAAATTCATGGCTGAACTGGAACACTGAGAAAATAATTTATATGACCAAGAAGAGACATCACCTGGCTACCGTTTTTCTCCTATTGTTGACATTTTTACTCAATGGACAAAGTATCCTTGACACACTTGAAAATTTTGAGCACGACAGTCTGAAATTGAATTTTCTGACCGAAGAGATCAACAGGATCGTCTATTCCAACCCACCGGAATCTATGATCCTTGCTGAAGCTTTTGATTCCATAGCACGTACAACAGACGAAATTAAATATATCGTAAAAGGAAATGTCGTACTAGGCATGGCACACTATGTCAATCAAAATTTTGACAGTTCACTGGAGTATTATGTTAAAGCACTTGAACTGGAGGCTCACATTGAAGCAGGACACGAAAAAGGCAGATTATACAACAATCTGGCGACGGTATATCAGATCAGAAATAATCCCGAAAGCAGCATTGAATACTACGAAAAAGCCCTCGAACAATACCAAGCCATAAATGACACTACCTGGATCGCCAATGTCGGTAGTAATCTCGGACTGATGTATCTGAACAAAGGGCGCATCAGTGATGCAGAGCCATTGATCCGCGAGGCTGTGAGATTTTACAGAGACAACGAACTTACCACTTATGAAGGATATGCACTTTTGAATTTAGGCAATCTGGAAAATCAAAAGAAGAATTACCGGGCAGCAATTCCCAATTATGAACGGGCGCTCCAACTAGTACCGAATTCCGTCAATCCCCTCCTGGAATCGGCTTGCCTTGGAGGGCTTGGCATGGCTAATCTGCAATTGGGAAATTTGACAACTGCAGAATCTTTTCTGACACGTAGCATTTCCGGCGCAAGACAATATGGACAACTCGAACAAGAAAAAGAGAGTGCTAATTTATTGGCTCAGCTCTATGCCCGAAGGGGGCGGTATGATCAGGCATACCATTATCACGTTCAGTATACCAGGTTGAAAGACAGCTTGTTTACCGCAGAGCAGGATGCAAAAATGGTTGAGACATTGACAAAGTACGAATCAGAAAAGAAAGAGCAGCAAATTGCCTTACTCGATACGGAAAAGGCACTTGCCGAGGAACGACTTTCTACAACAAGGAACCGGATAATTGGCCTCGGTACAAGTCTGGTGCTCGTGACTGGATTTCTCTTTTGGTTATTCCGTCTGAACAGGAATTTGAAAGAAGCGATTAGCGACAAAAATGTCCTTTTAAAAGAAATTCATCATCGGGTAAAAAATAATCTCCAGGTTATATCGGCTTTATTGACCCTGCAATCGAACTATGTTAAAGATGAAGTTGCTGTGGATGCATTGCGGGAAGGCCAGGATCGCGTAGAATCAATGGCCCTTATTCACAAAAATCTGTATCAACACGATAATCTAAAAGGGGTGAATGCCAGGGACTACATTGAAAGACTGACTGATCACCTCATTTCATCCTACCAGCTACAGGATCAGGATGTACAATTGAATCTTGATATCCAGGATCTCATGATCGATGTGGATACGATGATACCTCTTGGCCTCATCATCAATGAGTTGATCAGTAATAGCCTCAAACATGCATTTAGAGATGACAAACAAGGCATTATTTCAATTGCTCTAAGAGAAAGTGACGGTCTTCTCAAATTAAGTGTAGCGGACAACGGTCAGGGTACCAATATGTCGGAAAGGCCTACCGGAGGATTTGGTCAATCGTTGATCAAGTCTCTTGCCAGAAGATTGAATGCCGAAACAGTCATTCAAAACAGCGAGGGGCATTCCGTTACCATGAACATCCGGGAATACAAGAAATCCGCCTGAAAGGGATCAAATCCATACAGTTAGATTAGAATTAAAGTTTGATCGAATTGAGAGCATTTCTATTGATCCTCAATTCAAAATAACCGCCCAAAAGTATGGCTCATCTTGAAAGGTGAACTTGCAATTTTGATATAAAATCAGATAGCAATGAAACACTCAATTCTAATTCTAATGATTTGCATATTTAGCAATGCGATTTATTCCCAGACCGAAATAAGCGATTTGGATAATGATACGAAAGTTATGGTAGATCCGGATTCTGCTGACCTGGACCAGGTTAAATTTATGATTAGAGGAGAAGAACAATTCCTATTTTATGGGAATAGAATTGAATTTCTAAATAGTGGAAGTTCTGTTTTCATCGGAAAAGATGCAGGAAGGATGGACGATCAAACTTCCAATTTTAATGTTGGAATTGGAAATGATGTCCTGGAGGATAATACCACCGGGGATAAGAATGTTGCCATTGGCAATACATCAATGTTGCAAAATATATCAGGTGTTCAGAATACTGCAGTCGGTGAGGCTAGTTTGCGAAGTAATAATGTGGGCGAACGCAATGTTGCCATTGGACAATCGTGCATGAGAAATAACACTGATGGTTCGTACAATACTGCAGTAGGAGAAGATGCTTTATACAGTAATCTTAATGGAAACAACAATGTGGCAATCGGTCATGATGCAGGTCGTACATGCAGGGGAAGTGGAAATGTATTTCTTGGACATGAAGCAGGAAGGAATATTGGCACTCAGGACAATCGCCTTTACATTGATAATTCCAATACTTCGTCACCACTTATCTATGGAGAATTTGATAACAACGCTATCGTAATCAATGGTTCATTTGAAAT
Organism: Saprospiraceae bacterium; assembly: GCA_028282725.1. Classification (GTDB taxonomy): domain Bacteria; phylum Bacteroidota; class Bacteroidia; order Chitinophagales; family Saprospiraceae; genus JAJRXG01. The sequence continues at coordinate 97,598 of JANQHF010000036.1, forward strand.
TTCAAGTGATGCGCGGCTGAAATATGACTTTGCGGCTCTTAATCAGTCACTTTCTAAGATCAGAGACCTCAATGGCTATTCCTATAAAAGAAAGGGGATCGCGAATAATCTAAAAAGAGAGGTTGGATTGATCGCACAGGATGTGAGGAGCGTATTCCCTGAAATGGTAAGGAAGTCTGATTCAGGCTATCTCTCTGTCAATTACACTGCCCTGATCCCTGTCTTGATAGAGGCTATTAAGGAGCAACAGGAGATGATCGAATCACTAAAAGCACAAGTGCGTAAAATCTCCAATTAGATATCCGGACCTTAAGCTGAATCAAGTTAATAGCAATGGGAAGGATCTTTAAATTAATTCTGGATAGGAGCAGACCTGAACAGGACGTGGTTTGCGAAAGCCAGGTGGGAAAATCAATCGATAGTTTGAAGGATCAATTAAAATTGATCGACAAAAACATTGAAGATCATTTCAGAAAAGATAAAAAGGACCATCATGATTACGATGAAATTATCTAACCGGGAATTAGAGGTCTTAGACAAGATTTCACTTGGGTTGACAACTAAGGAAATAGCATCCACTCTGTTTGTTAGTTACCATACGGTTGTATCCCACAGGCAAAATCTAATGGAAAAACTGAATGTTCGAAATACCGCGGGACTGGTCAGACGTGCTTTTGAGACCGGGTACCTTCAACTGCCGATACAATCAAAACAATTTCAACAATTGCTGTAATACGTTTACACCTTTTATCGGATACGCATATAGCCTCCCGGCATTCCTCTTTTTGCAAATTCCTTCCCAACTGGATTTAAAATTGGTGTATCAGACTTTCAGAGTGTCGGCGTAGCCAATCCGTTCCATCTGAATTGCTCCCGGACAAAATCCGGGTATATTTGAATTAGCGGCGTACGCGACGCCCTTCAGCGGTTGTTGAGCTGTATTTGGTCTTCTTCGCTCTTTTAATATCAACCATAAGTGCTGCATATGCACTGGCTGAAGTAGTCTCGTAAATCCTGCCCCCATACGTAATTTCACCTGAGTGCTCATTCCAATCCTTGGCCATCAGTAAAAATCGCCCATTGGCTTTGGAATTCGGGCCAAACATCAGAAAATGATCCCGGTCATCGTCAAAGGCGATGGCAAAGTGATTCTTTCGCGGTGCATCAATAAACACCCCCGGCGTTCCTCTTTTAATAATGACCTCTTCAACTTCTTCCTGGTTTTCAAGCCTGATTTGTCCTTTTTGAATCCTGTTGGCACGATCTGCAACGCCCCTGTAAAGGACAATGTCTTGAGACACATAAAACTGTATCCTTCTCAATTCGGACTTCGACCAGTCATATCGTTCATATAAATCTGTCGTAAAGTACTTGTAGTTGGTCCCACATGAAGTGAGTATGAAGAAGGTCATAAAAAAAGCGAGCGTTTTCATAATGCCTGTTATGTTCTTTCAATGATAAAGGACTCGGAGTAATTATTCTAATTTCTTAATGTTACATTAACTAATTTGTGACCAATTAACAGTGTTTTAATTGGTAGCTAAAAACGTTTTTAAATGGTTAAAATGATCGTCCAACCGCTCGTACTGTTGTTTCTTATTGGCAATGCATTTGGCCAGACTTCAACGATTGCAGAGCTTTTGGGGTATGACGAGGACGCAAAGCTATTGATAATGCACGCAGATGATCTGGGCGTTTCTCATTCGGTCAATCAGGCGTCTGTGGAAGCATTTGAAAAAAATGGTATTTCCAGCGGCAGCATAATGGTGCCGTGTCCCTGGTTCAGTGAAATTGCTGAGTATGCAAAATCACACCCTGAATTCTGTTGGGGTCTTCATCTGACCCTGACTTCGGAATGGAAATACTACAAGTGGGATGGCGTAGCACCATCGAGTAAAATATCGTCTTTGCTGAATGAGCAAGGTGTGTTTTATGATAAAGTCATCGATGTGGTGGCAAATGCAAAGCTCGACGAAGTTGAATTAGAAATCCGCGCTCAAATTGACAAAGCACTTGCTTCCGGCATCCCGGTCAGTCACCTGGACAGCCACATGGGCACCTTGTTTGCCACGCCCCGGTTATTCAGTATTTATGTGCGGCTCGGCAACGAGTATAAACTGCCGGTTATGATTCCCGGTGATCGAATACCCCCATCCTGGAATATCGATTCCTTATTGGGACCGATCCAATATCCGCTGGATCAATTGATCATGATGGGACAAATGGTACCGGATTGGCAAAGTATGTACGATGCAATGGTTGAAAAAGTAAAGCCCGGACTCAATGAAATTATCGTACACTTGGGTTATGATGATGCCGAACAGCAAGCCATTATGATGGATCATCCAAGTTTTGGGGCGGAGTGGCGTCAAAAAGATCTCAACTATGTCCTGAGCAAACATTTCAATGATCAATTGGAAATGCTGGGTATTACCCTTGTATCCTGGAAAGATGTGCGAAATGCCTTATTAAAATCAAACAGTCAATGAATATGAAACTAACCTCATGGAACATCAATGGCGTCAGAGCAGCGGTCAAAAAAGACTTCATCAACGAAGTGACCAAAAGCAATTCTGACATCTATTGTATTCAAGAAACAAAAGCGCAAGATGACCAGGTTCTCGAGGCCTTGTCGGATTTGGATGGATACCACATTTATCCAAATAGCGCAGTCAAGAAGGGTTATTCCGGGGTTACTATTCTTTCCCGGCATGAGCCAAAGTCCATAAAGACAGGAATCGGTATCGAGGAACATGACCAGGAGGGCAGGGTAATCCGGTGTGAATTTGACGACTTCACTCTTGTAAATGTTTATGTCCCTAATTCCGGCAGTGGATTAAGGAGATTGGATTATCGACATGAATGGGATCTGGCCTTTGCCAACTTTCTTGGCAAGCTGCGCAAACGGAAAAAGATTGTGGTCACCGGAGATTTCAATGTTGCTCATCAAGCCATTGACCTGGCGAGACCAAAACAAAACTATAACAAGACCTCGGGATACACGCAAGTTGAGATAGACGGCATGCAAGGACTGTTGAATACCGGATTAATTGATTCGTTCAGATATCAACATCCTGAAGAACAGAAATATACATTCTGGAGTATAAGATTTGGTGCAAGAGCAAAAAATGTGGGTTGGCGCATTGACTATTTTTTAGTAGACAGACGGTTGAAGGATCAAATTAAATCCACCACGATTGACAACGATATCATGGGTTCTGATCATTGCCCGATTAACCTGACGATCGACATTTAGAGTTTCAATTTGAGAATAGTATATCTTTTCATTCTTTGCACTTTTACAGCAGTATCCATTGATTGCCAGGATCATTCTTTCCAGGTTTTAAATCAAAGACTGGATTCAATCATCAACCTGGGGATTGACTCGAATGCCTTCCCGGGAGCCCAAATCCTGGTGAGGCATAAGGACAGCATTATTTTGCACAAGACATGGGGTTACCATACCTATGATTCGAAAAGAGAGGTGCGAAAGGATGACTTGTATGACCTCGCATCCGTGACCAAGGTAACCTCCGGGCTACCTGCATTGATGAAACTGTTTGGGGAAGGAAGGATTCTTCTTGATCTTCCGGTAAAGTATTATTTCAGGACTTTCAGGAAATCGAACAAGAAAAACTTCAGTCTGAGACAAATCCTCTCCCATCAATCCGGGATGATACCCTATATCGTGTTCTGGCAAAATGCTTTGAGAAAAAATGGCCGGTATAAATGCAAGACTTTCAAAGATCAATCCTCGGATAAATTTGATATCAAGATCACGGACAGCCTTTTTCTGCACAAGAATTATCACAACAAAATGAAGAAGCAAATCAGAAAAAGTCCTGTTCCAAGCGTCGGTGAATACGTCTATTCCGGCTTGACTTTTTTACTGCTTCCATCAATGCTCGAAAACATGATCGGTGTAGATTATGAGAACTACTTGTACGACAGTATATATGCTCCTATAGGTATCGAGAGAATGAGGTACAAGCCATTGAGATATTTTGCTCCAGACGAAATTATTCCAACCGAATATGACAGTTTCTGGAGAAAACAATTAGTACATGGAACAGTGCACGATGAGGCTGCGGCAATGTTGGATGGTGTCTCCTGCAATGCGGGATTGTTCAGTAGTGCCAGGGACTTGTCCGCACTGTTTCAGCTCTATTTGAACCAGGGGACCTGGGAGGATCGCTCCATCATTTCATCAAGGGCAATTCGTGAGTTTACTTCCTACCAGTATGAAAACAATCGGAGGGGTCTGGGCTTTGACAAACCCCTAAAACAGTATAATGCCAAGCAAAGTTATATAGCCGAAAGTGCAAGCCCGGAAAGTTTTGGTCATTCCGGATTTACAGGCACATTGGTGTGGGCAGATCCTCAATACGATCTCGTGTTTATCTTTCTTTCTAACCGGGTCTACCCGAGCAGGAACAACCGGAATTTATACGCGCTTTCATTGAGACCAAGGATGCACCAGATCGTTTATGACTATATCATGTCTAAAAGTGAACAGGGAAGTCAATGAGGCCCTTTATCTATAACTCCTGGGTTACGGATATTCCATTGATCGTATTGTCCAGGATAGGCAGGGCTTTTGGCAAAACTCCTAAATGATGAATTTGGGGTGTGTCCAGGAAATCATAGTAATTGCCAGCACCGTCAAGATTAAGTATGTCCGACAAATCAAAAGAAATTCCAATTTCTTCACTACCCTCGTCGATTATGATCTCGCGATCGATCCTTAAGGATCGAAAGGCCTCGTCAGAACCGATATGCAAGGCAATACCGGCATCCAACACATTGTCCCCATCGGAGTCCATTTGTCCTTCTATTTTGTGAAATATGTAACTCGACCAACCCACCCAATATTCTCCATTATTACTCAATGGATGATCAGGATCGTATTCTGCCGGAACTGTTCTATTCACTTCCGGTGGAACTCCGATGTTGAAGGAAATGGAATTATATGTACCGGCAGGTACGTCGTTAAAACTGATCGTTTTCCCATTCATCGCTTCTTGCTGAGTGACTACATCAGTCAGAAGATCAATGAATTCCACATTACTCAATACATATTCTCCTTCTGCACCGTGCAGTGTAATATCGGAAAGGAAGAGACTATACTTTGTGAAAAACACGGGATATCCCCGAGGGTATTGCAGTTCATTAAATGCAACCAGGGCATTATCTTCAAAGGTAAGCGTAAAGTTTAGGTCTACATTTGCAACTTCGCTGTCTTCACTGCATGAAGCCAGAATAAAAAGGAATACAACAATCAGGATTATACTATTTTTCAACTTCATAATTTATCAAATGCTTTTGCTTGTTCAAAATGTAAGATTCCTTGTTTCTGTCTGCCTTAATATTGACAATATTGGTTTGGTCATCGTAGACTTCGGTCAGGAATGAATTTACGATCTTCAGAGACTTCAGTTCCTCGCTGGTCTTTATAACGTTCATAGTGATCCAAACAGCATCATTTGATGCCGATATATCGTTGATGTTGATCGATTGATCCATACCGTTTACATTAAACTTCACCCTCGACTGCACGTATTGATCGATCATTTCATTCGAAGAGGTATAATCATCCGGCAGTTCTTCTCCGGGTACTAATCCCATGGCAATTTGAAGATCATCCAAAAAAGTCTTTAGGGTGACTTCGATAAGCTCGTCACTGATGTCGATGTCGCAAATGCTTACATGGATGTCATGCATAGCATTGGGCTTGATGCCAAGAAGCAACACAATGGCCAGTTGTAAGATGATCATAACTTATAAACGCATAAGAGTTCAAAAGGATTTCTTGATTCTCAACAATGTTGAGTGATTCAGATCACTTGAACGTTACCAAATCGTCGTCATACATGTGCTCAAAAGAGAGATTTCTGATATGGCGTTCAAAATTCGCAATCATTGCCCTCATCCCTTCCTCCATGATTTCTCCGTCGGTAGGGAAAGGTAGCAATACGTGATCAACCCGTTTGATTAACGAATCTGAAAGAGCTTCACGATCCCCCCTGAATGTGCATGCATCGGAAGCAAAATTTATGTCATGCGTGAAAAATTCCTCAGACAATAATAGTCCCTTTCCAAAATCTGTAGTCCGTATAAGACCATTCACACGGGCATCTTTTGTTCGAATGTATTCTGTAATAAATGCCTTGTACTTGTCAACTTGCCTGACCTGAATTACATTACCAAGACTATCTTTCACCATCTTTCCATTTGCATCGACGAGGTCCGTATAGTATTCCTTCTCCCTGGATTCAATAAAATTGTTTACCGTTTCGCGTTCAGGACTGATGACAACGTCCTCGATTACCAATGTGCTAATGGCATCAAAGCTCACATCTTGTGCAAAGTCGGTATGAAAGGTAGTCCAGGGCATTCTCGAACCTTGAAAAGAAGGAATTGCGCGATAGTCAGCCCATCCGGGAAGAGCTTCTATTTTGAGAAGAACGTGAAATGTGCCCAACTCTTTGGTAACAATAAGTAGCTTGTTTACATCTTTGTAATCACTCATATATCGACCCACAGATAAGAAATGATCAAAAGCCTTCTGAGCCAAAAACTTATTACCTGTATTCCGGGCCTGTTCGAGGAAATCAATACCACTTTGATACTCATATTCTGTGGCCCCCTCACCGGCCTCCAGTAGAATAGGACGAACGTCGGTCAATTCGAATGACCCAACATATCCTTCCTTGCTGATTAAGGGGAGAAAAGGGGTGATTTTGTCCTGTCGTGCTGCTATTTCAATACCATAGGCATATATTTTCGCCCAATTGGCCGGATCTTTTTTTGCCTTCAAAAAGGATATGTATTCCAGGTCATGCGTATTGATCTTTTGAAAGGCTTCTTCCAGGGCCCGAATGTGCTTTGTTTTCTTGTTCTTCTTTCCGGCTAATTTTTTGGTAGCCAGGACAATTGCTTCATCATACCTCCCTTCATCCACCAGCTTCTCAAGGGATTTGCAGGAACTTGCAATCATCACCACGATGATCAAAATTGTAACGGTTAGCGTCTTCATAACAATGCAGTTTTATTGATATTAAGACGCGAAATGACAAGAAGATGGGGATCCTTATTCTCTTCTTAATGAAAATTTAACCGACTTGAGAAGAAAAAGGTGGACTACATTTTATTCATAGCCCTGACCAAAAAGGTCAGTGTGAAAGGAAGGCCTACCCAGAACCATTCGCTCACAAAGAATAATAATAAAAGGGTCACTATAGTTGATATCCCGAAAAATAACCAGTCGGATTTGTTCGATGAAGTAGACTCAGCCATGCATGTTCAATTTTGCGCAAAAATAGTATAAATGGTCATATTCAACCGTCGATTTATTGCTCTTTAGAAAGAATATGATTAATGATCATAGACCCGTGGTGTCTGGTGTTTTCGATGAACAATTTGCTCGTCTGCATCCCGGCCACGATGACTCCTGCCACATAAAGATTTTGAACGGATGATTCCAGGGTTTCTGCATCATAAACGGGCATGCGATCTTCGTCTTCTCCCAGTGGGACACCGAGCTTTTCCAGCAATTCATAGTCAGGCAAATAACCCGTCATGGCCAGAACAAAATCATTTTCCAGGGTGATTTCACCATCAGGAGTGTCCAATACCACTTCTTCAGGTCTTATTTCCTTGACATTGGTATTAAAGAAAGCTGGAATCGAGCCCTCTTTGATCCTGTTTTCAATATTGGGCAGAATCCAGTATTTCACTTTTTGATACAACTCTGACTCCCTGATGGCCATAGTTACATGAGCTCCCTTTTGCCATGTTTCCAGTGCCACATCACATGCCGAATTGGCGGCTCCGATGACCAACACTTTTTGGCCTACATAGGGATGTGCTTCATCATAGTAATGTTTGACTTTCGGAAGGTCTTCACCTGGTATATTCAGCATCCGCGGCTTATCATAAAAACCGGTAGCCACCACTACGTACCTGGCCTTGTATTCAGCCTTGTTGGAGTGTATGCAAAAACAATCATCTGACTTCCTGACGTGGTCTACTTCCTCATAATAGTGAATATTCAGGTCGTGGCTTTCGGTAATTCTGCGGTAATATTCCAAAGCCTCTCGCCGGGTCGGTTTGTCAGAATGAGAAATGAAAGGGATATCTGCAATCTCCAGTTTCTTGGACGTGGAGAAGAAAATCATATTGGAAGGAAAATGAAAAATTGAATTGACCAGCACACCTTTTTCCAGAATGAGATAATCGAGACCTGCTTTTTTGGCTTCTACTCCCACGTTGATGCCGGCAGGTCCTCCTCCGATGATGACGAGATCAAGACGCTGAATCATACCTTCTTATCTTAACAAGGTCAGATCCCCTTCTCGTTCACAAGTTGTATTTCCATCATTATACTTCGCCCAGTAAAAATAGACACCACCGGGTTGATTGTTACCATTTACGGCTCCATTCCAACGTACATTGACATCATTGGATGTAAAGATTTCTTTGCCCCATCGATTAAAGATGTGCAGCTCATAGCTGACCAGCCCATCCATACATCTGTCCAGGACATTTGGACCGAACGTCTGGTTTTCCACCTCACCGTTCAATGGATGAAATGCATTGGGCCAAATCAAACAAGGATTATCGCATGTAGTACATTCGTCAATCTCCTCTTCCGTGACTACTATGTCAAGAGTCCGGGCATCGTCGCCACATTCATCTATCAAGGTGACACTATAATTTCCGGGTTGATTTACTTCAATAAACGGGGTAGTCTCACTCGTCGACCATCTCTGACTTGCGAATCCCGAACCAAACACCCTCAAGGTCAAAGGATTGCCACACTCACTGGTGATTTCGCCTGAGATTTCCGGGAGAAAATCATCTTCTGATACAATTATTGATTCCATATCAGGACAAAAACCTCCGACATTACCAGTATATGTGCCAGGAGCAGATACAGATATGCTCAGTGTATTTGTCTCCCCCGTTGACCAGGAAATAAGACCTGGATCACTCTGCATCGTAGCGGATATCCTTAGTGTGCCATCAACGCAGAGATCTTCGTCCGTCAGTTCAAGTCCTAGCGGATTAGGGAAATCGATATCGCCATCACTGACACCGGCGGAGGCATCGGCCATATTTCCACAACCATCGGCTACCGTCACGCTATATGTTGCAGGACTTCCATCGACTACCAAAAATGGTTCATTGGATCCGGTATTCCATTCAAAACTGGATATGGACGCACCCGTCGCTTCCGCTAATAAGATTCCTTCTCCGGTGGAACAGTAGTTGTCAAAGTTTTTGGCAATATCGACCATTGGAAAATCGAGCTGACTTATCGTTAATGTATCACACAGTGTGAAGCATATATCTTCCCGAACCGATACCGTGACCATATACATTCCTTCTTCCATGATCAGACGGACGCTATCCGTAGATCCGTCTTCCCATACATAGGCAACTGCTCCCCTGACACGTGCATCGGCTATATAGATCACCGGATCCTGCGGACAAAATGTGGTATCCTGTAAGTTTAATATAGGCGGATTGAAATCCCTGAAGAGAGACAGGTCTACCGAAATAGAATCTTCAATCATGCTTTCCTCCATGTCGAAATTGATCGAATTGGTCGTGAACGCAACGGAATCAATAACTACGACATCTTCTGACTCATGACACTGAGAGTCACCGTCTTCGTCCACCTTGCCCAGGAAAGGAATTCGCTGCCCATCCTTGGTAGTCGTAGTCAAATAGGTGGCACTCATACTATCTACAGTGACCATGTCCGAAACCCGGGCACTTATGCTGTTACAAGTATCCAATAACGACTCATAAAGGATCGTTGAGTCCAGATCATAATGGATGAGAACAGGGAAGACAACGTCTGACGTCATATCGAGTCTTTTCAATCCCAAGACAACCGTTGTATCCAGTAATCCGATTACATCGCTTGGATACAATTGATAGCGAGTTGATATTGAACTATATGTTTCAGTTCTTAGGGGATTGCCATCATTATCCATGTGTATTAGAAATCCGGCATTTCTCAACGTATTCGCCGGAGCTACGGATCCGGTCACGACCCATGTCGAATCAATCAGTTGAATGATATCATAACCCTCGGATATGGCCAATGTTCTTCCAAAGTCGCCGTTATATGTCTTGGTCCAAATCTCATTCCCGGATGTATCGATCTTTGAAACGAATAAAGGAGCATCCGGATCATCTGTGGTACCCACTAATAATATTGTAGAATCCAAAGCCAGGTGCGTCTGCATGATGTGCTCATTCAAATCGCTTCCCAGACTCAGTTTCTTTACGAATTCGATTTCTCCGAAATAACTGATGCTTGTCAATTGAAGATCCCTCGTTGAATTGGCGCCTTGAACAGATCCGATGTGAAATATACGGTCGCCGGGCACATCAACAAGAACGGAGTTAGAGTCGGGAAGTGTCTTCAAATCACTCTCTTGTCCGGTAATGACCGTCCAGAAGTGATTTCCAAAATTGTCTAGCCGCGAAATCACCTTGTTGAGAGAATCTTTGTCAAGCACTGCAGAAATTGCAAATGTGCCATCGGATAGTGTAATCACTTCCCCCGCGTCTTTTACCAGGACAGAGTCTCCATAAACGATGGAGATACTTCTTGTAATCGTCCCTTTCTTATCCAGAAAGGTGAGATTCACCTTATCCCTTTCACCGTCGGTATTCACCTCCGTACTCAGGATGGCATATCCTGAACCTACAGCATCCAGATCCGATGTGACGACATCAAAATCCTGAACAGGATATCTCCTTTCAAAATTATCCTGTCCATTCAGGGAAAATCCCAGTAGACTCACAATTCCAGCTACGAATAATATACGTAGACTTTTATATCTGATCTTCATGATATGCAAATGTAATATCCCTAAGTTAATAAGAGTGGCTATCCTTGTAACAACGAATTATTCCAAAAAAAGTACATATTGGCTAATTCGAGCCAGACCAGCACTTTACCCGGTCAGCGTAATGGAATCAAATCGTTTGAGGAAATCGGGATCATAGTCAGCACCTATACCTGGCTCGTCTTCCACGGTAATACTCCAATCTGAATGATATTGCATTCCACCGATAACGGGGTCCTCCGTATGCATCAAAGGTGAATCCATATCAAAGTACTTGATGTGATCCCAGGCCATACTGAAGTGGACCAGGGCTGTGATTCCAAGTCTTGATTCAGAGAATGAACCGACCTGGCAGTCCATATCCTGGGCTTCAGCTATGGAAGCAATTTTCATAGCATGACATATGCCTCCGGATTTCCCAAGTTTGATATTGATGAGATCTATACATTCCAATGCTGTCACCTGGAAGGCATCTTTGTGAGTGAATACTGACTCATCTCCCATGATTGGAATAGGGGAGCGGTCGCGTAGTGTTTTCAGATGTATTAGGTTTTGACTATAAATCGGGGCTTCACAATGTTCAATAGAAAGATGCTCCATTTCTTTGAGTGCCGAGGTCGCCTGAGTAAGATTCCAACCCTGGTTAGCGTCAATTCTCAACGGGTAATCCGACCCTGTGGCTTGTCGAATGGCCTTCATTCTATCAACATCTTTTACCGAAGGACGTTGACCGAGTTTAATCTTTAAGACAGGGAATCCCTCCTCTTTGTACTGAATTGCTTTTTCGACCATCTTATCGGAATCCATCAGGCTGACGGTCATATCTGTCTCAATTCTTTTATCGGGATCACCGTTCAGGTATTGGTACAAAGGAAGACCCACCAGTTTTGCATTCAAGTCATACAAAGCCATATCGAATGCTCCTTTGATAGAGGCGTTTCCTGCAAGGGACTGATCCATGATCTGAACGATCCTCCTGATCCTGGTCACATCCAGACCCAATATCAATCTGGCAATGTTTTGGGCGGCTGCCACTGTCCCCTCCTGGGTTTCACCATGGATGGTGCGATAAGGACAACATTCTCCGATTCCGTACAAGCCTTCATCACAATAGATTTGAACTACCGTAATCGTTGCTTCCGTCAAAGGTCCCTTAGAAATGATGAAGGGTTCATTCAAGGGGATTTTGATTGGAATGATTTTGATTTTATTGATTTTGGCCATTATTGATGAATTTCTACATATGGAATTTGAACCGGACAGCTAAATATCGATATTCAAGACGGATCAATTACATTTGCGCATGATTAAAGATCAATGGAAATGCTAAACTTCTGATTTCAGGAACTTATTAGCACACAAATGATCTTATCATACTGTCTTTAAGACACGAAATCAATTATTCAATTAATCAAAACAAACAAATGGGATTATTTTCATTTATTAAAGGAGCTGGTAAAAAGATATTCAAAAAGAAAGATGCAGCACCATCATTAAGTCCTGAAGAAGCAAAAATTGCTGCCCTTCGGGAAGCTGTAGCAGAGTTGGGCATTCCTGTCACAGGTTTGAATATTGACCTTGCAGAACAGGTAATTGTTGAGGGTTCAACCAATACGAATGCTGATCGCGAGAAGATCATTTTGGCATTGGGCAATGTCGAAGGTATTGGGGCGGTTGCTGATAACATTACTGTTCTGAATCCAGAACCGGAATCTACTTTCCATGAAGTAAAGAGTGGAGATACGCTTTCAAAAATCGCCAGAGATGTATATGGTGATCCTATGAAGTACAACGTTATTTTCGAGGCTAACCAGCCTATGTTGTCACATCCTGATAAAATTTATCCAGGACAAATATTAAGGATTCCCTCCTTATAAGATATGGTTTCCAAAAGGGTCCCGAAATACCGGGCCTTTTTGGTTAACAAATATACTGCTAGGGGAAATCCACTAGGGATTTCCTTTCGAATCACCTATCTTCGATAATCTTGAACTCGGGGCATGTCTCATTTTAAAGCATTTTGTTTTCTATTATTAACGCTATCGTTATCCTGCGAACCTAAAGGACCGGAATTGACACCCTTGGATCTTTTATCGCAAGGCTTATCTCTCAAAATCAATGCACCTGAAGGCGTTGAGATAAAGGCCACCGATCTTGGCTTGATCAAGGACGTAACCGTAAAAAACGATGAAGGTTATTCCATCCAGATCTTTGAATCCGAAGCCAGGGTATTGGATGCCACCCAGGTAGTGTCATCGCTAAAAGAGGAAATCAGAAATTCCAAATATTTTTCGAAATTTATCAGCGAGGATGATCACGGATTCATATTTGAAAAAAGAGTCGATGAAAACTACATCAATTATGATTTCAGGCATATAAAAATCAGGGGAGACAAACAATACATCATCCAAACAGGGCTGTCGACACAATTCACCTTGGACGAAGTCGAAATCATGTATCAATCAGTTCAATAACAATCATTGGCAAAGCGGCGGAGATACAGAAACGGACCAAACACGGTATGGAGATGGATCAGTTTTGTCGCGTTTTTATTCATCCTCTTAATATTTGGGATTTCCATCATCAAAAAGCAGTCTCCGGCGCAGACCATATCCAGTTTGTTCAAATCAAATAAGGTCGATTCTCTTGAATCTCAATTTACCAAAAAAGAGCTGTTGGAATTGCTTTCAGAAAAAGATGGCATCATTGAAGAACTCAGTGTTCAATTGGACACGTATGAAAAAAATCAGAGTGCAGGACCAGCAAAAATCCGCACTTCATCTGACGCATTGAATATGCGAAATTGTCCTTCACTTTCGGGAGACATTATTCTCAAAATTCCTAATGGACTGGAGGTCACTATATTGTATTACGATAGTGAAGAAATTGAGCTGGAAGGCCAGCAAGGGAAATGGTGTAAGGTCAAATATGATGATCAGGAAGGATGGGTCTGGAGCAGATATCTGGAGCCCGTTTTTGATGACTCAAGATAAAATCACCACCTCCATTTAAAGGGTCTTTGATCAATGGCACGATCAATACACAGGATTCCATCAAGGTGGTCTATTTCATGCTGTAAAAGTTCTGAAAGAGCTCCGGAAGCTCGAAGCGATTTGAGCTTCCAATGTTCATCCCTGAACGATATTTCGATCTCCGTATGTCTGGAGACATGAACCAAAAGGTGTGGGAAACTCATACAGTCATCCCAAAGATTGAAAGTATCATTGCTTTTAAATTCAAATTGAGGATTAATGATTACTTGTGGTTCGTCTAGATTGATGTATATAAGTCGTTTCATTATTCCTAACTGCGGAGCAGCAATGCCCCTTCCAAACCGGTATTTTGCCCGAATTTCTTCCATGACATTGTGCAAGTCCTCTACCCAGTTTTTCACCTCGTGTAATTCCCTTTCTTCGACATCAACGGAAGTCTGGTATAATCTCGGATCACCCAATAACAACAAATCTTGAAGTTGTTTCATACTCTTTCCTGTTGTAATTGATCGATCATATGTTTGACTTGAAGATCACCATACCCATAAACTCCCAACTCTTTAGAAAATCTCTTAAATATTTCACCGAAAGAAGGATGATGTGATTCTTGCAGAATTGTTTTGAGCTTTCTAAGTGGCAAATTCAACCCTTCACCAGGCAACAAATTGATCAACGCTCGGATCGATTCGTCTATATCGTATAAGAATGGAATGTCCTCTTTTAGCAAGTTTGAAAAATAGTCCATTGATTGATCGAGATAGTTCTGCCATAAATTGCAAATGAGACCTTGCTCCTCTTTTTTCAATTTCAATTTGTCGTCAAATGCCTTAGACAGATCTTGTAATGACATTGAACCAAATCCCGACCATTTTCTATGAATAGGTCTTGTCCAGTAAATGACAGGGTTTTCATAATTCTTCACCAGGCAATCAACCAGAAACCACATATTTAATTGGCAAAAAAGATCAAATTCAAACCACAAATGAAATCGAGTTCCTGGCGGACATCGAAATAATCGGTCCAATTCGTCAATGACCCGAACCTTATAGATCTCTTCCTCGGTCTGAAATTGCTGAATAAAGTAATCGGTTCGTTGTTTCCAGAATTGATTATTACATTCTGGGTATAAAGGTCCCTCGATCAGGCATTCGCGCATGACGATAAAAGGTTGATATGTTCCCATGAGTTGTTGTGCCAGCGCATCACCGTTCAGAACGTGAACAACCATTTACAGCGTACCTTTTAAGATGTTGTAAAGGACAGCCTGAGCTGTATATAACCTGTTTTTGGCTAATTCAGATATAAGGGAGTGATCACTGTCCATTGCGTCATCCGAGATTACGACGTTTCTTCGTACGGGAAGGCAATGAAGCAATTTGGCTTCATTGGAAAGCGAGAGTGCTTCCCTGGTAATCATTCGTGTCGGATCTTCTGAAATTACCTGTCCATACTTTTTTACTGAAGACCAGTTTTTTACATAGACGAAGTCAGCATTTTTAAAGGCCTCCTTTTGATCATAAACTACATGATGGCCCTCGGTAAATCGTTCATCCAATTCGTATCCTTCCGGGTGAGTGATTGTGACGGAATCACCGGCAGCCCTCATCCATTCAAGAAATGAATTCGCTACGGCTTGTGGCAATGCTTTTGGATGAGGAGCCCAACTCAAGACGATTTTGGGTTTTTTGACAGAAGAATATTCTTTGATGGTCATCAGGTCGGCAAATGATTGCAGGGGATGACGGATGGCCGATTCGAGGTTTACTACAGGTTTGGTACTGTACTTCATGAAATTATTGACTACCACATCTCTATAATCACTCTCTTTGTCTTTCAATCCCGGGAATGATCTGATGGCTATTATATCCGCATAACCTGAAATGACTCTGGCCGCCTCCTTAACATGTTCTGCTGTATTTTGATCCATGATTTTGCCGTCCTCAAATTCCCAGGCCCAGCTGTCTTTCATATCCATTGAGATGACCTGCATCCCCAGATTCAAAGCTGCCTTTTGAGTACTTAACTTTGTCCGAAGGCTTGGATTGAAAAACAGTAAAACCAGCAATTTGCCTTTTCCAAATTCCTTGTACTTCAGCGGATGAGCCTTCATACCTTGCGCCGACAATAACAGCTGATCCAGATGGCTTACATCTTTGACGGAATAGAAATTTTGATTCGTACTCATGAAATAGATCTTAGGGTGGTTTCCAGTTTGTTCACAAATATGTCAACTTCCTTATCGGTAATATTTAAGGGAGGCAGTATTCTAATGATTTTGGGATTGTGTGAACTTCCGGTGAATACATGATGATCATAAATGAGTTTTTCTCTTACGATCTTTGCGTTGATTTCAAGTTCTGCCCCGAGCATAAGTCCTTGTCCTTTGATTTTTGATATTAGTGGCAAACCATGTAAAAGCTGTTTTATTCGATTACCCATTGCTCTTGCATTTTCTACCAGATCTTCCATTTGCATCACTTCCAGGACTGCTATGCCAGCTGCACATGCCAGGTGATTTCCCCCGAAGGTCGTGCCGAGTTGTGATTTTACAGGGGGCATCTTCCGTGCATTGATCAAGATTCCACCGATTGGAAATCCATTGCCCATTCCTTTGGCCATCGTAATGATATCCGGTCTGATTGAAGACTCCTGAAATGCGAAAAAGTTTCCTGATCTGCCATAACCGCATTGTATTTCATCCATGATCAGAATGGTCTTGCTCTTTTCACACTCAATCTGAATCTTGTCTAATAGATCGGCAGAAATCATATCCAATCCTCCTACTCCCTGGATAACTTCGATAATGATCGCGGCATATTGATGGGATCTGATCTCATCGATCATCTTTTTTTCGTCCTCGAAGTGTACATATGTAACATCGATACCGTGATTGATAGGTGCCTGATGTTTTGAAGCAGTATTGGTGACATTGATAGCTGCAGAAGTCCGACCATGAAAGCAGTTTTCAAGTGCCAGGACCTTTGTTCGGTTATTATAAAATGAAGCCAATTTCAACGCATTTTCATTAGCTTCGGCTCCACTGTTAATCAGAAAGAGTTCATATCCTTTTAGACCGCTGGTTATTTCCAACAAGCCGGCAAGCACTTGCTGTAACGGGTTAATCACTGAATTGGAATAGAATCCAAGTTCCTGAAGCTGTGCAGATATTTTATGTACATAGTGAGGATGAGAATGACCAATGCTGATGACTGCATGACCTCCGTAAAAATCAAGATATTCCCGGCCTTTGAAATCATAAATGTAAGACCCCTTACCTTTTACAGGTGTGATATCGAAAAGTGAGTAAACATCATATAGATTCATCCCGGTTGATTTAATAAACACTCGCTTTAAGCATCAGACCAGAAGCTTCTTCCCAGCCATTTCTAATATTCAAATTTTGAACAGCCTGACCTGCAGCTCCTTTCAATAAATTGTCGATGGCACATTCTATCCTGAGCAGATGATCATGTTTTGAAATATGGATGAGCGCGTTATTTGTATTTACGACTTCTTTTACGGAAATAGAAGACTCTGACAAGTGAACAAATGGTGAGGGATGATAGTAATCATTATATAATTCGATCGCTTCATGTTCAGAAAGATCGCTCTCCAAATAAATGCTGGCAAATATCCCTCTCGTAAAACTACCTCTCATCGGAATGAAGTGAATGGTTGCTTCTTTCCCGTCTTGTAATTGTCTGATACTTTGATGGATCTCTCCAAGATGTTGGTGGTTGAATGCTTTGTATATTGAAATGTTGTTGTTGCGCCAGGAATTGTGAGTAGTGGGCAATGGATTTTGACCGGCGCCTGTGCTCCCGGTTATGGCAGTGACATGAACATCCGATTTTAAGTGATGTCCTGCAGCCAATGGCAGGATGCCCAGCTGAATGGCCGTGGCAAAACATCCGGGATTGGCGATTTGATTTGAAGACTGTATGATCTCTCTATTCAATTCACATAGTCCGTAGACAAAATCTTCTGCATCGTTTTTTAATCTGTAATCGCGACTCAAATCGATTACCAGACATTCTTTTCCAGGCTCATTCTCCTCGATGAATCTTTTTGAATTTCCATGCCCCATACACAAGAAGAGAGCATCTGCTCTTTGAATGGATGCATCACTGAATTTCTGGTCCGTCCATCCTTTCAGGTCGGGATGTGTAGAATGGAGATAATTGCCTGATTGACTGCGACTGGAAACGAATTGCAGATCGCAATGATCGTGATTCAAGATGAGACGGATCATTTCGCCACCGACGTACCCGGCTCCTCCGATAATACCAACTTTACATTTTTTCATTTCATGTCGGGATTTACGTGGTAAAATAGCTTGTCGGCGTTCGAGTAGATCTTTGTAAAACCCTTGGCATCTTCACCCGACCAGGCCAGGTTGGTTTCTCCGTATTGACCAAAATCCGAATTCATCAGATCGTTTTTCGATTGAATGCCAAGCAATTCAAATCTGTATGGGTGAAGTCGTATGAATACTTCTCCATTGACCGTATCCTGGCTATCGGTCAGGAATCCTTCAATATTGCGCATGACAGGTTCAAGGTATTTTCCTTCATGAAGAAACATGCCATACCAGTCTGCAAGTTGCTTTTTCCAGTATGCCTGCCATTTGGTCAATGTATGTTTTTCCAAAAGTTCATGTGCCTTGATCAGAATGAGTGCCGCTGGTGCTTCGAATGCGACCCGGCCTTTGATTCCGATAATAGTATCGCCTACGTGTATATCCCTTCCAATGGCATATTCATGTCCCAATTCATTCAATGTCTTTATGAGACTTAGAGGACTTTCTTGACGCTGGCCATTCATTGCGATAGGTTGGCCTTTACTAAAGGTGATTTGAATTTCTGTTGCATCGTTTCGATCACATTGATGCAACCATGCATCTTCAGGAAGAGATTGATGACTGGTCAGCGTCTCTTTTCCACCGATGCTGGTGCCCCAAATACCTTTGTTGATAGAGTATACACCTTTCTGTTCATCCCATTGATATCCCCTCTCTTCTATGAACCGAATTTCTTCTTGTCGGGAAAGTCGTTGATCGCGAATGGGTGTGATTACCTCGATATGACTGGCAAGACTTTCGAATGCACCATCAAATCGGATTTGATCATTCCCGGCACCCGTACTCCCATGTGCGACATATCGCGCTCCTACTTTCTGACAATACTCCAGCACTGCAATTGCTTGAAATACCCGCTCTGAACTCACGGATAAGGGATATGTATTGTTTCTCAAAACATTCCCATAGATCATATACCGGAGACATTTGACATAATAGTCCTGCTCATTATTGATGCTTTCAAATTCGCTCGCTCCCAATGCCCGGGCTCTTTGCTCAAGTAGGCCCACCTCACTGTCTGAAAAGCCTCCGGTATTTACATGAACGGCATGAACATCATACCCGGTTTCTTTCAGGTAAAGGATACAATAGGACGTATCCAGACCCCCGCTATATGCCAGAACGACTTTCTCCTTGGTCATTGCTTAGGTTTTTTTATTGTTTTCATTAAGTATGGTCACAGAATCGGCTTCTTCCTTGGATTTGGCAAGCATGGCCGTACATAAACACATTTTTTTGTCATTCCTCATTAGTATATCATAGTTGGAGCAGCTGCTGCACCCCTTCCAAAATTCATCATCCTGGGTTAATTGACGAAAGGTTACCGGCCTATAACCTAGGTCACTATTAATATTCATCACTATATCACTGGTCGTGATGCCAAATATTTTGGCGAATGGATTTGAATCCCTGGCATGATTGAAGGCCAACTTTTTGATTTGCTTGGCCAATCCCAACCCTCTGAATTCAGGGGTCACGATCAAGCCACTGTTTGAAACATATTCACCCGAACTAAACACTTCTATGTAACAAAATCCGGCGAGTTGGTCCTGGACAAATGCAATAATGGCGTTGCCGTTATTGATCTTACTTTCTAGATATTCTTTACTTCTCGTGGCGATTCCCGTTCCTCGTTCCTGTGACGATTGAATGTACCATTTTGAAATCGTAGGCGCATGTACCCTATCTCTGTAATCAGCGATTCGAACTACGGTTTGCATGAGCAATGATTATAAATGGATGTTGTGTAAATGAATATTAATTTATAAAAGTGATGATAAGGATGAAGACATCCAGGGGAAGGAAATATCAGGACCGAATGGTCCTGAGTCGTCCAGGTCTTAGTAATGTAAATATGAAATGCACCAGATTCATATTGCGAATGTATAATAAAATGTCCGATCAGAGTCAAAAATAAATTGTGACAAATCAGCCGGCAGTGGTCAAATTCCTTAAAAAGAGGCTGATTCGTATCAACTTTTAATATAGCTTTTGTTGAAAAGTCAATTTAACCCGGACGAGAATCAAAATCCTGAATCTTGACTACTTTAAATTTTTTGGATGATTACACTTTTCCAGCTAACATAGGCACGAAGGCACAGGATCCATAATCCTCGAGGCGCTTGGATTTGTCGGTGATCTTAAAGTATCGCATCATTTTTTGGTCTTGCCTGCCCAGGGGAATGACCATAATACCTCCAATTTTCAATTGATCGAACAAGTTATCCGGAAAAGTTGCGCTACCTGCGGTTACGACGATCTTGTCAAAGGGTGCAAAACGTGCGGCTCCTGTAAATCCATCACCGTACAAGACCCTGATTGCATGAAGATTCATCATTTCGAACAACTTATTGGTTCTTTCAAATAAAAGTCTTTGCCGCTCAATGGTGTAGACCTTTGCGCCAAGCGCATGAAGAATGGCAGCCTGATATCCCGAGCCTGTTCCTATTTCCAAAATTTTCTCCCCCCTTTTTACTTCAAGGAGTTGACTTTGAAGGGCAACCGTATAAGGCATAGAGATCGTTTGATTCGCTTCAATGGGAAATGCCATGTCCTTGTATGCCCATTCTTCAAAAGCCTTGTCCAACATGAAGTGACGTGGAATAATAGATATGGCACGTAGCACTTTTTCATCATGAATTCCTTTTCTTCGCAATTCATTGGCCAGTTTCACGCGAAGTCCTCGATGTCTGTAGTTGTCAACTGTATTTCCAGCATCTGAAGATTTTTGCTTAAAGTGCATAGAATCGTAGTATGAAACATTGTAAATGAATTGCTAATATATTAAAGATTATTTACATATGTATAAAATAAAGTTTGGAACTGACGGGTGGCGTGCCATTATCGCACAGGATTACACGGTAGATAATTTGAAGAGAGTAACAGAGGCGACAGGGCGGTGGATGATTTCAAGGAAATACAAGAAGGCAGTGGTGGGATACGATTGCCGTTTTGGTGGAAAATTGTTCAGTGAGGTCACGGCCAGGGTTTTGGGTCATCTGGGAATTGAGGTGATCATCTCAGATCAATTTGTCAGTACACCGATGGTTTCACTGGCGGTTGTGAAAACAAATGCAGACATGGGTATTGTTATTACTGCGAGTCATAACCCACCGAGTTATAATGGTTTCAAACTGAAATCATCTTTTGGAGGGCCTACCCTCCCTTCTGATGTGGCCGAGATAGAGTCAATTATTCCGGAAAATCCCATCGGATCGGTAAGGTCTTTGAACGAACTCAAGAACGAGGGTTTGGTTCAATTCATGGATTTGGAACAAATGTACCTGGATCATGTAAGAGAAAATTTTGAACTTGATTCGATCCAAAAGAACATCCGATTGGTCTATGACGCCATGTATGGTGCCGGGCAAAATGCAATACGGAGATTATTTGATGATGCTTACTTGCTCCATTGCGACTACAATCCTTCTTTTAATGGAAGAGCTCCGGAACCCATTCTCAGAAATCTGCCTGAAATTGGTGAATTCTTGGCTGCTCACCCGGAATATAACTTCGGGTTAGCCAATGACGGAGATGCTGATCGAGTCGGTCTATTTGATGAAGATGGCCGGTTTGTCGATTCTCACCACATACTTCTTTTGTTGCTGAAGTATATGCATGAATTCAAGGGATTGGATGGAAAGGTGATTGTCACTTTCTCCGTGACGGATAAGATGGCGCAATTGGCCAGGCACTATGGTCTTGAAATTGAAACCACAAAGATTGGATTTAAATACATCGCGGAATTCATGCAGACTGAAGACGTCCTGGTGGGAGGTGAGGAGTCTGGTGGCCTTGCCGTGAAAGGACATATTCCCGAACGTGATGGAATCTGGATAGGACTGGTCATAATGGAGTTCATGGCAAAAACCGGAAAGTCCTTAAAGCAGCTTATATCGGACATCCATGATGTGGTTGGAGCTTTTGACTTTAGCCGGGATGACCTCCATTTGGAAGAAAGCAAGAAGCAGGCCATAGTCAAGCATTGTGAAAATGGAAAAATTACCCGTTTTGGTGGCATCCCTGTCGTTAGATATGAAAATATTGATGGCCACAAATACTTCCTTGAAGGAGATAGATGGGTGATGATTCGTCCTTCCGGAACTGAGCCCGTTCTAAGGATCTATGCCCAGGCACCAGATATGAAAGGTGTAAAGGAAATATTGCAAAAGGCACATGAAACTCTCAACTCCATTGCCTGACACAATATGATGAATGCTTCATCAAGGACCTTGAATGCTGATCATACTGGCATCAGTTTATAAAATCTCCAAGTGCAAAGGTCAATTTGAATTGTTCGCTTTGTCCGGTTAAGCTGTAGATCTCTACGTGCAGAATATAAATCCCCATAGATGCAACAGTACCGTCCTGGGTTCGCCCATCCCAGTGAACAGTTCCATTTGCTGGCAGGATTTCATTTGAAACGATCGTTTTTATCATTTTGCCATATTCATTGAAGATGCGCATGTTGCAAACATATCCTGAAGTTTCGAGTTCAAAATTAATTCGGAGGTGATCCTTGTCTCCATCTCCATTTGGAGTAAATACCTTGTCTTCAATTTTAAAAGAGTTGTCCGATGACGATCTTCCCAAACCATTTTGTAAACCGGGAGAAGCAAAACCCAGTCGTTCCGGACTCGATGTCCAGTTCTCAGTATCGTTGGAGTCCGAATCCAATGATATTCTGCCCAGGCTTATGCCTTCGACATCATCCAGCAGGGGATGATGCAAGTCTTCGTCATAGTCAAATGAATCAATAATTTCATCATTGGATGAAATGCTCACATTTCCATCAGAATTATTAAAAGAAGGAATTGAGATCTCGTAGATCACAAGGCGATCATGATGATCATAACGATCAGTAATGTCGTTCTTATTATCGGTAAAAACAGCCAAGGCACCGGGGCCTATAAAGACGAGATCATTAATATGATCTTTTTGATTGTCGGTGCGATTTTCCAGGAGGACATTTGAAAGGGCAATATAGCTGCTGGTATGATTGATAATTTCTACGAAATCCGAACCGGAGCCAATCGGATTAAAAAGTACTTCATTGATGAGTAAGTCTTTGTTTTCTGCGGTTCGGGGAATCACAATTGAAATGATCGTATCCAGAATATTGCCGGAACGGTCGGAAAGTCCACTCAAATACAGTTCGTGTTCAACGGTATGATCATATCCACTACTACTCGTCAACAAGAGTGAGTTCTTGGAAGGATTTGAAAGTAAGACTTCATTTGGCGGTGTTAATTCGATCACTACATTGGATAGCGAATTCGAATCGATTAACTCATCAAAATCCAGGAGAATCATGTTATCCAGGGCAG
>JANQHF010000082.1 GCA_028282725.1 Saprospiraceae bacterium
CTTCCAGGATGGAATCTACTAATAATCGCGTTTCCATCTCTTTGTTTTTTTGGATAACTCTAAGGTAAGCCTTTTTGTGCATTTTGAAATACACACGACCATAGGTGTCCTAATTCATTCATTTTCAATGATTATTATCTTTGTTTCTTAGTGAAAAGCTATTTCTATACCGGTCTAATTTCCCTGGTGAGTCTGAATTTGGCGATGGGTCAAATTGACTTCCTGGAATCATCGGCGAAGTACGACGTGAGACATTCATTGTCTATTCATACGATAGGCGCAGGTGTCAGCATCTATGATTTCAATGGAGATGGTCTCGATGATCTGACATTGGGATCTGACAGAGGAGCTTTAATCGGATTTTATGTAAATACCGGTAATGGTTTTCAACAAATTGTTTCACTGGTAGACAATCGTGAGCAAGTCAAACAGATCAACTGGGTCGATTACGATAATGATGGTGACCCGGATCTGTATGTTGCGGCCAATGACGGGATCAGCAGGCTTTACCAAAACCGGGGTGATCTGAATATGCAGGATGTCACAGAGTCAAGCGGATTGCCCTTAAATGTACATTATGGCTACGGTGCTTGTTGGGGAGACTACAATCGCGACGGATGGCTCGATCTTTATTACGCATCCAAGGGAATCATTGGTGATCCGGATGCGATCAGAAGTTATAATCGATTGTTTAAAAATAACGCGGACGGCTCTTTTTCAGAACGGACATTCGAAGCGAATGCCAGCGATGATGGTAAACTTCCTTTCTGTGCTGCATTCTTTGACTACAACAATGATATGTGGCCGGACATCTATATTGCAAATGACAAACTCACGTTCAATACTCTTTTAGAAAATACAGGTCATGGTGGTTTTCTCGATGTTAGCGAAGAGACCGGATCCAATGCAAGAATGAACGCCATGTGCGTTAATCCGGGTGATTTCAACAGGGACGGATGGATGGATGTTTATGTAACCAATACACCGATCGGAAGTCAATGTTTACAGAATTTGGGAAGTGTCGATAAGAGCAGTACGATATCATTTACAAACGTTGCCGAAGAAATTGGGATTCACTTTCCTGGTGGAAATTGTTGGGGATCCAACTTCCTGGATACGGATAATGACGGTGATCTGGATTTGTACGTCACTAGTTCCATCAACGCACCTAAAGAGGTGTCCAGTGCTTTTTATGAAAATATTGAGGGATCACATTTTGACGCTCCACTGATACAAGGTTTATTGGCGGATACGACATATGGTTTTACAAATGCCATTGGCGATTTGAATAATGACGGTTTGATTGACATAGTCGTTCAAAACGATCCGCCACATCATTTTACAATTTGGGAAAACAAGACGGTATCAGCCAACAATTGGATCAAATTCAAAATGGAAGGTGTGCTTAGTAATCGCGATGGAGTAGGTGCCAGATTGGAAGCCTATACAAACGGAAAATACCAACAACAATTCACATTGTGCGGTTCAGGATTCCTTGGTCAGAATTCCTCATTCAAACATTTTGGTCTCTCGTCTGCAGCTCAATTGGATTCGTTGATCGTAACCTGGCCGACAGGACATGTTGATCGGTTTTACTCTTTAGCTGCCAATGAAGTTTATAATATTAAAGAAGGGTCGTCCACGGATGGGCAAATCGATATTGCAGAAGGAATACGGATCGTTGAGGAAAAAATTACCACTTCAGTGGCTGAATACCTTTCAGATCAACTTGAAATTTCCATTGGCCCCAACCCAGGATGGGGAGATCTCAGGTTCGATTCAAAACAAATCATAGATGATATTCAGATCTATGATTCGGCAGGACAGATTCAGTCTCAATACTCAATCGGAATGTCTCAATTCCTATTGGATGTAGAGCATTTGGATGTCGGATTATACATTCTCATTATCAACCTCAGGGATCAAGGAGTAAAGAGTTACAAGTACATGAAGCTGTAACGCCTGCTACTTGTGACACTAACCGACAAACTCGATTTTTCTATGAGATCCATCGCAGTATGGTTTGTTTTCCGATGCACCGCAACGACAAAATGAACTACGGTTCAATCGAATCTCCGTATTTCCATCCTTGTCCGTGATCTTTACGGTGGCCTTTACGATCAGGGGACCATTCTGAATGACTTCTACCTCGGTCTCATTGGAAGTAGCCGTTTCTGTCGGAGCGCTGGTTACATAACTTAAAGCACCCGATGGACATTGATCAATTTGTTTTTTAATCCGGTCACTTTCGGCTTTGTCCAATTGGATCCATGGCTTGTCCTTGGGCCGGAATACTTCGGACAATCCATTGGCACATATGGTCGAATGTATACACTTTCCCGGTTCCCATATGACTGTGAGATCTTCTTTAGTGTACTCTTTTCTTAGATTGCTCATTGTATATGTTTGATTGACGAATGCTTCTATTTCTTACAAGATATTGATATCATAACAAAAATGCCATCTATTAGTTCGCCTATGTCTCATCTTGTACTATCTTTCAGATTAAGCTTATTGCCAATGAAGAAAAACGGTTTTATAACACTGCTATTCCTATTCTTGATCAATGGGATTACTCTTGGCCAGAACGGTTGGGAACTCCTTTTTAATGGAACGGACCTATCAAATTTTGAACAGCTCAACGGAAAAGCAGATTACGTCATCGAGGATAGTGTAATCGTCGGCATATCCAAAATGAATACGCTTAACAGTTTCCTGGCGACAAAAAAGACATACGGCGACTTTATCCTGGAATTTGAAGTTCTCGTTGACAATGGATTGAATTCTGGTGTTCAGTTTCGCAGTCAGAGTATTCCTGAATACAGAAATGGCAGAGTTCATGGATATCAATGCGAAATAGAAACGAGTCCGAGGAAATGGGCAGGAGGTATTTATGATGAAGCGAGGAGAGCATGGCTTTATCCATTAAGCAGAAATGCGAAAGGAAGAAATGCGTTCGTACCCGGTCAATGGAATCATTATCGAATAGAGGCTATTGGAAATCACATCAGAACCTGGATCAATGGAGTGCATTGTGTCAACCTCGTGGATGATCTTACAGACGAGGGATTTATTGCTTTCCAGGTGCATAGTATCAGGGATCAATCCCAGGATGGGAAAAAAGTGCGATGGCGCAATATCCGGATCAAGACAGATGGGCTTGAAGAGGCCAGGCTCAACCCGGATCAGGACGTAGTCGAAATCAGTTACCTCAATAACAGGCTTACAAAAGAAGAAAAAAGAAAGGGTTGGCGTTTGCTCTGGGATGGGCAATCCACCAATGGTTGGAGAGGTGCCAAAATGGATCGCTTCCCGGAAAAGGGTTGGGTAGTTGAGGACGGCATATTGAAAGTGCTGGCTTCAGGAGGATACGAATCCCGAAACGGAGGAGACATCGTTACAGTCGATACCTACAGCGATTTTGAATTGAGTGTAGATTTTAAGATCACAAAAGGTGCCAACAGTGGCATAAAGTACTTTGTCGACCCGGACTTAAATAAAGGTACAGGTTCTGCAATAGGATTGGAATTTCAAATTTTGGATGATCACAATCATCCCGATGCCGAACAAGGAAAGAATGGAAACCGGACTGTAGCCTCTCTCTACGACCTGATCAGAGCGGAGTCGTACAGTAAGAATGGCAGCAAGAATTTTAAGGGAGTAGGGCAGTGGAATAATGCCAGGATTGTCGTCAGGGGTGGACATATAGAACATTGGCTGAACCATGTCAAGGTAGTTGAATTTGACCGATTCAGCCAGGTATTTGCTGCCCTTGTAGAAAAAAGCAAATATGAAATATGGGAGAATTTTGGGAGATTGCCTGAAGGGCATATCCTCTTACAGGATCACGGTGATGAAGTTTCATTCAGGAACATCAAAATTCGAGAATTTTAGAAGATAAGAAATGAAGAAAACCAGAAGAAAATTTATCAAGCGAACCGGTATTGTAACAGCCGGAGCTGTTTCGGGATTAGGGAATATTTCCGCACGGAGTTATCGCAGGATTATCGGATCGAACGAAAGGATCAATACGGCTGTCGTGGGATTGAATGGAAGGGGAGGAGGATTGATGAATACCATTCTCAAACTGGAAAATTCCGATGTCATTGCACTGTGTGATGTCGATCGTAATGTATTGGATAAACGAGTGGATCAATTAAAAGAAGAACACGATAAATCCGTATCCGTGGAGTCAGATTTCCGGAGACTCGTACAGAATCCAGACATTGATGCCATATTCATTGCTTCTGCAGATCATACACATACTCCTTTCTCGATCCTTGCCATGCAGACCGGCAAGCACGTCTATTGCGAAAAGCCACTGAGTCATAATCCGAATGAAGGAGCACTCCTCGTGATCGCTCAAAGGAGATACGGCAAATTGGTTCAAATCGGCAATCAACAACGATCCGCACCCACATCACAAATGATGATTAAGGACATTGCTGGGGGAATTATTGGAGATGTCTATGAAGCAACATGTTGGTATGCCAACAGTCGCGGAACAATTGGTGTAGGAAAGGTCACACCAGTGCCGGATCACCTCGACTGGGATCTATGGCAAGGGCCTGCGCCCAGGAAGCAGTACAGGGACAATATCGTGCATTACAACTGGCATTGGTTTAGGCATTGGGGAACCGGTGAAATCTGCAATAACGGTTTGCATGAGATGGATATTTGTCGATGGGCCCTGGGCGTCAAACATCCGACAAGTGTAACATCAGAAGGTGGCAGGTTTCATTACCAGAATGACGACTGGGAGTTTTATGATACCCAAATCGCAAGATTTGAATTTGAAGGTGGCAAATCACTTACATGGGATGGAAGAAGTTGCAACGGCATCAAGAAATACGATCGTGGCCGTGGAGTGCTGATCTATGGTACAGAAGGTAGCATTATGGTCGATCGAAATGATTACTATGTCTATGACCGCGAAGGCAATGAAATCAAACACAAATCCGAGGAAGTGCTTTCCCAGACAACTAATATTGCAGGGATCGGAGGATTGACAGATAAGCATATTCACAATTTCTTTGAGGGCATCAGGAAAGGTGAGACCTTAAACTCACCGGTAGCCGAAGCTAATTTTAGCAATCATCTGTGTCACCTGGGCAACATGGCTCAGGCAACCGGGACGAAGCTCGAAGTTGATGTGAAATCTGGAATCATCACCAATAATAAAGAAGCATTACGCATGTGGTCCAGAGAATATGCTCCGGGATGGGAATTGACAAATTAAACCGTTCATTTCTGAGAAAATTTGAAAAAATACCCAGGGTCTTGCTATTCATTTTGGGGACCTGGTTGATCTTCGGGTCGTGTAGCCCACCCAGACAAAACAACGTGGTTCTTATCCTGGTCGATGACCTTGGTTGGATGGATCTCGGCTATTCGGGAAGTACATTTTATGAGACTCCGCATATCGATGCCTTGAGCAGGAGGAGCATGATCTTTACGAATGCTTATTCATCCAATCCCGTCTGCTCACCTACGCGGGCAGCCATCATGACCGGTCTTCATCCATCGAGGATTAACATAACAGATTGGATTCCCGGAAGGGATCCGAAAGATCAGAAATTGTTGGGTCCGCGGGATTTGAATGAACTTCCCCTTTCCCACATAACCATTGCCGAAGCTTTGAAAACCAATGGATATCAGACATTTTTTGCAGGAAAATGGCACCTTGGAGGGGAAGGATATTATCCGGAAGATCAAGGATTTGATTTTAATCAGGGCGGGCACGACAAGGGTGCTCCGCCGGGAGGATATTATTCGCCCTACGAAAATCCTAAACTCACTGATGGACCCGAAGGAGAATACCTGACGGATCGATTGACGAATGAATCCATCAACTTCATTGAACATCATGGAAAAGATCCGTTCTTCTTATTCCTTTCTTACTACACTGTCCATACACCTATCCAGGCGTCTAAACGGCATATAGAGAAATTCAAAAAAAAGCTGGAGGAGGATCCCGACCTCAGCTTACAAGTTGAAATAGACCGATCCGGACAAACCACGATGAACCAGGTGAATGCCGATTACGCCTCTATGGTTTATGCACTGGATGAAAATGTTGGAAGGCTGATCAACAAGCTTGAGGAGGAAAAACTGTATGACAATACAACTATTATTTTCACCTCTGACAATGGTGGACTTTCTACGTTGGATACATCCTGGTCGATGATCGGACCGACTTCTGTACGACCACTCCGGGGAGGGAAGGGCTGGTTATACGAGGGAGGTATACGCATTCCCTTATTAATCAAACCACCTGATTACGACCAATTTGACCGAAGCACAGATGTCCCTGTAGTCAGCCATGACTTATTCCCGACAGTCATGACTATTTCCGGAAATGAAATACCTGAGGATGTTGTATCCGACGGTAAGGATCTATCACCTCTATTTAGTGATCCCTACGACTTTGAGGAAAGGACGCTTTACTGGGATTTTCCCCATTATCACGGCAGTGGCTGGCGACCCGGAGGTGCTATTCGCCATGGCAGATGGAAGTTGATCGAATTCTATGAGACGGGCACTATCGCATTGTACGACCTTGATGCTGACCTGTCCGAGCAAGTTGATCTATCGGAAAAGCATCCTGATAAATCCAGTGAGCTATATCAAAAACTCGATGCCTGGAGAAAGGATATGAAGGTACAGGAGCCCATACTCAATCCTGCTTATGTGCCGGATGATGCGAAGAGAACGGCCAATTGAAAAGAAGCTCTGTCTTACTTAAGGCTTATTCATATATTAGATGGTATTGCATGATTCATCCTCACTTACTTTGAAAAGACTGAAGCAGACATGGCGATGGTACGGACCTGAAGATCCCGTAAGTTTGTGGCATATCAGACAAGCTGGGGCCACAGGAGTGGTCACGGCCTTGCATTACATACCGAATGGAGCAATTTGGCCGATCAATGAAATTCGTTCAAGAAAATCCGAGATTGAGGAAGCCGGACTTGAATGGTCGGTAGTCGAAAGTGTACCGGTCCATGAGGATATCAAAAGAAGAACAGGTCAATGTGATCTTTACATAGATCATTATAAAAGCACGGTCAGAAATCTGGCTGCGTGTGGAATCTCAATCATCACGTACAACTTTATGCCTGTCGTAGACTGGACGCGGACCGACCTGGCATTTCAACTCCCCGATAGATCATTGGCATTGAGATTTGAAAAAGCTGCCTTTGCTGCCTTTGACTTATTCATTTTACAAAGACCCGGGGCTGAGCATGATTACAACGAATCTGAGATCAAGTCTGCTCAGAATCGATTTAAAGAAATGGATAAAGAGGAGATCAGGCGGCTCACTGAGTACATCATTGCCGGTCTTCCTGGTGGAACCACGGAAGGCAGTGCATCACTTCAGGAATTTCAGAATCTCCTGGACAGTTATCAGTCCGTTGATGGAGAAATATTGAGGGATAATCTGATTCACTTTCTGAAAGAGATGATTCCGGTGGCCGAAGAGGCAGGAGTTAAGATGGCTCTACATCCTGATGATCCTCCCTTCCCACTGCTCGGACTACCCAGGGTTGTCAGTACGGGAGAAGACCTGAAGGCCATTATGGATGCTGTTGATTCCAATAGCAATGGACTTTGTTTTTGTTCGGGATCACTTGGTGTCAGACCGGACAACGACCTGCCCAGGATGATTCGGACCTTTGGTCACAGAATCCATTTTGTTCATTTGAGATCCACACGGCGAGATAATGAAGGCAACTTTTTTGAAGCAAGTCACCTGGATGGTGATGTAGACATGTACGAAGTGTTGAAAGCACTTTTGGAAATACAAAAAGACCATCGCGAATCAATTCCGATGAGACCGGATCACGGACATCAAATGCTTGATGATTTGCATAAGAAGACTAATCCCGGATACTCTGCCATCGGCAGGTTAAAAGGCCTGGCTGAGTTAAGGGGTTTGGAACTAGGAATTATTCGCAGTATGACATGAAAAAATATTACGATGGATCTCAACATAAGCAATAAGGTATATATCGTAACCGGCGGTTCTAAAGGTATCGGCGAAGGGATTACACGAGCAATTCATTCTGAGGGAGGAAAGGTGGTTATTGCGACCCGGTCTGATGGTCCGGTTACCGAAAATCTCGTATCGGAATTAAATAGTAACGGTTCCTGCCATGCCATCATCGGGGATCTCCAGGACACTGATCAATGTAAAAGAGTCATTGATGAGACGGTAGAGGTTTATGGACAAATCGACGGCATCGTGAATAATGCTGGCATGAATGACGGCGTGGGCCTGGAAGACGGACCAGTTAAATTTCGTGCATCCATTCATCTGAATCTCTTTCACTACTATGACCTTGTGCACTATGCGTTGCCGCATCTAAAGAAATCGAAAGGCTCCATTGTAAATATAAGCTCTAAAGTTGCTTTGACAGGTCAGGGGAAAACTTCGGGATATGCCGCCGCGAAAGGTGCACAGCTTGCATTAACCCGGGAATGGTCGGCAGAGTTATTGCCGTATTCCATCAGGGTCAATGCCATACTTCCCGCTGAAGTAATGACCCCCTTATACCGCAAATGGTTAGATCATTCTTTTGACAATCCCGATTCGAAGGAAGCGGAGATTGTTGCCAAAATCCCGTTGGAAAACCGCATGACTACCAAGGAAGAGATCGCAGCCATGGCCGTCTTCCTGTTATCGGATAAGTCCAGTCATACCACAGGTCAATTTATGATCGTAGATGGGGGATATGTTCATTTGGACAGGTCGCTTACTTAGTTTCAATCAAAATCAAAATCAAAATTCAGAACCCAAAATTCAGCATTCAAAACTTGCCGATGTCATCCTGTACTTTCGCAATGCGAATCGTCGGGACTAATTCACCACAGATTAGCATAGATATCAATCGTTTGCTCATGAAGGCCTCGCTCATGCGGCCTGATATGCCTGCCCGCAAGAACTCATCTCGCCATAGGCGGAGCAAGCGCCCACCTTAGAAGTTGAACGATGGATACTTCAACTGAAAACTATAACTGAAAATTCAAAATTCAAAACTCAAAATTTATAATTCACCACAGATTGACACAGATTAGCACAGACATAAATTCAAAACTAACCAACACACATGTCCACTAAGATTCCCATAGTTCCCAAGGAATTGATCATTCCATTTATTTTGATTACCTCGCTTTTTGCTTTGTGGGGATTTGCCAATGACATTACCAATCCCATGGTAAGTGCCTTTAAAAAGGTCTTGGAACTGAACAACACCCAGGCTTCATGGGTCCAAATGGCTTTTTATGGAGGATACTTTACAATGGCCCTGCCGGCAGCCATCTTTGCTAAGAAATACTCCTATAA
Organism: Saprospiraceae bacterium; assembly: GCA_028282725.1. GTDB lineage: Bacteria > Bacteroidota > Bacteroidia > Chitinophagales > Saprospiraceae > JAJRXG01. The sequence goes on from JANQHF010000082.1 coordinate 9,347, forward strand.
AAAAGGAATCCTCCTTGGCTTGATTTTGTACGCGTCAGGGGCCTTGCTCTTTTATCCTGCCGCTGCATATGAGCAATTCACATTCTTTCTCCTGGCATTGTATATCCTAACATTTGGTCTTGCCTTCCTGGAGACTACCGCCAATCCCTTCATCCTGTCCATGGGGCCATCGGAAACAGCAACTCAGAGATTGAACCTGGCACAGGCATTCAATCCGATAGGTGCCCTTGCCGGTTTGTATGCCGCACAGACATTCATATTGGGTTCCCTTCAATCAGATGACCTCAATGAAAATGGGCAAGTCATTTATGACTCATTGTCAGAGACAGCCAAAGCTTCTATCAGGACTGCCGATTTAATGGTGATCAGAAATCCCTATGTTATGCTTGGATTGGCGGTTATTGGTATCCTGATCCTGATTGCCATCGTTCGAATGCCGGAAAAAAAGGAAGAGGATAGTGGAGAAGGACTCTACTCCGCGATCAAAAGGATCTTTCAGGGAAAGAAATTCAGGGAAGGAGTGATTGCTCAAATGTTTTATGTAGGTGCTCAAATCATGTGTTGGACATATATCTATCAGTACGCCGAGACGCTGGGCATAGACAACAGATCAGCAGTACCTTATGCCATGGCTGCCCTGGGCATTTTCCTCGTCGGGCGATGGGTATGTACCTTTCTTTTACGATACATCGACGCCGGTAAGTTGTTGACGATCTTTTCTTTTATGGCCATGGTATTTACACTTGGCACCATCTTTATCGAGGGAATGATTGGTCTCTATAGCCTGGTCATGATATCGTTTTGTATGTCACTCATGTTTCCGACGATTTATGGAATAGCACTGGACGGAATGGGAGATGATGCCAAGTATGGAGCTGCTTTCCTCGTTATGGCAATTGTGGGTGGGGCTATCATGCCATTAGCCCAGGGTATGATCCTTGATCTTGGAGGCCTCGGATACGCGGACACGCGTGTCTTTGGAGTTCCCGAAGTCAACTTTTCATTTGTCCTGCCGCTGTTTTGCTTTGTTGTTATTGCTACATACGGAATTCGTGTATTTAAAAAGTTGATATAATCTAAGTCTATGGATACAAGACGTTATTGCCTGACTTGTGATCTCAAGGATGATCCGCAACTAATAGAAGAATACAAGACCTATCACAAGCCTGGAAATGTATGGCCTGAAATCACACAAAGCATTAAAGCTGCCGGTGTCGAAGACATGCAAATATTTCTTTCTGCCCATCGAATGTTCATGATTATAGAAGTCAACGATTCATTTTCTTTCGAGCAAAAATCCCGGATGGACAATGAAAACCAAAAGGTCAGGGAATGGGAAGAAATCATGTGGCAGTTTCAACAGGCATTACCCTGGGCCAGGGAAGGAGAAAAATGGATCTTGATGGAACAAATATTCCAGCTTGATGCTGGTGAGTCCTGAATTCATCTGTAAGCCTGATCTTCCGACCATCACAATGAAATACCTCTCTTCCAGGGGATGAAGTCATCCTGACCCAGGTGAACTGCCTTGGGAACGACATCACCACTTGCCACCGTAATGATCAATTCCAGCAACTCCCTGCCTTTTGATTCGATGGTAGAGGCTCCTGAAATAATGGACCCGGTGTCCAGATCGATAATGTCTTCCATCCGTTGTGCCAGTTGAGAATTCGTTGACACCTTGATGGTCGGAGCAACTGCATTTCCCGTAGGGGTTCCCAAGCCGGTGGTGAAGACAATTATGTTGGCACCAGAGCCAGCCAGCCCGGTTGTGCTTTCCACATCATTCCCGGGAGTGCATACAAGGTTGAGTCCAGGGTGTATCGAGGGCTCCGCATAATCCAAAACATCAGTTACCGGCGATGTCCCTCCTTTTTTTGCAGCTCCGGCCGATTTAATCGCATCTGTGATCAATCCATCCCTGATATTTCCTGGTGAAGGATTAAACGCAAAGCTGGATTGGGATCTTCTGGCTTCGTCTGAATAGGATTTCATTAGAGAAGAAAATTTCCTGGCGATCTCCTGATTGGAGCACCTGTTGATTAACTCCTGTTCAATTCCATTCAGTTCCGGAAACTCCGCCAACATCGTAGTTCCTCCGAGGGCGACAAGAAGATCGGATGTATATCCAAGGGCTGGATTGGCGGTAAGACCGGAGAATCCATCCGAACCTCCGCATTCTAATCCCAATTTTAGCTTTGACAGAGAAGCTGGTGCTCTCTCAATTTTATTCGCCTCCATCAGTCCTGCAAATGTTTGTTTTACTGCATTCGCAATGAGTTCCCTTTCAGATTCGCTGTCTTGTTGTTCGAGGTAGTAAATGGGTTTTGAACAATTCGGATAATGTTCCGTCATCGTTTGCTTCATCAAGGAAACCTGGGCATTTTGACATCCCAGGCTCAGTAAGGTAGCCCCTGCAACATTTGAATGATTGATATACCCGGCAAGGAGTTTACATAACATTTGCGTATCCTGGCGGGTACCGCCGCATCCTCCTTCATGGGTCAGGTATTTGATACCATCAACATTTTGAAAGATCCTTCTTTGTCTGAGCTCTTCCTGGTCCAGGATGATGTCAGTAGCCAGGATCGAGCTTGCGTCTTGACCTGATTGATATTGATCAATGAGCGATTGGGTATCTACGCGAAAACTCTTTGCAGTAGCATAACCCAATTGTTCATTCAGGGCTTCCCTGATGACATTGATATTTCTGTTTTCACAAAACACAAGCGGTATGACCAGCCAATAATTCATTGTGCCCACTTGTCCATCCGACCGGTGGTAACCCATGAAGGTCCTGTTGGCGAATTCTGAATGATCAGGGGGTATCCACTCATAGTCAACAGATTGTATTTGGTAATCAGCTGTTGCATGCACAATGTTTCGGGTCGTGATCACTTCTCCACTCGAAATCTCTTTAGTTGCCTTTCCGACGATGACACCATACATAATCACTTGATCACCGGGAGCAAATTGCACGGCTGCAAACTTGTGTTTGGACGGAACATCGGATACTAAATTGAATTTCTCTTCTTCCAGGACAACACGCTCTCCTTTTTGCAGATCCTGCAAGGCCACTATAATGTTGTCACGAGGATGAACTTTGAGTACCTTGTTGTGCATACTATGGCAACTTTGATGAAAAGCCAAATCAATTCTAAATGTATATAGATGAAGGCATTTTTGGATGAAAATTTCTTATTACAAAACGATACGGCACAAATCCTGTATCATGAATATGCGTCAAAAATGCCCATCATCGACTACCATAATCACCTTCCTCCGGATGAAATTACCGGGAATATTTGCTTTCAAAATATCACAGAGGCATGGTTACGCGGAGACCACTACAAGTGGAGGGCCATGCGTGCAAATGGTATCAATGAAACCTTCATAACAGGTGATGCTACTGATCCGGATAAATTTTTGAAATGGGCTGAGACGGTTCCCCATACCATGCGAAATCCTCTGTATCACTGGACACATCTTGAATTGCAAAGATATTTTGATATCAATACATTGCTCGATCAGCATTCAGCCAGGACGATCTACCGGGATACCTCTGAATTGTTACAGACTGAGGCCTGCAGCACCCGTGCTATCCTCAGGAAAATGAACGTTGAGGTCATTTGCACAACTGATGATCCAGTAGATGATTTGCAATTTCATAAGGCTTTTCAGATGGACTCTGAAAGCTTTGACCTGTTGCCAGGATTCAGACCGGACAAGTTCCTGATTGTTGAAAGCGAAGGCTTCACGGATCAAATACATAAACTGGAAGAAGTCACAAGTCGGGACATCCGGAACTTGCGGGATCTGGTAGAATGTTTACAAATGCGTATAGACTTTTTTCATGATGCGGGATGCAGATTATCGGATCATGGTTTGACCAGGATTTTTGCTGCCGATTTTACAGATGACGAGGTCGACAAAATTTTGAAGAAGAGGCTGGCTCAGAGACAATTGTACTCGGCAGAGGTCCTGCAATACAAGTCTGCCATGCTCTACTACCTTGCAAGAATGTATGAAGCCAGGGATTGGACGATGCAATTCCATCTTGGGGCTCTTCGGAACAATAACACCCGGCTCATCCGAAGTCTCGGCAGTGATGCAGGCGCTGATTCCATAGGAGATTTCCCTCAAGCCGCAGACCTTTCCAAATTCCTGAATCGATTGGATTCAGAAGAAAAGCTTGCCCGTACCGTTTTGTACAATTTGAATCCCCGTGATAACGAAGTATTTGCAACCATGGCGGGAAATTTCCAGGATGGAAGTATCCCTGGTAAGATCCAGTGGGGAAGTGCATGGTGGTTTCTTGATCAAAAAGACGGGATGGAGGATCAACTCAATGTTTTGTCCAATATGGGTTTGTTAAGTCGATTCATCGGGATGTTGACGGACAGCCGAAGTTTTCTTTCATTTCCCAGGCATGAATATTTCAGACGCATTCTCTGCAACCTCTTAGGGACAGATATTGAAAATGGCTTGCTCCCGAATGATAAGAACTTTATTGGTTCGATGGTGCAGGATATTAGCTACCGGAATGTGAAGAGGTATTTGGGGTTGTAGTTCTTGGTCTTTGATGGACGGAAGACGGGAGATGGTGGATGGTTGGTGCCATGTGCAAGGGGTTAAAACCCCTTGGAAGTTCCCTGATACATCATCGATTCCAATGGGCTTCAGCCCATTGCCCCATGGATTGTTATTACCTTGAAATCAACTCCTGAGTTCCTCAATGGGGATAACTATCTGGGCCAATCCTTATCTTGTCACTCGACCAGTAATTCACATTCATACATGAGTGACTCATTTGTTGCAGCATTTAAGATTATTCCACTCTTTACAGTATTGATTGTCACGACTTCCTGCCACACACTTTCTGACACAAAAACCATCAAACTCGCCCATGGTCTTTCGGTGACCCATTCTGTGCACCAGGCCATGGAAAAAATGGGTGAAGATCTCCTTGTTCTCTCCGGAGGGAAGCTAGCATTGGAAATCTATCCCAGTCAACAACTCGGTACGGAACGGCAAAGCCTGGAATTGCTGCAAATTGGCAGTCTCGATATGACCAAGGTTTCAGCCGGTGTCCTGGAAAATTTTGCTCCCAAGATGAAAATCTTCGGAATCCCATTTTTATTCAGAGATCGTGAGCATTCTTTCGAGGTCCTGGATGGCCCCATTGGCAAACAGTTACTGGATGATGGGACAAAGTATTGGTTGAAAGGCCTGGGATATTATGATGCCGGCAGTCGCAGTTTCTATACCAAGGAGCGTCCGGTACATAGTCCGGAGGATCTTGAAGGACTGAAAATCAGGGTCATGGAAAGCGTCTCCGCTATGAATATGGTCCGGGCCCTTGGAGGATCACCCACACCCATTTCATGGGGAGAATTATACACGTCTCTACAACAAGGAGTAGTGGACGGGGCAGAAAACAATCCACCTTCCTTTTATCTATCTAAACATTATGAAGTCTGCAAGTACTATTCACTGGATGAACATACAGTGCTGCCAGATGTACTGATCGCAAGTACGCATCTCTGGAAGCGATTGTCTGAAAAAGAAAGAAAATGGGTACAACAGGCGGTGGATAACTCGGTTATCCATCAAAGAAAATTATGGGCAGAGTCGGAGGCAGAGGCACTTTCTGAAGTGCAAAAGGCCGGCGTCGAGATTATCCGGCCGGACAAACAAATATTTCAGAACCAAGTAGCGGATTTGTATGCTAAATATAAGGATCAGCCCGAGATCTATCAGATCATTCGTGAAATTCAATCGCTTTAGAAAATGTGGGGAAGATCACTGATTGATAATATTCTTGGCAAGGCCCTGATCATCATTATGACTGTCATGGTCATCAATGTCTTATGGCAGGTATTCACAAGATACATATTGGGATCACCGAGTTCTTTCACCGATGAATTGGCCAGGTATCTCATGATCTGGTTGGGGATCCTGGGTGCCGCCTATGTTTCAGGTAAGGGCATGCACGTTGCTATTGATGTGGTCCCGTCCCGGCTGAACGACAGGAATAATAGGAGGGTCCGGAAACTGGTTTCTATTATTATCATCTTATTTGCGCTGTTTGCTTTTGTAATCGGCGGTAGCAGACTGGTCTATGTGACATATGTGCTGGGTCAAAATTCTCCCGCTCTTCAAATTCCATTAGCACTCGTTTATTTGATCATTCCATTGAGTGGCTTGATCATTATCTATTACAAGATTGCTGACCTCATACAAAGTTGATCATGGATGTCATTCCCATATTGCTATTGGTGATCAGCTTCATTTTCCTCCTGGGAATAGGCACTCCCGTAGCGTGGAGTATTGCCGTCTCTGCACTACTTACTATCCTGGTCAGCATTCCGGCTTTACCTGCTTTGACGACAATGGCTCAGCGGATTGGTACCGGTTTGGACAGTTTTGCATTACTGGCAATTCCCTTTTTTATTCTGTCGGGACAAATCATGAATCGGGGAGGTATTGCGCAGAGATTGGTAGCATTTGCAAAAACCCTTGTTGGTGCTTTGCCCGGAGGACTGGCATTGATCAATGTCATTTCTGCCATGTTGATGGGGGCGATTGCAGGATCGGCAATGGCCTCTGCCTCGGCAATGGGCAGTATACTGGGACCTGAGATGGAGAAAGAAGGTTATTCCAAGGAATTCGGGGCCGCTGTAAATATTACTTCGGCTACCACTGGCCTTGTTATTCCCCCGAGCAATGTACTCATCGTGTATTCTTTGGCAAGTGGAGGAGTCTCAATTGCCGCCCTCTTTGTCGCCGGATATATACCCGGAATATTGACTGGATTATTCCTGATGATTGTCGCCTCCGTATGGGCCAGGAGTAAAGGCTACAATGTTGGCAAGAGAAGTTCTTTAAGAGAAGTCCTTCAATCTTTCATCGTCGCTTTCCCCAGTCTGCTTTTATTGATCATTGTCATTGGCGGTATTGTGGCCGGCATCTTTACGGCGACAGAGGCTTCAGCCGTTGCTGTCCTGTATACTTTGATCCTGGGATATGCATACAGGGAAATGTCCATGAAGAATCTACCCCAGGTCTTTCTGGAGTCTTCGGTGACAACGGCAATCGTCATGCTCCTCATAGGAACATCCATGAGTATGTCCTGGGTCCTCTCCTACGAACACATACCTCAAGACATCAGCACGGTACTTCTTGGATTCAGCGAAAATAAGATCGTCATTCTCCTGATTATCAATTTCATTCTTCTATGCGTAGGCATCTTCATGGATATGACCCCTGCCGTGTTGATCTTTACACCCATCTTTTTACCCATAGTCACCCAGATCGGGATTGATCCTGTACAATTTGGAATTATCATGGTCCTGAACCTTTGTGTAGGACTTTGTACACCTCCTGTTGGGTCGGTCCTCTTTGTCGGTGTGAGTATTGCGCAAACTACCATTGAAAAAGTGGTACGGCCCCTGCTGCCGTTATTCATAGCGATGATCATCGCATTGTTGTTGGTTACCTACATTCCGCAATTAAGTTTGTGGCTCCCCGGATTATTCGGCTTGTAATTAATATTTCAGTAACATCCTGATAGCCCTTATTAACATTCCGATCCACGTCTTGGGTTAAACATTTTCTAACCAAATTCTAAAGCTATGAATCCACGACGAATCATATCAATCGGATTTCTTTTCTTTTTAACACATGGGATACACGCCCAGATTTATACCGGTTTGAAGACTTCGATCATTTCGAATGACACCAAAGTTCATTCGGGCGCCTTGAATGCAAACGATGCCATTGATCCGCTTACAGGTTTTTCATTTGGGGGAATAGCCGGGTATCAGACCAACTCGAATTTTGCGATAGAAACCGGCCTGCATTACAGGAGACTTGGATTCCAAACGGGCATTGAAACCGACTTCAATGTTGGCGATTTCAATATCCCGATCGGATTGTCAGCAAGAACAACTGTAAACTATCTCGAAATGCCATTCTTGATTAAATATCAACATGACTTTGGCAGTCTTCAATGGTATTTGAAAGCAGGTCCTGCATTGAGCTATGCCCTCAATGGTCAAATCCAAGCCCGGGCCAATAGTTTTATTGATATCAACCTGTACCGTTTTGACCTGGGTTTCTCAGGTGATCGATTCAACAGATTTGCAGTTAATGGTCACATCGCAGCTGGCTTGCAGACCAATTTGTCGGAACAAACTTTTTTGTATGGGGAAATCGGATATGCCCATGATTTCTCAACCCAGGTGGAGATACCCATCGTTGATGGAGGAGTCAGGAATAGCAGTTGGAGCCTGGGAGTTGGAGTAGGGTATCGATTCTAGAGCCCCTCCTTTCCTGAGGGTAGTATTAGCCGGGAAGTTTTGCTTACTTTTCGGCTTATTTTTTGTTGATGAGAATTGATGCATCGAGGATAGGGCTATTTCTGGGACCTCTTTCTTTTATCATTACACTACTCTTTTTTCATCCGGAGGGACTGAATGAGCAGGCAAATGCCGTATTGGCTTCCACCTTGTGGATTGCGATTTGGTGGATTACCGAAGCCATTCCGATTGCCGTGACGGCATTATTGCCCATTGTACTTTTTCCATTGACCGGTGGCCTTGATCTCTCTGCTACCACCGCTTCATTCGGGCATAAATATGTCTTTTTGTATGTGGGGGGATTTGTTTTAGCCATCGCTATTGAGCGATGGAATTTGCATAAGCGTATCGCCCTTACCATTATCAATTGGATAGGGACCAATGTTGTGAATATTATCCTTGGATTCATGCTGGCCACGGCATTTATGTCAATGTGGATATCCAATACTGCTACCTCGGTGATGATGCTTCCGATAGGTATGGCCATCATTGCTCAGTTGAAAGACAACCCGGTCACGATTGAAGATGAGAATAAGATTTTTGGCAAAGCACTGATGTTGTCGATAGCCTACAGCGCCTCGATTGGAGGAATCGCCACGCTGATCGGGACCCCACCTAACCTGGTCCTGGCTGGTGTGGTGGAAAAGACATATGGGATTGAGATATCATTTGCTCAGTGGTTTATGTTCGGATTTCCCATTTCGATTGTATTGCTTTTCATCTGTTGGTATTATCTGACGAGGAAGGCTTTTACTTTTAGGCAAAAGGCATTTCCGGGTGGTAAGGCCGAGATCCAAAGACAATTGAAAGAATTGGGGAAAATTGGGTACGAGGAAAAGCTCGTTTTGGTGGTTTTTATCGGAACTGCTTTTGCGTGGATCACGCGATCCTTTGTCCTGAAAAGGTTCATCCCCGCGATTGACGATACGATCATTGCCATGATCGCTGCCGTTATCATCTTCCTGATCCCTGCCAGGAGCGGTAAGCGAAAGTTACTGACCTGGAAGGAGGCAGTCAAACTTCCCTGGGGTATTTTGTTGCTTTTTGGTGGTGGCATGGCCCTGGCATCAGGATTTGAAAACAGTGGTTTGGCAGCATGGATCGGCAGCCAAATGACCCTGTTGCAGGGTGTGGCCATTATTATCCTGGTCCTGGTGATGATCTTATCGGTGAATTTTCTTACCGAGATCACGTCCAACCTTGCCACTACTGCCATGCTTCTTCCGATCCTGGCCCCTATGGCTTTGACGATCGACGTACACCCATATATTTTAATGGTAGCCGCAACAGTTGCCGCTTCCTGTGCCTTTATGCTACCCGTTGCCACTCCACCAAATGCTGTGGTATTCGGATCGGGATATTTACGTATTCCTGACATGGTGCGAGCAGGGATCTGGATGAATTTGCTTTCTATCCTTTTCCTGACTGCCATGGTGTATTTCCTGCTACCACTTCTCTGGGACTTTGTACCCACGAAGTTTCCAGATATGTTTAGGAATTAAACCTAAAGACACACTACACACTCAAAGACACACTCGCACCTGATCGTGGGGATTTCTGCCGAATGAATTTCCGGAGGGGTTTGGGAATTAGACAAGGGGATAAAACCCCTTGGAAATTATAGATGTAATTCAAATCATATCCAATGGGCTTCAGCCCATTGTCTCTTTAATAATTAGATTCAGAATCTATTTCATGCGCTTTTTGTTATCTATTGCAACACGTCCATCTCATGAAAAAGGTGATCCGGAGATATTGGGTACAATTGATCCTGGCAGGAATCGCAATTCTGGCCACCTGTCTCATCATTTTCAGAAAACAAATCAGCGATCATAAAGTGACACAAGCCAAGATCGAAGCCTTCAAAAGAATGTCCCAATCCACCCCCAAAAAGTGGCCACAGGAAGTCAGGCATGTTTTTGATAGTATTATTGTGCAACAAATCGATAGTACAGCAAATACGAGGCATTGAAAATTCCAGTCATCATTATCAAGGGTCACGGTGCCGCTTCCGGACAGAAAAGGGATCCACGATATCCGGAGGGTACCCTCGTCATGCAATGGCCCTATTTTTTAGATGCGGGAATAGACCTCAGGGGATTGTTCCAGGGGACGATCAATGTAGATATTCGACCCTTCCGGTTTGAAATAAAACGTCCGTTTCGATTTGTTGAATCGGTAAACTGGTCTCAATACATTTCGCCCGAGAATTTCTATTTCTTCCAGGTTTCATTTTATTATGATAGCCATCAACAAGATGGACTCATCTATCTTCCTGATCCCAGGACAAAAGAAGAACACTTCCAGCCCTCCTCCATGCTGGAACTTCTTTTGCCCAAAATTGAAGGGATCAAATACAACGAGCGGGCAGAGATTGAAGTCCCTTCCGATCAGATGATTTTCTATCGCTAGATTTTCTTCAGGAAAGAATGCCCTTCAGGATTTCAACAGTAATTTTATATGTGGGCTTAACTCCGTCCGGTCCGAGGCTTCCCGAGGCAAGGGTACTTCCGGATTCCAGGGGATTATCCGAGGCGTAATAAGCATACCTCAATTTTACCCTGGATGAAATGGATTTTCTGATTTTGGAAGCGACCTGGATCGCTTTCTGGTAATGGGCACCTTCCATTTCGAGTCCTATGGCCTTCCAGGACGATTTGAGGAAATACCTGAGGATGTCCTTATTCTGTAGTGATGTCCCGAGTACGGTGATCATCGTACCTTCGAAAACCCTGAGTCCAATATTTTCAAATTGCTCTGTATTCAGTTCGTTATTAAAGGGATAGTTGTCTGTAGTGCCTTCAAATACATGGGCATTCGGAATCATGATATCGCCTTTTGCTCCACAAAGAATCCCTGCTTTCCCCATTATATTGATCGATGCAATTCTCATTTTGATCTCCCTGTCCTCCAACTCATAAGGTTTGAGTAACTCGTCCATCGTCTCGTAGGCCTGTTCTCCAAACGCGTAATCCATGACGAGGATCACATCCCTGGATTCAGTTTTCGAAAGCGCCCCGTTCACCTCACCGGGTAGTTTATCCAGTTGAATTTGAGACAGGTCAATGACCTGGACATGGATATTCGTTCCACTGTCATCCTGGACTTCAAACATGCCATTCTTCAGGGCATACTTTCTGATTTTGTTCATGAGCTTCCCGTTGTTCTCATTGCTCAGTTTCTGGGCGATCGACAACAAGTCCATTGCTTTATAGGATTTGCCAAGGGCATTCGTGGCATAGACTGTGTTAATAATGCTGTGCATATTCGCACTCACGATATGGATGCGTTTATTGAGTAAACCCCTATCATACAATGCCTTTTTGATATTGTTCGCCCAACGTTCGCCATAGGTGTGATGGCCGAGGTGCTCTCTCAAGGCAGCAGAAAAAGTAATCTCACGATCATTGTTATCCAGTGCTTCTTCAAGACTTAGTTTCCCCAACCAATAACAGATTGAATAGAGGCTATTCACCTTGGACGCCTTGTCAAATTCCGCTACGGCAATGGCAGTTTCACTAAAAGTCCTTCCAAGGAGTGTGCTCAAATAGGAGACGGCCTTCTTCTGTTGGGCGGCGTCAAGCTGTTTTTGGCTGACGACTTTTTTGAGCATATTCCACGTCCTTCCGGGTTGGTTTCTGCCGTTCAGGGCGTTGCGTCCGATTTTTTCAGCTTCATTGTACATGAAGGTGAGGTGGGTCAGAATGTCATATACATCACTGCGTCCTCTTGTCATTTCGATGAGCATCTCCTCCTCATCCACCCGGTAACAATTTCTTCTTCGTTTGCTGGGGACAAAGGCCTTGAATTCAGATTGTTCATATCCCTCACGACTGATCAATTTGACGTACCGGCATTGCTCGATGCCTTGTGGCAGCCTTTGAAATACGTAGAGCAAGCCCTTCAGTTCAACTTTCTCGGGATCGGTGATCGAGCCGTATATCGCGGGGTTGATGGCCAACAGAGCATCCATCATACCCTGGCCGGACCGGCCCACGGGTTTATAGCTTCCCCGTATCAGCAAGTGACGCATCTCAATGTGCATTCTGCTAATGGCAGCCCTTGAAATCTGGGCGTTGGAAGGAGATGTGTTGAGGTGACTCAAATTAAGTATTTCTTTAATCAATGATAAGTACAAAAATGTATCCAGAATCAGTGAATTGATCGCATTTACCCCGGATATTCCTATTTTACCCGGGAATCAAATTTCGATCAAATGTCTTACGATACCCTATTTTCCTATTCAGGTAATCTCGCTATGCTGGGCTGGCTATTACTGATCATCGCTCCCTATTGGAAATATACTCGTCCGATTGTACAGTACGGGGTGATTGTCATTTTGCTCTCGCTGCTCTATGCATACTTGATTTTTCTCGCACCAGGTGGAAGTATGGATTTTGATGCATTTGGGTCTTTGCAAGGGGTGATGGGTTTATTTACGGATCCCAAGGCCACACTGGCCGGATGGGTGCATTATCTTGCCTTTGATCTTTTTATTGGAACATGGGAAGTGGGAGATGCCAAAAAGCACGGCATTAATAGATGGTTTGTTTTACCCTGTCTATTTTTCACCTTTATGCTCGGGCCGGTAGGTTTGTTATTGTACCTTATCCTGAGATCGTTTATGACGAAAAAGGTGCTGCATGAGAATTTTTGAGTGGATGGCTGAATTGCGCTATCGCAACAGTCTTCTGTACAGGATTGGTCTAATACACTTTATACTTTTTGCTCTCCTGCTGATTCCATTAATGACAGATTCCCGGGAGGTGCTTGGTATCAATACGTGGATCAAGCCTCTGAAATTCTGTTTGTCCATCGGTATTTATGCCTGGACCTGGGCCTGGATCTTGTTTGATATACCGGGAAGTCGTAGATGGAAACAGATCATTTCATGGTCTATTGCCATATCGATGGTTATTGAAATTGCAGTAATCGTATACCAGGCATCAAGGGCAACGGAATCTCATTTTAATTTTAGTACACCATTCGATTCGTTACTATTTGCAGCCATGGGCATTATGATCCTGATCAATACCCTGGCCATCATCGCCACGATAATTTTGTATTTCGTCAAGAAACCCAATCTGGACAAGGCGTATTTGTTAGCCTTAAGACTCGGACTGATCGTATTTTTTATCGGTAATTGGATTGGAGGGGTGATGATTCAGAGATCCCAACATGCAGTTGGGGTAGAAGATGGAGGTCCCGGACTACCCTTTACGAATTGGAGCACCGAAGCAGGAGATTTGAGAATTGCTCATTTTTTAGGTCTTCATAGTGTCCAATTGATACCATTGTTTTCCTATTTCCTGATCAGGAGGACGAGTATAGGCCAGGGATCAAGAATATTGCTGACTATAATATTTACCCTCCTTTATGCTGGTGCTGTTGGCTTTTTGTATTTCCAGGCGATGAAGGGGGAGCCGTTATTTACTATGAATTAGAGAATAATTGATTTTCAATTTTCCGGGTGTAGTCTTAGCGTTGGTTACACTCTGAATCCTATTTGGTTTTTATTTTTCTTTTTCACCTTTTTAGAAAAGGTGAATCCAAAAGCGTTTGCCTAAATTCCCTGTACAAGAGCTTAAATATTCTTAGTTACAATTTTGTCGTCTATTGACTTGAATTCCTTCAGATAACACAAGCTTTTTGGTCATTTGCACGCTCTTTTAGCCAGTGCAAGCATGGCCACCTCTCTTAGGCAAACAGCCCACCCGCGAATTCGACTGAGATTCAAAAATGAACCATTCCATCAATCAAAGCATCCTAAATTTGAATTGGTTTTTCCAATAAGTATGAAGAACAATATTCTCCATAACAGATTCGTGTAGAAGTTGATTGTTCCTTTAAGAGGCGCGGCTTGGATGATTTAGTGGGGTAGCCAGGACGGGTGGCTCAAAGATTGAATTCTTGAAAACAGAAAGTTTGTGTTCTCAGATTCAAATGCATTAGTAAAGAATGAGTTGTAATTCGAATTTGTTCAATCTTTGGAGCGCATTAAATCATCCGATTTTTGAAATACTTTTTCTAAAAAAGTACGAATGAGAAAAATCTACCCAGATTCTGAATCTATGCCACCAGTGAAAGGTTAATGGGAAGTTTGAATATCCAATTTATTCACTCCTTCCTCACATACTTCCCATCAAAGGCAATTGTCCATGTCGTTCCGCCATCCGGGGATTGGCGCCAGAACTGTCTGACTTCATTTTCTCCTGCCTTGGTTCCGTTAGGGGCAAATACCTCCCACTCTCCAGCCCAGAAATCCAACTTGCCAAAGATTTCGTGATTAGCACAGGGACTCGACTGTGCATTGGCAATATAAGTTGTCAAAGCAAACAGGAAGAGCAAGGCGTAGTTGGTGATTTTCATAGTAAACATTTGAAAAAACGTTTGATAACTTCGAATTGTGATTAACAAACAGAGGTGACTTTGCGAGAACAAAGCCACCTCCAATCACTAAAAACCTATCTTTACTTCTTTATTGATTTCATGGTACTTGGACAGACATAATCAGTAACCTCTATTCCTGAATCTTTAATTCCTTTAATGCCTCCTCTCACTTCAATCAGGTTGTGATAACCTCTTGACTTCAAAATTGAAGAAGCAATCATCGAACGATTTCCGCTTGCGCAATACAGGTAGAAGGTCTCCTCTCCTGGAAATTCCGCAAGATGATCGTTGATATAGTCCAGGGGAGTGTTCTCAGCAGCAGGCATTCTTTCAGAATACCACTCGGTTTCCTTTCTTACGTCAAAGACGGGCAGGTCTGCTGTCAATCGATTCTTCAATTCGTCAGGATTGATTCTTTCGACTGTGTCGATTTCCTTTCCGGCTTCTTTCCACGGATCAATTCCACCTTTCAGATAACCAAGTGTATTATCAAACCCCACCCTTGATAACCTCGTCACCACCTCTTCCTCACGTCCCTCGGGAGCGACAATTAAAATAGGAGTAGATACATCCGCTACCAATGCTCCTGCCCATGGTGCAAAATTGCTGTCGATGCTGATATGGATGGACCGGGGAACGAATCCCTTGGAAAAAGTTTCTCCATCCCTGGTATCCAAAACGAGTGCTTCACTCGTTTCGGCGACCAGTTCGAATGCCTCCGGATCTAATTCCCTTGTACCATGACTGATCACTTGTTCTACGTCCTTGTATCCCTCTTTATTCAGCTGGACATTCATCGGGAAGTAGGCTGGAGGAGGCAAGAGACCCTCCGTGACTTCCTGGATAAATTCTTCTTTTGTCATATCGGCACGAAGTGCGTAATTCACTTTCTTTTGATTGCCAAGGGTATCTACAGTCTCTTTCATCATATTCTTTCCACATGCCGAGCCTGCCCCATGAGCCGGGTAGACGATGACTTCATCGGACAATGGCATGATCTTCGTCCTCAGGCTGTCATAAAGCAGACCTGCGAGATCTTCCTGTGTCATGTGGGCAGCCTTCTGTGCAAGGTCGGGTCTTCCTACATCTCCGAGGAAGAGCGTATCACCCGAAAAAATGGCATGGTCATTCCCGTCAGAGTCGATCAAAAGAAAAGTCGTAGACTCCATGGTATGACCAGGTGTATGCAATACTTTGATCGTCAAGTCACCAATGGAAAATGTTTGTCCATCTTCGGCTATAATCGCGTCAAAAGATGGTTGAGCGGTTGGTCCGTAAATGATGGGTGCCCCCGTTTTCTCTGACAATGTCACGTGACCACTGACAAAATCTGCATGAAAATGAGTCTCAAAAATATACTTCAGCCTGACGCCATCCTTTTTCATTCTGTCTATATATGGTTGAACTTCGCGAAGAGGGTCGATGATGGCACCCTCACCTTTGGATGCGATGTAGTAGGCACCCTGTGCCAGGCATCCGGTATATATTTGTTCGATGTTCATTCTATTTCTTTATGAATTACAGGTATCTAAAATTGATAACACAAAATAAGGGGTTCTAATTCACTTGGATAGTGATGCTTGTCACAATCTCCACCGTTAATCACTTCTCAAAAACCTTATACTCCACATCCCTCTCAGATCACCTTCCCGATAGCCCGTTGCCTGATCGTCGGGGTAATATTGGTTGATGATCTTGTATTCTTCTGATCCGATGTCATCACCTGGTGAGCCATGGCAGTTCAGACAAAATTCATTGATCACAATGGGTGCGTAGAAGGCTATATTGTGATCATCGATGAATTCGACATGCGGTTGCAAATCCTCTCCTTTATTGAATTGTTTTTGGTACGTCTTCAATTGTTCGGCCTCTATGCAGGAAGGGGAGTTCATAGGATTGCGAATGTTCAATGAAGTTCTCCTGATATCGGCATTATATGCATTGGACAGGCTATCAGTCAAACTGAGCGCTCTGATATTACAAGAGGCAATGGCATTGTTTATGTCACCTTCACCGAGCGCTTTCTGCAATTGGCCGGACAGTACCGCCAATGTACGGGCAGCTATATCCTTACCCTTTGCCAGGTACTCTTCTTTTTCTTGTTGGTTGAATCGTACCTCAATATTTCCATCTTTTTGATTCTCACATTGGAAAAAACTCAATGCACCAATGATGAACACAAGGAATATCGCCACCCTGTTCTTCATATCACAAAAATTATCATTTGTTCGGATTGACGTTAATTATTAATCAAACACCTCCAGGGGATTTTAATTTCTTGGTCGTGGTACAATGGGATGAATCCCATTGAAAGTCATCATTTATTCATCGACCGCTACCTGATGGTTTTCCGTTTCAACAAGCGTGTACATATATAAATACACAAGAAAATCATGTATCCCGGGTTAAGCTGCGGGTTTCAATAGTGTCTTTACATCATCCATGCTGCCTCCATTGTATACGCTTTTTATCCCGGCTGCCCTGAGCAAAAGGTTAGCTTGCTGACTCCTGTTACCACTACGGCAATAGAGAATGATGGGCTTTTCCATTTTTCTGAATTCATCTCTCCTGCTCACTAGGGTGCGCAAAGGGATATTGAATGATCCATCAACATGCCCTGCTTCATACTCCCAGGGCTCTCTGACATCCACAATGATCACTTCAGATTGATCGATAAGATCTTTCAATTCTAGTTTCTTTTTTCTTTGTCCAAATAACATTTCTCGTACGTCTGTAAATTTTAATACTCCGATTTTCTAACTCTTAACAACTATTCAAATTTGATTACTGACCCGCACCCTTTTAATTCCCTAACGGGGGGCTTTGCTTGTTTGCTATTTATATAGCCAAATGTATACTGCTTACAAAATTTGATTTGTGATGTGGCTCACCATGGCAGGTATGACAAAATCGTTCTTACTGCATCGGGATGAAAATATGGATTTCCATATGTCGCCTGGTCAGCGAGGCATTAATCAAATAGTCTTACCCTGTTATTTCTGATACTGCCCGATGTGCTTCTTTGATTGCTGCTTTCGTTGTCGAGGATGCGGCTGAATCCGAGTTGGCAATATGGATATTGCCAAAAGGTTGTCGGCCAATGACCCAGGGTTTATCTTCCTCGGCAAAATCTTCTCCCCAGGTGAGACCATTATCATAGGCATAGCCATGCGGCCATCGATTCACCGTGATTGCCTCAATGTCGCGGTCCGCATCAAAACCAACGCTACCGAGCGCCTGTGTAAGCTGCTCTCTCGCATGACGTTCGAATTCGTCGAAGGTTGTGACAAGGATCTGGTTGCGCCCGACCCGCCATTGGTCTGGTCCCGTGATATCAGTAAACAGCGGCACATGACACATATGAATCACCATCGGTTCGTCCGGCGTTTGTGAGCATTTGTAATCACCGAGTGAAACCGGGTAAGCGAGTTCTGCCTGCTTGTAAAAGCCGCCCGTGAAATAGACGAAACTGGTTTTTAATTCATCAAAGGCTCTCCAATTATTAATCAGCACTTTAGTATATACCAAAGGCTGCTTTACATTAAAAGCGAGGCCTTCTTTTTGTTTTTCCGGCATCTCCGGGCATAGATAAGGAATAGCACGGTTATAGCATGCCATGATACATTTCCTGCCCCTCACCTTATGGGTTTTCCCTGCTCGCACATAAGTAACATCCACATTGGCACCGTCATCGGTATTCGTGACATGGACCACTGTACTGTTTAGGCGAATATTGATGGGTTGACCTTCGCGATCGATTTTTGAATAATCTGCACGTGCAGTTACCACGTCTTCCATAGTTGTTCCGGGTATGGCTTCCGGGATCATTTTGCGCACAAGAAGACGTGCGATGGAAGCATTGCCATCGGGAAAATGGAAGATATAGGGATCAACACCACGGCCAGTTCTCAAAGGCAGGGTATGATCAACGCCTGGAATGCCGCCGTCATAATATTGCACTTGCGTTGTCGGAACCTCTTCCATATCAACACACCAGAAACTCATGCCCCAGTTCTGGTAAATATTTATAACCTGTTCATCCACTTTGACATAGTCGCGAAGAAAGCTGGAATATCCGGTCTTACTGAGGATTCTAAATTTTTCCTCAACCGGAGTACCTTCCATGTAATCGACCTCAGCAGTCTGAACGCGGATGAAATCAGCACGTGCTTTGTCGGAAAGAGGAGCTTCGGCGGCGAAATCTTCCCATGACTTTTCACCGTAGCCTGTGACGTGTTTTGTTTCACCAAAATTTGCCTCGTCAAATACAATAGAAATGCCCATACCTCGCGAAGAATAAAGATCCTGTTGAAACGCATCATAGAATTTGTCCAGATCAATACCTATATCTTCAAGTAAGCCAAGGGCTTCTGGTGGATAGGAGGAAGGCGTATCAATGGCTTCGGTGCCACCGTAGGTAATGCGAATGTCTTCTCCATAATTGAATTCATTTCGTTTGGCATGTCCACCGAAGTCATCGTGGTTATCGAGGATCAGAATTTTGGCTCCGGGATTTTTCTGATCGTAGAAATAAGCGGAAGAAAGACCACTGATGCCGCCACCGACGATGACAAGGTCAAATTCTTCGTCTATGACTTCTGTTTTCCATTCTTCCCCCAGTACCCGCGCATGCATGGTCTCCCAGGATCCGTCGTGACTTCCCCGAAGACCTTGTTTGGCGGGCGGATAATAATCTTCTTCGAGTCCAAAAGCATAAGGATCTGTTACCCCGCATTTTGTGATCCATGGGGTCAGCAAAGTCGCGCCGATGGCAACACGACCACCATTTAGAAAATCGCGTCGGGTAATTTCTTTTTTCATTGCTTTATACCTCTTACAATTGGTGATCCTCTAATGTAAGAAGACAATTGACATTCTAAGAGCACTTGAAAAATCCTGAACTTCTACCTCGGTTTTCATCTTCCTGTAAAAGAAGGTGATACACAAATCAAAGCATCCGCTTTATTGCTCAGTTGAATTTCATTGTCGTTCAGAATTCCGCACCTTGGCTAAAATAACGATTGCCGAATAAGATTAAGAATGGGACAGATTTAGTAAAGGAATGCGTTTCTGTGATTTTCATCTGGTCTTCCCGGGCCTTCCTTTCAATTCCCTATCTTTAATGACATGGTTAACAACCTCTGGTCCGAACTTCAACGGAGAAATGTTATCCGTGCTGCTCTGGGTTATATTGCTGTAAGCTGGGTAATATTGCAAGCCATTTCTATTCTTTTCCCTCTCTTTCAATTGCCAGATTCACTACAGCGAATCATCGTTATTTCCTTAATTGTATTATTTCCTTTTTGGCTTGTATTTGCCTGGATTTATGAATATACACCTGAGGGTTTTAAGAAGACAGGGGATGTCCCGAATGATGAATCGATTACCGGGGCAACTGGCAGAAATCTGAATGCAATCATACTGGCAGGAATGACCTTGGCGATAATTCTTCTCATATCTGACAGAATGATTGATTTCAGTGATAATGAGGCAGACAAGACCATAGATGATACAAGTATTGCAGTCCTGCCCTTCAAAAACATGAGTGTAAATCAAGCGAATCAACATTTCTGTGATGGGATGATGGAAGCCATATTGAATCACCTTTCTAAAATTCCAGACCTTCGGGTGATATCTCGCACATCAGTAGAACAGTTCAGGGAGAATCCACCCCCGATTCCTACTATCAGAGATCAATTAGATGTAAGTTTTATTGTTGAAGGAAGTGTTCAACGCATAGAGAACCAGGCTCTAATCACCGTTCAACTAATAAATGCTAAAAAAGACAACCACATCTGGTCAGAAGCCTATGACAGGGATCTTTCTGAAATATTTGTAGTACAAGCAGAGATTACCAGGTTAATTGCAGATGAGTTAAAGGCAAAACTACGACCTGATATACAAGAACGCATTGAGGCGATTCCTACGGAAGACCCCATAGCTTATGATTATTACTTACGGGGAAATGAATTTTTGTTTGAAGCGAACAGTTGGCTACAATCCGATGAAGAATGGCACGAATTATTGAAAAAAGCATCGTTGTCATTCAAACTTGCCCTTGAAAGAGATTCGTCGTTTGCCGACGCCATAATTGGATTAGCCAGGGTAGAGTATAAGAAAAATGTAGAGACGTCAATATTGGAAAAGGATTACCTCAAAAATGTTTTAATATTGGTAGATCAGGCACTTTCGATTAATCCGTTCCTATCGGAAGGATATGTCCTTCGAAGTCAATATTATTCACTTCATAATCAAATTTCAAAAGCTAAAAATGATATCGATAATGGGCTTAAATTAAAACCAAATGATATTGAATTGCTATTTGCAGATTTTGATTATTACCGGTTATTTGAATTTGATTATGAGAAAGCTATATCTACCCTTCACAAGTTAGATGGACTTGTCAGTTCCAAAGAGGAACTTTTGCAGTTATGTAATAGTCGATCATCTTTATTTAGTAGCATAGGAGATATGAACATGCTGGAGTCAAACTTCCACAAGTGCCAGCTTCTGAACCCTGACCAGCCCAATTATTTTGATTGGGTATTTAACGTTACCGGAAGAGCTGAAAAGAATATCGCATATATAAATGAGCATTTCCCTGAAACTCAATATAAACATGTCCGACTTGGGGGATGCTATGTATACCTGAGAGATTATTCCTCAGCTAATGAGCATTTTAAAATTTGGGAACAACTAGTGAAAGAAGAAAGTGCAAATAACTGGCTTTCTATAAATGATTGGCATCGCTATGGGCAGGCTCTTGTCGGAGTTGGTGAAATTGAGAAAGGCAAAGACCTGCTCCTTAGACAACTTGAAATCAACAAAACAAAATACAGCTTAGAACGAACTGGTATATCAGGCTTAGGGGCTATCTATGATGTCGCCGGTATCTACTCCTTTATAGGAGAAAAAGACTCTTGCTACCACTGGCTGTCAAAATTAGAATATGCAGAGAGCTGGTTGAGAGAAGGATGGATGACTTCCTTTATCAATTATGACCCATTGTTTGACAATATTCGAAATGAGGAAAGATTCGAGAAAATTCTTGCCAGAGCATATCGACAGCAAGGAGCGGCACAACAATCGGTTCGGGAACTTCTTTCTCTGTATAACTAGGGAGATTATATAGGATTACAATTAATTCAAGTCACAGAGGAATTTACACGTAAAAAGAGAACCTCCTTATGCGGTCAGCCATAACACATAACAGACACATGTGTCAATTCCGCATCCTGACCAAAATGATGACTGCCGAAAGAAAGGTAAGTACAGCTATGAATACAATGGCGGTGTTATAAGAATACAAGTCAGCTATGATCCCCGTGAGTATAGCCCCGACTGCATATCCCAAGTCTCTCCACAACCTGAATACTCCGATTCCTTCAGCTCTCTGCCCGGGATGAATATTATCAGCAATGGCTGCCAAAAAGGTGGGATAGACCATGGCCGTGCCCAGTCCCAGAAGAGCTGCAGTCAGGATGAAAAGAACATAAGATGAGATTCCCGCGAAGCCTATAATCGCGACTCCCTGGAATATCATTCCCCAAAAGAGCAACTTCTTCTTGGACATTCGATCCGCCATTCCCCCGGTGAATAACTGACCAATACCCCAGACAGCGGGATAGACGGCGGCAATGATGCCTATTTGCTCCAGATTGAAATCCTTCGCTGCCAGGAAAATGGGTAGTAATCCCCAGATCATTCCATCATTTAAATTGTTCACCAGACCTGCCTGGGAAACACTTCCCAAATTGGGATGACGCACGGACGTATCGATAAAGACATTGGCCAATCTGACTATCGTACTTTCCTTACTTTCTACAGCAACATGTTGATGAGTGTCCCTGATCAACAGTACACTACCCAGCAAACCAAGAACAGCAATGCTTATACCCAAATAAAATGGATACGGTCTAAGTCCATAATTAGATGCAATATAACCAGTGAGAAATGCGACAATGCCCACAGCCACGTATCCGGCAAACTCGTTGATACCCATGGCCAGCCCTCTTTGTTTTTCCCCGACGAGGTCTATCTTCATGATGACGGTTGCGGACCATGCAAAGCCCTGGTTGATACCCAGGAGTATATTTGCTGCGAGGATGTAGTTCCAATTCGTTGCAAACATGATCATGAAGGGTACTGGCAGACCAAAGAGCCATCCAATCACCAGGAGCTTTTTGCGACCTCTTTTCTGCGCCAATTTTCCCATCAGATAATTGGCTAGTGCCTTTGAAACACCGAAAATCACGATAAATGTCAGGATAATGGTATTGGTCGAAAGACCAAATTCTTCTTCTGCAAGTGCCGGAAGAATCGTTCGCTCAAGACCTGCCATGCCGCCAACAAAGGCATTGATCAGGATCAGGAGACTGAATTGCTTCCAGTTCTTTTTCAAACCCAACTTTACTACATTGGACACGTTCAACTTTTGAAAATTAGGTACGACAAGGTAAGCTTGTCATCCGAGTCAAATTCGTCAGAAGGTGTAATGGGTGGTGCAACACACCCGCCGGCTTCCACCACTGTGAAAGGATTATCCAAAAATTTTTGCCTTGATGAATCGAAAGTTCATTTCGGCAATATTCGTGATCGAAATTCCCTCAGGACATTCTACTTCGCATGCTCCGGTAAATGTACAGCTTCCAAAACCCTCCTCTTTCATTTGGTCTGTCATCCCAATGACCCGACGGTGTTGTTCTGCCTTTCCTTGAGGCAACTTATTGAGGTGATTGATTTTAGCCGCAGTAAATAGTGCAGCAGAAGAATTTTTACAGGTTGCAACACAGGCTCCACAACCGATACAAGCAGCTGCATCCATCGCGGCGTCGGCTACAGGTTTCGGTATGGGAATGGCATTGGCTTCCGGAGCCGTTCCTGTTTTGGCACTGATATAGGCACCGTGCTCAATAATGCGATCAAAGGCAGAGCGATCGATGATCAGATCTTTGATCACTGGAAAGGAGGCTGCACGCCACGGTTCTACCACAATGGTACTTCCATTCTCAAAACTGCGCATATGTAATTGACAGGTGGTCATGTTATCATGCGGCCCGTGGGCCCGGCCATTAATGAACACACCGCATTGCCCGCAAATACCTTCACGACAATCGTATTCAAAGGCGATGACTTCTTCCCCCTTTAATACGAGTTGTTCGTTCAAATGGTCCAATGCTTCCAGGAAGGACATGTCTTCGGAAAGACCATCCACCTCATAACTTTGCAAAGCCCCTTTGTCTTCAGATCCGTCTTGCCTCCATATTTTGAATGTTACCTCCATCGAATTTTTATTTGTAGCTGCGCACGGTGGGCTTTATATTTTCAAATTCAAGATCTTCCTTATGCAGTTCAAATCTACCTTCGGCATATTCCCAGGCAGAAACATAGGAATACTGATCATCATTTCGTACTGCTTCTCCATCTTCGGTTTGGTATTCTTCACGAAAATGCGCTCCACACGACTCCTCTCGCTCGAGGGCATCGGTACACATTAAAATTCCCAATTCGATGAAGTCGGCCAGGCGATAGGCCTTTTCTAATTCAGGGTTCATTTTATCACCAGCTCCTGTCACCTTCACATCCCGCCAAAATTCACGTTTCAGCATTTCGATCTTCCGGATAGCATCTTCCAGTCCCGGTTTGTTTCGACTCATGGCACACTCCTGCCACATGATCTTCCCAAGTTCCCTGTGGAAATGATCCACGGTCTTCGTTCCATTAACACTTAAAATTCTCCGGATATGTTCCTCCACTTCACTTTCTGCACGGGCAAATTCAGGATGATCAGTAGTTGTATGTTCTTCTTTCAGGGCATTGACGAGATAATTGTTAATTGTATTGGGCAAAACGAAATACCCATCAATACTGGCTTGCAGCAATGAGTTGGCCCCCAGGCGATTGGCCCCGTGATCTGAAAAGTTGCATTCACCCACGGCATACAATCCCGGAATCGTAGTCATCAATTCATAATCTACCCACAAACCACCCATCGAAAAATGTGCAGCTGGCGAAATCTGCATGGGTTCCTGGTAAGCATCAATACCTGTAATTTTTTTGTACATGTTGAACAGATTGCCATACCGGTCCTTGATCGTTTCCAGACCGAATTTCCCGATGGCATGCTTGAAGTCCAGGTAGACTGCATTTTTAAGCCGTCCTACGCCATAACCTGTATCAATGCGTTCCTTAGCTGCGCGGGATGCAATGTCCCTTGGAGCTAAATTTCCGAAGCTCGGGTATCGGCGCTCCAAATAATAATCCCTCTCCGTTTCAGGGATTTCGTTGGCCTTCCTTGGATCATCTTTTTGCAGGGGCACCCATATCCGGCCGTCATTGCGCAAAGATTCTGACATCAAGGTCAATTTAGACTGAGCCTCACTGGTCTGAGGCAGGGCAGTGGGATGAATTTGCGTAAAGCTGGGAGCAGCAAAATAAGCCCCGCGCTTGTGCGCTTTCCAAATGGCGCTTCCATTACATCCAATGGCCAAAGTTGACAATCGAAAGACGCGCGAATAACCACCGGTGGCCAAAACGACGGCATCGGCAGCATAGCGCTTCAACCTTCCTGTGACAAGGTCGCGTACGATAATTCCCTTTGCTTTTCCATCGACCACAACCAAGTCCATCATTTCACTCCTCGGATACATTTTGACTTTCTTGGCGCGAACCATTTTGTACAGTTGTGAATAAGCAGCCAACAGTAGCTGTTGACCGGTTTGTCCGCGTGCATAAAATGTACGTTGCACCTGCACCCCTCCAAAACTCCGATTGACCAATACACCTCCATATTCCCTGGCGAAGGGAACCCCCTGCTGTACGTAGTGGTCAATGAGTGGCGCAGAAAGTTCTGCCAATCTGTATACGTTGGCTTCCCGGGATCTGAAATCGCCACCTTTCAGCGTATCGTAAAACATTCGCCAAACACTGTCGCCATCATGCTGGTAGTTTTTAGCAGCATTGATGCCTCCCTGGGCAGCGACCGAATGCGCCCTGCGCGCTGAATCCTGGTAACAAAAACATTGCACGTCATAGCCCAATTCAGCCAAGGTGGCAGCAGCACCGGCACCTGAGAGACCAGAACCCACCACGATTACATTCAGTTTCTTTTTATTCGCGGGATTGATCAGTTGGGCATGCAGCTGATAGTTGCGCCACTTATCTTCTAATCTGCCTTCTGGTATTTTTGAGTTTAATTGCATCGACATAGGACTATTTGAAATAGACAATGAATGGAATGATCCCAAATCCTATTGCCATGATCGCGGCATAAATCAATGATACTTTGGCCAGGGTCCTCAATCCATTCTTATGATAAAATCCAAGGGTCATAAAACCACTTTTGAGGCCGTGATTCAAATGCAATCCCAAAGGAATCATCAGGACCGTGTAGAAGATCACATAGTAAATATTCTGAAAGAGGCTGTAGGTTACCTGGTAAACATCTATGTTTCCCATAGCATCTATTCCAGGACTTTCTCCCATGCCTAGTTTGATGCGCGCCCAGAAGTTGGCTAAATGCACTATGATAAAGAGCAGGATCATCGTCCCGATCAATCCCATATTCTGGGAAGTCCATGTGCTGTTTTCCCTTGCATTGTTTACTTCATACTTCTGTGGTTTTGATTTTCGATTTCCAATGGTGATGAGTATGGCATAAATGACGTGAAAGAGAATGGAGAGATAAAGCAAATAGGCTACTGCTTTGATGATGGGACTATCCCGCAATGTTTTGGAATACGCATTATACATCTCCCTGGCCATGTCTTCAGGCAGCAGCAAGATGCAATTGGCAGAGAGATGAACGATTAAAAAAATACATAGGAAGAGGCCCGTTCCTGCCAGGATGGTTTTTCTGAAAAAAAGTGGGTTGATCCTCATTTCCTTCTATTAAAGACTGTGTAGAAACACATCTTCAATGTAAGGATTTTGAGCATTCTCAAAAGGTAAAAAACCGGTTATTTTTTATACAACTTGGCTTGATATTTAGGATGCATCATATTTTCTACACTAAGGATTTTATCTAATTCCTCTTTTGTTAACAGCCCTTTTTCCAACACTATTTCAGGAATCGTCTTCCCGGTGCGTATCGCTTCTTTTCCAATGACATCTCCCATATGATGCCCAATAAAGGGATTCAGGAAGGTGATGATACCCACAGAATTGTACACCATCTCTTTAGTGTGCTCCTCGTTAGCAGTTATACCATTGATGCACTTTTCCGCAAGTGTGACGCAGGCATTGGACAACAACTCTATGGATTCAAATAGGCATTGAGCTATCATCGGTTCCATAACATTCAATTGAAGCTGGCCGGCTTCTGCCGCGAAAGAGATGGCAACATCATTGCCAATGATTTTGAAACAAACCTGGTTGGCTACTTCAGGTATAACGGGATTTACTTTTGCCGGCATAATTGATGAGCCTGCCTGCATTTCCGGCAGGTTAATTTCATTCAGGCCACACCTGGGCCCGGAGGACAATAATCTGAGATCATTGCAGATCTTTGATAGTTTCACCGCTGTTCTCTTCAAGGCTCCGGAAATCATTACATAAGCACCACAGTCAGAGGTCGCTTCTATAAGATTTACCGCTGGCACAAAACTGGCTTTTGTGAATTTTTGTAAGTAACCTATCGACAATGCTGTAAATCCCCGGGGAGCATTGACGCTGGTGCCGATAGCCGTAGCTCCTAAATTCACTTCAAGAATAAGGTCGCGACAATTCTTAAGGTTCTTGGTTTCTTCCTTGAGGTTGACCGACCATGCAGCAAATTCATCTCCTAAAGACATCGGGACAGCATCCTGCAACTGGGTTCTGCCCATTTTGAGTACTTTCCTGAATTCTGCGGCTTTTTTGTCCACACTCGTTGTCAACACATTGAGGTGTTCTAAAAGATCATTCATGTAATAATAGAGGGCAACTCTGAAACCTGTAGGATAGGCATCATTGGTAGACTGGGATTTGTTAACATGATCATTGGGGTGTAAAATTTCGTAATTGCCCTTCTTGTGCCCATTTAGCGTTAAGGCCACATTGGCAATGACCTCATTGGTATTCATATTCACAGAAGTGCCGGCCCCGCCTTGAAATACATCTGACGGGAAGAACTTCGAATATCTTGTCAGATTTGACAGAATATGATCGCAAGCCTCGATAACCATGTTTGCTTTCTCAGCCGGAATGGTTCCTATTTCCTTGTTCGCAGCCGCACATGCTTTTTTTGTTAAGATGAGCCCTTTGATAAAAATCGGATAGTCTCCAATCTTCGATTTCGATATTTTAAAATTGTTTACAGCCCTTTGAGTGTGAATACCGTAGTATAGTTCATTGTAGATTTCGAGTTCGCCCAAAAGGTCCCTTTCTTTTCTAGTTTTCATAGCAATGCTAAAAGTAACCAGAATTAGCATCGAAGTCTTATAGAATTTCTGCCTGAATCAAATCCCCGGAAAGGCCAGAACGGCCCGGACGGTCGAAAAAAGTCGAATAAAATTGAAGGCGGTAAAAGATTTGCATGTCTAGATTCGGCCATTTGATTGAAGGGCGTATTTAACTGAATCCGTTGACTGCACACCCGGCACCTGGTCTACCCAATCAATGGCTTCCTGGATACTCATAGCGAAATTTGAAGCACCCATTTTTTTAGTCAACCCACTGATCTGAAATGCGTCTCTCACCGGACCTTTTACTCTGGCAAACAATAATTGGATGTTATTGGAAAGCAACTCTTCATGTAATTCGCTCAAAGCGTGAATGGCACTGCTATCGACGTTGTTGATACTTTCTGCACTTACGATGACTGCTCTTAGAGCATCACCCTTTTGAATAATCAGATCCTCAATCTGATCTTTGAAGTACGTCACGTTGGCAAAATATAACTGGGCATCGAAACGGATCACCAGAATATCATCGCACACTTCCAGCTCTTTGAATCGTTTGATGTTCCGAAATTCCGAGGAGCCGGGAATTCTGCCGAGGACTGCAATATGAGGCCGGGTCGTTTTATAAATAATGATGGTGAGGGATAGAAGTACACCGATACCAATTCCCTGCTCTATGCCAAAGGCCAGGGTCGTTAAAAAAGTTATCGCCAACATCCAGAAGTCGGACCTGTTGGCAGACCACAAATGTTTGGCCTCCTTGAAATCCATTAGCCCAAAAACGGCCACCATGATGACCGATGCGAGAATTGCATTGGGAAGATAATAAAAGAAAGACGTCAGGAATAGGAGCGTGAGAACAATGAGTAAGGCACTAATCATGGAGCTCACACTTGTTTTTGCGCCTGCCTGGTCATTTACAGCCGTTCTTGAAAATCCTCCTGTCACCGGGTAAGATTGAAAAAAGGATCCACCGATATTTGCCAGGCCAAGAGCTATCAATTCCTGGTTGGCTTCTACCTTGTAATCCCTATGTCTGACCTGAACTGCCTTTGCCACTGCAATACTCTCCATGAAACTCACCAGGGAAATTGCGAGCGCTGTTGGAAGAAGCATTGTAATGGTTTCGACATTGAGTACCGGTGTACTTATAAAAGGGAGGCCTTTGGGCACTTCTCCCACAATTTTTGCGCCTGCAGCTTCCAGGCCAAATACCCGGACCGCAAGAATACCCAGCACAACGGCAATGAGCAATCCGGGGATCTTTGGATTGATCTTCTTCAGTATTATGATCAACACAATGCCCAATATGCCAATGGTGAAAGTCAACCAATGAATTTCCCCGAAATGCATGAAAGCATCAATCAAAATTTCATGTACGTGATGACTTCTGGCAATCTCAATGCCCAAGAGATGTTTCAACTGTGAAAATCCGATGATCAGGGCTGCAGCTGAAGTGAATCCACTGATCACCGGATGAGACAAGAAGTTGACCAGGAAACCCAGTTTGAAAACTCCAAGTGTGAATTGAATGATGCCTACCAGTAGTGCCAATGTGATAGTCAGACTGATATAGGATTGTGTGCCCGCCTCAGCCAATACGCCAATTCCCGCCGCGGTCAACAATGAAACCATGGCCACCGGTCCCACCGCCAGTTGGCGCGAAGTCCCCATAAGGCCATAAATGATCAATGGAATCGTTGAGGCATATAAGCCGTAGATGGGAGGAAGACCTGCAATCATGGCGTAGGCCATTCCTTGGGGGATCAACATAATACCGACTGTTATGCCGGCTGACAAATCACCCCTTAACCACTGTTGATTGTAGTTTTTGAATGTTTGAAAAAAAGGAAAAAATCCGGCCATTCGAATTGATCACTTCCTGCAAAGATCAGCCAAAAACCAGGAATGGATTGTGACCATGGTCACGTTTCCAGTAAGGCAATCTCGTTTCTTCCCAGCTTCACTTTTCCCTGGATCTCAAGCTTTTTCAATAACCTGGAAATAGACTCTCTCGATGCATTCAGATCATGAGCGATATCGGAGTGAGAAATGTGGAAGACGTTTTGATCCTTTTGTCTCTGCATCTCATCCAGGTAGTATAATAGTTTTTCATCCAAATTGGCAAAGGAAACCCTGTCGATCGTATCGATGAGAGCAAACAATCTCGCATCGTACATACCAAAAATGAAATCTCTCCAGGCACTGTATTTTTCCATCCATTCATCGGCACTCTGCAACGGAATCATGAGAATGGTCGCATCTTCTTCACACACCGCCTTGATTTCGCTTCGTTTGCGGATCATACAGCAACTGAAGGAAGCTGCACAGGACTCTCCTGATCCCAGGAAGTACAACAAGATCTCCTGGCCATCTTCCCCCTCTCGAATGATCTTCATCAATCCTGAGATCAGCATAGGTACGAATTCAATGTAATCACCGTAGTCCATGATGACCTCACCCCTGGAGAATTGAGCCATTTGAGAAACTTCAGCTATTTCCCGGATCAATGCCTCGCTTTGACCGAGATCCGGAAATAAGTCCTTGATTATTTGTGAGTCAATTTCTGCCATATTGGTTGATTTAAATTCAAATGAACTGGCTAAGCTGTATTTTGAGCATTGATGCCTCCGTCCAAATTATAAACGCGAAAGCCAGAATTTTGCAAAAGCATACAAACGCGTAAGCTTCTTCTTCCTGTCCTGCAGAATACATAGTAATGTCTCCCGGGATCAAGTGCATCGATTTCATCTGCCAATGTAGTGGAGAGATAATCCATGTTAATGGCACCCTTTAAGGAGCCTGCTCTAAACTCATCAATTGTACGTACATCCAGGAGGACTGCCTGGTGATCTCGGGACGCCTGACTTTCAAATTCTTGAAAATGGAGATTTTTGAGCAGGTTCTTATGCAATTCCCACCTGGATAGTCCACATACGTCTGATCCTTCCGTGACTGATTCTTCCATTCTAATTTGATCCATGTCGAAAATACGGTTCCCAAAGAGTGTTCTCAAAATTAATGTTTACTTATATAATAGGCTTCTTTTACCGGCTTGAGTGGTCTGTTGAACCAATAGGGACGTCGCAGGCCATCGGGACCTGGTGCAGGCCGGGTCATCTTCATCCACTCACGGTATACTTCCATGGATTTATTGGTATCTACCATGATGTCCCCATACTTCTCACCTGGTCCTGGGTGTTCGATACGGACCCTTTGATGCCAGCAGTGCATACCACTGACAGGATCGGGATGTACGGCATGAGTGATATTTTGATGTACACCTCCATCCAACCAAAAAATGCGTTTACTGTCCGGATCGGAACTTTGAAAGGGCTTAATTCCGGATTTGGTATTCATCAGCCATTTTCCATCCTTTTGTTCAATATTGACCGTATTGGTGGCCCATCGATTTCCCTGATCCTGATCTCTTCGCCATCTGCCTAGGTGATGTGAACATGCAACTACGCCTGGTTTCATTCCTTCCGTGACCCATACCTTATCGATAAAGTATCCGATATCGGTATTCAATTTGACGAGATCACCAGTCCGGAAATTCCACCTCAGCGCGTCATCGGGATGCATCCAAATCGGGTTGCGATTTGCAATTTCGACCAACCATTTGGCATTGGCCGATCTTGAATGAATCAAGGTCGGTAACCGGAATGTTGGGACCAGCACATACTCACCTTTGGTTCGGTCCAGCTTTTCCTCGTGGATATGGCTTTTTATGTAGGTCGGTATGGCATACTCGGGCCATTTCCAGTCTACCAGGGTTTGTGAATAGAATTCCTGCTTTCTTGAAGGTGTCGGGAAGCCAACCATAGCTTTCCCGTCAATCATGACACCTATGGATGCACCTTCCTTGCTGATAACCTTGGTTACCTCATCTACTGTACTTCCTTCCAAATCATCAGTAGTCAAATGTGTTTCATTCTTTTTGTAACCATGTTTTTCGACTTCAAAGGCACCGTATTTTTTCATGTATTCCAATTCGGTGAGACCTTCTTTCCGTGCTGCCTCCGGTAGCCCTTTGGTATGTTCGAATATGTATTGATAGTACTCGTCTATTGTAATCTTCTCCCCTTTTCTATAAGGTGATTCAAAGTGTTTCCTGATGCCCATACTTCCATCGGGATCGATTCTCCAACTCAATTCGATCCAGAATTCATCTTCTTCCCAGACTTCTCCGGGATTTACTTCATATGTGAAAGTCACATCTTTTCCGGCTCTTCTGGCTGCTTCACGGAGTACGGGTTGTCTGAATGCGACCCATGTGCCGGAGTGGGTGGCATAGCTATTCAAATCGTGCCGTTCGGAACTGTGCCCCATAGGAAGGACATAGTCAGCAAAAAACGCCGTCTCATTCCAGGTGGGTGTCAATGCGGCATGAAGCCCAAAGCATCGATGATCCGAATATGCCTCCATCCAGGTGAAGCCATCCGGGTACGTCCAAACCGGGTTGAACACCCTGGAGAAATAGACATCCATGAATCCGCGTCCGTCTTTCAGCATATGGGGAAGAAGGAAGCTCATTTCGTGCATGGCCAGGGGATATTCTCTCGGAAAATGCAACTCGTTCCAAAACTTGACAGCTGGTGGAGTATCAAAAAATTTGGGCTTGAATTTATTCCAACTGTTTGGTGAAGTGCCACCTTTTGTCCCGACACTTCCCGTTAAGACATTCAGAAAATGCAGACAGCGCGAAACACACCAGCCACCCAAATTCCCACTTGCGGCACTTCTCCAATTGTGAGTGGCAAAACGCTCTCCTGCCTCGCCGATCTTTATGGCAACTTCTCTGATGACCGATGCCCTGACCCCGCTTTCTTGTTCAGCAAATTCGGGAGTGAATTCAGCATAGGCCTCTTTCATTTTTGAGATATAGTTCTCAAATGTTATTTCGATTTCAGGATGGAGTTTTTTCAGATATTCGTCCCAATTAACCCAATTCTCCAGGAAAGTCCGGTTATACAGTCCTTCTTCCAGGATGATCCGGGCAATGGCTAATAAAACTGCCGCCTCGGTACCCGGATAAGTTGGCATCCAATAATCGGACATGCTGGCCGTATTGGATAACCGGGGATCCATCGTTGCCAATTTGGCACCTTTCATCTTTCCTTCAATGATCCTCTGGGCATGGGGGTTGAAGTAGTGCCCCGATTCCAGATGAGCGGAAATCAGGAGGATAAACCTGGCCTCGGAGTGGTCAGGGCTGGGACGGTCATAACCATGCCACACGCTGTATCCAAACCGGGCACCCGACGAACAAATATTTGTGTGACTGTTGTGCCCGTCGATTCCCCATCCTTTCAACACCCTCTTTGCATAGCCTTCGTGTCCGGGCCGTCCGACGTGATAGGCAATTTCATTGTTGCGGCCTTCTTGCAAAGCAGTCCGAATTCTATCCGCAATCTCATCCAGAGCCTGGGCCCACGTGATCCTTTTCCAATCACCTTGACCTCTTTCTCCCTTTCTTTTCAGAGGATATAAAATACGATCCGGGTCCGTGATCTGGTTGATGGTCGCTGGTCCCTTTGCACAATTTCTTCCGCGGCTTCCCGGATGATATGGATTCCCTTCAAACTTGCGGATTTCACCTTTTTCCTTATCAATATAAGCCGTAAGTCCGCATGCGCTTTCACAGTTGAAACACGTAGTTGGAACAATGGTATATGTCTTCTTTTCTTTTTTAGGCCATGCTTTCGCTTCGTATTCTTCCCAATGATCCCATTGTTCGATCGGAGGAAAACCGTTCAGTTCAGTAACAGTCATGCGGTCGAGGATACCCTTCCGGTCTTTGTGCAGATCAGGTATGATTTTCAGCTTTTCTGCTATCCGCTCAATGAAAGTGTGTTGCCGGGTCATATGAGTCTCGATCAATTATATTAATGAAATTCGTTGTGGGGCTTCCACCCAGACATGCTCGGTGATATAAAT
The DNA here is from genome assembly GCA_028282725.1 of Saprospiraceae bacterium. Lineage (GTDB taxonomy): Bacteria > Bacteroidota > Bacteroidia > Chitinophagales > Saprospiraceae > JAJRXG01. The sequence goes on from JANQHF010000082.1 coordinate 43,416, forward strand.
ACCCATCAATGTCAATATCGAAGCAATTGCAATAGTTATCGATTCACCTGCCGTCAATAGCAATATCAATGGAATCAAATTGCCACAAATGATAATCCCGCCCCAGAACAGCTTGCGATATCTTCCTTTCACAATCATTTGCACGGTAAGCGTTGCATCCTTTGTAGGATGTGTTGTCACAATCTCGAGAATAATCGAAGCCAGGTTGATGACGATCGAAATGGCCAAAGTGGATTTCAAAAAGCTCATCCACGATGGTTCTATCCCAATGAAATATTCGAGTAATATAAAGATTGCTGCACCTGCCATAATTGCGTGAATGAACATGTGTAAGGAGAGGGTAGGGCTTTGCCAAAAATCACGGCCTTTTGCCTGGGCAAACAAGAAGGCGGTATAGATGGCGATCAAAATGGCGACAGGAGCGGAAAGCGCGAAAACGATGGAAAAAAAGACTTCCCAATTGAAGAAAAGAGCAACCCCTGTAAGTACGAGCAGTGTCCCGTAAATAGTAATGGTATATCCTCCTTTGACCAACCACGATCCGAATTGAGGACGTAGCAATACGTATGGAAATCTCTTGGGCTGATCCAGATCCATGATGAGCAGGACACCGGTCAATAGAAGAAATAACATTCCGGTGATCACGGATGACCAAACCAAAGCCGGAGAAAGTTTGACAATACCCAGCAACCAGGCCAGGACAGGAATGAACACCGCCCCGGATGCAATGGCCTTTGTCCAGATATACCCTGAGACCTCCCATCCCCATAGTATCCCTTTGTCCGGGGTGTCGTATACTCGTTTTGCCTTTTTATTCATGAGTACGTCTATACTCTTGGGCACTCCGGAAGTCGTGTGATTCGTCACTGAATTAGAGCCGTTTATTTTCAAGGTCTCTGCAATCACATCTGCATTGGTATAGGCTATTTTTTCTGCCTCCTTGGCAAAGTGCCCTACACCCAATGACTGCGACCCCCATAAGGTGATATCTGAAGTATCTGTTTCATTAGGGATTAAGGAAACATCATCGGCATCGATGTAAAATAGATTAGGTTGGGTGGCTTTTTCTGGTTTTCTGGTCTTTACCGCCTGTCTTGCCAGGAGTTGTGAAATCTCACTTTCAGGATTGTCCATATCACCCGAGATGATAGCATGCTCAGGGCAAACATTTACACAGGCGGGTTCAAGACCGATATCGATGCGATGGGCACAGTAATTGCACTTGGCGGCAGTGTGCGTTTCGGGGTCAATATACAGCGCGTCATAGGGACAGGCCTGCATACAGGACTTACATCCGATGCAACGATCATTGTCAAAATCGACAATGCCATCGTCCCGGGTGTAGAGTGCCTCAGTCGGGCAAATATCAACACAGGGTGCATCCGAGCAATGATTACACCTCATTACAGAAAATAAGCGTCTGGTATCCGGAAAGCTTCCTTTTTCTACCTGTTTGACCCAGGTTCTGTTTACACCGACCGGTATATCATGTTCGGACTTACAGGCCGTTGTACATGCATGACAACCAATACACTTTCTGTTGTCTATAATGAAGCCATATTTCATCTAAATCACTCTTTCACTGTTTTTGATAAGTGGTTGAAAGGTATAGACAGATAAAGTGATTGTTGGAAAATTAGTGGATGTTGGCTTTTCATATATTGTTCTGGTACTCATCACATATTACAATTACAGTTTTCGAGGCACTCTATGATCAATGACACATCTCTTTCCTTGAGTGAGTAGAAGATATTTCTGCCTTCTCTCTTTGAAGAAAGCAAGCCTTTTAGTTTCATATTCTGTAAGTGATGCGAGGTTAGTGATTGTTCCGTCCCTAGTTTTTTACAAATTTCTGTAACGGAAAGCCGCGGGAATATTTCCAGTTGATGAATGATCGCTAACCGGATCGGATGAGCCACCGTCTTTAGGATATATGCAATACGCTCAAGTTTTTCGGCTTCTTTCTTATTGAATATCGGACTATGCGTCAGATCAGTCATCATTCAAATGTATGAATATATGTTCATGTATTCCTCTGATAGTACAATTTCTACTCAATTGCTTAATTTGTTTTGTACGAATTGTTCAACGCGTTGATAGGCATTCTGCCTGACATTCATATAGTAAAAGTTCAAATCTGCTATGTGGTAGTTTCTTCTCGTAAATAAAAAACTAAAAGCAAATTTTGGCTTTGAAGCCCACAAAATCCCATCCTTCACCTGGGCATCAGTTGCTTGAGGAATGATCTTATTGAAGTTCCTCAATATGGCTCCGCGATTAGATTCTTTGTTTATATAGGTATCATCCTGGGTCCAGGATAACGGGTTATGTACCGCAATAGAATCTCCCAATGCTACATTTGCCGGAATATGACCCCGTTTGTAAGTTCGCCACGATACAAAGCAATTCAGGTCATTACTATTTTTACACGGTGGAATCGACTCAAAAACATTCTTATGTACCGGCATGCCTACCAGGTACGCTGCAACCAGTTGTGATTGAATGTCATGTCCATCGACCATTGCCCGGATTAACCGGACTGCATGGGTTGTTCCCTGGCTATGAGACGCTATGATAAATGGTCGTCCCTGATTTTCTTCTTCCAGGTAATAGCTGAAGGCATTTTGGACATCATTGTATGCAAGGTCAAAGACTAGTTCTGCCAATTCATTATGTACGGTAAAAAAGGTTTGTAAGTGTGCCTGACGATATCGAGGGGCATATACTCTTCCGGCTTTATTAAAAATGCTCGCCTGGTACTGTATGGTACCCTCATCTGTTTTCTTGTTCAATTTGGCATGATTCAAGGGTCCGTTCCACATCCCATCAATCGAACCTGAGGTATAAGTGGTAGGATGGATGAAAAAGATATCCGCCTCACGGATCTGATCATGGTCTTCTCCGATCTGTTGCGGTATCAGGTCGGCAGGATCATTTTTATCGGGATGGGCTGCCCAGAAATCCAGGTTGGAATAATCCGGACCCCGGGGAGCAATCTCAGCACCCTTATGGGGAAGAGATGCACAACTTAAAAGAATAAGAGCTCCGGATATCAAAACCAAAATCACACGCATATTCACGATTTGATTGAATTCTATATTTACCATAACTAATTTTTGGTAATGAACAGACCGGAAGAAACTTTATCGCAAATGAACCACCAATCCTTGTTGAGACGTATGGATTGATCGGTGGATATCAGGATGCCCTCCTTCATCATGTGTTCGGATTCCCTGTAGAAGTGGTCCCGGATTTCAGTTGGGAATAACGACAATTTAGTGATATCTATACCCGAATCACATCTCAGACCGAGCATGATGGTTTCATTATATTGGTCAAATTGGTCCAGATGCTCTTTTGAACAATAATACTCATCTTGCTCACACATACGTAAGTATGAGGCGTTATTTGAGACGTTCCAGCTGCGCACTTCATCCTGAAATGAATGAGCTGAAGGCCCTATTCCCAGGTAGGGAATTCGTTTCCAGTAATTGGCGTTGTGCAGCGATGAATAGCCGGGAAGACTATAATTGGAAATTTCGTAATGCTGAAATCCCTTCTGTGCCAGATAATTTTGGGCATGTCGAAATTGTCTCCGTTGTTCTTCAGTCGTATTTTCTTCGAGTCTCTTTGTTTTTCTCAAATGAGCAAAGACCGTTTGTTCTTCGATTGTTAAGTTATAAACGGAAAGATGCGTGGGCTGGAATTGTGAGATTTTTTCCAAACTATATTGCCAATCTTCCAGGGTGCTGTCCACCAGGCCAAACATGAGATCGACGTTGTAGTTCTCAATTGGCGATTCGTCGATTAATTCCAGGGCTGTCAAGCTTTGATCGGCATTGTGTACCCTGTTCATAAACCTCAGATCATGATCGCGAAATGATTGGATGCCTATGCTCAATCGATTGATCCCTGCATCACGCCAATGCTGAAGCCCCTCTGAAGTGACGTCCTCGGGATTGCATTCCATTGTGAATTCGACCTCTTGGGCAATCCGGTATTTTTCTTTGACGGAGTCAATCAGCTGGTTCAATTGACCGATATTCAGCAATGATGGTGTACCACCTCCCAGATAAATTGTTTCCACTGTTTGCTCTTCAAGATAACCCTTCCTGAGGTCCAGTTCCCACATGATGGCTTCAAGGACGTTTCCCAGATTTTTTAGTTGAGTCGAAAAATGAAAATTGCAATAATAACAAGCCTGACGACAAAATGGGATATGGATGTAAATACCGGCCAATCTTACACTTTTCTGATTAGTGAGATTCCGTCGCGGTAGGGGAGAAGCACCACTTCAACACGATCATCTGCATTGATCCATTGATTGAACTCATGCATGGATTGTGTCATCCGATCCATTATGCTGTTCAAAACTCTGCCCTTCCAAAGTGTATTGTCGGCAATGATGATTCCGCCTTGTCTTACTTTGTCGACGACCGCTTCATAATATGCCTTGTACTCGTACTTCGCTGCATCGATAAAGACGAGATCCAGGTCGTCGGCTAGCTCGGGAATAATTTGAAGAGCATCTCCGAATATGACTTCAACAGTATCGACAAGATCCAATCGGTTGAGATTGTTCTCTATCATTGAACGACGACGCAAGTCATTCTCAATGCTGATCATCCTGCCACGAGGAGCAAGGCCTTCCGCCAGGCAGCCTGTGGCATATGCAGTGAACGTACCGATCTCCAGGATGAGTTTGGGGGCAAGAATCTTGCTGATGAAACTGATCAACCTCCCCTGGATCATATCGGAGGCATCGTGTCTTTTCACTGTATGTAAATGAGTATGACGCTCAATTTCACGAAGAACTGCATTCTCGGTTGAGCTCCATTTTTCACAGTAAATGCGCAATAAAGGATCGATATCTAATCTATGCTCCAAGAATTTTTTTTGTTGATCTGAAAGGACAAAGATAATTGAGTTGGAAAGGCTGCCAAGTCACCATTTTTTTTTGCATTCCGGCATGACTTTTGAATTATTGATCATAACAATTGGTTTTTTTGGGGTAATAAATTTGGTCCCGGTCACATGCAGTGGCCGGGATTTTTTATTTCTTACATTTGATTTCTTTATCCGAATTAGCCTTTAATGGATCCATCGAAAAGACGAAAGAAAGAGCAGGGAATTATAGATGCTGCGATTGAGGTATTAAACGATACGGGTTTTCAAAGCTCCAGGATGGACGACATTGCCCAGGCTGCCGGGGTCACAAAAGTTACTCTTTATTCATATTTCGACAGCAAGGATAATTTATATATGGCCGTCATTTACAGGGCATTCCAGGCACTTACGGATGTCTTTTATGCTACGATAGACGCCAATAAGGAAGAATCAGGCCTGGTCTCCACAATTGCCATCTTTGAATCCTTCTTCAATTTTTGCGAGAGAAACTATTTGTTTTCCGAGGCTATCCTGGATTACTTTTCACTGATCAGAAATATTTCACGGGGAGTGGAATCTCAGAATGGTGCAAGCAACATTTCTCAAAGTACATATTTCAACCGCGTACGGGATCTGCAAAATTTGCCATTGAAACTTACGGTAAAGGAAATGGAGCGGGGTATCGAGGATGGAAGCATCAAGTCAGGGATTGACTGTATGTTGCACACCATACAAGGATGGACCATGGTGGTCGGATATACGAAATTGATGTCTGCCACGGTGAAAAATCAGGCTCCTTTGCTCAATGTGAATCTAAAGTCACTGAAAACGCTGAGTTTGGAATTTGCGGAAAAGGCATTGGCTAAATAAATCTTAAAAAATTCATTTTCACAATTTCTGATCGTCTGAGGGAGTTACTTGGACACCTGCTCACAAAATCATCAATGGCATAAGCACCTCTACAATTTTTCATTTAAAATCATCTCTATGAAAGCTGTAGAATCCATAGTTATCTTTGTCTTTCTGGTTTTTTTTGGGGCCTGCCTGGAAGAAGACCTTGAGTCACCGGCGAATGAATCTGTCCGGGAAAGGGTATTTCCGGGAGTTGACCCAGCCTTGTGGCCCCATTTTCGGGCTTTTGAGGATGCCGCATTGGCAAGAGGTTACAGGGTAGATCTGGCTGCAACCAATATTGTCGGCACCATCGAAGAAATTCACGAACAGAATATTGCAGGGTCCTGTTCATATGGTGGCAGGTCAAACACCAAGGATGTGGTCGTGGACAAGTCTTTTTGGGACAGGGCAAATAATCTGTACCGCGAATACATAGTCTTCCATGAATTGGGTCATTGTTATTTGTTTCGAGACCACCTGGATGCTTGTTTTGCAAATCGCACCTATGTGAGTTTGATGCGCAGCGGAAACGGGAATTGCCGCGATAACTACTCCTTTCAAACGCGGGATTATTACCTGGACGAACTCTTCGAGCCGCTTTCAGGGCCGTGAGCCGTAATTTCGCGATAGGAATGCCGAATGACAAATTGCCAATTAATTCCCCTTTCGCCCATTTAATTGGCATTATCGACAATTAGAATTGTTGTAATTTTACCCTGAGTAAAGAAAAAAATATGTCTAAGTATGTAAGTGTCGAACATCTCAAGTATTTGCTTCATGAAGTTCATGGAATGGATGAAATGTTCAGACTTTCCCGATATCGGGAATATGACTCGGAAAGCATTGATATGCTGCTCGATTCGATCAGGCAATTCTCCGATAAGGAACTCTTTCCCTATTTGAAGGAGATGGACGAATTCGGGGCGAAATATGAGAATGGATCAATTACGGCTCATCCTCAAATAGAGCGCATTATGAGACAAGCCGGTGAAAATGGATTTATATGCAGTCATTTCGATTATGACGAAGGTGGGTCCCAAATGCCATATATGGTGGGCATTGCTGCCAATTTTATTACCACCGCAGCCAATAATTCGGCTGTGGGCTATATGAGTCTTACTGCCGGTGCTGCCGGCTTGATCAGGTCTTTTGGATCCAAAGAGCAGTTTGAAGAGTATGTCCCGAACATGGTGGCAGGTAAATGGGGTGGAACAATGGCATTGACTGAACCACAGGCAGGCAGTTCTCTATCAGACATCGTGACCTCGGCCCGGGAAAATCAAGATGGGAGCTACAAAATTACAGGTCAAAAGATCTTCATATCATCCGGTGATCACCAGTGTGTGGAAAACATCGTCCACCTTGTCCTTGCCCGCATTGAGGGAGCTCCTGCCGGTACGAAGGGTATTTCTCTTTTTATCGTGCCCAAGAAAAGAATGAATGCTGATCGTGTATTGGTATCGAATGATGTATTCACGGCCGGAGAATATGATAAAATGGGTCAAAGAGCATATGTCACGACACACCTTGTCTTTGGCGAACAGAACAATTGCAAAGGTTGGTTGGTCGGCGAGGCTAATATGGGATTGAAGTATATGTTTCAGATGATGAATGGAGCCCGGCTTGAGGTAGGATTAACAGGGGCGGCAATCGCCTCAGCTGCATACTATGCTTCCCTGCAATATGCAAAAGAGAGACCACAGGGACGGAAATTGGATGGTTCAGGGGGCAAGAATCTGAATGAACCGCAAACATTGATCATCAATCACCCCGATGTGAGAAGGATGCTGATGTTGCAAAAAGCGATTGTAGAAGGATCTGCGAGTTTGCTTCTTCTTTGTGCAAAGTACCTGGATTTATCTCACAATGGAGAAACGGAAGAGGAAAGACGAAAGAATCATTTGTTGGTTGAATTGTTGACCCCGGTTGCAAAAACCTATCCATCGGAAATGGGCATTGTTTCGATCAGTAACGGTATGCAGGTATTAGGCGGCTATGGATTCACCACGGACTTTCCTCTCGAGCAATATTACCGCGATGTTCGCATTACTGCCATTTATGAAGGGACAACAGGAATTCAATCTCTTGATTTGCTGGGACGAAAGATGACCATGCACAATGGACAGGCCGTACGCGAATTGATAGTCGAAATTTCCAATACAATGAATGATGCCTCGACTTTTGACGAATTGAAACCGTATGCCGAACAATTACAGCTTGCAGTTCAATCCACTGAGCAGGTATTGATGCACCTGATGTCTTTTGCCATGAAGGGGCAATTTGAAAAATTCCTTGCTGATGCGACGATATTTATGGAATTCTTCGGAACCACGGTCATAGGATGGCAATGGCTTGCCATGGCCCTGTCCGCCAAAAAAGCGTTGGTCACAGAGCAGATGAAGCGAAGTACGGACTTCTATGAAAGTCAGATTCATGCGATGAAATTCTATTTTAAATATGAATTAACGAAAACGAAGGGTCTGGCGGAAACTTTGTTGAATACAGAACAATTAACAACAGTAGAAAAAGAAAGGGCAATGTCCCTATTTGAGTAACTTTAAATTTATAAACAATTAATTTTTAATTACATGGATGCAGCAACAGTACTTGCACAATTAAATGAACAAGCCTCAAACATTGATCCTATTGGGGCAACAGTAAAGTTTGCAGTCGACGATCATAATATCTATATAGATGGAACTGGTGACTCCAATGTCGTAAGTGATAGCGATGCAGAAGCGGATTGCACAATTTCTACTTCATTGGAAACCCTGATGAAATTAAAAGATGGCGATCTGAATCCCATGATGGCCGTAATGAGCGGTAAGATCAAAATACAGGGCGATATGAGTCTTGCCATGAAACTACAATCTCTCCTCTCTTAGAAGAACAGGAAATAACAGCAAAAAGGCCCTTTGGTTTACCCGGGGCCTTTATATATTAATAAATTGTTATTTTTTTCTGATTAGTTAGGATGATAGTATAAATGAAGGAATCTTCCGGCACTCAGGGGCTTTTCAGGGTTCACTTTTGCCCCTAAATATGGAAACAAAATAGCCAGTTCATCCAGGAGTGCTTTTTGGTTGTCATCTACGATGTACTCAGGATGCGCCAACAGTATCTTCACAAAGATCCTGTCCGTTAATTCCTTCGCTTTCAGCGTATTATGACAGAGGGCAAGACTATTCTTGTATACCCAATCAAAATGTTTTTGATAGAATTGATCCCATGCATTGATGGATAATCCGATTGCGTTGGTTGGTTCTATTCGGGTCATTTTTCCGAATTTATCTAATTAACAATATAAACGTTTTTGAGGTTCGTTTTGTATCAGTTTACTTATAATCCAACAATTGAGCCAAAACTGTAATATAAACATACCCTTAGAATAACAGGGATGTCAATCAGTGAGAAGAGGTGAGTAAGAGTTCCAGGGCTGTAAACTTAAAATCAAAGCGTTTCGCAAGGTATTCATTGGTTACATGCCCCTGGTACGTATATACCCCATTTCGAATACCTTCGTAATGATACAATATTTCAGAGAGTTTTTGGCCATTCCCGATGCGAAGAATCAAAGGAGTGAGGATGTTGCTAATCGCCTGTGAACTCGTTCTGGCCACTTTAGATGCGATATTCGGTACACAGTAATGTGTTACACCGTATTTGACATAGGTAGGCTGATCATGCGTAGTCATTTCGGAGGTTTCGAAACATCCTCCCTGGTCGATACTGACATCGATGATGACCGACCCCTTTTTCATATTCCTGACCATTTCGTCAGTCACAATGATTGGTGTTCTACCTGTCTTGGAATGAATGGCCCCGATTACGGCATCGGCACTTGTCAATTGATAGGCGATGTATTCAGGGTTGAGGGATGATGTGTGCAACTGGTGCCCGATCTTGTTTTGTAACCTGATGATCTTGTAGATGTCATTGTCAAATATCCGTACAGAGGCGCCCAAGCCAAGTGCCGTGCGAGTAGCATGTTCGCCGACAACTCCTGCCCCTAAAATAACCACCTTTGCCGGGGGTACACCCGAGACTCCTCCTAACATGACCCCACGTCCACCGGCATTGTTGGTCAAAAGATCTGCGGCTGTCAATATTGCCATCCTTCCGGCTATTTCACTCATGACCCGGATGACCGGAAATGATCCGTCTTCGTATCGCAAATGCTCCATGGCAATAGCGGTGATCCTCTTTTGCTTCAGCTTTTGCAAATATTCACCGGAAATAAGGGGTAGTTGCAAAGGTGTGATGAGCACTTGCCCTTCATTCATCATTTCCAATTCCTCCAGGGTAGGTGGGGCACTTTTTATGATCAGCCTGGCACTGAATACTTCCTTCGGGTTATCGCTGATCCGGGCACCTGCCGAAGTGAAGTTATCATCTGCATATTGTGATTTCATACCAGCCTTGGATTCTACAATGACATTGTGCCCATAGCCTGTAATCGATCGGATCGAATTAGGTACCAATGAAACCCTGCATTCACTATAATGATTTTCTTTGGGAATCCCTATCGCAAGGCCATCCCCTTGGGATCTGACCTCAAGTCTTTCGACCTGTGTCTCATATTGTCCTTTTGTAAAAAATGATGAAAATTTATACTTATCCCCTGATGCCATATTACGAGCCGAAAGAAATCTTCACTTAAAATTTTAGACTAATAATCCAATTGTACGATGGTGTCCCCGCTTCAAATCCGGTGCCCGTTTGCTATTACTCGAAAGTTTCACTTACATAATCCACTAATTCCCTGATTTCTGCTTTGAGCAGGTCACGCTTGGACTCCGTTTCTTCCAGGTATTTTTCAGCGGTCTTCGTTCCATAAATTGCGGACATGAATCTAAGGGTCGGTTCGAGATAATCTGTGAAATTGTCATAGAAGTCAACAGTCGCCCAATGATATTCTCTTTCGGTACCTCCGGGGATGATCATGGTATAAATACCCCAGCCGTTCATATGACCCATTTCCATCCTCTTCTTATGGACCGGGATCCAGTATTCCCTCTCTATCCTTTGATATTCATCCTCGGCAATGCCCGGTCTCATTCTCATCGCGTTAAACACCTGGTATCGATACATCCGGTCACCTTTGAAAACCTGATCCACTGTCCGCCATACCTCTTCATAGGTCATATCACTAATTTCCGGAGTTCTCAACGCAAGAGTGATCTCATCCCTGCTCAGTATATTCGTATAGTCCACGCCGAAACCTTCAAAGTGATCACCGAGTTTTTCTGCCGAATCGTATTCTTCTATCGTAATGTAGTTATAGTTTGTATTCGTTCCTGCCGGTGAAACAACACGGAAAAAGTACCATCCGTCCAAAACATCTTCATTGATTCGCTTTTGGTGGATCTTTTTCCAGGTTTCAAGTTGTGAACGCAAGAATTCACTTTCATTCGAAGGGTCCACTTTTATATATTTTATGGCAAAGTAATTGAGAGAAACATCCTGTGCACTAACATTTGTATCAAATGCAGTACCGATTAATACGGACAATAATGCGATCAAAACATACTGGGTCATTTTCATAGCTTATCGTTTATATTTTGTTAACCATTATATCATCTGAAGTTCTCTGCAGAATTACGTTTAAGATACATCATTTTTCGGCTTATCCCTAAATATCCCCGGCTCAATTCTATTCGGTTCATCACAGGCAAAAAAGGAAAATGCTAATGTTCACTTATGTCAATCGACCGGCTTTCTCCTTCCTCTGTAATTCTGATCATTACATAATTGTCTTTCAGGACCGGCAGCAATAATTCGGGCCATTCGATCAGACAGAATGAGCGTTGCCGGTTGAGGTATTCTTCTATTCCGATATTGTATAATTCTTCCAGGTCATTCAGACGGTACAGGTCCATGTGATAAACCATGGTGTCATTGGACAACTCGTATTCGTTGATCAGAGAAAAGGTCGGACTACTCACCTCATCTTTTGATTGTAAGGCAACCATCCATTTTTTGACCAGGGTGGTTTTTCCCGACCCCAGATCCCCTTTTAACAAGAATAGAATATGCCGATCCATCAGTTTGATCAGGTAGGAAGCGACCTGATTTAAATCTCGTTCACTGTTTACCGTAAATATCATGACACTAAAGAGGTCGTATGCTGGTTGGACAATGCTCCTGACAATATGTCACATTCAAATACCTATTATCATATCTTTGCACTCCTTAAAAAGAAAATTGCTGAGGCACAAATGTACGATAGCAACCCTACTATAGATGAATTGAATCCTGCAGATCAGGCTAAAAGACACAAATTGCTCGAAGATTGCCGTCAAGGAGAAGCCCTGGAAATGAAACATTCTGCAAACGGAGGCACGGCTCATAAGAAGTTCTATATTGAAAGCTATGGCTGTCAGATGAATTTTAGCGATGGTGAGATTGTCGCCTCGATCCTGGCAGAGAATGGCTTTGCATCAACAAGGAATATAGAAGAATCGGATCTTATCCTGATCAATACGTGTTCGATACGCGAAAAGGCAGAAGAGAGTGTAAGAAAAAGACTTTCCGTCTTCAACCGGTTCAAAAAATCCAGACCCGGATTACTTGTTGGAGTACTGGGTTGCATGGCAGAGCGGTTGAAGTCCAAATTTCTTGAGGAAGAGAAAATCGTCGATATCGTCGTAGGCCCGGATGCATACAGGGATCTTCCCAGATTGGTGGATGAAGCTGAAGATGGTCAAAAAGGTGTCAATGTTTTTTTGTCCCGGGAAGAGACTTATGCGGACATTGCACCGTTGAGGATCGGTTCGAATGGAGTGACGGCCTTCATTTCCATTATGCGCGGATGCGATAATATGTGTTCTTTTTGTGTCGTACCATTCACTCGTGGCAGGGAAAGAAGTCGCAATGCCTTTACGATCGTTTCTGAGGCACAGGATTTATTTGACAAGGGATACAGGGAGGTTACGCTCCTGGGCCAGAACGTCGATTCCTATAAATGGGTAAATCCCGAATCAAATCAGACTGTCACATTTGCACAATTGTTGGAAATGACTGCCCAGGTTCACGCGGACTTGCGGATCAGGTTTTCCACTTCTCATCCCAAGGATATGACTGATGACGTGCTTTATACAATGTCGAAATACGACAATATCTGCAAGTACATTCATCTTCCGGTACAATCCGGTAATTCAAGGGTTCTGAAACTGATGAACAGGACCTATGATCGTCAATGGTATATGAATAGGGTAGAGAGCATCTATCGCATTCTTCCCGATTGTGCAATATCTTCTGACATCATCAGTGGATTTTGTACGGAAACAGAAGAAGATCACAAAGAAACCCTGGATATAATGGAATGGGCAGACTACAGTATGTCCTATATGTTTTATTATTCCGAAAGACCAGGGACACTGGCTGCAAAAAAACTTGAGGACGACATTCCACTGGCAACCAAAAAGAAGAGATTACAGGAGATTATCAATGTGCAAAGTCAACTTTCGCTGAAGCATAATCAGCGGGATATCGGGAAGGTATTCAAGGTCCTGATCGAGGGAAATTCGAAAAAATCAGCTGAGCATTTCAAGGGAAGGAACAGCCAGAATAAAATGATCGTATTTCCCAAAAAGGGTCAATATCAACCCGGAAATTATGTACACGTGAAGGTGGATTCTGTGACAAGTGCCACCCTGTTAGGCGAAATCATTGAAGAAGTTTAAAAGGAGATAAAGTGCAAATACAGGCTGTCAAGCAGAGATATGGAATAATCGGGCGATCACAAAAACTCGATCGTGCCCTTAGTAAAGCCATGCGTGTGGCCAATACCGATTTGACAGTTCTGATCCAGGGAGAGAGTGGCGTAGGCAAGGAAGTCATATCTAAGATCATTCATCAACTGAGTGCAAGAAAGCACAATACTTTTATTGCTATAAACACAGGAGCGCTACCTGAAGGAACGATCAACTCAGAATTGTTCGGTCATGAAAAAGGAGCTTTCACGGGTGCTACAAGCGACCGGAAGGGGTATTTTGAGACTGCTGGAGGAGGAACCATCTTCCTTGATGAGGTAGGAGAAATGCCGTTGGATACACAGGCATACCTGCTTCGCGTATTGGAATCGGGAGAATTTATACGGGTGGGATCTTCCACTGTGCAAAAGACTGATGTGAGGGTCATCGCAGCTACGAATGTCGACTTGCTGGAAAAAGTGAGAGCAGGAAAATTCAGGGAGGATCTCTATTATCGGTTGAATACTGTACCGATCGTCGTTCCTTCTCTGAAAGAACGACGTGAAGATATCTATATGCTGTTTCGAAAATTTACATTGGATGCAGCGGAAAAATACCGGACAGAACCCGTTTCCCTGGATTCCGAAGCCAAGGATCTCCTGGTGAATTACAATTGGCCCGGCAACATCAGGGAATTGCGCAATGTGGCAGAACAACTGTCTATCTTGTCAGAAGAGAAATTAATTACGTCCGAAATTCTATCTGAAGTTGTTCCGAATATTCGCAACAGACATTTACCCGGGATTGCGAAAGATGGCGGTGAAAATCTCCAGGAACGCGAGATCCTGTACAAGGTTTTGTTTGATATGAAAAACGATATCAACGATCTGAAATCTTTGATATTCGAATTGATCAACAGCAACAATCTGCAGGTGAGCAATGTCAACAGCCTGAGACAATTACAGCTTTCACCAGGCAATGTTGCACCCTCCGATATCTATCAACCCTCTGGCGATCTTGCCAAAATGCAACAGGAATCCAGTCGTATTATTCCCGACGATCATTACGAAGAAAAGGCAACAGAATCCATGCCTGTAATCATCGAAAGAAATACGTATGAAGAAAGCGAAATCGTGGAAGACAACTTGTCCCTTGAGCAGATGGAACGCAACCTCATCTCTAAAGCGTTGAAAAAATACAATGGAAGAAGAAAGGAGGCCGCAGCAGAACTGGGAATTTCGGAAAGAACACTCTACAGAAAAATAAAGAACTATGGCATGTAAGTATTGGATCTTGCCATTATTTATCAGTCTCTGTTTTTCCGCATGCTATTCTTTCAAAGGAATTTCGATTGCTCCGACCATTTCTACTTTTTACGTGGATCAGTTTCAAAACGGGGCGGGTAATGCACCTCCCGATATCGGACAGCGATTCAGCGAAGAGTTAAAGGACATCATTTTGAGGAGTTCGAGATTGAATTACGATGAAAGCGCCCCGGATATCGAATTTTCCGGGACGATAACGTCGTTCAATGTACAATCTGTTGCACCGGAAAGACGGGACGATTCATCCGGGGCTACCGATTTTGGAAGTTCATTGAATCGCCTGAATATCTCCATCAGTGTCGAATATGTAAATAACCAGGACGCCGAGGATATCTGGACACAGAGCTTTTCTTTCTTTCAGGATTTTGACAATACCCAGAACCTCACCGATGTACAGGACGACCTCATCGAGGAAATTTTCGATCAATTGACCAATGATATATTCACCAGAGCATTTACCAATTGGTAGTTATGGCCCGGAAAAAACTCATAGATTATTTGAACGATCCTAACAATCTGAAATCAATCAGCACAGAAGAACTGAGAGATTGGGCGAGAACAGCGCCGTATGCCGGCCTGATCCACAAGTTGCTCGTCCAAAAGCTCATATTGGAGAAGGCACCGGAGAAAGACCTGGAAGAAGCCACCACGATGGCCATCCTGAACAATGCGAATCCCGGAATTACTTTGAAATCCATCGAAGACTTCAAACAGTGGATGCTTTCTTCTCAGAAGATGAAGGATGACAAGACCGAGATCATGGAAGATCCGGAACCCTCAAAAGCCCATGGCATTACCGATGAGGATATCAAGGATCAGACATCACCAATTATGGAGTCAGGACTTGAAGATCCGATCAGCGCGGCGAAAGTGATCCTGCCAAAAGATGAAAGTGCCGATGTCCAACAAGAGCAACTGACGACGGTCCCGGAAGAGACCGGGGATGAACTCAGCGATTTTACTTCGTGGTTACAGAGTCTAAAACCCGTCAAAGATGCAGAGACCAAAGGAATGAAAAAGCTTGAATTGACCGATTCTTCAATAGCTTCGTCTGCCCTTGCGGAAATACTGACAGAGCAAGGACATATCGCGGAAGCCATCCAAATGTATGAGTTACTTATATTGAAAAATCCCGAAAAAAGTTCTTTCTTTGCCGCTCAAATTGAAAAGCTGAAAGCACTATGATCACCTTTCTAACGATCCTTGTTGCACTAGTGTGTGTCCTGTTAATGTTAGTTGTCCTCATTCAAAACCCTAAGGGTGGTGGACTGGATTCAACTTTCGGAGGTTCGGGTGCAAATCAAATGTTTGGGGCGGCAAAATCTACAGATCTGATCGAGAAAATCACATGGGGGCTTGCCATTGCACTTTTCATTCTTTGCATAATAACAGCAATTATTGTCAATAGTCAGGCTGCAATTACGGCTCAGACTCTGTAGTCAATATCTGCCATTTTTTCAATTCGATGATACCTTATTCTTGGTTTAAGTCAAAAATGTCAAAAATCACTGCTAAAATGTCAGTCCTGAAGTGCTTGGCACAGGAAGTGATGATAAAGCCATGTTATTCATTCATTCATTTTAATTAATCCAAACGAACTGTAAAATTATAGATTATGAGTTTGAAACCTATTAACGATCGAGTGGTAGTGAAACCTGCTCCCGCCGATGCTAAAACGAGTGGGGGTATCATTATCCCGGATACCGCAAAAGAGAAGCCGCAAAGGGGTAAAGTAATTGCTGTCGGACCTGGCAATGACGGAAATCAAATGACCGTAAAAAAAGGTGATACCGTATTGTATGGCAAGTATGCCGGTCAGGAATTGGAATACGAGGGTACAGAATATCTAATCATGAGGGAAGATGATATTCTCGTAATCATTGGTAAATAAGAAATTAATAAATCACGATAAAAGATAGTATACGATATGGCAAAGCAAATAACATTTGATTCCGACGCTCGGACAAAAATGAAAACAGGTATAGATGCCCTGGCTGATGCGGTTAAGGTTACACTTGGCCCAAAGGGTAGAAACGTCGTTCTTCAAAAAAGTTTTGGCGCTCCACAAGTAACCAAGGATGGTGTAACGGTAGCCAAGGAAATTGAATTGGACGACCCAATCGAAAATATGGGTGCCCAACTCGTCAAGGAAGTGGCTTCTAAGACTTCCGATGCTGCGGGTGATGGTACGACAACAGCGACCGTACTGGCACAGGCTATGGTCAGCGCAGGAATGAAGTATGTAGCTGCTGGTGCAAATCCAATGGATTTGAAAAGAGGAATTGACAAGGCAAAGGACGCAGTGATCCAAAATCTGAGAAAACAGAGCAACATAATCGGCAATGACTTCAACAAAATCCAACAGGTAGGATCAATTTCTGCCAATAACGATGAGGAGATTGGAGCACTTATCGCCGATGCAATGAAGCGCGTGAGTAAAGATGGTGTCATCACAGTAGAAGAAGCAAAAGGAACGGACACTTACGTTGAGGAAGTAATGGGTATGCAGTTTGACAGGGGATACCTTTCTCCGTATTTCGTGACCAATGCTGAGGATATGAAGACTGAATACGAGACCCCTCTTGTATTCATCCATGACAAGAAGATCTCAAACACCCAGGAATTGATTCCACTGTTAGAAAAGGCGGCCAGTGCAGGAAGACCACTTCTTATGATTGCAGAAGATGTGGAAAGCCAGGCGCTTGGACTGCTTGTGGTGAACCGGCTCAGAGGAGGATTGAAAGTGGTAGCTGTTAAGGCCCCTGGATTTGGAGACAGAAGAAAGGCCATGCTTGAGGACATTGCTATCTTAACTGGTGGTACTGTCATCTCTGAAGAAAAAGGGTATAAAATCGAGAATGTCGAACTTGACCAACTGGGAAGTGCCGAAAAAATTACAGTTGACAAGGACAATACGACCATTGTCAATGGCGCCGGTAAGAGAAACAGTATCAAGGCCAGAATCAATCAGATCAAGCAGCAAATCGAAACGACAACTTCCGATTACGACAGGGAAAAGTTGCAGGAAAGACTGGCTAAGTTGTCCGGAGGTGTTGCCGTATTGTATGTAGGTGCTTCTACCGAGGTGGAAATGAAAGAAAAAAAGGATCGGGTAGATGATGCACTTCATGCTACAAGAGCTGCCGTAGAAGAAGGTATCGTCACTGGAGGTGGAGTTGCACTTGTCCGGGCTACTTCAGCTTTGTCCAAGATGAATGGAGACAACGAAGATGAGACCATGGGTATTCAAATCGTTAGCAAGTCCCTGGAATTTCCCCTTCGCACAATTGCTGAAAACGCAGGTGTCGATGGCTCCGTCGTGCTTCAGGCAGTTAAAAATGCCAAGGGAGCACATGGTTATAATGCCAAGACAGATAAGTACCAGGATCTTAAGAAAGCCGGTGTGATCGATCCTACAAAGGTAACGAGAATAGCCATTGAGAATGCGGCTTCTATTGCAGGTATGATCCTGACTACGGAAGCGGTTGTCAACGACAAACCTGAAGATAATCCTCCGATGCCCGCGATGCCTCCGGGTGGCGGCATGGGCGGAATGATGTAATTAGAATTGAAATGAATCCAAGAGCTTCTCTTTGCCGGGAAGCTCTTTTTTTATATAACGATCTGTATTATATTTCCTCACCAAATTGATTGCCGTGGTTTTCGATTCCATAATCGCTGATCTGCAGGAATATTACGAGGCCTTTATCTCCCTGTTGCCGCAATTTATAACGGGTATTCTTGTGCTTTTCATTTTTTGGGTCTTGTCCAAAATTCTGAAAAGAATATTACAAAGAGCACTTGATCCAAAATTTGAAGATAAGCTAGTCCTTCGATTCATCTTGAAGACGGTTAACCTGATTTTTTTTGGAATTGCTGTACTCGTTTTTTTAAAGATAATTGGCCTTGGAGATATCGCAATGGGAATTTGGGGGACAGCGGGTATTGGTGCCTTCGTTATTGGTTTTGCATTTAAAGATATTGGGGAACATTTTTTGGCTGGTTTTATCCTCGCTTTTAACAGGCCTTTTGGTATTGGTGATGTGATTGAGGTGGACGACCGTGCAGGGAAGGTTGTAGGCCTGAATTTGAGGAATACGCACATTAAATCGTTTGATGGGAAGGATGTCTATATTCCCAATGGCATTGTCGTGAAACATCCCTTGTCTAATTATACAATTGACGGCTTTCTCAGGAATGAATTTGAAATCGAAATTAAAATCGATGCGGATATCGACAAGGCGACTTCGATTATTTATCGTGTCATTAACGAACACCCCTATGTCCTGAAGAACAAGAAAAAACCTGACATCAATATCGCCTATGTCGGTAATCAAAGTATAAAGATGCGTGTGTTGTACTGGATTGATACTACTGATGAGAATGTCAACACATTCAGGATTCGACTTGAGCTTGTCCGTGGTATTGTGGAACAATTCAATCGCAATCAAATTGATTTTCCGGAGCGAATTACGGATCTCTCGATATAAGACATACAGGTTTGATTTTAAGTTAACTCCGGAAATATTATAATTTTCTAGCTATATAATTTTCCAAATTCGATCCTTACCTGCTTTATTGTATTTTTCAGAATTTCCATTGTAATAGGAATTGAAGCTTCAGCTGGATTGCTACTTTAGCTTTCCAATTTGAGAATTATGAGCCAATTGTCGGGGTGTATTTTTTTTCTCTTACTCAATGTGACAATGGTCCATCAGGAAGCATCGGATTTGAAAATGACTGAAGCCATTGATGAAGTTACTATTAAAAGCATTCTAAGCGAGGATCAAAAATCACTGCACCTTCAAATATCACTACCCATCTCCAGTAATGTAGGTTTTGAATTATATGATGAAGAGGATTCGATTGTCCATCTTTGGCATGGGCAACAACTGTCATTGGGAGATCACCAGCTTAAATTAAACTTGCCCCATTTATCCGGCAAACGATACATGCTTCATATCCAGGTGGGAAACGAGATTTTTAAACAACTTCTTTATATTCAGTGAGTCTGTTGAAGGAACTGATTCCTGTGTGAAATCAGGGCAAGTCCGATAAAAGTGAGCACACCATTCAGGGCGATCAGCATATACCCAAATTCCAGCCCATTAAACCATTGCCGGGAATTGCTGTCCAGGACAAAGGAAATGACCGGTGCAAGAATACAGACAGGAAGTGCCCATCGATCATAAATAGGCCGTTTGGTAATCATGCCAAATGTGAATAAGCCGAGGATCGGCCCATAGGTATACCCTGCTGCTATAAACAAGGAATTTATAATTGCATCATTGTTGAGCGCACGAAATCCGAGAATCACGATGAAAAGGATAATGGAGAAGGTAATATGTGTTTTGAGCCGGGTTCTTCTTTTTTCATCTTCACTCCTCGTATCTCTTTCAAAATTCAGGAAATCAATACAGAACGATGTTGTCAATGCTGTCAAGGCAGAATCCGCGCTGGAATACGCTGCTGCAATCAAGCCCAATATGAATACAATTCCGATGACCGGTCCGAGGTGATTGAGTGCGATTTGCGGAAATAAGAGATCCGACCTCTCAGGAATGGCCAATCCTGTTTGACTTGCATATATGTAGAGCAATGCACCCAGGCTTAAAAACAGCAAGTTGGCAAAGATCAATATAAAACTGAATGTGAATACATTCTTCTGTGCATCTCTCAGGGTCTTGCAAGTCAGGTTTTTTTGCATCATATCCTGGTCGAGGCCAGTCATCACGACGGCAATGAGTGCCCCGCTGATGAATTGCTTGAAGAAGTTGTTTTGATCCTTCCATCCGCCTTCAAAGTAGAACATTTCACTATACCCTGATTGACTGATTTCATTCCACATTTCACCCAATCCAAGATCCATTTGATTACCGATTGCCAGAATCGTAAGGGTTACAGCTCCGAGCATACAGACGGTTTGAATCGTATCTGTCCATACAATGGTCTTGATGCCACCTCGAAAGGTATAGACCCATATCAAAATGATCGTTATTGCAACAGTAGTGACAAATGACACCCCCAAGGGTTTCATCACAAATTCTTCCAGGACAAGGGCAACGAGAAACAATCGAAAAGATGCCCCGATGATGCGGGATAGCAGGAAATAGGCAGCCCCGGTCTTGTAGGAAACAACTCCAAATCTCTGGCGCAAATATCCATAGATCGTGGTAAGGTTGAGCCGGTAATAGAGCGGCATCAATATGGTCGCGATGATCAAATAACCTACCAGATATCCGAGGACTACCTGCATGTATGAAAAATTCATATTCAGACCGTCGTTACCAATCACTCCGGGAAGAGAGATAAATGTGACGCCGGAAAGACTGGCACCTATCATTCCGATCGCTACCAGGATCCAGGGCGACTTCCTGTTGGCAAGAAAAAACGTCTCATTGCTGGCTCCCTTGCCCGTGAGATAGGAGACGACGATGAGAAATAGAAAATAGATCGAAATAACAGTGATAATAAGTTCAGGAGACAGGGACGTCATGGTGCGAAAATAGTCAGTTATGACTTACGAGCACCTGTTTCCAAGGACGAAGTTTTACCCATGTTCACTAATTTTTCAAAAACCTTTCGCCACGAATGCCATCCGTTTGCAGATGATAAATTACTATTATGCCAGATGAAGACCATCTGACCTTTGACATCTTTGATGGATTGAAAGATATCCTGACATTTTTTGATCGCTGTGTCCGGTGACAGATTCATGTAATATCGCAGCGTCACATCCATTAGTGGACAAGGATGTATTCTCAATTCGGTGGCGCATTCAAGATGCAGATCATACCAGTAAAAAGACCTGGCAACCCCAGCCCGAAATCCGATCTGGTCAGGGTAGCCCATCGAAAAATCATCCTTTATACCCAATTGAGACAACTTGGCATATATATGCGGAATATTAATGCGCAAGTAGTGCTGGCGACTTTTGGTTATGGATCGACCTGTACTCTTTGATAATGAAGTAATTTCGAGTTCTATGCTTTTTAAAGAATCCCTTGCATATAAACTGGGATGTGCTCCGATTTCTGCCCAATCCTTGAGTTCATTCAATAACTCAATCCATTCCGTGGTATCGTAGATGTGATTCAGATCGAGGGGAGGATTGAATTGATTCAAAACAAAAATGACAGGAGTCAAATCGGATTCTCTGAACATCTGTCTTATGTAGTCAAAGGTGTCAAAGGGATCTTTTCCATAAAGCAGGTAACCAACCCTGTCTTTTAAATTGGGAAATCGCAACAGACTCAAATCCCTGAAGAATCCAAAAATGTTCCTTAGCCCTTTACCCTTATATGCAAGGGGTTGATCAATATCAATAGTCGGGAGTACACTGAATGCTCCCTTGAACTTCAAGTCGGTACCGAATGATCGATTAATTAGTTTGCCCAGCTTGTCAATCCATAGGTCTACAATTGGAATCTGCAAAAAGCCATGCTGCCATGCAGAACTCTGAGTGGCTAAAAATCGTCCATAGCGGTCTCTCCCGGTTGGATGATATTCCTCGTATCTGGTGATCATAAAGAAGACAAAACCAAAAAGATCGAAAGGAAGATCTGCTCCGGGATATTCATTTTCGAATAAGTAGGGTAGGTCCTCATGAGTGGCACACTTCCATGAAATTTCTCTTACCCCTGTTTCCGATAGAAGTCCACCAGCCGGAATGTTGATCAAGCCTCCTCTTGTCGATGATCCATTACCGTATGTTATGGCCGGACCATTTATGGCGGTCGGTTCTTTGACAGTTACTATTTCGAAATCACTTGAAAAATAATTTCGAAATATCAGGTCGCACGTATAGATAAGTCTCGGGGATGTGAATGATGATATGATCCGGATCTTTGACATCAGGGGCAAGATATACATAGTCGACGGTTCGGCAAATGTCCGGTGTTCAGGAATATGCTTTTGACAAATGTGTGCAGAAAGCCTTACCTTTCAACCAGTATTATGAGACCCTTTTTAATAAGCCTGTCTACCTTGATCCTTATTTGCATGATTTACCACGGTCATGCTCAAAATGTCTTTCAGCCGAAACCAGTAGATTATAATCTCAAAGGAATTCTGTATGACTTTGAGACGGTATATGAAGGAAGGATCCATACACAGGGATTTGCATTTTCATTCAAGAAAGGCAGGCTCAGAAGTTATTACAGGACAACGTATCAAAATTTCGAAATAGGATACGTAAAAGATGGCCGTGAGCGTAGAACAAACAGAAATTTGAGCGTGTCCGGTTTTCGGGTCTCTTCTCCGTTCACATATGGAAAGCAAAATGAGTTTTTCACCCTGAGATATTCTTATGGAGAAAAACGATACTTGTCAGAAAAGACCAGAAGAAAAGGACTTGCTGTAGGAGTGATCTATGAAGGGGGTCTTACTCTGGGTCTGCTCAAGCCATATTCTTTGAAATTCATTAGAGTGGACAATGACAACCCTATCTTGAGGACCGTGGAGACGGTTTTGTATTCTGACGAGGTGAGAGATGATTTTTTAAATGAACGCATCATATATGGGGGAGATAGTTTTTTCAGCGGATGGGGTTCCATTACCCCGACAATCGGCTTACACGGTAAATTGGGAATGCAGTGGGCCATCGGTGCATTCGAGTCAAATGTAAAAGCGGCTGAAGCCGGAGTAATGTTTGACATTTTCCCAAGTAAGGTGCCTTTGTTGATCGAACAAGGTGATATCAGAAATAACTTCTATTATTTCAAAGTGTATTTCGCTCTTCAGTTTGGAAAGCGGAAAAGAATTGGCGAAGAATAATCGAATACTGTGAACTGTTGATAACATTTTGCAGTTTTGTGGTAAGAATCAGCAATCAATAAGGTTGATAGAACTTCCAGTAGTCAATAAACAAGAAGAAAAGTCCGTCACCCGAAAACCTAATTGGCTCCGGGTAAAACTACCTATCGGGGAAGATTATAAGAGAGTACGAAGACTTGTAGACCAATACAAATTACATACGATTTGTCAGAGTGGCAATTGCCCCAACATGGGTGAGTGTTGGGGGGCCGGGACTGCAACTTTCATGATCCTGGGCAATGTGTGTACAAGGTCTTGTTCATTCTGTGCCGTAAAAACCGGCAGACCCCCGGAATACGATGAAGATGAACCGAGAAGAGTGGCTGAGGCCATTAAACTCATGGATGTAAAACACGCCGTTATTACCTCTGTCAATAGAGATGAATTGAAAGACAGGGGTGCTGAAATCTGGTACCAAACGGTAAAGCTGACCAAAGA
>JANQHF010000091.1 GCA_028282725.1 Saprospiraceae bacterium
TTGACTCACGTTCTGGAAAACATTGCAGACACAAAGCTGTCAGATTTAGATCAATTGATGCCGCAGAAGTTTAGGGTGTAGTTGCTCGGACGCTTACCAGAGTTTTATATGGTCTATTCTCTGTGGTAGTAACCGATCGATAAATATCTTCGATTGGTTTAACCTTTATTCTTATTTCAGGTTCTATAGACAAGCCGTCATAGGTCTTATTGAAATAGAAGTCTACTAATTGAGTAATATTTTTGTTTCCTCTTTTGAACTCACGTTTTTTCCTATTCAACTTAAAGTTATGCGCCACAAAGGCTGGTGTGATACCTTCCAAAATTACAGTAGCTACTTCAGGTGTTTTCATGATTCTACATAATGGATTGATATTCTCTCTTCCATTCTCAGTCAATCTGCGCCTTCGCCTGGGTTGAAGTACATATTTACTTTTTTAACACATGGAAGCTTTTTTCAAATGTTTCATACTGAATTGTTGTATCGCCATCAATACTTTCTACAAATCCGTATAGCCAATGATGTCCTGGGGCATTCATAGGAAAACTATTTTTCACGATGCCGTTTTTTAATGTGTCTTTAAACTTAGGGAAGGCAACGCCTCCTCCTTCTTGAGACAGCTTTTGATAATCATATCTAATAATAAATTTTTTTTGACCGTATTCATATTCTTTGTCAAATGGAAGAGAAAACAAAAAATTGATTTTCTGCCCCAGCCTTATTGTGTCTTCCTCTAATAAAACTAAAGGCCTATATGTTTCATAATCTAATACTTCAACCGAATCAGTATATTTATAATCTCTTTTGTGTATTAAAACATCAGTACTGAAGTAGTTAATAGCTTCCAATTGACCATTTATGTTGTAATGATGTAGGGCCCCTTCTTTTAACCCATTTTTGTAATTGATTTTCTCTAATATTTGTCCGTTCTTGTAATAGGTTGTAGATTCTCCATGGAGTTTACCATCAAGCATTTCGCTGATTTGATTTCTATTTCCGTTCTCGTAATATATTTCATACGGGCCATTATTAATCCCATTTTTGTCCGTACAAAATTTTCTGAAAACATTTCCATTATTAAAGTTGTATTGGTGACAATTGATACTATCAATCTTTGATAGTACTGAAATCTTTTTAACTACGCCGTTATTATAATATTCATATGTAGAAATCTCTGGTTCAAGCCATATTTCTATTTGTTCCCTTTTGAAAATAAAAAGAATTATGAGGATAAAAGCTAAAGAGAATATGAACACTTTTGAGATCTTCATCTAAATATTTATGGCTATTTTTTTATTGCTTTTTTTTGATGATAAACACTTTACCGTTTGAAGTTGGATCTAGTGTATCTCTTTGTGAGGCTGGAATACTCGGATCAGCAATCAGTACTGTATCACTTTTAGACATGGGACTGTTTTTTGAGCTTTGCTCGAGAGGAACACTCCCTAAGCTCTCTTCAATTTTTTCTTTAACCTTTGCTGCCTTAGACATACCTTTAGCAATATTTCTAAACTTTTGGATTCCTTTGGGAGTCTGTTTTGCGACAGCCCCTCTTATAGTAGAGCCACCTGGAAATATGAGATCACTATCTTCCAAAATAACAGTTGATCCTTCCCCGTCAGGAGCAGGAATAGAGCCGGCAGAATTCTTAGGGCTTTTGGTTAACACTGTGAACCCCTGGTCAGTGTTTTGTGAAGGTCCATTTCTTCGGTTTCCTTCAGCACTGCCTTCTCTAAATAGGGAACCAAGAAATCCAATTGCTGAGTCAATTAAAGCGTTAAACGCCTCCCTCCCTTTTTGCTTATTTGTTTCAGTCATCTCCACACCTTCGCCAAACCTTATACCTTGCAACCCATGTAAATCAATATTCGCAATGGGTTCATTCTCTGCATAATTATAAGTGCTCACATGCGGAAATTCATCACTAATCGGATCCACTCCTGTAAACCTCCCAATTGTCGGATCATAGAATCTCGCCCCATAATTGTAATACCTTAACCCCAATTCTTCCTGTCTCTCTTTGCCATTGTAAAGATACTTGTTATCACTATTTTCCAACTCGTCAAGTATGGTTCCTCCAAAAGGATAGTAGGCATATCTTCCAACAACATCTGATGAGACGTTATTTCCCATACCATCTGCCTGCTCTTTGAAGTCAACTCGAGTATTCCCAAGATGGTCTTTCAGAAAATAATGAGGTATAAAACTGTTCTCTAATTCGAAACAATTGACAGCGGCTCGAGACAAGGTTAGATTTTTATTGTTAGGAGCCCTGAAGCCGTTCAATAGGGTGACTCGGTTTCCTCCAGTATACTTAATTGTACTTGCAGTTGTAAGTTCACGTGATGAAGTAAGCTCTATAGCTGCATATTCTTTGTCTTGTTGCTCCTCACCAACGAGTCTTAAAGCGGTCGAAGAATTTGAACAGAAGTTTCCTCTCTTCAAGTATCCATTGCTATGATGAATGAGATCAACGTCGTCATTAAAAACTTCAACATTCTCGAAGTAATTCCTTACACCTGTCAATTGTCCGTTTTCCAGAATCGTCTTCGACAAAAGTTTTCCATCGTAGGTATATTCATAGGAGATTGTTCCGGCCGGTGTTGTTATAGT
The DNA here is from genome assembly GCA_028282725.1 of Saprospiraceae bacterium. Classification (GTDB taxonomy): domain Bacteria; phylum Bacteroidota; class Bacteroidia; order Chitinophagales; family Saprospiraceae; genus JAJRXG01. Next base: position 2,614 of record JANQHF010000091.1, read on the forward strand.
GGTGGGAAGATTATTGTGATCGTATGATATAGTAGCATCTCGACTCGGATCATAGATTACATTCCCATTTTTATCATAACTGTAGTTTCCAGAACCAAGAATATTGTAGCCCATTCCAGGTTCATCATAATCATCCGGATTGTCAGTAATATTTACAACCCTATTACTTTTCTCATCGCCATAATCGAATGTCAAATTGTCAATTTGAATATTTCCAAGATGTCTTTGAATCGTATGAAAATTTCCACGGTGATCATGATACGTATAACTTGTAGAATTGTTATATGAGTTATTCGATCCTGTCAATCTATCCAAAAAGTCATATGTATAGGTGCTTTGCCGTGGAGCGCTGTTTTCAAACCTTACTGCTTGAACGTAGATATTCCCATTTCCAAGCGATCCGGTTGGACTTAAGGAACTATTGGTGTAGTCCAATTTCAGTGAGAAGGTTTTTGAAGGATCATTTATATCATTGATTTGATCCAAATAGCCATTGGGCAAATAAGCGTAATTCAGAATTTCCAGAGGATTATCATTTTCATCTTTGCCCAAATTCAACTGTTTAATCTGATCCTTCACAGTATATGAGAACGTTGAAAGATCACTGGTATATTGCTGGCCTTGAACAAGAGTCCAGGTACCGTTATTTAGTTCATAGCCTTCACCTTCGTCAGTCTCAGCACCTTCAGAAATTAAGCGACCTGCATTATCATAGTCTTTATTCAGAATTACGTAGTTATCGGCAGGATAGGTCCCAAATAAATTGTATCTCTCCTCAGTGATATTGTCAGCATCGTCGTAGGTAAAGAACTTACTGTGAGTTTTGTCATAAGTAATTGTCAGGCTATTTGACGCATTCTGAGGGTCTTCTAAATGTAAATAGAGACCTGCACAAACCAATGGTCCTGCTACATAATTGCCGACGTTAATTGTACCACCAGATGTATCATAATAATGCGGAGTAAAGCACCCACTCTTATCAACCACTTCGGTGGTGGACTCTAATCTTCCGAAACTATCATAGGTGTAACTAAAAGGAAACGTTCGATTACTAAACTGCTTTTCGACTATTTTGTCTTTTGCCACCCCTTGACCATAGGTGTTAAGTTGCTGAAAATCAAAATGAGCACTTTGAGGGGTTAATATATCTGTGGGGGCCAAAGAGTTTTTGTTATAAAATCCACTGATTTCTTCTCGTCCATAATCATCATACATTGCTACTTCCCATTTTTGAGCATTGGTTAGATTAGGGTCTCTTCTAAATCTCAATAAATCGCGTTCATCATAAACGAATTGGTGAATACCGATTTGGTCGGGTAGATCTTTTGTTGCCAAAAGATCGTTTCCGTAGTAAGTGTACTTGTAGACTAGGTTATCATGATTGGCAGATATGAAAGGAACCGTTTCTGGAGGATACACTGCTGATATTCGATTCTTATCATCATAAGTATAATAGGTATCAGATCGCATTGGTGAAGTTGGAATTCCTTCTTCACGACGCATTATTAACTTGCGTCCTAACTTATCAGAGTATACAATGTCCTTATTTCCGTTCTCATCTATGACAGTTTTTTTGAACAATGAATTATCTCCCCACGTAGGATTTAATGGATTTACAGGATCAATGTATACGACATCATTCACTTCAGTGACAGCTTCATAATGATATGTTTTTGACGTATTCCAATCAGGCATCGTTGAAGCGGCCATCCGCTTCAGCGGACTGGCTTCATAGGCATATTCGGTGTAATGCCACCCTGATTGAACAGCCTGGTATTCTTGATTAATTGGTTCATTTTGATCCCCTAGGCCCTGGATTTGGACAGGTTCATAATCCTTTATGATACGCCCATATTGATCATATTCTTTTGAAATGGCAATATGATCGCTATTACCCGGAGCCTGGCTGATCCTTAGTGTTTGGATGTCCCGGCCTAAACCATCTATATAATTATGGGTTACCCTGTCTAAAGGTTGAAGATTCAGGCCGTACTCATCAAAGTGTTCGGAAGTTTTGATAAATGGGTAGGAATCACTCGTGTAATCATATTCGTAGTCGGTATATCTTTTTACCGCATTTGTGATGTCTCTGTGTTCTTCCTTGCTCATCCTTAAGAACTCGTCATACTGGAAAGAAGTGGAAGTCCCGTCAATTTCGGTAATTTTTGATATCAGATCATTTGACGGATGATAATCAAACGACTTTGTAAAGGGATCGGGATCAGGTCCGAACCTCCATGTCGCCAGCTTCCCTGTAGCGGTCCAGGTATAGATATGATCCTCTTCCCACCCCTCAACATTAATAGAGATAGGTTTCCCAATTGTCGAATTGTAATCAAGAAATGAATGAGACTTTTCCCAGGAGGGATTTGCAACCGGATTACCCATTTCATCCCAGGTATATTCATATCGGTATACAAATTCCGGATAGTATTTCCCACTGAAGAATTCCTTGAACGTCGTCTTTTGTCCATCCACCTGGGTTTGTACGCCGCCGGCCATAGGTGCTACATAATTTTCCACTTTCCAGGCTGGTAATTTTTTATTATTATCTATAAAATATTGTCCAATTGCTGTGACCTCTTCATTTTTGTAATCGTTGGCATAGTAATACTTGGCGATGTGTTCTTTACCATCCGAGTTGACAATAGACTCTGAAATTGGGGCTTGTTGGTGTGCAAAGTCGTATGCGTATTTAGTGACCGTGGAGACTCCGTCGAGTATTTCCGTCACCTCAGATAATTGATGACTTGCTGTAATGACATCGTAAGCCCCCCCTCTGTAATAAATAGTTCCTGAATTTGCAGGAAGGTTTATGCAACCCGGACCATCGTTACAAGTTAATGATCCCACTGTCATTGCAGTGACCGTTTTTTGATCGGTGAAATTACCAGGATAATCGTCTTCTTTAGAATATATAAAGTTGGCCAGGTCGCTCTGTTTGAAATACTTCAAGAATTGCAGCTTCCCATGATCCAGATCATTCCTTCTCGGTCTTCGGGGAAACTGACCGTCGGACATGGGTATAGTATGATATGTATAGACTACGGTTTTCCCATTTCCCGGTTGAAATTCTTCGACATGACGGTAATTTATATGATGATTGGCTGATGGACCCGCCAAAGAATAGAGTGATGACGAAGCTACACAAATGTTACCTCCGGTTGGTCCCGATTGTCCGAATGAAAAGCTCTGTACATAGTCATTGGGACCAGCAGGAACATAAAGATTCGAGACTCCGTATGTATAGTTTGTAACCACAGACGGCCCGATCGAATAATTGTTCGTAATAGAAGCTATCCTTAGCCCTCCAATAGTTAATGAACCATGCGTATGTGGTTCATACTCATACACCTTGGATCCGCCGGTAGGAAAAATGATCTTTTTGAGGATGGCGAAGCGCATGTGGTCAGATGAAGGGGATTTATTCGCCCCTCCGTCCTTATCCAGGTTGCCACAGCCGTTCATATCGTTGGGGAGAAGACCGGTATTGTCGTTCTGGCCGTTATAATAACCCCAATGATCACGTCCAAGTGACAATCGGCTTGGGATAATTCCTGTCATCACTCCTGAGATATCGACTTCTTCAATGTACTCAAAATCGTACTTTGGTATAGTTTCGGTTCCAGCCATTTCCTGGACTTCATCCAATCTTAGCCTTTTTAAGGCATCCTGGTTCATACCTCCAAAGATGTGAGGAGTATTTTCTTCAAAATACGATGTCGTGAGTTCAAACTTCTTTACTTCCGTAGTATTGTATTTTAAAACGACCTCATTTAGTGGCTTGGCGGTACTTGTTACGAGATCTTCCCTCGGAATGGTTCCTACTTTAAAATCAAGCGAATATCCACTCTTGTTCGTTGTGATTTCACTCAATCTCTTTCCCTCTACAGTAGTTTTCCCGAAATGTCCCGGAACATTAAAAAGGGAACCTGATGTACCATCAAAATTGTAGGTATGAGGAGGTACGTCGACATAAGAGTAATCAACATCCTGGTATTCAAAACTCAAAATATCCTCACCGTTAAATGATACAACTCTGGTGAGCATCCAAGAGGTAGTTCGATTGTTTTCGAACGCACTACCAAAGCCATTCCCACCGAGCGGATCATACGTACTATATTCTATGGCATTTCCTTCTCCAAAAAAATACTGTGTTCCGTCGGGTGTCACCACTTTCCATTCAGTTATGGCATTTGGAGCACTCACTCTGGTATGTGTGATTTGCAAGTCGTTCTTAGGAATCGAAAATGGTATACCATTTTCGTCAAAGAAGAATTTACCTGAAAAAGAACCGAAATTATACGTGTATATGTCAGGCTCTGTATCGATGTATCCATTAGCCACATCATACATTCTCTTCACTGGAATACAATTAGGTGTGCAACATGTACCTCCCTGACAATTGGAAGCCTGGTTATTATTTTCTGCATTCGCGTTAACAATATCTATAATTTCTTGTGGTACTCCTCCATTTTTCAACCAACCCCATCCTTTTAAATCTGAAAGTCCTGCTGTGGAATTCCTTCCCTCATCCGGACCACCCTTGACCTGCCTGGTGATCATGCCTCCGGCATTCAGGTGCCAACCCAATCCTACCCAACTTGCGACTTCATTGACCTTAAATCCTCCGGAATGATAGGTCAAAGACACCTGCTCGGATAATGTTCCTTCCGAAAGCGTATATAACGGAATGGTAATATTGGGAGTCCCGGTAGAATAGTTCACAGGATTGTCTACATACTTCATAAAAGATGCTACTTCAGGACCTGTAGGCATGTCCATGACCATTTTAATATTCACATTGCTCTGAGCAAAAAGACTGCTTTGTATGAACATGATAAATTTCATTAACAAAACAAAAACTATAAGTGAATAATTACGATTCATAATTCAATGAATTTATTTCTTTATCTAATTTTCTGTGTTATAAATAATCAACACGAATTATATTGATATATCATGGTACTTTTTCATACAATTTTTAAATTACATTTTTCATACATGATATTTTATAATACATATTAAGGTTTAAATCATTCTTATGACAATAAGCATCAAATTTCATACCCATAATCTATTTTAATATATTTTCTACCTGATTTGAAAAGAACAACATTATATCACAACATTACATTTGGCAAGAAATTTGAAGCTATCACATATAAAATTTCCTGTTGTGAGAAGCTTACTTACCATTTCAATGATTGCAATTTCTCTGAATCTCTGTGCTCAAATTGATTTGATCAATGACAATGTAGGCATAGGCCTGTTAGATCCCCAGGTGCCTATTCATATCAAAGGAGATACATTTCAAATTCAGAATGAATCGGGGCAGCATATGTTCTTTATCGATAGTATTGGAAAAGTAGGAATTGGCACTGCGGCACCAGGTAGCTTATTACACCTCTTTAGGTCAGATGCCAACATTGCAGGTATTCAAGTTGAGAATCCCAGTTCGTTAGGGACTTACAAGCATGGACTATTCACACAGGCAGGTCAGTCCGGTTTTGGAATAACGGATTGGCCAAACAGGTTAATAGTGGAAGGTCTCTCTCAGGGGGGATTACTTTTAAGTGCATTTGAAGGCGATATTCGATTCCAAACAAATGCCAGAAACACAAAAATGACTTTAACAACAAATGGGGCTCTAGGGCTTGGAACTACATATCCGAATTATGATTTCCACGTCAATTCATCAGCACCTGAAATTCAACTGACAGATTCGGACTTCGGTACTACAGCAACCGATGGTCTGTTGTTGCAACAATTTGGAACAGATACATACTTTTGGAATTATGAAGATGGTTCACAAAATTGGGCTAATAATGGTGCTCAGGTAATGACGTTAACCAATATTGGAAAATTGGGTATTGGAACCACAGTCCCGGAACACAGGCTATCAATTCAAGAAAATATATCGGGAGGTCCGGGAGGGTTTTTGTCGCTAAAAAATTTAGCTACCAATGCGACTAACAATGAAACAGGTATAGCTTTTCAATCCGGAGCAAATTTTACACCCGGTTATTATTCTGCTGCTATCACAAATGTAATCACATCTGGAAATCAATCTAACTTATATTTTAAAGTGTATAATGGCACTCCTTTAGGGGATACATATTTAACAATTAGGCATGATGGGAATATTGGAATGGGAACAACAGACCCACATGCAGCTTTAGATATTGAAGGAACTGATTTGAATTTCGTCGCTCAAATAATGGCTTCTACTGGATTAGGTGTCCCAGGAAGAACGGTGGAACAGCGTTGGGGATACAATAATAATTGGTACCAAAAAGGAGCGATTATCTATGAATCAGATGATACTTATGTGAGAGGACGGTTTCATCTAGCCTTGAATGATGTTGCTAATTCGGAAAATGCAAGCTTGTCTGATTCCAAATTTACCTTCGTAAATGACGGAAAATTTGGGATAGGAACTACAAATCCTCTTTCTCCTTTATCCTTTGGCCAAAACATATCTTATGATGACACGGCTAATAAGATTAGACTCTTCGAAGGAGGGTCGGGCAGCTATGGCTTTGGTCTAAATGGTACCACAGGAGCATTCAACTATTTTTCGCCTAATGGAGATCATAATTTCTGGACAGATGCAGTTACTCCTAAAATTCGAATGTCAATTATAAAAGAAGGAAGTGTTGGTATTGGAACCTCTTCGCCAAATACAATTCTACATGCCAATGGATCAATAACGTATGCTGGAAGTCTTTTTAATGTATCAGATAAGCGATTAAAACATAGAATTCAGTCATTCGATTATGGTTTGGAACATGTATTGAAGCTAAATCCAATCTATTATTCGTACAAAAAAGGTGTGAACAATCAGGACACGCATGTCGGATTAATTGCCCAGGAACTACAAAAAGTGAGCCCGAACCTTGTGGACAGGTTTGAATTGGAGCGGTCTTCCAGTTTGATTTCAAATGAAAATAAGAAGGAAGAATATTTGAGTATTAATGAAAGTGCCATTAAGTATATGCTGATCAATGCCATCAAGGATCAACAATTTGAAATTGAGAATCAACACCAACAACTTGAGGAACAGCGAAAAATGATTGAGGAATTGCAAGAAGTGCTTTCTTCAGAATTTCAACCTACTTCAATCATAGAGACTCAAATAGATGTAGCATTGGCAAATTCGGCCAAAAAGATGACACCTTTCATATCTCAAAATATCCCGAATCCAACTGAAGACATCGCAAAGATTAAGTACTATGTCCCAGAAAATTATCGTGCAGCTATGGTTCGATTTTATAATTTGAATGGTCAAATATTAAAAGAAGTGCCCATCAGGGAACATGGAAATGGTCAGATTAATTTGGAGTTGGAGCAGATGATCAGCGGCAGCTATATGTATTCGTTAATCGTCGATGGACAACTCATCGATACAAAGACAATGATCATTGCAAAATGAGTGCTGAGAGGGATTATCTGCTAAGATGGTTTTGCATCCAAATCGATTCAAGTGATACCCTATCCAGGTCGACAAACCCAAGTCGACATCAATGCTTTCTGTCTCAGAACGACTACACCAGCGATCATCAATAATAACATCAGTAGGAAGACAGCCCAAATTATAATGATCAACACATTTTTTGATCAGGGTATCCTTTTAAATATACCAGTCTTCAAATACAATATGCAGGGATTCGCTCAACACAAGGACTATGCGGGCCGTTATATCTATCTTTAGCACTCTGATCCCTAATTTGGACTTTTGAAGCATCTCTTCTATCTGAATTCCTTCCTCTATCAGTACAAATGGCGCTTGCTGATCGGAGTGATCTTTGTCGTAGCACAGAATTATTTTCGCATCCTGGTACCTCCACAATTCAGGAAGGCATTGGACCTTGCTTCCGTATGTCTGCAGGAATATCGAATCATAGAAGATGCCGAAGAAAAGGCGATCCTGTTGCGATATATTGGCATCAATCTGTGGGATTATGCCTGGTTAGTTCTGCTTTTTGCGGCGCTTATGGGCTTATTCATGTTCTTCATGCGGAAGACGATCATCGTTGTCTCGCGTTTGATTGAATATGATTTAAGAAAAGTCGTTTTTGATCACTATGAACGACTGGATGCATCCTTCTACAACCGAACATCGACCGGTGATTTAATGTCAAGGATCACCGAAGATATCACTAAGGTTCGTATGTACCTGGGCCCTGGTCTGCTGTATTGCATCAATTTGGTGACATTATTTGTCCTGGCGATTACGAATATGTATTACGTCAACCCGACACTTACGGCTTATGCCCTGCTTCCGTTACCCTTCTTATCTCTCTCAATTTACTATGTGAGCAGTCTGATCAATAAAAGAAGTACCGTAATTCAAGTCCAATTGGCACGTTTGAATTCCATTGCCCAGGAAGTTTACTCGGGAATAAGGGTTGTCAAATCCTACGGGAAAGAAGAACGATTTCGCCGTTTTTTCGGAGAACAGACCGATGAGTATAAGAATAACTCTATGTCTCTGGCTCGGGTAAACGCATTTTTTCATCCGCTTATGATTCTCCTTGTTTCCATTAGTGTATTGCTGGTCGTACTGATCGGTGGGCAAGAAGTCGCCAAAGGCAATATTACACATGGAAACATTGCGGAATTCATAATCTATGTCAATATGTTGACATGGCCATTCACAGCAATCGGATGGATCGTTTCCATAGTCCAGCAAGCAGAAGCTTCACAGGAACGCATTCTTGAATTCTTGCATACGGATCCACAGATCATCAGTCCTAATGAAGATGAATTGATTATTCAGGGAAACATAAAATTCGATCAGGTTCATTTGACCTATGAGCAAAGTGGAATCAAGGCGCTGGAGGATATATCATTTGAAGTGAAAAAAGGTGAAAAATTGGGAATTATAGGACGAACAGCATCAGGCAAATCCACCATAGCCAGTCTCTTGCTACGAATGATGGATCCACAAAAAGGGAATATCTATATAGATGGCCGGAATATTCGAGACCTGAACCTTTATCAACTCCGTCAGAAAATTGGTTATGTACCCCAGGATGCTTTTTTATTTTCTGATACAATAGCCAGGAACGTTGCATTTGGTGAAGATTCAGTCGACATGGATCGAATCCGGTTTATCACAGAAAAAGCGGCCGTTAGAAGAGACATCGAAAACCTGCCTCAGCAGTTTGAAACCGTTGTCGGAGAGCGAGGAGTTACTCTTTCCGGTGGTCAAAAACAAAGAATTGCACTGGCCCGTGCTTTGATTAAAAATCCGGAGATAATCATCCTGGATGATTGTCTGTCAGCGGTGGATACTACGACAGAACAGACCATATTGGGCTATTTAAAGAATGCTCTGAAGGATAAAACAAGCATAATTATCACTCATCGCATTTATAAACACCTCGAGTTTGATAAAGTGATTGTCCTTGATCATGGTAAAATTGTAGAATCCGGAAGCCCTGACGCATTGATCCAACAACAGGGATATTACTATGAAATCCTGAATAAACAACTGATGGAAGAGGCTTCTTCGTAACAATTAATGAATATCGGGCAATAGAATATTTGTTTAAATTTACCCCCTTACTTATTAAATAACGCATCCTCTTTATACTGAAAATTTATATTTTTACTTCGACTAAAATATACTAAAGGTGGAAAAGGACATGGACAGGGGGCAGGAAAGTATCTATTCAAACCGTGTAAAGGCAGGCCGAAGAAGGACTTATTTCTTCGATGTACGCAAGACAAGAGGTGATGATTATTACATCACTTTAACCGAAAGTACACGCAAATTTAATGGGGAGGGATACAGCCGTCATAAGATCTTCTTATATAAAGAAGATTTCAATCGATTTCTTGAAGGACTACAAGATGCAGTGAATCATGTAAAAAATGATTTGATGCCTGACTACGACTACGAGCAATTCGATCGGAGACAAGAAGAATGGGAAAGACAACAAGCTGAGGCTAAAGAGGAAAGTTCTGACTCAACTGAAGAAACCGCAGAACCGGAATCTGATCATGCAGGAGAAACTTCATCCGAAGCAGAAACAGAGTCTTCGGACGATGTGATCGAAAGCGATGAGGACATGGATTGGTGATCGGGTGTGAGTTTGGGTGTGAAGTGTGGGTATGGTTTTACTGTAGGTGGGAAACCTCCATCATTGTATCTTCTACTTCGTAGAGCAATTCCATATAGCGAGGGTCCCGCTTGGTGGCCTTATTTCTTTCCAGAGGCAGGTCAACATCAATGTGTTTAACAAATCTGGATGGACTTGATTTTAAGATGTAAATATCATCGGCCAAATACACGGCTTCGGCGATGTCATGCGTCACAAAGATGATGGTGGAATGAAATTGATGCCAGATCCCGGTCAACATATCCTGCATTTGAAGTCTGGTGCGAACGTCAAGGGCACCGAATGGTTCGTCCATCAAAAGAATCCGTGGATTGGCGATCAAACTGCGAGCAATTGCCACCCTCTGAAGTTGTCCTCCGGATAACGCCGGATATTGGGCATATTTATGTTCATGCCCGGTCAAACCAACGAGGTTGATCAACTCCATAGCACGTTCATCACGCTCTATCTTAGGAATACCCTGGTATTTAAGTGCCAATCCAACATTATCCAACACGGTCATCCACGGCAAAGAGGAATATTGTTGAAATACCATGCTGATTCGCTGACTTTGGTCGACCGGTTTTCCAAGAACAAAAACTTCCCCGGAGGTAGGTTCCTGAAGACCTGCCAAATATCTTAAGATGGTTGATTTCCCGCTACCGGACATGCCCATGATTACGACAAACTGTCCTTGTTCTGGTTCGTCTTCTACCAGAAAATCCAGGTCTTTGATGATATAGGTCTGGCCGCCATCATAACTTTGACTAATCCCTTTTAATTCAAGAATGTTCGGAAGTTCGGGTCTGTCCGTGAAGTTAACCATCTTGTGATTTTATAGTTTGACGTCCCTTCCAGGATTTGTACAGGGGCAATAGTTTCACCATTGCCCACCCTGCGAAAATCAGATGCATCACCCAAATCGTATCCCTGAATAAGGTGGTCAAAACATGAAAGCTTCCAAGAATTCCAAAATACTCATCCAGGGCCAGAATGAAATAGGTAGCCAGCACAATCCAGGAAAGGGCATTTGTAAAAAATGCGAATGTGGTCTTCCAAAGGGAATTTTCAGAATTGTCGTTATTCAGATGGTGATTGCTTACATATTTATGAGGAAAGAACTTCTTGTCCAGGTATCCAAACAGCTTATCCTGGAAGATGCCGACCAACATGATGATAATGAGCAGACAGAAAACCTTGTCAATCCGCCCTCTCCTCAGACCAACGCGCCAGGTGAGCGCTCCTATTCCCGCCTCACCTCCGATAGCCTCTGCAATCACGATATAGGTCCATGAAATTGCCGTGAGAATCCTGATGCCACTGAATAGTTTGGATATTACTGAAGGAAAGTAGACTGTCCGGATCATCTGCCAGTTATTGGCACCTAATGTGTAGACCGTCTTCAGGTATACATCATCGACTTCGTCAATCCTTTGGACAGCTACCGGAAGTAAATAAATGATAATTCCAAAAGCAAGGAAATGAATCTTCATCCACGATCCGATACCAAACCATGCAATGAATAATCCGACAGCAGCAGGAAGAACGAGGAATCTCGCTGCATCAACAGGTCGAATAAAACTACTTCTTAGTTTCGGAATTAAGCCGAGTGCAAATCCCAGTGGAACGGCAATTAATACTGCCTCGATATATCCCCCCAGGTTTAGTCCCAGGGAATAGAAAAAATTAGGTACGAGATCATTTTCTCGCAACATTTCGAAGAAAGCGGATATGACTTTTGTAGGGGACGGGAGAATTCCCTTTGGAATCATTGGTTGTTCACCAAGTGTGATGGCCCACCACAATAATAGGATAAGCAGAAATCCCCCTATTTCATACAGGATGCGTTGATGTCCTTCAAGCTGTTTATTTAGTTGATAGAATGCCATCAGGACCTGAGATCGATCAGCTGGATGCTAACAATTGAAAATCAGTTCTCCTGTTTTTAGCTCTACATTCGGGAGTTGCATTGGATTCGCAACCTTGTACTGGTCTATCCGGACCATTTCCGACGATGACAAACCTGTTGGCGTCTATATTGTATTCGGTTTTCAGGTAATCGGCTACAGATTGAGCACGGGCCCGGGACAACCTCATATTCATATCCCTTCCACCGACGCTGTCAGTATTTCCTTCGATCCGGATCCTGTTAGAAGCATATGTTTTAGCAATATCAGCAAATTGAAGGTCAATTATGGTTTTTGCATTTGCAGATAAAGCAGAACTGCCGGTTGGAAAAGTAATGGTGATCGGCTTATTGGATATTGCAGGTGCTGCTTTTTCCTCTTCTGTTGGTGGTGAAAATGACGTTCCCATTTCAGGTGCGTGCTCATCTCCTGTCAGATTGGTGCGCGAAGCTGGTTTTGTATTCACAATGCTTCGAAAATTCGGCACATCAGGATCTGTAATATTTTGGGTCACCAATAAATTAGCTGTATTCTGATGAAGTTGTGACCCTGTGACGCCATCAAAGTCATTCGACAAACCGAAATAATTCAGATTATCTCCATGTGTACACAAATAGGCATCATACATCATCCCCATCGCATCATCCACCGGAAGGTCAAAAGTCTCTCCAAGGATTGTGGCTGCCTGAAGACGGTTGTCTTCATTTGCATTGATCTCAGCAGCTGCTTGCATCCAACCTTCGTAGAATGCCTGAAACTGATCGATGTGGCTGTCGATATATTCTCTTTTGGCATAAAAAATACCGGCCAGGACAAATGCCGCATCTCTTGTTGACTGAAGGATGCTCGATCCTTTCACAACTTCGAGCGATTCAAAATGTGAAGGGCTCCAAACAACGGCTGCGTCGACCGATCCCGAATTAAAAATGGTGGCGGCTGTTGGATTATCCGGTGACTCGATGATACTGATATCCGAGAGTCTCATATTGGCAGTGTTCAAGGCCATCGCCAGATAGGTCATGCTCGGAGTATTGGGCGTCAATGCTACCTTCTTTCCTCTCAGGTCATTGATGGAGTTGATTCCTCTTCTCGCAATGATCACATCTCCTCCCCGTGACCAATCCGTCTGTAAAAAGATGGTTGGATTCTCATCCTTTATGCCATCATATTCCAGTAAAACGCCATCGGCCGTATTGGTCATAACAGGTATCTCATCCACCTTCCAGGCCTGGCGAGCTGCAGGAAAATCATCCATGATTACAAAATCCACCTTTAATCCATGATCTCTATAAAACCTCGAATGATCAGAGTGCTTGATTCCTCCATTATAATACAACCCGGGAGCAAAACCACCCCAGGGAAGAATCTGAACCTTCAGCACGTCATCATCCAGGTTGCCTGTGACAGGTGTTGATGACCTCGATGAGGAGCGATCTCCGTCCGAAGAAGCCTGGCTTTGTTCTTTCAGATCTTGTCCGAAACTGGTATTATTCAATAAATAATATCCCCCGAGAACAATCGCGCCAACGATCAAAATGGTGATCAACAATTTGGAGAACATGGTCAGTTGTGTCCTTGCCATGATTAGATTTCTATTATGTTTTGAAGATTAATGTCATGTAAGAAGGGTGTCAATCAAATAGGCTGTCATATTGATTGACTCTTTCTGCAACTCTTTCTTTGCTTATCATTTTTTCATTCAGATCCAGTGTATGCTCAGATTCTCCATCACCCAGGAAGAGATCGGATTTCTCACCCTCCAGGAGCAAAGTGTTTTCCTTTTCCCATTGCTCCAGCATCTTTAATCCTTCTTCCTCAAAGATGCCATTTTGCAGGTCGATAGAATTCATAAAACTCTCTGACATTTCCATAAAACGCTCCATCTCTCCAACTTTGGTACTAACGTCATCGGCAACGGCTTCCAGTGCCATTTCAAACATGGCTCTTTTATCCCTATCACCACGGATGACACTCATAGCACTTGCCATGGCACTATGGCTCGCCTTCATCGCTTTTAGTTCCTGCTCCTTTATTTCCACCTGGTCCGCAACATCCTCTTTAAGGATTGCCGAATTGTCATACATCTTTTTCAATACCCTGTAGAGCACTTCCATTTTATTGTAGAGTTGCTCATATTTCATATTGGACTCCTTCAGTCTTCCGGCCTTCCTTGATTTCAGGATGACAACCTGGCGATTTTCTTCCTTTTTGGCCTTTTGAGCTTCCGACATATGAGAGTGTATGTCTCTCTCATTATTGATCATGAGCTCTTTGAGTTTGTGCATTTGACCGCGAAGCTTTAAGATTTGCTTGTTCATCTTTTTAAGATTGGCAGTCATTTCTTCGACGTAGTTCTTCAGAATGGCTATGGGATTGATTTCAATAAACAGCCCTGTAATCCACCTCATAACACTCTTGTACATATATCCAATTAATGCCCTTGCCTTGGAATCAAGTGCCATGAAGATCATAATGCCCAAGACCGCAATAATACCGGCTAATCCAAGTACGGATGATGTCAAACTTATAATGGCCGGAAGAGCACCGAAAATCAAAAAACCGCCTCCGAGAACGATGCCCAGTAAAAATACTGCTCCTGTTACTCCTTCAGGCTTGTTCCAAAATGATTTAGGCTTATACTCGTGATCCATATCTACTCCAATGAATGTCACAAATTAAGCATAAAAAATCAATGATTCCACCTATGAAATATAGGTTGAAATCTTATCGAGATCGTCCTTGATTTGTTGTAAAACCATATTGTATGCAGAATAAAAACCGTCCTTGGTGGCTTCCACTTTTGCCAGAGCTTTCGCGATGTCGGCTTCAATAGAATCTAGTTGCTTCTTCTCAACCTCGATTTCCGCCTGAAGTTTTTTGATTTGCTCTTGTTTTAATTTGATCGATGCTTCCAGATCCTTGCTTTTATTTTCGCGATCACTGACTTGCTTATTCTTCTGAGCTTCAAAGGCCTCAGAGAATTTCTTTTCCTCTTTGTCGAGGACACGGACATAATGCTTGGCACTGCTGAACAATTTATTCTTTGTAAGTCCCATGGCATTGGCCATCGCAAAGGCGTTTCTGAAACGTTGACCTTCATCGGATTCTACCGGGCCGAGGGACTGAACTGATTGCTTGAATTCCAGGTAGTCAAACTCTTCAACATTATTTTCCTCAATGGCTTTTAATAACAAATTGATGAATTTTTCATCTGGCCTGGTCTTTCCACCGGACTTGGAATGATCAATTTTGATATTGGGTTTTTTTACGTTCCTTCCCTTCGGTTGTGGGGTGCTTTCTTTATCAGGAGGTGCCGGCCCGGCTCCTTCTTCTTCAACAACGAAGATTCTTTTTAATTTCTTCAGCATACTCATAGTTCACAAATTTGAGACTTATCACGTATGACATCTTCACTTTTCTATGAAGGTCATATGTTTTTATACGTACAACATAAATGTAGGTAAAGATCCGGGTTTTTTATTCTTGTTGGTTTTGTTGGATTGGTTGGTTCCCATCGTATGACATTTTTGTGATGTACTTGGGTGCTTTGGCATCATCCTGTCGCTTTAAGGAGGGGAGTGATGCATCACTCAACTTTCAGTTGGGTGCCTGCTCCGCTTACAACGAGATGACTTTCTGCGGGCTGAAAATAGTCCAGTTTATATAGGATCGTATCACCCTTAATTCAACATTCAAAACTTATACTTCACCACAGATTGACACAAATGGCCACAGATTTGATCAACCATCTAATCAATCAATTATTCATTCAAAATTGATTAAAAATGCCATCCCTCCTCAACTCATCGCCCACCTAGGAAGTTGAGCGATGTAATCATCCCTTAACTCAAAATTCAAAACTATCGCCCCTTCCACTCCGGTTTTCGCTTTTCTAAGAATGCATGAACGCCTTCAATGAAGTCCTCGGTTTCAGCAAGATGATCAAAACTATTAATCTCGGATAGAAATCCATCTTTTTCAGAATTGTATTGATCATTAACCGTGCTTATGATGGCCTTGATGGCAAGTGGCGCCTTCTTTAAAATTTTATTGATCATAGCGATAGCAGCCTGCACTTCTGATCCCGACTCGACCACTACATTTACCAAACCTAGATTAAGAGCTTCTTCGGCCGTGATCATGTCCCCGGTCATAAGCAATTCCAGGGCCTTCCCCCTTCCAATCAATCGAGGTAATCTTTGCGTCCCGCCATAACCCGGAACAATACCCAGATTCACTTCTGGCTGACCAAACTTTGCGTGAGCACCTGCTACTCTCAGATGACAAGCCATTGCTAATTCGCATCCTCCTCCCAATGCAAATCCATTCACCGCTGCTACAACGGGAACAGGTAGATTTTCTATATGATTAAAAAGATCGTGCCCTCGCTGACTCAGGTTTCGGGCCGCTTCACTATCCAAATCGAGAAATTCCTTGATGTCTGCACCTGCAATAAATGATTTTTCACCTGCCCCGGTGATCACAATTCCTTTCGGTGTGTAATTTTCAATGTCATGGTGGAAAAAATGGATGAGGTCTTTGAAAACTCCGTCATTCAATGCATTCAATGAATGGGGTCTGTTGATCGTCAGAACCAGGATTCCTTCCTTTACTTCAAGAAGTAAATTTTCGTAGTCTTTCATAATCAAATTTGAATTCCAAATATAGAAATCAATAATTGATACTTTTGGCGAATAAAAATTCCCGATATGCAATACAATTTGCTTGGAAGAACAGGTGTCAAAGTATCTTCTCTTTGTTTTGGAACCATGTCATTTGGAGGTATAGCTGACATGAATACTTCAAAACAAATGTTTCAGGCCTGTCGAGACGCAGGCATTAATTTTTTTGATTGTGCGAATGTCTATGAAAAAGGAAAGTCCGAAGAGGTCCTGGGAAAACTGATTGCGGATTGTCGTGATGAAGTGGTCATAACTTCAAAAGTATATTTTAAGACGGGTGATGACGTAAATGCTATGGGAGCAAGCCGATATCACATTGTCCGGGCAGTGGAAGACAGCTTGCGAAGATTGAATACAGAATACATAGATCTCTATTTTATCCACCGATTTGATGATGTGACACCAATTGAAGAGACTCTCGAAGTTTTGAATGATCTGGTGCGTCAGGGAAAAATCTTGTATATCGGAGCCAGCAATTTTGCAGCCTGGCAGGTTGCTAAGGCACTCGGTATTTCAAAAGCCAATAAATGGTCAAAATTTGTGTGCCTGCAACCCATGTACAATCTCGTAAAGCGACAGGCCGAGGTAGAACTTCTTCCAATGGCCATTTCTGAGCAACTGGGCGTAATCCCTTATAGTCCTCTCGGTGGAGGATTGTTGAGTGGCAAATATGGTTCAACGCGAAAACCTGACACCGGTAGACTTTTGGAAAATCGAATGTATCAAATTCGATACAGCGATCAATCGATGTATGAGGTCGCAGAGGCGTTTACAGATTTGGCCCAATCAGAAGGTATTCATCCGGTCTCATTGGCCGTAGCCTGGGTTTTGGCTCACCCAGGGGTGACTGCGCCAATTATTGGGGCGCGCAACCCGGAACAATTAAAGCCAAGCCTTGATGCCGTTAATGTTCAAATGACGAATGAGTTATATCAGCGTATATCCGCATTATCGGTACAACCCCCACCTGCAACGGATAGAAATGAAGAGACTTCTGAATACAATTATGGGTTGAGGACTTAAAAGGTGTTGTACACTCAGATCAAAGGATTTCCCCGAGCGCACCTGCCAACATATTCACGTGATTGCGGGTACAACTTTCCCCCATGATTCCTATTCTCCAGATTTTCCCTGCAAAAGCACCCAATCCACCTCCCACTTCAATATTGAACTCATGAAGTAATTGACTTCGAACTTTTGCTTCGTCAACTCCCTCCGGGAGGAATACCGCATTCAGATTGGGCAACCGGTATTCTTCATCGACCAGGTAGGAAAATCCAAGCTGTTCGAGTTGTTGTTTCAAATAATTATGGACACTGTGATGACGTTCCCATCTGGATTCCAGACCTTCTTCCAGGACGATACTCAGGGCCTGGTGAAGTGCAAAGACCGATGAGACCGGAGCTGTGTGATGATAGGCCCTCTTTGCTCCGGACCAATAATTCCTGACGAGATTCAAATCCAGAAACCAACTTTGAACTTCAGAATTTCTATTCTCAAGAACTTTCACTGCCCGTTCTGAAAAACTGACAGGAGACAAACCCGGAGGAGCACTCAGACATTTTTGAGTCCCCGTATAGATGGCGTCAATGCCCCATTCATCCACCTTCAGTGGTACTCCACAAAAAGAGGTGACCGCATCGACCATAAACAAACTATTGGCGTCGTGAACTATCTGACTGATTTCTTTCAGTGGTTGTCGAACACCGGTTGAAGTTTCCGCATGAACCAAAGCCACCAATTTTGGATTTGAACACGCATTTAATGCTTCCCTGATCATGGAAGGTTCGATAATCTTCCCCCATTCCACTTCAACCTTATGTACAGTGGCACCACAACGATTGGCGATGTTTGCCATTCTTCTCCCGAAAACTCCATTGATACCAATAATGCATTCGTCGCCAGGCTCCAGAAGATTGACCAGGCAAGTCTCCATCCCGGCACTCCCGGGAGCAGATACGACAAAGGTCAAGTGGTTTTGTGTCATAAAACATTGCTGAACCATTCCTTTTACGTCATCCATTATTTGTACAAATTCCGGATCCAGATGACCGATCAATGGTCTTGCCATGGCCTGGAGCACACGTGGATGAGCATCGGATGGACCGGGACCCATCAAGATGCGGGGAGTCGGATTGAAATTCATTTGTTGTTGCTTTTCAATGAGCCAGTAAATCTAAGAAAAGGATTTGCAGTGATTATTCGTTTATTCGTTTATCTGTCGAATGATGGGGCATTGTTCTGTCAATCAACCCAAAGTATTTCGGAAGCCTCCTAATAGTTAACTGACAATGCTAAACAAAAAGGATGAATATCATTGAGCGGGGGCTGACCGGGGTGTGGAAAACTTGTGCTGATAAGCCTTTTTGAGCCCTTCGCACAGTTCAACACCCAACCAAAAGTTGAGTGATAAAAACCTACCTTAAACCATCTTAATATCCGGATTCTCAAGGATCATTTTGGATGCACCTTGCATACCCGCTTTGAACATCGCTTCGCCCAATTCTTCAGACGTAATGACTCCTTTTCCATAAAATCTTTTCATCAATGGATACAAAGTGCGCATCAAGCTATATGACCAATTCGGCTCTTTTCTTCTTTTTACCGGGTAAATATATCCAGGCCTGAAAATGTAGAGTTGTTCGAATTCTTTGGAAATCAGGTAATTCTCGGCCATGCCTTTATACCTGGCAAAGGACATTCGGCTTTTTTCCTCTTGATCGGCTCCCTGGCCACTCAAAAAACAAAGTGTTGCACCCGGGCTTTTATTCTTTAGCGAATCAGCAAATGCCCGTGCAAAATCCACGGTAATCATTTTAAATTTTTCGTCCGGCACACTTCCCGTGTATGCACCAATGCAAAAGAATGCGGCATCTATATTTTTAAATTCTTCGGCCAAATTGCTGTAGTCAGTGAAGTCCTGGTGCTTTATTTGTTTCAACTTCGGCTTTTCTATTTTCAGATCTTTACGACCTATTGAAGTGACTTGCTTCACTTGATCAGAATGCAAACATTTTCTAAGTATGATTCCTCCGATCATCCCTGATGCTCCAACTATTAAAATATTTTTCATGATCTGTCTTTCATACAATTTGGGATCCCTTGAAATTGAAATCCAACTCTATTCGTCAACATGCGATATGTGAATTCAGCAAGAATAGATCCTATTCGATATTCTTTCGTTTCGGGGGATTCATATCCGCCATATATTGCATTGTCGCAAGATTGGTCATATACTCCAAGGGATTCATCTGATTCCGGAATGCTTCAGCCGTATATAAAATATAGCTCTTTAAATCCTCTACCTCTTCTTCGGTCAGATATTCACCAAATGCCGGCATCCCTTCCGAGGACAACTGCCCATCCAGGATAATCGAATTATAAGCATTATATATACCATCGCTTGACATGGTTAAATCAGGGATGGCTCCACCTCCCATTCCAGGGTTTACATGGCAGCCGATACAATATTGAACAAAAATATTGAAGCCCTCGCCGATATTGACTTGTGCCGCATCAGTGGTTAATGTTGTATAAGATTTTTCAAGTGGGGGTAACTTTTCCGGTGCTTCGGCTTCTCCTCCCAATTTAAAAGTATACACAGTGCCTGGATGAATCCGGTCTACGGCATTGCCAAATTGACCGATACGACCTCCCCAACCCACAAATAGGGTAATGTGCTGTTCGCCATCAACCATATAAGTGACCGGCGGAGCGATTACACCTGAGCGAACATCGTATTCCCATAAGATATCCCCTGTTTCATCATCGCGAATTGAAAAAATACCTTGGGCATCTCCTTGCATCAACAGACCTGTTGTGGTCGAAAGCAACCCTCCGTTGGAATGAAATGCTTGTCTGACCGACCAGACTTTTTCCTGTTTGACCGGATCATATGCGATCAGTTGACCATAAGCCATACCCGGTTGAGGTGCTTCCGGGTGTGTGTCAAATACAGGGGGAACGTATAATCTTCCTGCAAGACTCACTTGTGCACCCAGGGCCCCAGCCAGAGTCGTTTCAGGGTTGGGATTATGTTGATAGGGTTCAGCTTCGACGGCACCAGGAATGTAAACATAGCCTGTTCTTTTGCTATAGGTCATTGGTTGCCAATTGTGCCCTCCCAAGGTGCTTGGGGTTATCCAATGGGTCAATCCGTCCTCGTATCGTGCTCCGGGTGCTTCAATCGGACGTCCGTCTTCTCCCATTCCCGTGGCCCAATTCATATACGTATATGCATCTGCAGAAATCAATTCGCCACCGGATCGATCAATTACGTAGAAAAAACCATTCTTGGGTGCTTGCATCAAAACCTTGCGTTCCTGGCCATCAATCTCCAGATCCGCAAGCAAAATATGCTGTGTAGCAGTGTAATCCCAGGTATCTCCGGGAGTAGTCTGATAATGCCATTTATACGAACCATCATCTGCGTCCAGGGCTACAATACTTGATAAATACAGGTTATCGCCACCCTGCGGACTTCTGATTTGACGGTCCCAATGGCTACCATTCCCAACACCGATATAGATATTGTTGAATTCAGGATCATAAACGATTGCATCCCACACAGTACCTCCTCCCCCTTGAGTCCACCATTCTCCAGTCCAGGTATTCGCCGCATCTTCCAGGTCGGAATGCTCAAAACCATCCGCCGGATTACCCGGCACAGTAAAGAATCTCCATGCCAGATCTCCGGTTTTGGCATTAAATGCCGAAACGTATCCCCTGGCATTGAATTCAGCTCCACCATTTCCTATAATCACACGACCTTTTGCAATTCGCGGAGCGCCTGTTATGGACAAGATCCTGGATTCGTCGTTTTTCGTGTTGATCTCCCAATTGACCGAACCATCCTCTGCATTCAAAGAAATCAAACGTGCATCCAGTGTTCCCAGGAATAGATCTCCTTCATACATAGCCAATCCGCGATTGATGACTCCACAACAAAATTCGGTTACTTTCTCACGAGGCACTTTTGGATCATACCTCCAAAGTTGTTGTCCGGTCCTCGCATCGATTGCCCAGACCACACTCCAGGGTCCGGTTGCAAAAAGAATACCATCAACGATCAATGGTGTCGTTTGAATTCCTCGTTTCGTTCCCAAATCCAGTGTCCACGCCAAACCCAGCTGTTCGAGGTTGTCTTTATTGATCTGATCCAATTCGGAATGTCGATCCTCCCGGTAATTCAAACCATAAGTCGTCCAATTACCATGGTTGACATCTGCATTCATCAGGGCATCATCAGAGATAGCAGCTGTTATTGTCTCCAGGTGTTCAGAAGAACCAGGCAGAGTGGATTGCTTGCATTGATAGAAATTAAAAGCGAAAATGCCTGCAAGAAAAATTATCGTGGTCAGTCGCATCGATAGATTTTTGCAAGAAAGATAGGCTTTAAACATCATTTGAACGCTGGCTCATTCATACAAAAAAGGCCGTCACCTATGTGACGACCCTCGTTTTCACGAATAAGAGCAGTGATCTCTTATAATCCTTGCCAGATGACGACCAAGAAGAGTGTACCCGTTGTCATGACAGGATTAATCAATTATTATTTATTGAAATTGGGTCTATACACAGAAAGGATCTTATTCGGTAAATAAAAAATTCTAAATTACTCCGAAAAGCAATTGTTTCTACGGTTTAGGGCCACAGTATCACGTATCGTCATTTTCCATAGCCAACTGGAAAATTGCCTGTATAAGATACGTTTTTCGTGTAAAATAATTGTCCTTCATGTTATGAGGCACCGCTATGCCGTGATCAACTGTCATTTCAAGATCATTGTCAATTTCAGGTAAAATGAAATGGACCGGGTCAGAGTATGGATGTGCAAGGGCTATGAAGCCTTTGTCTATTTTAGCCACATGACCTTATGATCAACCAAACCAGCAACAACAGTACGATCAGTACGGGTATCCACCACCATTTGAATCCTCCCTCAACCGTCGCAGTACTGCTTGTTTCTCCGGAAGCGTCTTCATCATCCTTCGAATCCTCCGATACAGCGCTACCTTCGTCACCGACTGCCGCATCTTCAGAACTTATCTCTTCCTCTTCTGCATCGCTACTCGATTCGACTTCTGAAGGCCCTTCTTCCGGCTGCACCTGATTCTCTTCTTCTCCCTCATCCGGTTCAGACAATCCTTCAGCCACTTCTGTGAGGGTGTCTTCAGCATGCAATATCTGGGTAGCAGTCCCTTCCGGATCGGCTTTTGTAGCAGATACCTCTTCACTGACTTCAGTGACATCAACATCTTCAATAGAATCCTCTTCGGCACTAGTAGGCTCAAGTTCCGTTGCGGTGGTTTCTGAGTCCCTGCTACCATCATCTGCCTCCACTTCTACAGAAGAAACATCTGATCCTCCCTCGGAAGGTGCATCCATTGTTCCAAGGGCTGCGGTACCTGCAGCTACGTCTGAAGTTCCTCCTGCTTCTGAAACCTCTCCACTTGTCAAAGCATCAATGGCCGCATTCATTTCATTTTCTGTGCTGAAAAAGACGCTCTTCGCAATATTTATTCCTCCATCACCTTTCAAATAGAAGTAGAACTTGTCATTCTTAGTGGTCTTGCTTTCATAATTATCACGGTCTGTCCCGGCAACCAAGACCTGGTTAATCTTGTCTTGACCTTGATCCTGTGTCTCGAAGCCTCGAACATCACTGTTGAGCAGTAATGTTTTTCCTTCGGAGTTTTTAAAAGTGAAATAGTGCTTTTCGTTGCCACTTCGAAATAACTGATAGTTGATATCCGTACCATGGTAGTTGCCATCAGCGAGATATATTTTCTCAGTTTTTGGTTTTGAAGATGTTCTTTTCTTTCGTTTTTTCTTCGGCGCCTCAATGTCACCACTGACCATTCGCTCAATAATGGCATTCATATCCCCTTCGCTTTCAAACCATCGACTGGTAGCAATTTCCTGGTTATTGCCAGCTCTCAGATTAAAGAAATATTGACCATTTGGATGTTCTTGTCTCTGATACCTCAAATCATTATCCATATTTTTCTTGACCGATTCTATACCATGGTCCCTTGCACTGTCAGATTTATATCCTTCACTGATCAAATATATCAAGCCATCAAGACTAAACGAGAAATAGTCCTCACCATCGGCATGAAACGAATCAAAGCCAAATGATACATTATTTCCATTGTTCTCATAAAAATCCAATGGTTTGTAGTCATCCGTATTGCCATCTGTACCATAGGCCTCTCCCCCATCCTCCTGTGGGGGTGAAGTCACCTCCGCCATTTCAGGTTCGGGCTCAGGCCCATTTGTTACGGCAGGAGCAGTTGCTTGACCTGGATCCGGGCCCGGACTGGGTTCATCGGTCTTGTTTCTTTTGGATCTGCTCTGCAATGAATACTCCATGGTTTCTTCCCGTTCTTCATCATTGGAAAACGTTCGTGACCGGCCAATTTCCTGTCCATTGGCCGCTTTGAGAATGAAATAGGAATCTCCATCACCCGTAAATACTTCATAGCGGCCGGGATTTGAAATATTCTCCCGTACCGATTCTATGCCATTATCCCTGGCATCCTTGCTTGTATAGGCCTGGCTTTCAAGTACGATGTTTCGATCATCATCCAGCATTTGGAAAAAGTATCTTTCACCGCGTATAAACTTTCTTAATTTCATTTTCTCAGGTATTTTATTAGTGTTTGTAATGGAGGGTGGGAATGTCCCTTTGTACTGCCAAAATGCAAGACAAGAATTTGTCTAGCGATCGGTTTCTATCTGAAAAAATACAGATTTTTCTGCAGCAACAATAATTTCAATTGAATTTATGATAAAAAATCATCATGTGAAATGATATAATTTGCCAAGAGCTAAAATGACAAATTATCCTTTTGAGAGGGTATCTGAAATATCAGTTCGCGAAGCCTGAATAGCCGGAATTACTGAGGCAAGAATACCTAACAAAACTGCACCTGAAAGCAACCATAATTCTTCTTTCAGAAAGAAGCGACCATTGAAATCATACCTGTAATCGGCGCTCATAATAGTGCCGATGGCTTCCATAGTTATATGACTCAGAAGAATGCCTAGCACAAAGCCGATAATAGCCAGGATCAGACCTTCCATGATGAGTAAGAAGAACAGGGTGCGTCTCGTACCTCCCATTACTCTCATGATAGAAAGTTCATACTTGCGCTCCTTCAGAGAACTGAACAATGAAATGAATATGCTTAAACCAGATACAAAGACGATGACAAAGGCGAGTAATCGCAATACTCGTTCGGCATCATTCATCATACTGAATAAGCGGTTGATTTCAATTGCAGGGGTCGCTGCCTGGAGATCTGTATTTTCATTGATGCTCCTTTGCATATTAAGCGCCTGAAAATTTCGCCCTTTGAATCGGAGCAGGACGTTCGTGATTTCTTCTTCCCCATCTTCATCCAAAAGGGTGGCAGTTTCATTATGACTGTGACCGTCATGGCCGGAATGGTCATGATCATGATCGTCGTGCCCGGCATCACTTTCCTTTTCATGATCGTGATCGTCGTGCTCATCATCACCTTCCTCTTCATGACTATGGACTGACCAATAGGTTTGAGGGGTCGTCAATATGAGTTGATCCATCACGGTTCCGGAAGGAGCCAAAATGCCAACAACCTTGAAATCATGGGCATCGTCGTGTTCCAGTCCTTCAGCATCGGCTAATCCGTGAGAACTTTTGAAGCGGTCTCCTTCGCTCATTTGAAGTGTACGGGCCACCTGGGCTCCAATGGTGACATCGAAGTCGTGTTGCACAAATGAGCCTCGATCCACTTCAAGATTGTACCAGTCGAGAACGGTTTTCGTCGTACCTACGATCCTAAAACCTCGATAAGAATCACCTAATGAGATAGGCAAAGCCTCCTTGATCAGGGGATGATTGGGATTGAGAAATGGTCTGATTTCCTGTAACGATATGTTACCCGTAGGGGCGTCAATATGGTACATACTGCTCAGGATCATTTGCAACGGACTTCCTTTGGCACCGATGACCAGATCCACTTCTGCAAGGTTCTTTTCAAAATTTTGCTGCAATTGGTGATCGAGTAAAAACAGCAGGGAGATCAGCCCGATACCCAATCCGAACAATACCAGACTCAATAAGGTATTAAGGGGTTTGTGAATGATATTTTTCCAGGCAAGGCGTAAAAGGTTCATAACAATACCTGGTTTTGAAAGTTGTCCTTTAAACGTTGGTCATGAGTGACGACCACAAGAGTTGCATTGTGCAATTCAGCCTGCGACTTCAATAATTCGATTACGATTTCTGTATTCGAATCATCGAGAGCCGAGGTGGGTTCGTCGGCAAATACGATTTTGGGGTCGTTGATGAGGGCTCGTGCAATCGCCACCCGCTGTTGTTCTCCTACACTCAATTCGTTGG
This sequence comes from Saprospiraceae bacterium, assembly GCA_028282725.1. Classification (GTDB taxonomy): domain Bacteria; phylum Bacteroidota; class Bacteroidia; order Chitinophagales; family Saprospiraceae; genus JAJRXG01. The sequence continues at coordinate 28,700 of JANQHF010000091.1, forward strand.
TTTTCTTTTCAGCTTTGTCTCTTATTTTCAACTGATCAAGCAATTGTAAACAAGCGTCGGAATCTACAGGCTTTTGTGCAAGAGATTGAGCCAATAAAATATTTTCCCGGACAGTGAGTGATTTTACAAAGTGTGGAATCTGAAAGATCATACCCATCAATTTACCTCGTAACCTGTCCTGATCGGAAACGGTCATTGCAGTCAAAGATTTGTCCATGATCATAACTTCCCCCTCAGTCGGTCTTCGGAGTCCTGAAAGTATGTGCAACAAGGTCGTTTTGCCACATCCTGAATTACCCAAAATCAAGGTATGTTCACCCTGGCCAATTCCAAGGTCAGGAAAAGCCATTTCAGCGCCTTGTAAATATGTGTATTTGAGACCCGACGTACGTATCATGGCCTAAAGATAGAGGTTAATCCAAATCCAAATGAGTCGTCTTCTGCCAATTGATCCAGTGACCATAAAGCAGGACTACGCCACCGCATGCAGATAGCAGATGATTCGGAAAAGGACCGACAATACCCAGGATGACCACAAAAGCACCAATAGCGATTAGCCATTGTGGAAAAATATTTCCATGTGCTTTCAATCCATTATATATCGAGAAGGATCCCAACACAAACGAAAAGCATACAATGATTGCTTCGACCCAGTCATGATTACTTCCTCCGATGGTTGATATAAATCCAAAGGAGAGAAGGATTGGTATGGCTGCACAATGAACAGCACACAGTCCCGAAGTGATTACTCCCAGCTGATCTACAAATTTTCGATTTTTGACACTCATGTTTTTGCAACAATGCTGCAAATATAAATGTTTTGATCAATTAGTAGAACTAACTTTGTACCGTGTCAGAAGAAGTACTGAATACATATGATGGAATGCTCGAGGATCATGGATTGCGCCGAACTGCTTTCAGAAGAGAGGTGATTGCCATTTTTCATCAGCATGAAGGCAAGGCAATCAGCAGTGCAGAAATAGAGGATCGCCTGGGAACGTTTGACCGGATCACATTATACAGGACGCTAAAATCCTTTGAAGAAAAGGGTCTTATTCACCTGGCATCCGAACCGACCGGTCAGGTAAAGTATGCATTGTGTGGGGGGCAATGTACGTCCGAACATCATTATGATGGGCATGCTCATTTCCATTGCAATAATTGTGGTCAAACGGTATGTCTCGACGAAGTTTCAAAAAACGTGATCTCAGGTATCCCAAATGGCTATGAGGTGCGAGATATTCAAATCAATCTAAGTGGTATATGCCAAAAGTGTAAGTAGAAGGAATGCATGATATTGAACCATATTTCAAATGGCGGGAATTATATGTTGCCTCTGAAGATGACCAATCCCCCTTTTATGGCAGATCGTATAGTGAATTTCAGTTCACACAAAAAATATACAATTACTTCATTCATCCCCAATGGGATCACATTGGATCGCCCACTCTCTATGTCAAAATTCTATATACCGATTATGAACAAGGTTATGCCCTGATCGAACTAATCGGAGAATGGAATGATGCAATTAACAACGACATCATGTTCTTAAAAAGAGAGGTCATTGATCATATGATCAGATCAGGGATTTATAAGTATACTTTATTGTGCGATAATGTTCTGAATTTTCATGGGGATGAGGATTGTTATTATGAAGAATGGTATGATGACGTCAAGGAAGAGGGCGGCTGGATCAGCATGATCAATCTCAGGGAACATATCAGCAGCGAGATGATCAAAATGAGACTGAATCATTTTGTCAATATGGAGGGAGAGATCAGAGATATCGAATGGCAAAGACATCTCCCTGATACACTATTTCAATTTATCACAAGTAAAATATAACCTTGTCACATAAATCAGGATTTGTGAATATCATCGGCTTTCCGAATGTAGGCAAGTCAACCCTACTCAATGCTCTGATCGGAGAAAAGATTTCTATTATTACAAGCAAACCACAGACGACGAGACACCGCATCATTGCCATTCTCAATGAAGATGACTACCAAATAGTCTTTTCGGATACCCCGGGAATCATCGCCGAGCCGGGTTACCGAATGCAAAAGGCAATGAACAAATTTGCATTCTCTGCCCTGGAAGATGCAGATGTGTTACTGTATATGGTTGATGTAACCGATTATGTTGAGATTTCGGATGAATTGGGCAAGCGCATTGCCAAAGTGGATTGTCCAAAATTTCTTGTGCTGAACAAAATTGATCAATCGGACCAGGACAATGTGAATCGATTGACGGAAGAATTATTAGATACTCTTCCGGGATTTATACCCGTTGCTATCTCTGCCCTGAAACAGGTCGGAACAGATCAGCTCCTCGATTTGCTCATTCAAAATTTACCGGAAGGACTACCCTACTACCCGAAGGATCAATTTACAGACCGATCTGAAAGATTTTTTGTCAGTGAAATTATCAGGGAGAAAATCCTGCAATTGTATCACCAGGAAATTCCTTATTCATGTGAGGTATTAGTCAATTCATTTAAAGAAGATAGCTCGCGAAAAGACGCCCTGGTCAGAATCCGGGCGGATATTATTGTCAACCGTAAAACTCAAAAGAGTATCTTGATCGGCAAGTCCGGGTCTGCGATCAAAAAGCTGGGCACAGAAGCCAGGAAGGACATTGAAACTTTTTTGGAGCGCAAAGTGTACTTAGAACTTTATGTGAAAGTCCGGGAAAAATGGAGAGATGATGAAAGAACTCTGAAATCATACGGATATTTGCAATAACTCTTCAAACCATGGCTAGTCTCGTAGCGATCGTAGGTCGCCCAAATGTTGGAAAATCCACGTTGTTTAATCGTCTCATCGGTGAGCGCAAGGCCATCATTGATGACATCAGTGGCGTGACCCGTGATCGCATTTATGGATCAACCGAATGGAATGGCAGACGTGTGAATGTTGTGGACACAGGAGGATTTGTCAGTGGCTCTGATGACGTTTTTGAGGCGGCAATCAGAACTCAGGTCAATATCGCGATCGACGAAGCTGATGTCATCATATTTATGACAGATGTCACGACCGGAATCACGGATCTCGATGAATCAGTAGCCCGAATGCTGAGGAGATCCAATAAAAATGTTGTACTCTGTGTCAACAAAGTGGATAATCACCATCGTCAGTTGGCAGCCAATGAATTTTGGGGCTTGGGATTTGACAACACTTTTTTCCTTTCTAGTATGACTGGTACCGGCACAGGTGAGTTGCTGGATGCCGTAATCGATTTATTACCTGAAGAAGTCAAGATCACCGATGAGGATCACATCCCAAAGGTGGCTGTGCTGGGAAGGCCCAATGTAGGCAAGTCCTCCTTCGTCAACGCCCTATTAGGGGAGGAAAGAAATATCGTAACGGACATTGCCGGTACAACCCGTGATGCAATACATAGTCGATATAACAAATTCGGCAAAGAATTGATCCTTGTCGATACTGCCGGAATACGAAAGAAAAAGAAGGTCCATGAAGACCTGGAGTTCTACTCTGTGATCCGCGCCGTCAAATCAATAGATGAGTGTGATGTTTGTGTCTTGATCATCGATGCACAACAGGGCCTTGAAGCGCAGGATATGAATATTTTTTCCTTGATCTTAAAAAGGAAAAGAGGGGTGGTTCTCCTAGTCAACAAGTGGGATCTCGTGACCAAAGAAACCAACACTGCCCGGGATTATGAGAAACTCCTCAAGGAAAAGTTGGCACCATTTACAGACATTCCAATTCTCTTTGTTTCAGCACTGGAAAAGCAGAGAATTTACAAAGCCATAGAATTAGTAGAGCAGGTGTACGAAAACAAGACCAGGAGGATAAAAACCTCAGTATTAAATAATGCGCTTCAGGAAATGATTGCAAAGTATCCACCACCCAGCCACAGGGGAAAAATGATTAAGATCAAATATGTCACTCAATTGCCGACAAAATATCCGGCATTCGCTTTTTTTTGCAATCATCCAAAACACATCAAAGAGAATTATAAAAACTATCTGGAAAATCAATTTAGAGAGCGTTTCAATTTTAGCGGAGTTCCGATCGGAATTATTTTTAAAGAGAAGTGATGGAAGTAATTAAAACGGAATTGGAAGATTTATTGATCGTCCAACCCAGGGTATTTCACGATGACAGAGGGTACTTTTTTGAAAGCTATAATGCAAGGGACTTGCCATCGGAAATTGCAAATATTCGATGGGTTCAGGATAATGAATCCTCATCGACCAAAGGGGTATTGAGGGGCTTGCATTACCAAACCGGTGACTATGTACAGGCAAAGTTGGTCAGGGCCATCTGCGGAGAAATTTATGATGTAGTTGTAGATCTAAGGATTGATTCAGATTCTTATGGAAGATGGTTTGGTATAATGCTCTCTGGCGAGAATAAGAAGCAACTCTTTATCCCAAGGGGCTTTGCTCATGGATTCCTGGTGTTGTCAGATAAAGCTACATTCGCATACAAATGTGATAACTTCTATTCCAAAGAACATGAAGCTGGAATCTCCTTCAACGATCAACAATTGAAAATTCAGTGGCCAATAAACACTGAAGAGATCATTCTTTCGCAAAAAGACCTTCAGCAGCCAATATTCGGAGAGCATCTACCGATATAATAGGTAATATGTTTCCACAGAAAACAATTATTATAGTCACCGGGGCCAATGGTCAATTGGGCAAGGAATTCAGAAGATTGGCAGAATTGCAAATGGAAATGGAATTTTTGTTCACGACACGGGACACACTCGATATTACCAGTCCGTCAGAAGTGTTTCACGTCTTTAAGAAATTCAGACCTGATTTTTGTATCAATTGTGCTGCTTACACGCATGTGGATCGTGCTGAGACAGATTCGGAATCGGCATACCATGTAAACAGCCATGGGGTGACTCAACTGGTCAACGCCTGCCAATTATATGATTGCAGACTTGTACATTTCTCGACGGATTATGTATATGATTCCGCAGTTGACAGACCCATCCTGGAGACAGATGTTTGTTCTCCAAGGAGCATTTATGGAAAGTCAAAACGAGCGGGAGAATTGGTTTTGGAACAAAGCAGGATTGATTGGATCAATATCAGGGTTTCATGGTTGTATTCTACATTCAATTCGAATTTTGTAAAAACAATGTTGCGATTGGGAAATGAAAGGACTGAGTTAAATGTGGTCAATGATCAAATCGGAGCACCTACGAATGCGCGAGATCTCGCCGGTGTAGTGATCAAAATACTCCGTTCTGATCTTGAGTCTAAGATTTGCCAACACTACAACTTCTGTAATCTCGGTCAAACGAACTGGGCAGACTACGCACGGCTAATCTTTGATCGATCCGGAATGACTTGCAGAGTGAATGGTATATCTACTGAAGACTATAATGCAGCAGCTCCACGCCCCAAATGGAGTGTGATGTCCACAGATAAAATTTCAAGTGCATTTGGAGTCGACATCCCGGAATGGAAAGAAAGTCTGTACTCTTGCATGGATGAATTGATCACTTCGTAACCAGGTCATAGATTTCTTTCCACTCTTCCTCGATGGAAACCGAGGGGCTTATCCTTCCCGCACGGCGATACCAATAATCTGCATTCCATTGGTCTCCTTCTACCCGGTGAAGATGAGCATGAACATGAGCTGCCATCGAAGAGTGTAAATGCTCAACGATATCGTGCGCACCTTTCCAATCACCGGAACGAAGAAGCTCCATTGCCTTTTTACAATCAAGTCGGTCAGACATGGAAATAAATGTAGTAAGGAATTGATAAAACAATCAATAAAAACGAGAAGGGCTCTGAATCATTTAAAAGCCGTGCAAACTTGATTCAGAGACCCATTTCTTCGCTTGCTTTGCTCTTTACAAAGTCTTTGGTCCATGTTCGGACGGGATCCTACCAATGGAATTTGGGATTTCTCAAAACATTAATAACTATACTCTTCATAGGAATGACTGTGCTCTTTAGACGACCAACAATAGAAAAGTCACCGGATGTCCCTGAATGCAGTGAATGATCTTCTGATGAGATGATTTGATTGAAACAATAAAGAGTCTATTGATGACCTGATATGGTAAATCACGGAGGGGCCTGATCATTGAGGGCTGATAAGTATTTAGAATCTTAAGAAGAGTACACAGACATGGCCGGCCTCTATTATCCTAAATAGACTTTCGCCCTTGCCAAAAGAGTAAGTTATTCCTTCAACTGATCCAACAAGATCCTTTTTCGATCTTCAGGAAAAGGAAGGGCTTTTCTTGTGACCTTATCGAACAAAGTCAAGACTGCATGCATGGTACTGACCAATTCCCTGGTCCTTCCATTGTACATTTCATGAAATACCTTAAAAGCCTTATTGCCAATATCGAGAAGTGTAGATTCTATGTAGATGAGGTCATCTTCAAATACCTCCTTGTAATAATTGATCTTCTGCTCAACCACAACGATGCCTATTGAATCATCCGCATCTTCTGAAAACAAGCCGAGTTCGAGGTCAAATGACCTTCCGGCATATTCAAACTTGTTGATATAATACATGACATTCATGTGACGATTGGAATCACATTCCCATGTCATGCATGCTCCTCTATAGGTCAGGATCTTCTTCAAGTCAGGACAATTAATGGTGAGTGATCAGGAACGTACCCTCCCGGAGAACACACTTACTTTTGAATTGAACGGATTACCCGAAGCTCGACGCATGGATACGACCTGGCCACAATGCCAGAGTGCATCAGCTATGGGTCCATTGATATTGTTCCAAAACGGATATTCCGACCTGGTATCACCCCTTTGAAAAATGACCTTGTATTCTTCCATTTCGGATGGCTCAGCATTTCTCACAATATCGGCAGCTTCCTTGATTAGAAACAAAGTGCGAGACCTCAATTCCTCGTAACTCAGTTCCTCTTGTGATCCAGAATTAGGTCGCTTGTTAATCGCATTATTCACTACACGCGAAAGTCCATGCAGGTGATTCATGGTTTCGAGGATGGTTCTACCCGATTCACTGGGTTTATAGGAGAGATCTTCTTCTCTAAGTCCTTCAGTTGCCCAATAGTATCGAAATCCAAGACCATCCAGGAGTCTGGCTGTAACCGTCGTAGCGGTATATTCATCCGGGTACTCGGGAATCTGATAGTAAGGTAACTCACTAGGTTGACTCTGGCAGTGTAATTCAACATCCATCAAAAAACAGGGAATGAAGAAGAATAGATATATAATTGAATTTTTCATGGTGCTCAAATTAACTGAAAAATTATAAAGTCCATCGTGTAAATATTAACTATGTAATATGTATACGGCGGTCATTGTCGGGTCGGGATTCTCGGGAATATGCATGGGCATCAAACTCAAAGAAAGAGGCATCGACAACTTCATAATCCTTGAAAAAGCAGATGGCCTCGGAGGGACTTGGAGAGATAATACCTATCCGGGTACTGAATGTGATATTCCTTCTGCGCTCTATAGCTATTCATTTGAGCCATACCCGGATTGGAAATATAAGTGGTCACATCAGCCTCAGATCCTGGAGTATCTGAAGATGTGTAGTCAAAAACACGGATTGAATGATCACCTATTGTTTCATAGAGAATTAAAGAAAGCAAAGTGGAATCAAAGTGATTCCTGCTGGCAGATAGAAACATCAGATGGGAGCACTTTCCAGACCCGTACATTTGTTATTGCAGTAGGTCAGCTTCATCACCCTTCATTTCCCGGTATTTCGGGAATCAATGGTTTTCGCGGACCTTCGTTCCATTCTGCTCAGTGGAATCACGAAGTCTCACTAAAAGATAAAAAAGTCGGAGTAGTTGGAAGTGCTGCCAGTGCAATACAATTTATACCCCAAATTGCCCATTCGTGTTCTGAAGTCCATATCTTTCAAAGAACGGCCAATTGGATGTTGCCAAAGCAAGATCGCGCTTATAAGTCCTGGGAAAAATCTTTGGTCCGACGCCTTCCTTTTCTTTTGAAAATCTATCGATTAAGGCTCTGGCTCCTGGGAGGGGGTCTGTTCTTTCTCATGAAGAATCAGAATCATTGGTTGCGGAAATTTTACCAGGGACAGACCAAAAAGTATATTAAAAGACACATCAAAGATCCGGAATTAGTAGCCAAACTCATCCCGGATTTCCCGATGGGTGCGAAACGCATTCTGTTTTCTGACGACTATTATGAAGCCCTGGCAAAGGAACACGTTCATTTGAACACAGATCCCATTCAGAGAATATACTCATCGGGAATTCAGACCGTGAAAAAAGAGATCTCACTTGACGTGATCATCTATGCAACGGGATTTCAAACCAATCCCTTATTAAAAAATTTCCACATCGTCGGAAAAGATCAGACAATACTGGAGGCGCACTGGAAAAATGGACCTAGAAACTACCTGGGTATAACTGTTGATCTGTTTCCAAACATGTTTTTAATGTATGGGCCCAATACAAATCTTGGACACAACTCCATAATTATTATGAGTGAGGCGCAAGCGGGCTACATTGCACAATGTGTTGAAAAGATTGAATATAGTACAATCGATGTCCTGGAAGTTAAGAGTGAGGTCGTGGAATCATATTTTCATTCTATTCAATCGAGGTTGGAAAAAATGATCTGGACCAAGATCGAACAGAGCTGGTATAGATCACCTACAGGTCAGATTGCAAATAATTGGCCTGGCAGGACTATGGAATACACAAGACGGACCAGGAAGGTCAGATTTCAAGACTATCTACTTAATTAATATTTAAACAAAATAATCAATGTCCTCTATTGCACCCTTATCGGATTCGGAATTAAAATCATTTCGATTTTTGTTGAATGTAGTCAAAAAGAACATGGGTTTTATTCCTGATTCAATCATCATGATGGCTCGCATGCCGGCTATATTGGGATCATTCTCTGTGTTGACGGGTTTAATCATTGGAGATCCTAAAAAATTGAACCGCTGATGATTTTGCATCTCATGTTCAAAAATGGAGGCTGGACTTCCACGTGGATGAAAAAGAAGGACAGGGCTCCCCTGTATCTCAAGCAACTCGTGGAGCATATTTCCAGTAGGGCAGCAGGTTGTCAATATTGCCAGGCTCATACAATTGGAGAGGCAAAACATCATGGTGCACGCGAAGATCAATTGGAGAATTTATGGAATTTCGAAACAAGCAATGCTTTCGCCGATTCCGAAAAAGCAGCCCTTCGATTCGGACCTGCTGCAGGTTCTGTCCCAAATACCGTGAGCGAAGAACATTTTATCGAACGAAAGAAATATTGGACAGACGAGCAAATACTCGAACCAGGAGCTGTTGTTTCCCTATTTGGATTTCTGAATAGATGGAATGATACCTTCGCTACCAAATTGGAAGATGAACCCATTGCTTTGGGACAACAATATCTGTCAAAACATGGCCGGACACCTGGAAAACACAATTGATCGCAGGAATGGGTGTAAGTCGTAGAAGAAATACAGTGATTATAGAGTTCTACTCGGATTTCATCTGCCCATGGTGTTACATTGGTAAAACAAGAGTGCACAGGCTTGCCAGGAAATTAGAAAATGAAATCAACCTCAGTATCGATTTGAAACCTTTTATACTTTATCCCGATATACCTGAAGGCGGAGCAGATAAATCACTATTTGTCAAACGAACAAAACCAGGAATGGGTCGAAGTCTTCGTGAAGAAGCGAAGATCGAAGGTATTCAATTGGCTTATGATCAGATTTCCAGGATTCCAAATAGTCTGCCAGCACACGTGCTTATATCCAACATTGATGATTTGGGTCTTAAATTTGACATTGGATTGAATATAATGAATGCATACTTTCAAAAGGGAGCCAACATTGAAGATCATGATATTCTAAAAGACCTGGTCAGGGAACATATGAAAGGGAAGGATTGGATTGGACACATTCAAAATGGAACGAACGATTACACCGAGATTTTGAAAGAGGTCAAGATGGCCAGACACAATCAAATCAGCGTAGTACCAACGATCCGAATGAATCAACAAGTCATGATTCCGGGTCTTCAATCATTTGAAGTCTGGGAGAAATATTTGCGAAGAGCTGCTGATCGGCTTACCTCTCCCTAATGAGAATCACGTGTCACTTCACTGCTGGATTTTCCTCTAAGGAATTTCAGATCGCCACCGAGATGGGCTTGTTCGACATCGCGAATATACATATGGACATAACCCCGGTTGAAACCCAGGTCTTCTGGTGTCCATTTGTTTTTCCGAACTTCCAGTTCTTCATCGGATACGAGGAGATTCAGCTTTCGATTGGGCACGTCCACTTCAATTTCGTCTCCTTTCTCTACCAGGGCAAACACTCCCCCTTCAGCTGATTCCGGAGAGACGTGCAGAAATACAGTACCATATGCCGTACCACTCATTCTTCCGTCGGAGATACGTACCATATCTGTCACACCTTTATCCAGAAGGTTTTTTGGGATTCCCATATTACCTACTTCCGGCATTCCGGGATATCCTTTCAAGCCGACATTCTTCAAAACCAGGATATCAGATTCATCTGCACTCAGTTCCGGGTCATTGATCTTGGCATGAAATTCCTCAATATTTTCGAAGACGACTGCCTTTCCCCTATGCTTCATCAGTTCGGGAGTAGCGGCGGAAGGTTTGATGATAGCTCCATCAGGACAAAGGTTTCCATAGACAACGGCAATTCCTGAGGCTTCTTGAAATGGATTGTCGTAAGTAGCTATTATATCAGCATTAAAGCATTCGGCATTCTGGCAATTCACGCTCAAAGAATGGCCATTTACCGTAATTGCATCTTGATGCAAAACACCTTGCAATTCTTTAATAACCACTGGCAGGCCTCCGGCATAATAAAAGTCCTCCATGAAGTATTTGCCGGAAGGTTGCAAATTGACCAATAATGGTATTTGACTTCCCAGCCGATCAAAATCATCAAGGGTGAGTTCTACACCAATCCTTCCTGCAATTGCCAAAAGATGCAGGACAAAATTGGTAGATCCTCCGATGGCAGCATTCAGTATGATGGCATTCTCAAAGGCCTCTCGTGTTAAAATTTTTGACATGATCATGTCCTCTCGGACCATCTCTACAATTCTCCTACCACTCAATTGTGCAATCACTTTCCGCCGTGAATCTGCAGCCGGTATAGCGGCATTTTCAGGCAAAGACATGCCCAGTGATTCGACCATGCAGGCCATTGTTGAGGCTGTACCCATTACCGCACAATGTCCCCTGCTACGGGCCATACAACCTTCGATCAAACGAAATTCTTCTTGTGAAATCTCTCCTGCCCGGCTTGCTTCACTCCATCGCCAGACATCACTTGTGGCCACATCTTTTCCCCGGTATTTTCCGGTGAGCATTGGGCCACCGGATACAGTAATTGTGGGAAGATCAACGCTGGCTGCTCCCATGAGTGAAGCCGGTGTGGTTTTATCACAGCCTACCAGAAGAACCACTCCATCAATCGGATTGGCCCTAATCGATTCCTCAACGTCCATACTCATCAAATTGCGGTAAAGCATAGCGGTGGGCTTGATCAATGTTTCGCCTAAGGACATTACAGGAAACTCAACTGGAAATCCACCGGCTTCCAATACTCCTTTCTTGACTGACTCGGCAAGTTCACGAAAATGGGCGTTGCAAGGTGTGAGTTCTGACCAGGTGTTGCAGATCCCAATGACGGGTTTAGCCCGAAATTCGTCATCAGGAATACCCTGATTTTTCATCCAGGCTCTATAGATAAATCCATCTTTTCCCGTTTTACCAAACCATCCCTGACTGCGCAGCTTACTCATTATTCAGTTTTATTGAAGAATTCTTCTTTCATCGTTGAATATAAATTGAATCACCTATATTGGAATCATTAGGAAGAAGATAAATGAAAAGATTTGCAGGGCAAGTGGCTATAGTTACAGGGGGTGCCAGAGGGATTGGTGCAGGCATATCATCAAGATTAGCAGCTGAGGGATGTATCGTATATCTACTGGATCGCATGGCGGACACTCTTGCCGAAAAGGAATCGGAGATGAAGGGATTGGGATTGCAGGTCGATGCACTTATGGCAGATATTACGAAAGAGGAGGAAGTCGAATCAGCCTTTAATAAGGTCTACAGAAAAGAAGGTCGATTGGACATCATGGTAAATTCTGCAGGCATCATTGGACCGACTTCGACCAATATTGCCGAATATGATGCAAAAAGTTTTGACCGGGTCATTGATGTGAATGTCAAAGGTGCTTTTCTGACTACAAAGTATGCCCTGCCTCCAATGATTGAGCAGAATTATGGTCGAATACTTCATTTGTCATCGATCGGAGGGAAAGAAGGAAATCCGGGAATGGTGGGTTATGTTACGGGTAAATCTGCAATCATGGGATTGGTCAAAGCAGTGGGTAAGGAATATGCCAGATCAGGGATAACTGTTAATGGCCTTGCTCCTGCAGTCATTGCCACCCCAATGAATTTGGAGACAGATCAAAGAATGCTCGAATATATGAAAGCCAAAATACCCATGGCGAGATTGGGGACTATAGAGGAAGTTGCCTCTTTAGCTTGTTGGATTGTGTCAAAAGAAGCATCTTTCAACACAGGGGTCATCTTCGATATCTCAGGGGGAAGAGCCACGTTTTAAATGAATACTATGGACAATACAACTTTCGAATCATTTCTATCCAGATGGGAAGAAGTCATCAAAAGCCAGGATTTGACCCAGCTCAATGAATTGTTGGCTGAAGATGTGACCTTTTATTCACCGGTAGTTCATACCCCACAAGAAGGAAAATTCATGACTGCGATGTATTTGATGGGAGCCGGACAGGTTCTAAAAGATGATTTCAACTACAAACAAAAGATCATTCAAGGATTAAAGGGCGTTTTGGAATTTCAATGTAAGATTGATGATATCATTGTAAATGGAGTCGATATCATTGAGCTGAACGAGGATGGCAAAATCATAAACTTCAAGGTGATGGTGCGACCAATAAAGGCGATACACAAGTTACATGAGATGATGGGCAAGATGTTGGCGGAGATGAAAGATCTGAAAGTGTGACAACTGCAAATCTCTAAATTGACAATATGAGCATACAGGAAAGGATAGATAAGGAAAAAGTGATTGCAGTTATCATCCTGGATCAACTCAAGCATGCCATACCACTGGCGAAAGCGTTGGTATCCGGAGGAGTGACGTGTATTGAACTCACTTTGAGAACACAAATAGCGTTGGAGGCAGGAAGAGCGATTAAAAAAGAAGTCCCGGAGATCTTATTGGGATATGGCACAGTCTTAACCATTGACCAGGTAAAAGAAGCCAAAGATGCAAGCGGAGATTTTGCGGTGTCGCCGGGATGTAATCCGAAGATCATCAGAGAAGCAATAAAGCAAAGTCTACCCTTTGCCCCGGGAATAATGACTCCTACGGATATCGAGTTGGCCGTCCAGGAAGGGTGCAAATTATTAAAATATTTTCCCGCGGAGACTACAGGAGGGATGAAGCATCTGACCAGTATGGCTGCACCTTACTTACACCTGGGTCTAAAATTTATTCCCCTTGGCGGAGTGAATATTCATAATGCAAGAACCTATTTGGAATCCCCTCTGATCTCGGCAATCGGAGGTTCGTGGATTGCAAAACGTGACTTGATCAATAAAGAAGACTGGTCCGCAATTGCTTCCAATGCACAGCAGATCTCCACATTATTAACCGAATTAAACCAATGAGATGAGTGTCGTAATAACCTTTGGAGAAATAATGGGTCGATTGGCCTCACCCGGATTTTTAAGATTGAGACAAAGCAGAAGATATGATGTCACGTTTGCAGGAGCTGAAGCCAGTGTCGCTGCTTCTATCTGCAATTACGGGGGACAGGCAAGATATGTAACGGCTCTTCCAAAACATTCCATAGCCGATGCGGTAATGGACACAATACGCGCCGTAGGCATTGATGCTTCGTTTATTGTCAGAACTGATATGGGGCGCTTAGGATTGTATTTTTTAGAGACTGGAGCAAATCAAAGGCCGAGCAATGTCATTTACGATCGAGCTGAATCTTCCGTCTCATTAACGCCTTCGGGACAGTACAGGTGGAATGACATTTTTCAGGATGCCTCCTGGCTTCATTTGAGTGGCATCACTCCCGCTCTTTCGAAAAATGCCGCCGAAGCAACACTTGTAGCAGCGCAAACAGCGAAAACCAAGGATATAACAGTGTCCATAGACTTAAACTTCAGAGGCAAGTTGTGGAAGTGGGACAAGAATAAGAGTACTCGTCAACTGGCGCGGGATACGATGAAAGAAATCCTCCCCTTCGCTGATGTAGTCATCGGCAATGAAGAAGATTGTCACGATGTACTTGGCATAAGAGCAGGGGACACTGACGTCCACTCGGGTAAATTGGACATATCGCGATATCCGGAAGTGGCAAGACAGGTAGTTCAGCAATTTCCTAATGTTCGGAAAGTGGCCATTACCCTTCGGGAAAGTTTGTCAGCTACGCATAACAATTGGGGAGCGATGCTCTATGATGCAATCGAAGATGCTCCTTGTTTTGCACCCCTCAATAAGACCGGAGAATATGACCCCTATCAAATCAAAAGTATCGTTGACCGGGTTGGAGGTGGTGATTCCTTCGCCGGCGGATTGATCTTCGCTCATTTAACCCCGGAATTGAGCGAAACACAGACCGCCTTGAATTTTGCTGTTGCCGCCTCATGTCTCAAACATTCGATAAAAGGAGATTTCAATTATTCCACAAGAGCCGAAGTTGAGAAATTGATGGGCGGTGCGGGTTCGGGACGAGTAGTCCGCTAAACAACCCCTTAGAGTGAGTTCAAGCTTTGGCTTGAGCATTGCACAAACGGAAGTTTGTCTTCGCATTCGTTCCTGTCTTCGTCATCTGTACAAATCCGCAAGTTCAAGCTTTAGATTGAGCATTGGACATACGGAAGTTTGTCCTTGCATTCGTTCCTGTCTTTGTCATCTGTACAAATCTGCAAGTTCATGCTTTAGATTGAACAGGGCGACAAACGGAAGTTGGCATTCACAATCGTTCCTGTCTTTGTCA
>JANQHF010000101.1 GCA_028282725.1 Saprospiraceae bacterium
TTGACTCACGTTCTGGAAAACATTGCAGACACAAAGCTGTCAGATTTAGATCAATTGATGCCGCAGAAGTTTAGGGTGTAGTTGCTCGGACGCTTACCAATCAAGTTTATAAGAAACAAAGGCAAATTCCCCCGCTTCCAGTTTACCTCTGCAATGAAACGTTGCAAACGTCCATAGTTGCTGCTCACCTTTACTTCACTCAACATCCCATGTGCCACTTTGATCAGATTAACGCTGCCCACACTACACATGCTTATTACTGCCAACGTGATTAAATCGATCCGGCATTTGTTAATGCCGGTTAGTCCTATTTTCAACTCCCGGGAAAGTTTTTTAACTTTCTCCGTAATAGCCATGATAAAATTTGTAGTTGTTCTCAAATAATCAACAATCGATACATGGCTATTATTCTCTTTGTCATGTACTCATAATCATTCTACAAATTATGAACTTAACAAATCAAGTTCTTTCCAGGAAAGAGGACTTTTTGGCATTCATAAATAACTATCCCTCCAATACGCCAGTAGTCATGGTCAATATTTTGAAATTTAAAGACCGATCGGGTATTGGTGAGGAGACAGGAAAAGAGGCATATAAGAGATATGCCCGGAATGTAACACCATTATTGGCAAAAGTTGGGGGAAAGTTCCTTTGGGCCGGGAAGGTGAATCAGGTTATTATCGGCGATCAGGATCACAAACCTGATCAAATCCTGATTGTTCAATATCCTTCGAAAGAGGCATTCCTTGAAATGGCCACATCGGAGGAATACTCCATCGTAGGAAAGGACAGAGATATTGCCCTTGAATATGGTGGCCTTATTGCAACGGAATCCATCGATATGATGCAATAACATATTGGAAATCATCGATGGATCTGTCCTGTCAGCTCAATACCGGCGCGTGCAGGATGCCGCCATCATTGACCAGTACGGAGCCAGTCATATAAGTTGAGGCATCACTTGCCAGGAATACAGCCAACCCAGCCATTTCATCCGGCATAGCCATTCTTCCAAGAGGAATATTTTGTTCAAATTTCTTCAGATTATTTTCGTCTGACCACAGGGCCGCACTCAGTTTTGTCCTTACGAGACCCGGACAAATTACGTTGACCCGAATATTGTCCTTCCCCCACTCTGCCGCCTGGTTTTGTGCCAGCATTACCAATCCCGCCTTACTCAAATTATAGGCTGCAAATCCTGCGGTCGCATGTAATCCCTCAATGGAACTTACATGCATCACACTTCCGCCACCCTGGGCCTTCATGTGTGGGTAAGCCAGTCGACTCAATTCCATGGGAGCACTTAGATTGATATCCATAGTCTTTTGATAGGCTGCCATAGGCATCTGGTCAATGGGTCCAAAGTATGGATTGGTTCCGGCATTGTTAATCAGGATATCGATCCTGCCATATCTATCGACGGTTTTCTCTATAAGGTTTTCTCTTTGTTCCTCATTGGCAACATGACAGGCGATTCCCATAGCATCGAGGCCATCTTTTTGAAAGCTCCGTGCAACTTCTTCGACGGCCTCCTGCTTTCTGCTACTGATCACAACACTGGCTCCAAATTCCGCCATTCCACGGGCCATAGCTTCTCCTATTCCTTTTGAAGCTCCGGTTATGACGGCAACTTTGCCATTGAGATCAAACAGATTTTTTATTCTGGTCATATTTTATTGTTTTATTCAATTGTAAATAGATCACCATCCTCCGCCAGTAATATGGTGCCGTTATACACATCATCCATTCCTGATGTATAAAATGTACGGCTAATTGGATTTTCAGGCGCTGGTCCAAGATGTGTTAAGATCAGCTTTTTCACATTTGCAGATTCAGCAATTTCAGCAGCTTCAACCGGACTCGTATGATAGTCCATGATATCTGCCAGGATCCTGGCGTTCCGCGCAACACCTAAGTCCTCCTGGATCTTTTGAGCCCGTTCGATAAAATCAAACGATAATGCCTCATGTAAAAGAATGTCCGCATCCCGGGACATTTCGATCAAAATGTCATCTTTTTTGGTATCACCACTGATGACAAGAGATTTATCCTGAAATTCAATCTTGTAGCCGAAAGCAGGAGTAGCGGGTTCGTGACGCACCTTAAAAGCCGTGATGATCACTCCATCCCGGTCATATACCACCATCCGATCAGAATTCACAAGATCGATTTTTTTGACGATGGGTTTCGCCTTGGAGAAATCCATTAATTCGTCCCCATGATGATCGACCCTGAACTGATTTTCGGTAGCTACAAACATATTCAGACCATACATTATGGAATCAATGGGTTCAGGACCATACACCGTAATATTGTGCTCGCGTCCCCTGACCCAGCTTCGGTTTATAATTTCGGGCAAATCAAAGAAATGATCTGCATGCCAATGCGTAATAAAAATTCCCTCGATTTCTGTCAGGGGTAATCGAAGTCTTTCAATCGCACTTGCTCCACCGTCCCCGATATCAAACAGGAAGAACTTTCCATTCACAAAAACCGCATTGCACGAAAGATTTCGTCTGCCGGGAATTGGTGATCCCGTACCCACTGATACGAGTCGAATCGTACCATCTCTATCTAATAATTGGGTCCTGAGATTGGCAATGGAACTTTGGCGTATAATAAATCGCTCAACCAGCTTGTCCTGATTGATATATCCAAATACTGCAACAAACAATACCAGCAGCAAGAGAACAAGAGATACGATACCCAGTTTCTTCATTCGTTGATTCTATCAAAAGTAGAAGCCCGTCAGTTTTGACGGGCTTCTACCTGATAAAGCAAAGTTAAAAAGCTTAATGGCTTTGCAACCAGATCTTTTTTGAATGTGGTCTTCTATGCCACCGCTTCAGCGGTTTGAGGTACATCAGAAGAAGTGTCCTGCCTGAAGTCATGAATCGATTTACCGGCTGCTGCCAGATCTCTAAGGCTTTGAGGTACCATAAATCGGTTACCAAACCTCTGAGTGAAATCATCACATTCAGCAATAAATACATCCATGCCCACATAATCGATGTAGGACAGGGCCCCACCGGTGTATATCGGGAATCCAAATCCCATGATGCTACCGATATCTCCGTCTTTCACTGACCTGAGCACACCTTCCTCCAGGCATCTGTAGGTCTCCAGTGCCATGCGGTGTAACATCCTCTTTCCCACTGTTTCTTTATCCAGTGTATCAACATTCGAATTAAATATTTTGGACAATTCCGGCCAGATCCTCTTCTTTCCTTTTTCAGGATAATCATAGAAGCCTTTACCATTCTTTTTCCCGTGACGACCGTACTCATCTACCATCATTTTACCGATTTTGTAGAATCTAGTCTGCTCTTCCGGTTTGTTCGGATTGGGATCACTCTCATAAACGTGAAGCCCCAGTGTCAGTGAGACCTCATCGGTCACTGCAAGAGGTCCTACCGGCATTCCCTTTGTCTTAGCCACATTTTCTATCATGACAGGTGGCACACCTTCTTCGAGCAGGAATCCGCCCTCAGAACAGTACGTACCAAATGTCCGGGACGTGAAGAATCCGCGGCTGTCATTGACAACGATAGGCGTTTTTCTGATCGAAACCACGTAGTCGATAGCAGCAGCTATTGCACGATCACTCGTTTTCTCTCCAACGATGATCTCAACCAGTGGCATTTTATCTACAGGAGAAAAGAAGTGAATTCCGATAAAATTTTCAGGACGTTTTGAGGCCCTGGCCAATAGCGTTATTGGAATGGTTGAGGTATTCGAAGCATAAATCTTATCTTCTGCAAGAGCAGCTTCCGTTTCTGCCGTCACTTTGGCCTTCAAGTCGGGATTTTCGAACACAGCTTCGATGACCATGTCACATCCCTCCACGGCATTAGGATCATCGGCAGGATGAATCCTGGACAGGATTTGATCCGCTTTTTCCTGAGTCAATTTTCCGCGACTGACTCTCTTCTTTAATAGTCCAACACTATATGACTTTCCTTTTTCAGCTCCCTCAAGGGTCACATCTTTAAGGATTACTTCCATGCCTGCATAAGCTGATACATAGGCAATGCCTGCACCCATCATTCCTGCTCCCAGTATTCCCAACTTCTTGACTTCATAGTTGTCAAATCCCGACGGTTTAGCCTTTCCTTTACTAGCTTCCTGGATGGCAAAAAATCCTGTCCGAATCATATTTCGCGCCTCTTTGGACATGAGCACTTTGGTAAAGTACCGGGCCTCAATTTCCAAAGCTCTGTCAAACTTTACCTGTAAACCATCGTGAATGACACTCAACACATACTGAGCTGCCGGGTAATTGCCATGAGTGATCTTTCGCACGTTGCCTATTCCTCCCATCATTGTCTGAGCACCATTTGGTGTAAAGAGTCCTCCCCCCGGAATTTTATGACTCTTGTCATCCCACGGTTGCAGGGCCTTACCTCCTTCGACAATCCATTTCTTGGCAGCTGGAACAAGTTCATCAATGCTTTCTACGGTGTCGTTGATCAACCCCGCAGACTTGGCTTTGGAAGGACTGTGATTTGTGCCTTGCAACAGAGCCATCATACCGGCTTGTATGCCCATCAAATAAGGCGCCTTTATTGTCCCTCCGGCGCCGGGAAACAGGCCAACTTTGATTTCCGGAAATCCAATTTTGATCTTGGGATCATTTATTGCAATTCGATAATGACAAGCCAGGCACAATTCCAATCCTCCTCCCAGGGCATGTCCATTGATGGCAGCTACGAATGGTGTGCCTCCGGTCTCGATATCCCGCATGTTTCTGTGCATAAGCAGTGCGTTCTCGAAGAACTGCCGGGCATCTGCAATCGGCTTCTCCAGCATTTTGAGATCCGCTCCTGCCATAAACATGCGTCTGGATGAAGTAACCACTACCCCTTTGACACCTTCATCTGCAATTGCCTTTTTTGCTACATCAAAATAGGTTTCCATGAAGTCCGGACTGAACAGGTTAGTCGGATGTTCCTCCATGTTTATTGTAATCAATCCTATGCCATCACCATCGACTTCATAGGAAAGGATCTTGTTTTTAAATGACATATTTTTTTATTGTTTTCTTTTATTAAAAGGCGCTAAACGCGCTCAACGATTGTTGCAATACCCATTCCTCCACCTATACATAGCGTCACCAAACCCGTTGACTTACCCGTTCTTTCCAGTTCATCCAGCACGGTACCCATTAGCATACAACCCGTGGCACCGAGCGGATGACCCAAGGCAATAGCACCGCCGTTTACGTTGACCTTTTCGTGTGGTATACCAACATCATCCATAGCTCTCATCGGCACCACAGCAAACGCTTCATTGATCTCAAACAAATCGATATCCGAGGCTTCCATTCCGGCCTTTTTCAGCGCCTTGCGAGTGGCCGGTGCAATCCCGGTGAGCATGATTGTGGGATCAGTGCCCATAACTGCCACAGAGCGAATTTTTGCCCTTGGTTTCAGACCCGTTTTTTCTCCTGCTGTCTTACTCCCTACAAGTGCCAATGCGGCTCCATCAACAATAGCTGAGGAGTTGCCCGCATGGTGGACATGATCGATAAATTCCACTTCGGGATACTTGTCAAGACATACGTCGTCAAAACCGGCCATTTGGCCCATCATTGTAAACGACGGCTGCAGACCGGCTAAAGCATCCATTGAGGTGCCCGGTCTCACATTCTCATCCCGGTTGAGCATGACAATTCCATTCACATCCTTGACATCAATCCTGGATACAAATCTTCCTTCTTGTTCTGCAACTGATGCTCTTCGTTGAGATTCTACAGCAAACTGATCCACGTCATCTCTCGAGTACCCATATTTTGAAGCGATCAGATCTGCTGAAATTCCTTGAGGAACGATGTGACCCGGAAGAGCTACTGCAGGATCCATCATCAGGGCCCCTCCATCACTGCCCATCTTTACGCGGGACATACTTTCTACACCACCTGCGATGAGCAAATCCGAAAATCCGGATTTAACGTAGGCAGCAGCCTGATTGATGGATTCAAGTCCCGAACCACAAAATCGATTGAGTGTAACTCCGCAAAGGTGGTCACCATACCCTGACTGCTGGGCTGCGGTCTTAGCAATATTCGCACCTTGATCCATGATCTGGGTAACACATCCTAAGATGACATCTTCAACCAACTCCGGGTCAAATTGATGTTTATTTCTTAATTCTTTTAAACAGAGGGTTACCAGGTGGGTAGGTGTTACGGTATTCAGAGCACCTTTCTTATTCCCTTTACCGCGGACTGTGCGGATTGCATCATAAATAAATGCTTCCATAGAGTTTAATTTATTATTTAGTCAAATTCGCCTATTATGCAAGTGAATACCCGCTGAATAGATCATATTATTAATTATCTTAATATATCTATTGGCACCTCTGCCAATTGAAAGGACATCAAATGTATAACATATTCATCAATTGAAACAAATGAGGATGTAGAATTCAATAGTCATTGGAATTCAATTTTTGAGATGAATCTATTTGAGAAATTGGCACTTTTGATGCATCTTGCGAATTATTTGGCAAATTCGCCAATAAATAAGAAGATATGGAGACCATTCCGACTCAATCCAGGATGAAAAACGGGAAAGCACTAAATTCTGTTGTGAAGCGAAAGCCCGGACGACCGACTGCGGACTCTGAAATCAATATCGAGCATTTATGTGATGTGGCGGTGAATGTGTTTGCAGAAAAGGGCTATTCAGGAACGACTACAACGGAAATTACGAAGAAGGCCGGAGTAGCCCGGTCCTTGATTCATTACTACTTCGGAAACAAGGAAGAATTGTGGAAGGCATCAATAAAGAGACTTGCCAACGAATTTATTTCTGAGTTTGAGCAGTCCAAAAAAATTCATAAGGATCTCAACGGGCTTCAAATGATCAAAGTCGTGATCAGACAGCTTGTTCATTTTTATGCTAAATACCCCGCTTTTCCCAAGATCCTTGCCCAGGAATTGAATGAGCACTCTGAACGGAGTGAGTGGATCATCAATAGTATGATTTACCCGCTTTTCAATGTTACAGGTGCGCTCTTTAAGCGTCAGAGAAAATTGGGAAATATTAAAAAGATTGATAAGGAATTTCAAACCAGCATACTGATTGGGATGGCAAGTAATTTTTTCTCCAATCCCTACCTGGCCAAACATTTGTACGATCGTGATCCCTTTGATGATGAGGTAATCGAAAAATATGCTGATGCTGTGGTAGAAATTTTTTGTCATGGTATTATCACCCAATAGATTGTAGGTATCTTATCTCACCGTCAACCATCTTACTATGAGAAAGATCGAACATATCGGAATTGCAGTCAAAGATCTCGGCAAAGCCGAATTGGTTTACCAAAAACTTTTGGGAGTTACTCCCTACAAACGTGAGATCGTAGAATCCGAACATGTAACCACATCGTTCTTTAGGGTGGGACCCAACAAGATAGAACTCCTGGAATCCTTTAATGAAGAAAGTGCCCTCTCGAAATTCATCGAAAAACGCGGGGAAGGAATTCATCACATAGCTTTTGATGTTCCTGATATTCAAAAAGAAATGGACCGGCTGAAAAAGGAAGGCTATCAGTTAATCCACGACCAGCCTAAACCGGGAGCAGACAATAAGTTGATTTGTTTTGTCCATCCGAAATCCTGTAACGGGGTGCTGATCGAGCTCTGCCAAGAAATTAAGGATGACTGACGATCCTGCAATACTGGCCATTGCAGTCTTAGGTGGTTTACTGGCAGGTATCATCAATACCCTTGCAGGCAATGGTTCGGCAATAACCCTGAGCATAATGACGGAACTCATCGGACTCCCCCCAAATAATGCCAATGGAACAAACCGGGTGGGAATCGCCATGCAGGGCGTCACTTCCAGCTTCTCCTTTGTCAAGAATAAAAAACTTGATTTACGTAGTGACCTCATGCCGATTGTTGCAACAGTAACCGGAGCTATTGTCGGCATCCTATTGGCCCTGAATGTGTCGAACGATCAATTTTATACTGTATTCAAGTACCTCCTCGTATTGATGCTCTTTGTCATATTGATCAATCCCAAAAAATGGTTGCGAGAACGTGACCCGGTAAAGATCATAAAGCACCCACTAGCTTTACCGGTCTTTTTTGCACTTGGATTTTATGGTGGCTTTATCCAAATGGGTATGGGTATAGCATTTTTAGTGCTTACCGTAATCGTACTGAAATATGACCTGATATCAGCCAATGTATTAAAGACAGCTGTGGTGGCCATTTATACCTTCATCGCTGTTATCATTTTCGAATGGAATGGAATGATTGATTGGAAGATCGGTCTGGTCATCGGAATCGGTCAGGCAATAGGGGGTTATTTGGCAGCAGAATTTTTGTCAAAAGACCCGCGTGCTCAAATATGGGCTTATGTTCTCCTGATCATCATGGTGATTGTTGCCATATTGAGTACCTTTAGAATCATTCAGTTTTAAAAGAGTCAATAATTATAAAGCAGTTAATTATATTGCCTTTTGCTTGCATGCTATTTATTCAATGTCTGAGTGATCAATCGGACTTAAATCCCCTGGACGATATACTTCTGACACTCCCGGATTCTCTGCAATCTTTGATCGATCAATCACAACACGAAATTCAAATTTTGTATACTAAGATCGACCGTGACGAGCACGACATTCCTCATTTGACTTCCTATTTTAAAAACTATGACAACGAGCACTATTTCTATCCGGCCAGTACCGTAAAAATGCCGGTTGCCTTTCTTGCACTGCAACGAATCAATCAGTTGCGGGAAACCGACAGTCGCATCAATCGGAATACCAGGTTGAAGATCGATTCGGTACGACCTCCCCAGTCACCGGCGCATATCGATTCAGCTTCGTTTTCTAATTTTCCCAATGTTGCCACATATACTGAAAAAGTATTCAGCGTGAGCGACAATGATGCATATAACAGGCTTTACGAATTTCTAGGGCAGGATTATATCAATGAGGAGCTGAGGAATAAAGGAATATTTAAAAATTCCAGGATCAGCACGAGGGTGGGTATTTCGGGCTTTGATACGGAAAGTAATAAGTATACAAATCCCGTACAGTTATTAATAGATGATGAAGTTGTTTATGCCCAGGGAGAATACTACGCGCTGTATTCAGATTTCCCCAAATTGAAAAATGATTACAAGGGGCAGGGCTATTTTGATAGTGATTTAGATTCTGTGATCTACGAGCCCTTTGATATGAGTCAGAAGAATTTCATCAATTTAATTGATCTGGAAGCTTCATTGCGCCGGATAATCTTTCCGGAATTATTTGATGAAACAGAACTATTCAACCTGTCGACCGATCAATATCAGTTTCTCTATGACATCATGCCAAAAACCCCATTGGAATTTGAATTCAATAGGGGTCACGAAGATGAGTATTATGACAGCTATGTTAAGTTCTTTTACAATGGTGACAATAAGGATCCAATTCCGGATAACATCAATATCTACAACAAGGTGGGATGGGCATATGGCACACTTACGGATTGTGCATATATTGTGGATATTGAGAATGGAGTTGAATTCTTCTTGAGTGCCACCATTCTTATCAACGAGAATAGAATCTTCAATGATGGAATATACGAATATGAAGAACTGGGCCTTCCGTTTTTGTCAAACCTGGGAAAGGCTGTCTATCAATACGAACTAAAAAGAAAGAGAAAGTATTTACCTTCCCTTTCAAAATTTAAATAAAGGAAAGCTGATGGATTGGGAACATACACTGAATTCTTATACTGATGGTTTGCTGAACTTTGCCCCAAGGTTGGCAGGCGCGATCGTCGTGCTTATTGTGGGATTATGGATTGTCAAGAAACTCCTCACCATAATGGATCGACTGCTGGAAAAGTCGGCACTTGACGAGGAAATAAGGAGCTTTTTATCCTCTCTGGCATCGCTGGCCATGAAGTTCATTATCATCCTGATAGCAGCAGGAATTATTGGTTTTGAAGTATCTGCGCTCATCGGAGTCCTGGCTGGAGTTGTCTTTGCAATCGGCCTGGCCCTTCAGGGATTCCTTGGAAATTTTGCGTCAGGAATAACCATCGTTTTTTTCAAGCCTTACAAAATTGGGGATTGGGTGCAGATTGCAGATTTCTTTGGAAGGGTAGAGAATATTCAAATTTTCAATACAACTCTCGTAACTCCAGGAGATAAGACCTTGATTATTCCCAACGGCAAGGTGACCGAGGACATCATAACAAATTTTTCGACCCGTGGTCATATCAGATTGGAATTAATGGTGACTATGCCATATGAAGAAAGTTTTCCAAAAGTGCAGCAGACGATTATGGAGACATTACAAGCCTATCCTAAAATTTTGAAAGACCCATCACCGATCATTGGGATTGAATCTTTTGACAGCCATAATATCATTGTTTCTGTCAGACCATATATACACCCGGATAACTATTGGGAGGTAACCTTTGATTTAAACAGAATGATTAAAGAGGCCTTTTATAAAAAAGGAATAAAAGTCGCTTACTCAGAAGGAGTGGAATTGGGAATTATTGGGGAATAGCCTCATCTCGAAATCTGTTGCAGACAGATGTATCCATTAAATCAAGTCATGGTGGTAATCCGGGTAAATTCACCTTCTTCATTTAAGACATCTACAAGAAAATTTCTGGTGCTGCCGTCGACGATCCACGTTGGAATATGTGCCTTTTGAGCAATCTGTGCCGCTTCCAATTTTGATTTCATTCCTCCGGAACCCTGTGAGGATTTAGAATCAGAAAGATTTGCAATCACCGAATTCAGGTCTTGAATTTCATGAATAAATCTCGCGTCCGAATTCAACTTGGGATCTTTATCATATAGTCCCCTGATATCAGAAGCCAGGATCAGTTTTTGAGCACCACAAAGCACCGCAGTCATTGCAGCAAGCTTGTCATTATCCCCAAATTTGATCTCGTCGGTCGCAACAGTGTCATTCTCATTGATGATGGGTATGTATTCAAATGACAAAAGGGTATTGATCGTGTTGACGATGTTCAGTTTTGAATCTTCGTTATTAAAGTCATAATAAGTCAAGAGGCACTGAGATACCGGTAGTTGATAATCACTGAAAACTTCCTGATATAATCTCATCAAGTGCACTTGTCCGATGGCTGCAAGAGCTTGTTTTGCCTCTACTGAGCCAAGATTGCTGATCGAAGCATATTGTTTTGCCGCAGCAATAGCTCCACTGCTGACCAGGATGATTTCATTTTCCGGTGTTAGTTCCTTGATCTGAAGCGCAATATCCTCGATTTTTCCCCTTGAAATCCTTGAAGTGCCCTGGGTAAGCGTTGAAGTACCCACCTTTAAAACGATCCGTTTTACCATTTTACTTTTATCTGATCTGTCCATCACCAAAAACGTACCATTTATTTGTGACTAGTTGATGCAGACCTAAGGGACCACGATGATGTAATTTGTCCGTGCTGATCGCCAGTTCAGCTCCCAATCCAAACTGCCCTCCATCCGTAAACCTGGTAGAAGCATTGTGATATACCGCAGCAGCGTCCACCTCTTCCATAAATTTTTTGGCCTCTTTCCGATTACCCGTTAAAATGGTAGCCGAATGACCACCCGAATATGTATTGATCATATGAATGGCTTCATCTGTGTCTTCAACCAGGCCGATAGCTATTTTCATCGCCAGGTATTCCTCGGGCCACTCGGACGCAAGATCATCACCATGCACATTCATGCTATGCAATCGCACTTTACTTGCCACGTTTGAAACGATTTCGACTCCATGTCTGGCTAATGCTGCAAAAAGTGTATTCATGCGTTCATCCAGCTCAGGAAGATGCTCATTGATTAACACCTTATCCAGGGCATTACAAGCAGAAATCTTATCGGTCTTGGCATTAATAATAATTGGGATCGCCTGTTCCCAGTCAGCATCATAATGAACATACAAGAAATTATTTCCCCTTCCACTTACTAAAACCGGGCAAGTAGCATGAGCTTTCACAAAGTTGATCAATCCGTCACCACCTCGTGGAACAATAAGATCAATTTTATGATCAGGAGATTTGAGATATTCCCGTGTCCTTTGACGATCAAACTCGAGCAAGGTGATCCAATCTTTATCAAGACCATGCTCTTTTAACGCTTCATGCCAGCAATTGACAAGGACACGATTGGTATGAATGGCCTCCTTCCCCCCCTTTAACAGGATCTTGTTATTGGACTTAAAAGCAACCATAGCCGCCTCTATTGTCACATCAGGCCTTGATTCATAAATGATCAAAACAGTCCCAAACGGAGCTGTTCGATTACTGATGCGCATACCATTTTCATGGTGGAAATGATAAAGTTCTTTTCCCACCGGATCGCTATCAGAGATTATATCATCAACAGCTCTGATCATCCCTGTGATTTTTTGATCATTGACGATCAGTCGATCGTACATCGCCTGATCGGTACCAGACCAAGATTCAAGATCAATTGCATTGGCATCCAGTATTGATTGATTGAATTGAGAAATATTCTTCTTTACCGAATGCAGCACAGCATCTTTTGCTTCTGTAGAAAGGAGAATCATACCATTTCAAATATTGACGAAATACAAAACTACTAAAGTATCGAGTAGAATTCACGACAAACAAGCCCAAGCTAAGAATCGGGTTGAGGGCTGATAGCCGTCCATCCGCCGTCTACGATTAGCGTTTGGCCTGTTGTATGATTTGCATCTTCTGATAAGAAATAAAGAACGGCAGAGCTAATGCTTTCGACATTGGCAATTTGTCCATTTGGTGTAATGCGTTCCCAGATTCTTTGATAGTTATCATCCAATGCATTTGTACGTTCGGTCAATGTGGCTCCTGGCGCGATTGCATTGACCGTAATTTTAAAGGGAGCTAATTCCACTCCAAGAATTCGAACCAACGATTTGATTGCCGCCTTGGTCATACCATAGGCAATCAGGTCCTTGTGATATTGGTAGGCAGTAACCGAGCTCATCATGATGATCTTTCCGGGTAAATGATTCTTGATCATGGACTCGGATGCCTTTTGGGCAAGAAAATAGGAGCCCTTAAGGTTCACTGACATTAATCGATCAAAATCACTCTCCGAATATCCGTCAAATGAACCGAAAGTGGTAATACCTGCATTTGCAATAGCAACATCCAATCGCCCATAGTTACTTTCTGCGGCAGAAACCATTTCATCAATACATGATAACTGTCCGGCATCTCCGAAGACGCTTACGCATTCTCCGTAATCAGATAAGTCCTTTAGAAGATCTTCCAGGATGGATTCTTCGATGTCATTTACAACTAATCGAAAGCCTTCTTGCATCATGCGAATAGCAAGTGCACGGCCAATACCACTGCCCGCTCCCGTTATAATGCCAACCCTGGAATGAGAGGACATAGCTTATGTATTCAAGGTGAGAAATCCACCATCGATTGGATAATAACTGCCCGTGATAAAAGCCGCCTCGTCAGAACACAAATAGTTGATCAAATGTGCAATCTCAACAGGCTTGCCCATTCGTCCGATGGGCTGAGTCCTCGAAAGTGCTTCATACATTTCTGCTTCACGACCCGGATAATTATCTGCCAGGTAGCCGTCAACAAATGGCGTGTGGACCCTGGCAGGGCCAACCGCATTACACCGGATTCCCCTGTCGATATAATCCTTTGCGATTGAGAAAGTCATGGTATAAACCGCTCCTTTACTCATGGAATAGGCAAATCGATCAGCCAGACCAATAACGGAAGCAATGGATGCCAAATTGACAATAGATCCTCCCCCGCTATTGAGCATATGCTTTACGCCAAAATGAAGACAACTATATACGCTGCGCACATTCACCTGGTACAATTTGTCCATTTCTTCCGGACTCGTCTCCAATACAGATCCGATAGAAGCTATACCAGCATTATTCACAAGAATATCGAGGGATCGAGAGGTATCGAACACCTTTTGAAAAGTGGCTTCAACAGCTGCATGGTCGGAGACATCGCATCTGTGAAAATAAGCTCTGCCACCTGAATCATTCACCTTGTTCACAACATTCAGGCCTTCTGTTTCATCGATATCAAGGACATGGACAATGGCCTTCTGTTGGCTAAAAACCTCTACTATGCTTCGTCCTATGCCTTTTGACCCTCCGGTGACGATTGCGACCTTGTCTGAAAGTTTGAAGAGATCACTCATATGCAACGAATCTTTGTTTTTGCCGGCCTAGATGCCGGATCTCCAATTGTACCTCGTCACCGGCTTTCAAAAACTGTGGAGGATTCATACCAAGACCGACACCCGGTGGAGTTCCCGTAGAAATAATATCTCCCGCTTCTAAGTTCATAAATTGAGAAATATAATATACGATGAAAGACGGTTTGAAAATCATTGTTTTTGTATTTCCATTCTGACGGACCTGTCCATTCACCAATAAATTCATGTCCAGGTGATCAACCCGTTCGATTTCATCTTTGGTAACCAGGTAGGGTCCGATAGGTGAAAATCCAGGACAGGATTTTCCTTTGACCCATTGACCGCCTTTTTCCAGTTGAAATGTTCTTTCCGAAAGATCATTCACTACGCAAAAACCCGCAATGGACTCCAGGGCTTCATTTTCATCATTCAATTGATAAACGTCCTGGTTTAAAACAATTCCCAATTCTACCTCCCAATCGGTTTTAATACTTCCGGGAGGGATGGCAATGTCATCAAAGGGTCCGGACAGTGTGTTTGTAGCCTTCATGAATAAAATCGGTTCCTTCGGAATATCCATTCCCGATTCCTTGGCATGATCACTATAATTGAGACCTATACAGAGGATCATTCCAGGACGGGCAACCGGACTTGCCCACCTCACCGACTTCTCCACGACCGGCAACTGATCCAATTTGGTTTGAACAAGAATATTCAGTTTTGACAATCCGTTATTCAGAAAAAAATCGCGGTTCCAATCTTGGAAATGATCCGAACAGTCAAAGCGACGGCCATTGATCTCAATTCCTGGTTTTTCATTGTTTCTTGATCCAAATCTCAAAAGTTTCATGGCTATATCTCTAGTTTTGATCAGCAATTTGTAGCACCAATTTCCCTCTTTTATCTCCGGTGAATAATTTTTTAAACGTAGGATACCAGTTCTCTAATCCGGTTTCAATATGTTCTCTAGACTTGATCTTTCCTTCAGCTACCCACTGTCCCAGCATCTTAGCAGCTTCACCATATCGATGTCTATAATTAAACACTACAAATCCTTCCATACGGGCGCTATTGATTAAAAGTGAAAGATAATTGGACGGTCCCTTTACAGGCACTTCATTATTGTATTGAGAAATAGCCCCGCAAATGGGAATCCGGGCACCTTTATTGATTCGGGTCAAAGCAATATCGAGAATTTCACCACCAACATTGTCAAAATAAATATCAATTCCGTTGGGACAGTGTTCTTTTATACCCTGGCGCACGTTTTCATTTTTATAATCAATGCACGCATCAAAACCCAATTCATTGACCACATAGCTGCATTTTTCAGGTCCTCCGGCAATACCAACTGCCCGGCAACCTTTGATCTTCGCAATCTGCCCTGTCACACTTCCTACGGCTCCCGCAGCTCCTGAAATCAAAACGGTCTCTCCTTCTTTGGGCTGTCCTACATCCAGCAGGCCAAAGTAGGCTGTAAATCCTGGCATGCCGAGAGTACCTAAATATCTTGGTAGTGGTAACAGATCCGGATCCACTATGACCCAACCTTTGCCATCTGTTACACAATATTCCTGGACACCGGTCATTCCATAGACGTGATCACCGGTTTTAAAATCAGGATGATTACTTTCAAGGACCCTGGCAACGCCACCACATCGCATCACCTCGTCAATTTGAACAGGAGGAACATAGGATTTGACATCATTCATCCATCCACGCATAGCAGGATCCAGAGAAATGTACAACACCTGTGCCAGGAGCTCGTTTTCCTGTAATTCCGGAATTTCATTGTATTCTAATCTCCACACATCTTCGGAAGGAAATCCTACCGGTCTTTTGTTGAGCAGTAATTGTCTATTATTCATTATATTTTCTAATTGTTACTTATTCAATATTTTACTTACAATCAATTCACTATCGCTGAGAATTGTTCCTAGTATACCTCCGAGTTTATAATTATCATATCCTATAAAATAAAGATTCTCTAATTTGTCTTTTGCAATTGGACCGGACGGCAGGTCATGGTTGTCAAGAAATTCAACTACATCAGGAATCAATTGACTTAAATCTGCAGTATAACCCGTAGCCAGGATGATGGCATCCACTTGCTGTCTTGAATCGTCTTTGAATGTCACCATATTGTCATTGATCTCTTTTACATCCGGACACACCTTGATCTTTTCCGCCTTAATAGCGGCTATGGTCCCAATATCGATGACAGGTGTTTTGCCCGTCTCCTTTAATTGAACTGCCGGATGCATTTTTGAAATCTGCAGACCATATTTTTCCAAATTGCCAAAATAGATTTTTCTAATTTGAGAACCCAGCCAATCCCCTAATCCGAATGGCAATTTATCCAGCCGCTTTGCTGTTACCTGCACAGGTTGACCATTCAGATCTCTTGGCACAAGACTGATTGGGCTTCTGACAGACAGGTAAACCTCAATATCACTTTCAGATAAATCAAAAGCAATTTCTGCACCTGTATTTCCCATTCCAATAATGAGCACCTTTTTTCCAATAAAAGGAAGAGGGTTCTTGTATTTCCTGCTGTGAACAATTGTTCCGGAAAAACCCTCATCACCTTTCCAGGATGGAACTCTCGGAGATCTGTTTACACCGGTAGCCATGACCACATGCCGGGCGGTGATCATTTTATTATTGGTTTGGATCTTCCATTGATCCCCGTTTCGGATGATTTTTTTGACCTCTGTTTCATATAGGGGCTGGATATTGAACTTCTCGGCATAATCTTCCAAATATTTCACTACTTGATCCCTGGGCACATACAAAGGGTATTCATCCGGAAATTCCTTGTGTGGTAAATGAGACCACTGTTTTACGGTGTGCAAATGTAATCTGTCATAGTGATGTCTCCAGGAATTTCCAACATTTGAGGAGGATTCAACGATTACATAATCCTCAAAACCTTTTTGCGACAATCGTCCGGCCACTGCCAGTCCTGCTGGACCGGCTCCGATTATGACCACTTCATATTCCATCATACCTGCAAGATAGTCTTTATCGACTAGTCAGATTATTTGAATATTTGGCGAAATGTTAGAATGAAAATCTAAACCCTGTTTTCACATTGAGGGAGTTGATCTTGGTCACCAGTAAGTTGATGTCATTTGTAAATGAATGCTGGTATTGCGGTTGGACATACCAACTGATTCCATTTTTGATATGAGACTCAATTCCAAAACCTATGACACCCGTGAAATAAATATTTTCAGCATAGCTCCCTCCTTGAGTTAATCCCTGTGGAAGGTTTTTAAAGTCGACTACTTCTGTTGCCGGACTAAAGGCCAGTCTTGCCTTGGGTTGTACAGAACGCCTGATTTGATATTCATTGGTTGTAATTAAATTCATGGCAATTCCCGCTACACCATAAAGACTGCTTTTTCGATTGGGTGATGAATATATTTTTGTAAGTAGCGGAATTTGCATTTGCTTTATGAGCATTTGGTCCAATTGAGACTCCAGAAAGCTATTTACTCCGGACTTGGAATAGCTGGTCAGCAATCCGGGGACAAAGGTCTTTTCACTATACTCTATTCCGGATTCGAATTCTAAATTTGACTGGCGATATGCCACTGAAATGCCAACACTGTTTCCTTCTAATCCCGACCTGATCTGATTTGACAAGTAACCAAGATTTATATCCGTATTGATAAAGTTGACATCGTATGAAAAAGGCAATCCTACTGTCCAACCTGAATTATATGACCTAGAAGGCGTTTGTTCGTTGACCAACGCAAATGAAGGAGTTTCATCTTGAATCTTGTCAACATACAAGGCCTGGATAGGTAATTTTTCAAGTAACTCACTGGAAGGCGTGCTTTCTGTAGTAGTCAGCAATGACGCAATAAACATTTTGGAACGATTGAATCCTGCTCCAATGACAGAACTTACACCTTTCATATTTGGTGATTGGATTCGACCAACAGATTCAAGAATTCTTGAATCGACAAATGCAGGGCCAGATGGATTATTATTGGATTCCGTTGAAGGCAATGAATTCAAAACCACAATTTCGTCGTCGCCCATTATAGATATTCCCGCTATGTTCACATCCGGGCTACCGGATTGAAGCTGCGCATATTCGACCTTAGGTTTCTCGGTGCTTGTCGTATGAGACTTATAGTTGAAGTAGGTGTAAAATAGCAAAAGAACGATGGCAGCTTCTAATGCTTTTATCATAAACTGACGTTCACGTCTTTGTCGCTTTTCATCTAATTCTGATTTCAGATCCTCCCAGTGATCATTATTGACATCACTTCGTTGATGTTGTAGTTTCTCTTTAACTATGGGAATAAATGCTTCATCATCGGACAATGAAGGAACTTCTGCATTTTCATCCAGCTTTTTATTGAGCTCTTCCCATGAAGATTCATCGTACTCCTGGTGAGTACTGCTCAGTAGTTCCCTTATTTTATCGTCAAATCTATCTTCTTGCATAATCCGAACTCTTCGCTAACAACAATGCTCTTAATTTGGCCCTGGCTTTGACCAGGTTGGACCGCGACGTACTTTCAGAAATGTTCAACTTACTGGCAATTTCCTTGTGTGCATAACCTTCGATCACATATAAGTTAAATATGGCGCGGTATGAGGGGGACAATTCTTGCATACAATCCACTATTTCATCAGCAGATAGCAAGTTAATAGCATTCGGATCGGTGCTCCTGACAGAATATGCTGCATCGAGATCTTCAGTTCGTCGTCTGACACTTTTGCGATAAAAGTCGATGGCAGTATTGATCATAATGCGTTTGATCCATGCGTTTAGTGAGGTGCCCATCTGGTATTTGTTAATGTGTTTAAATACCTTGATAAATCCCTCATGTAAAATGTCTAAAGCATCCTCTTTGTTGGTAGCATAACGTTGACAAAGCGGCATCATATAGGGATAAAATTCCTTATACAGCAACTCCTGGGCCCATCGCTCATTCTGCATGCACGCCGCCAGGTAATCCTGTTCCTTGTCAACCTTGATTACAAAGTCCATACTTAAATGTAGTTATTCCCCTTATACCGAACAACTATCTATTCCTCTTTTTAACGGTTTTTTTAATCACATTGCTGCCCGGAAAATCTTGATCGGCCTGACTTAATTTTTGAAGATCTCTTCCTGTTCCTGAGTTTTCAGTTGCCACCCTGAAGCCTGAATGGCCAATTCCAAAACATCAAACAATTCTTTACGCTGAACTTCGGCCTGCTCATATAAATCGCTTTGTTCGGCTTTTTGTGCAATGAAGTCCTTGGCTTCAAATCCCATTTCCGTGATATCCTTATTTGTGATCATATTAAAAAGGCCATTTTCGAAATTATAGTAATCCATATCATGTTCGATACTTAAAATTTCCGGACCGGGAATGTTAGTGATGGTGATGGTTTTTTCAGCTTCATCCACATTGATGATCACCTTTTCAAAATCATAGCCCACCAGGACTTTCGCATTTATGCGCACAAGTGCCTTTTTGCGGAATGGCCAGATATCCGCGATGAAATGATGTTTATAGTCATAGATCTCGGAAAAACTACCCTCGATCGTTACCAACTTCATCACCTTTTCGACTCGCTCAAGCAATACACTGGAACTTACCTCCTTCTTTGGTCCACGATCTACAAAGTATTTGTAAACACCGAATATGCCCAATACGGACAGGATCAGAATGATCAATAACAATACCCTCTTAATCCATTTCATCTTTCTATTTCTTAGTCAAACAGTGAAAAGTTCGATAAAATTCAATGAATAGCAAAGTCCCGAACACAACTGAATGAATGATCTAGCGTTTGAGTGGATGTGAAAGGAGACTCAAAAAAAATATTAGGAGTAGATCCCGGTACAAATATTACAGGTTATGCCATTATTGAAATTGATCAGCCCAAATGCAGCGTTATTACCTGCGGAGTATTCGATTTAAGAAAACATGCGGACCATCAAAGTAAGCTGAAGGAAATATTTCTGCAGCTTCAGGAAATCATTGAGACTTATTTACCTGCACATATGGCCATAGAATCTCCTTTTCATGGTAAAAATGTACAGTCCATGTTAAAATTGGGCAGAGCCCAGGGGGTAGCAATGGCCGCTGGTATGACAATGGGTTTAGAGATTCACGAGTATGCTCCAAAAAAAATCAAACAGGCCATTACTGGTAATGGTAATGCCTCGAAAGAACAAGTGGCTAAAATGTTGGAGACCCGGATGAATATATCATTAGACAAAAGGCTAACGGATGCCTCAGACGCGTTGGCTACTGCGGTTTGCCACTTTCAACGAGCTTTTGGTACAACGTCAACTCAGGACCAGAAAAAATACAAGGACTGGAAAAGTTTTGTAAAGATGAACCAGCACAAGGTAAATTGACTAAATGGTCAAATTTGACTTGATCTTTGATGCTATTTGAATCATCTCTTCACCATCTAACTGAAGTTTGGGCTTCCGAAAGTCGACATCTCCCATTGCATTAATAGGCATCAGGTGTATATGCGCATGGGGTACTTCGAGACCGATTACCATCATTGCAACACGATCACACGTAAACGAGGATTCGATCGCCGTGGCGATTTTTTTGCAAAAAGGAAAGATACCCTGATAAATTTCATCTTCGAGATCAAATAGCTTATTGACTTCGACTTTGGGAATGACAAGGGTGTGTCCCCTGACAAGGGGATGAATATCCAGGAAGGCAAAATAATTGTCATCTTCGGCAATCTTATAGGAAGGAATTTCCCCGGATACGATTCGGCTGAATACAGAAGCCATTTAGATTGAGATTTCGAGAATTTCAAATTCAATTTCACCGGCGGGGGTCTGTACCTTTGCTATTTCTCCCTCTCGCTTACCTAACAATCCTTTGCCTATAGGTGATTCAATAGATATCTTCTTTTCTTTCAGATTAGCTTCGGATTCTGAGACAATCTGATATTGCATTTCCCTGTTAACCTTCAAATTCCTGATTTTGACTTTACATAGGATTGAAACCTGGGAAGTGTCTACGGATGATGCTTCGATGATTTGAGCATTCCCCAGGGCCTTTTCCAGGTCATTGATCTTCATTTCGAGCATTCCCTGGGCATCCTTGGCTGCATCGTATTCGGCATTTTCTGACAAATCTCCTTTTTCTCTGGCTTCAGCAATTGCCTTGGCAGCTTCCTGTCGGCCAACTGTTTTCAAGTGGTCCAATTCCGACTTTATCTTATCATACCCCTCTTGAGTCAGGTAAGAAGTTTTCATACTTATTGTTTTATCAATTGAAAACAAAGGACGTCCCCGGGTACATCCGGAACGTCCTTTATTGTACTGCAAAATTAGCGCATTTGATACAAAAAGGCTATAAATCGTAGAAATTGCGGATTTTTTCAAGAAGGACGTCAGCGATCAGAAACAAGGATTTTTTCGTCCATCCTGCTATATGAGGAGTGATGATTACGTCGTCCCGGTTGAATAGGGCAGCATACACTTCTTCTTCCTTTTTATTCCAGCTTTTCGGACGTTCGTTTTCGACAACATCAAGACAAGCTCCGGCTAGCTTGCCAGACTGCAAGGCACTTAATATGGCATCTGATTTGGCAATCTGTCCCCTGGATGTATTGATAAGGATAGAGCCATCTTTCATCCGGTCGAGAAAGGAGGTGTCAACAAGATTTCTTGTTTCTTCAGTCAACGGAATATGTAAACTAACGACATCTGAAATTTCCAGCAGTTCGCTCAGCTCGACCTGTCTGATATTTTGATCCGGCTTCGATAGATTGTGTTTGTATATGTCATTGACAAGAATCTCTACATCAAATCCACTCAGTTTTTTGGCAAAGGCTGGTCCGGTATGGCCAAATCCTATAATACCAATGATCTTGTCACCTAATTCGACTCCTCGATGAATTTCTCTTTCCCATATCCTTTGCTTGACAAAAGCATGACTTACGGAAATATTGTTCAACAGGCTTAAGAGCATGCCTAGTGTATGTTCTCCTACTGCATTTGCATTACCTTCCGGAGAACTCAATATTCGGATTCCGGTCTTTTCTGCGAAATCCATGTCGATAATGTCCAGTCCCGATCCCAGTCTTCCAATAAAATCCAGGTGAGAAGCGGTCTGTAAGAACTCTCGATCACACCGAATTTTACTATTTACAATGAGTCCGTCATACTTGTTTATTCTGTTGCATACCTCTTCAAATGTGATATCGGGTTTGTAGTCTACCTGCATATTCAAGTACCTAAGACCTCGAATCAAAGCAGGATCAACCTTGTCGGTAATTAAGATGGATTGCTTCATAAAAAAGGACGAAGATAGTCCAGACAGGAACCAGTCTCAAGATCAATGAATATTCAATTTGAAAGATCAGAACACTTTATAATGGATCATTATATTTGCGCAACTTTTTAAACATGCCTAGAGACACTACCATTCGTTCCGTTCTGATTATTGGAAGCGGACCCATTATTATTGGCCAAGCCTGTGAGTTTGATTATTCAGGATCACAAGCATCGCGTTCGTTAAGAGAAGAAGGTATTGAGGTCAGCCTGATCAATTCCAATCCTGCAACCATAATGACGGACCAGGTGACTGCTGATCACATCTATCTTTTACCATTGACAGTAGAGAGTATCGAGCAGGTTCTCCGGGAACGTCAAATAGATGCAGTCCTTGCAACCATGGGAGGTCAGACTGCCTTGAATCTGGCTATTGAAGCAGGAAAACAAGGTATTTGGGAGAAATATAACGTACGACTAATCGGTGTTGACCTGGAAGCAATAGAGTTAGCAGAAAACAGGGAAGCATTTAAAGAGCACGTTATTAAAATAGGCCAGAATGTCGCCCCTTCTTTTATCGCCAACTCATTCCTTGAAGGCAAGGAAGCCGCGCAGAAAATTGGATTTCCCCTTGTGATCAGACCATCCTATACGCTGGGAGGGACAGGTGGAGGCTTTGTTATGCATTCCGAAGATTTTGATGAAGCCCTGAGAAGAGGGCTTAATGCATCCCCGGTACATGAGGTATTGGTCGAGAAAGCTGTTTTCGGATGGAAGGAATATGAACTGGAGCTATTGCGTGACAGCAATGACAATGTGGTTATCATCTGCACCGTGGAGAACTTGGATCCCATGGGCATTCATACCGGCGACAGTATCACGGTTGCACCTGCAATGACGCTTTCTGATACGGCTTATCAGCGGATGAGGAACGACGCGATTCAATTGATGAGGTCGATGGGAAATTTTGCCGGTGGATGCAATATTCAATTTTCAATCGAACCGGATACTGAAGAACTCATTTGCATAGAAATCAATCCGAGGGTTTCTCGCTCCTCTGCCCTGGCGAGCAAGGCTACGGGTTACCCCATAGCCAAGATAGCTGCCAAATTGGCGATTGGATATACCCTGGATGAATTGAAAAATCAAATAACCAAAACTACATCTGCTTATTTCGAACCGACCCTGGATTATGTTATTGTCAAAATGCCTCGCTGGAATTTTGCCAAGTTTAAGGGAAGTGATAACAGCCTTGGGCTTCAAATGAAGTCTGTGGGGGAAGTAATGGCGATCGGCAGAAGCTTTAAGGAAGCACTTCAAAAGGCATGTCAAAGCCTGGAAAACAACAGACACGGTCTGGGCGCAGACAAGAAAGAATGGATCAGGACCGAAGATATTTTGAACAGACTCGAAAAAGTTGGTGACGATCGGATATTCAGACTAAAAGACGCCTTGCGTTTGGGTGTGCCTGCAAAGACGATTCAGAAACTTACACAGATTGATCCTTGGTTCATCAAACAAATCAAGTCTCTTGTCGATCTTGAAAATCAACTGGGTCGATACAATATACCGGAGGACATACCGGAGGAATTCTTTAGGACACTCAAAGAAAATGGATATTCAGATGCTCAGATAGCATGGTTGCAGAGAGTCGAGCCCAAACAGGTGACTGAGTACAGGAAAAAGTTGAATATCCACAGAGCTTATAAAATGGTGGATACCTGCGCCGCCGAATTTGAAGCCCAAACGCCCTATTTCTACTCGACCTTCGAAAGAGAAAATGAAAGTCATGCCAGCTCTAATCCCAAAAAGGTAATCGTTCTTGGCTCCGGACCAAATCGCATCGGACAAGGTATCGAATTTGATTATTGTTGTGTTCATGGTTTGCTTGCGCTTAAAGAAGAGGGATATGAGTCCATCATGATCAACTGTAATCCTGAAACGGTCTCTACGGATTTTGATGTGGCAGACAAGTTGTACTTCGAGCCTGTTTACTGGGAACATATTGAAGAAATTATCAGACTGGAAAAGCCGCATGGAGTCATTGTTCAGCTAGGAGGGCAGACGGCATTGAAGTTGGCCCAGACCCTTCACAAGGAGGGTGTGAAAATTATAGGTACTCAATTCCCTGATATGGACCTGGCCGAGGATCGGGGAGCATTTTCTGATCTGCTCAAAGAGTTGGACATACCCTATCCGGATTATGGAGTTGCCGATACGGCTGACGAAGCAATTGCCATTGCCAACAAGGTATCATATCCCGTGTTGGTAAGACCTTCTTATGTGCTTGGAGGTCAGCGGATGAAAATCGTGATCAATGATGATGAATTGGAGAGACAGGTATTGAGCATTTTCAAGCACATGCCTGATAACAGGGTATTGATCGACCAATTTCTTGAAAGGGCTAAAGAAGCTGAAATCGATGCCATTTGTGACGGTGAATCAGTGCACATTATGGGCATTATGGAACATGTCGAACCCGCCGGAATACACTCTGGTGACAGCTCAGCTGTCCTGCCACCGTATAGCCTCTCTGATCAGACTATCGAAACGATGATCGCTTATACGAAAAAGCTTGCCTTCGCTTTGAATATCAAGGGATTGATCAATATACAATTTGCCATTCGACCCGAAC
Source organism: Saprospiraceae bacterium (assembly GCA_028282725.1). Classification (GTDB taxonomy): domain Bacteria; phylum Bacteroidota; class Bacteroidia; order Chitinophagales; family Saprospiraceae; genus JAJRXG01. The sequence goes on from JANQHF010000101.1 coordinate 25,061, forward strand.
GCGAAGGCGTAGAGGAAAAAGTTTTTGTAATCGAGGCCAATCCTCGCGCATCAAGGACTACACCTTTTATTGCCAAGGCTTACAAAATCCCATACCTCAATGTTGCCACCAAGGTGATGTTAGGTACTCATAAGCTCAAAGATTTCAAACTGATCAATGAGATGGATGGATACGCAATAAAGGTACCCGTCTTCTCATTCGATAAATTTCCCAATGTTGACAAACAACTTGGACCTGAAATGAAGTCAACAGGAGAGGCCATCCGCTTTATTAAGGATACAACAGATCCTTTCTTCAGAGAGCTGGATCGAAATCGATCCATGTATTTGTACAATTAGGAAAAGGTAACGGGCTTGAGCATCAGGTCATCAATAGTTAAATCCATTTTTTGGGTGAAGAGCAGGTAAAAACCTCCTCCTCCCGCTCCGCAAACTTTAAAATAGTACCCTCCTTCTTTGATCCCCCGATCCCACTGAAATCGAAGATTTTCGGTGATCATGTAATCCATGATCTGCCGTTGTAATTTGCTGATTTCGGCAACCCTGGAGAGGAGTGATCCATATGATGGATTGAGGTAACACTTAATGGCATCATTGTTCAGTTGAATCAAATGTTGAATTTCACGGGAACCACTGTGTGACAACTCCAGGAATTTTTGAATGGTTCTCCTTCCACTCCTCGGAATATTGCTGTTCACCAAATAAATTTTGCAATCCGTTCGAGATTGATGTCCATCCAGTAGGCGAAATTGTCCGCTGGATTTGTATACCGGTTTTTGGAAGTAGGAAACCAGGGGATCAAATCCCGAACTTTTACCATGAAAATGGGATTCCATTACAGCAAAGATCTTTTGCAAGTCTTGAATCGAAGTTTTTTCAAGATTGGAGGCACTGACGTCATAAATTGCTGCACAAAGAGCTCCTGAGCTGCCAAGACCATATCCTATCGGAATATTCGCCTCGATTGTCCATGATTCAAGCCATCGCCTGAGCTGATCCATATTGAGAAATCGACTGCAGTTCAGCTCCAAATAGGTAATGAATCCGTGCAACCACTCAGGATGATTGGCAGACCTGGCAACCCACTTCATGAAGTATGCATTAAATGGAATCGCGAGGGCGTCTGAACCAAGTAATACCGTGTGTTCACCGAAAAGTAGCAGTTTGGCCGGATAATGCCTCTTTATTGGATCCATTGATCGCAAATTAAAGACAATATCACTCAGCCCCAAGATCTACCATCCCGGAATGAAGTTAAGTCCAAAAACAACCTTCGAATTCTCCTGAAAAGGATATGCCCAATACGGTTCGAGGATCATGGCACCAAATAAATTGATTCTTACGGAAACACCTACACTCATGGCCACTTCTGGCTTCAAGCCTTCAAAACTACTCCCTAATTCACTGAATTCATCAAAGGCGATCCCGGCATCGAAAAACAGGGCCAAATCCGTAAATAAGACATTTGATCCGATCATTGCCAACTGTTTGGGTCCGGTAAAGGGAGTCCGTATTTCAAATGAAGCGAGTGCCATTTTTGACCCGATTAACTGTTCGGGATTCAGATCTCCACCAATTCCACTGAAGTTGTTTCCAAAAGCCCAGTCATACCCCCTGACGAATCCCATTTGACCGATAAAGAATGGATATATTGAATTGATTTCCTGGTCAAACCTGACATAGGTCATACCCCGGAATGCAATGGATACCGGCTTTGTCCAATAGTATTTTCTATAGTCACCCAGGATGCCATAATAGTCATTGATACCAATACTTCTTTCAATGGACAACCTAAACCGCTGTCCGTACAATGGAGATGTCAAACCAAAATACGAGTTGTCTCCTACAAGAGCAATATTCGCACCGCCGATCATACCTTTTTGAAGGGTATAGAATTGATTGAAGATAATTTCATCCCCCACGTCTATTCTTTCCCTTTCCTGTCCCAGAAAAATGAATCCATCTTCCGTATAGAAGTTTTTGGTTTGATCCCAACGAAAGCCCCTATGGCCAATTTCAAACCCACCTTCGAGTCGTAAGGTCGTACTAAAGGGCAGATGGGCAAATAAAGAAACTTGCTTATCGAAAACCCTGAGAATATTGATTTGATCGACTAAAGAAGTGGCTGTGCTGCCATCAGAAAATTGGATTTCTTCAAAACCCAAACTTCTGAATCCGGTTCTCAACGGTATATGTGACACACCTGCACCCCACGCCAACCGATTTGACCGATTCAGATAAGACACCCGTCCGCCGAAATCATAGATCTCTCCGTTCAGAGCAAGCTGAGAGAAAAGCTGGTGGTTGCCCAACATATCCCCGAATAAAAGATCCACTCCTCCCTGTAATCCCGTGTATGTACCGAATGTACTGTTACTCACACCTACACCAGCTCCACCTCCAATGTAGTCGAGTTGAAATCTTGGGCTGTACTTTTTTGATCTGAAATTATTTTCATCCAAAACCGCATACTCATCAATGTTATTCAGGTTGGCATTTACGATGTCTGTCCGATTCAGGCCGACTACAGGCAAGGTGCCCGCTTCAAAATCAACGATCCGTGGATCCACTTCCTCATTGAGCAATTTGTCCGATGATGCTTCTTTTACGATGTATTCATTACCATAGTAATGTGTGAACAGGACGCGATCTCTTTTTCGGGCAGCAGACAATACGGGTGAATATCTTGAAATACCACTAAGACCGGTAAGAAAATCCGTCATCCTGGATACCTTTCCCGTAGCAGGTTCGTACTTGTACATATTCCTGAATCCATCCCTGTCTGACATGAAGTACACATTGTCTTCATGATCAAAAGTGGGATTGATATTATCTGCTCCATGAAAGATATCCAGGATCTCCCTGGAACCCGAGGAATAATCCATGATTGCCAGGTCATATGTATATTTTCCGTAGGTTCTGCCTTCTTCAAAACTTCTTTGATCCGTACTGAAAATTAATTTCGACCCATCACTATTAAAATAAGGTTGTATTTCCGAATAGCGATCATTAGTTATTTGCCGGACTCTCTTGCTTTTGATATTAACGGCAAAGAGGTCCGTCTGTCCTTCGACATTACCCGTTACAATGATTTCGCGTCCATTCGGAGACCAGGTTGGATTTGTAAAGGCCGGAACACCCCTGACCGAAAAAGTCTCTTCTGTATTTCCGTTTTCTGCATTCTTGATCACCAATACGTTTTCCCCTCTTTTAAATCCCACGAAGGCAAATTCTCTGCTGTTTGGCGACCATGTGCCTGCAGATTCGAGGAAGTTGAAATTATCGAGATCGGAGTCCTTGACCAGACTGGACAATTTTCTCCTGATCTCACCTGTTCTGGCATCTGCCAGAAAAATATCTGTTGAGAATAGATCCTTTTCAGACATGAATACTACCCATCTCCCGTTCGGACTGAGTGATGGAGACACATTGATTCTTCCCGAATTTTCTTTAGACAGCAAGGTCTTGCCGATCCTGCTTTCTTTCCCCTGCCCCAGGAAAGGTTCATAATATGTTTTCAGCGCACTTTCCCACATTCCACTGATGGTTTCCAGATCCTGGCCAAAGGCTGAAAATGCACCATAGGGTACGCCATATTTGGCACTCTCCTCCAAAAATCGCTTTAAGGTCTGATCACCATAGTATCCTGCCAGGAACGACCAGGCGGCCTGCCCATATCGATATGGAAAATACCTTGGGTTCGCCATTTTTTCCAGTGAAGGAACATCCTCATTGAGAATGGCATTTCTCATCCACATGGCCGTAAAGGGATCAACTCTGCCGATGGACATGTATTCCGCCATACCTTCAATAATCCAGAGAGGTACATTGCTCAGTGATCTGATAGAGGTCGAATCACCGCCAATGATGATATTGAATTGAAAGGCATGCACGAGTTCATGTCCAAGAACCTGGTGCGTTTGCTGATTCGAAAAGGATACAGGCATGATCACCCGATTCTTAAAACCTTCCGTGACTCCTCCTGTACCGACTCCAATGCCCCCTGAAATCGCATTGGTTTGCTGAAATTCCGCATGGTTATTATAAAATATCATCGGGTTCAGAAAAGGAATTTCATGCCCTAAGGCCTCACGGTGATAGTCGTACCATAATTCGGAATCTTCTGCCAACCAATTGATGACATCGGTATTCTTTACATAGTAGTGAATATCGTAATGAGGTGTCTCCTTTACCTTAAAATTGAAATCTCGATAGCGAGGTTTATTTCTACCGAAATATTGACCGGACAGTTCAACTCCCAGAAACAGCAGACATAAGAACAAGGCGGAAATTCGCATAGCAGTAAGGATTATTTCAGTTCTCCTATAACACATGTAATTATCAAGTTGTTATAAAGGGCTTCTTAATGCCCGTTAAATTATATTTAAAGTTACAGTAGTTGTTCTTCATCAAATACATTGCTAAAGATCACATTGCCGGGAACACAGACAAATTGTCACTATTCATTACGACTGAGAGGACAAATTGGCTGCAAAATCGAACATTCTTTAGATTGGTCGGTGATTTGAGGATTTTGTTATGGATTAAAAAAGAAATATGACTTACGATAATTTCACGATAAAGGCACAGGAACTCATCCTGAGAGCACAGCAAATTGCAGGTGGACTTGATCAACAAAGCGTTGATACGGTACACTTACTGCGGGCATTATTTGAAATTGACGAACAGCTCGCACAGTTTGTCTTTAGTAAGATGGAAATAAACATCATACAACTCAGGAAGGAAATCAATAAGGCTATTGAAGTCTTTCCAAAGGTGGAAGGAACAGATAAGCAATATCTCACCAACGATGCAAATAAAGCCTTGTCCAAGGCCAAGAAACTGATGAAGGAGTTTGGTGATGAATACATTTCGATAGAGATGATCTTACTGGGTATTTTATCCGGGAACGATAAAGCTGCCAAGATCCTGAAGGATGGTGGTGCGACCCAGGAAGGATTGAGAGCGGCGATCAAAGAATTGCGAAAAGGAGGGAAGGTCACTGATCAGCATACTGATAGTTCATATAATTCTTTGAAGAAGTATGCTATCAATCTGAATGAGCGGGCAGAATCGGGAAAACTGGATCCAATCATCGGAAGGGATGAAGAGATCAGAAGAATCTTACATATCCTTTCACGCAGGAAGAAGAACAATCCCATCCTGATCGGTGATGCCGGTGTAGGAAAGACAGCAATTGTCGAAGGGATCGCCTGGAGGATAGTGAAGCACGATGTTCCGGAAAATTTATTGAGCAAGCAGATATTTGCTTTGGACATTGCCGCTTTAATAGCAGGTGCAAAGTTTAAGGGAGAATTCGAAGAGCGTCTGAAAGGTGTGATCAAAGAAGTTAACAACTCCGATGGAGAGGTCATTCTGTTTATTGACGAGATTCACACGCTGATCGGGGCAGGTGGTGGCAACGGTGCAATGGACGCAGCAAATATTCTCAAACCCGCTCTGGCACGCGGGGAATTGCGAACCATCGGGGCCACAACCTTTGACGAATACCAGAAGTATTTCGAACGTGATAAGGCATTGGTGAGAAGATTTCAATCTGTGTTTATCGACGAACCCAGTGTTGAGGACACAATTTCGATCTTAAGAGGAATTCAGGATAAGTATGAAGTGTATCACAAGATCGACATCCTCGATGAAGCATTGATATCAGCTGCTGAATTATCTCACCGGTACATATCAGAAAGAAAATTACCTGACAAGGCGATTGATCTGATTGACGAAGCTGCGGCCAAATTGAGATTGGAGCTCGATTCCGTGCCTGAGGAGATCGATGAACTCAGCAGAAAGGTCAGGCAGTTGGAAATTGAGAAGGAAGGCATCAAACGGGAAAAGGATGAAAAGAAACTAAAGAGAATTAATGGTCAAATTGCCAATGCCAAAGAATTTCTTGAGTCCAAAACTGCTGCCTGGAAAGCTGAAAAGGAAATTGTTGAGACCATTCAAAACATAAAAAAACAAATTGAAGAACTGGAGCACCTGGCAGATAAGGCTGAGCGCGAGAGCAATTTTGAAATGGTCGCAAAAATCAAATACGGTGATCTGAAGGAAAAAGAGGCAATGCTGAAAGTGGCTGAAGAAAAGCTACACGATCTTCCCGAAGACAGTCGATTTACCAATGAGGAAGTTACTGCAGATGATATCGCAGATGTCGTTTCCAAATGGACAGGCATACCCGTCTCCAAGATGTTGCAAAGTGAAAAAGAAAAATTGTTGCACCTGGAGGATGAGATCGGCAAGATGCTGATCGGACAAAAGGAAGCCGTAGTGGCCGTCTCGGATGCAGTGCGTAGAAGCAGGGCCGGGCTTCAGGATGAAGGAAGGCCTATAGGGTCATTCATCTTTTTGGGCCCAACGGGTGTCGGAAAAACAGAATTGGCAAAGTCGTTGGCGAAGGTATTATTCGATGACAAAAATGCGATCACCCGGATTGACATGAGCGAATTTCAAGAAAAACATACGGTTTCAAGACTTGTGGGTGCTCCTCCGGGCTACGTTGGATATGACGAAGGTGGACAATTGACAGAGGCCGTTCGCAGAAAACCCTACTCCATCATTCTTCTTGACGAAATAGAAAAGGCTCATCCCGATGTGTTCAATGTTCTTCTTCAGGTACTCGATGACGGACGTTTGACGGATAACAAAGGACGTGTGGCCAATTTTAAGAATACCATTATCATCATGACTTCCAATATGGGAGCTCAGACCATTCTTGAAAATTTTGAGGATTTGCAGAATGTGGATGAAAAGCATACGGCTGACATCATCGAGACGACCAAGGTGGAAGTATTTGAATTATTAAAGGAATCATTGCGGCCAGAGTTTCTGAACAGGATCGACGAGAAGATCATGTTTTTGCCATTGACCAAAGGAGAAATCAAGCAAATTGCTGAATTGCTCCTGAGGAATGTAAGGCAGATGTTGGCCGACAGGACCATGAAACTGGAATTGACGGATGAAGCCATGAATCTCCTTGCAGACCTTGGATATGACCCTCAATTCGGTGCACGTCCATTGAAAAGAGTGATTCAGAAAGAGATCGTCAACGACTTGTCAAGAATGATCCTATCGGGAAAGATCTCAGATGGCGATCTGATCAAGGTAGCCACCGACGCCAAGGGATTTACCTTCGATGTCGAAGAAGGCGTGGTTGAGGAAGAAGAGTAGGTGGATCTACGTTCTGTATCTTGGCAAGGCAATTGGACTGCATTCAATGAAAAAAGGCTTGTTCTCTGAGAACAAGCCTTTTTATTTTATTCTAACGGAAGAAAACGATCTACCCTTCCAGTTTAAAAGTTGCTGGCAAAGTATACAAGACCCGGACAGGTTTTCCTCTTTGTTTACCAGGTGTCCAACCTTGCGCCAGATTGTTCATACCCTGGATTACCTTAAGAGCAGCTTCTCCACATCCTGCGCCGATATCCCTAACAATTTGCGCATCTGTAACCTTTCCGTCCTTCTCAACAACAAATCGAATAAATACCCTTCCTTCCACACCATTCTCTCTTGCAATTGCCGGATACTTAATATTACCCTGGATGTACTTAATCAATGCTTGATCAGAACAAGCCTTATCGCTACACCCGCCGAATAATGGCATTTGCTCAACCACTTTAAAAATTTCATCCACTTCTGGTTCTGGTGGTGGTGGAGGAGGTGGTGGTGGTGGTGGTGCTTCCTCTTTTGGTGGTGGTGGCGGCTCCTCGAATACTGTTTCTTCATCAATTGTCTGATCTTCAAACTCCGGTTGTTCCTCTTCCTCGATTTCTTCCTCGGGCACTTCTTCAATTACCGGAGGCGGGGGAGGGGGAGGCGGAGGCGGAGGTTCAGCGGTTCGAGGGGGTTCAATTTCAATTTCTTCATCCACTTCGAGACTGAACTGAGAGACATCAATTACTTTTTCATAAGTTGTCCAGCTAAAACTCATAACGGTCATACTTAATGCAGCCGCCAGACCCAAGCCAATCAATGTCCCTCGGTGTTTGAAGATATCGACATCCGGATATTTAACTCTTGCTTTAAGAGGAGAAGTAAAGGATGTTTCACTATACTTCTCTGTCAGTCCATCCTTGGGGGAAAACATACTTCTTAAAACAAAAATTACGGCCAGAATAAGGACAATCAGGGCTATAAAACCTAAGCCAACCAGTGATCCTGTTAATGCGATATCCATACCTTAGTTTGTTTTCGATGTTAAAAAATCGCTCACAAATGTGTGCGAGCATAATATTAGCAATATTCTGTTTAAAGGTCAAATGACTCAGTCTTAATCTTTGCATCACTTAGCCTTATCTCATGAAAATGATTCTTTAATCATTTTTACAAAATATACGATACAGGTAAGGTCAATACCACCGGCACGTCTTTACCTTCATTCTTGCCGGGAGTCCATTTCACCGTTAGATCATTCATACCTGCGACCAATTCAGCGGCAGCATTTCCAAGACCCGCCCCAATATCTTTTGCAATATGAATATTTGACACAGATCCATCGGTCTCTACAATAAACTGCACAAATACCTTTCCTTCAATTTTTGCCTCTTTGGCCTCTTTCGGATACTTCAAATTTTCCTGAATGTATTGAATCAACTGCATGTTGGAACAGTCCCAATCTTCGCATCCGGCAAATAATGGCATCTGATCTACAATTTTCATTGCTTTATCATAAGCCTCATTCATCTTTTTTGAGGATACAGGTTCTTCAGTTTTTGCTTTTGATTGGCTTTCGCTTTTCTCATTGGTTACATCTTGGTTCGTGCATGCGATAAGTAGGAATATCGTGATAATCGAGAGAAGCAAATTCTTTAACAGGATATTCATTTTGTCATTTTCTTTTTACAAGGAATACGATGACAACAATGCCGAGAATATTTGCTGCCAAATCATATGTATCCATGACCCTGTTAGCAATGTGATTCTGTGCAAGCTCAGTTAATACGCCTAAGGTTATCAATGCAAAGCTCGTCATCCAAAAGTTGACTTTGAGCGACCTTTCTTCATACATCTTTATGACGAGAAAAGTGAGAACAGCAAATAAAATGAAGTGACCAATTTTGTCAATTCCATACTTCCTGGCGGTATCCATGGTTTCGGGATCTCGTCCTGGCACAAGTGTTGCAACTAATACCAGGACTCCCCATATCAAAGCGCCAATTGTGTACTTTCTGCTGCCTCGCTTCTTTATCACTTAGTTAGATGCAGCTTTGAGTCAAATTGGTGTATATCAAAAGAAAAACTATGAAATGAGTGCTTCATATTCCTCTGAAGTCATCAAGTCATCTAATTGTGAAAGATCGGATATTTCTGCTTTAATGATCCAGCCTTCACCATAAGGATCTTCATTGATCAGGCCGGGATTATCATCTTCATTTTCATCCAGTAGTTTATTGAACTCGATTACCTTCCCTGAAATGGGCATGAATAAATCGGACGTTGTCTTTACTGCTTCCACGGTACCAAAAACTTCATCTCGACCAACTTCTTCTCCGACAGTTTCAATTTCAACATAGACAATTTCACCCAATTCTTCCTGGGCAAAATCCGTGATGCCAATTGTAGCAATATTGTCTTGAACAGAAATCCATTCGTGTTCCTTAGTGTATTTTAAGTGATCAGGACTTGCCATTCTTTACGATTATTAAGATTTTACAAATTCTCTAACCCATTGCAGCGTTACGGACTTGGGACGCTCCAATGGAAATCCCAATGCCCGTGACCAGCATAGGGCAGACAAGACCCCCAATGCCCGTGACACTCCAAAAAGAACCGTATAATAACTATATTCTTTTAATCCGTAATGAACCAATATGGCTCCACTGTGGGCATCTACATTCGGCCAGGGGTTTTTGACCTTACCCAAACTCTTGAGAATCGGAGGTACCACTTCAAACAACTTCCATACGACGTTGACGATATTGCTGTCTTTCAGATATTTTTCAGCAAAGATCCTCTGTGCGGTAAACCTGGGATCCGGCTGTCTCAAAACAGCATGCCCATACCCGGGAATCACCTTACCCTCGTCCAGGGTCTTTCGAACAAATTGTGCTATTTGCTCGGAACTTGGATCATCCGTGCCTAATTCTTCTATCATTTCAAAAATAAATTTGATCACTTCCTGGTTAGCAAGGCCGTGGAGTGGTCCAGCCAGGGAGTTCATACCTCCGGCAAATGACATGTATGCACTACTCAAAGTCGAACCAACGAGGTGAGTCGTATGTGCCGAAGCATTGCCACCTTCGTGATCTGCATGGATCGTAAGATATAGTCTCATCAGGCTCTTGAATTGATCATCTCTAAATCCAAGCATATGAGCGAAATTCCCTGCCCAATCAAGCGAATGATCCGGAGAAATATGATCATTGTCATGATACATCTTACGATAGATGTAAGCAGCGACGCGGGGCAACTTTGCTATAAGATTCATAGTGTCTTCATAAGTTGCGTCCCAATAATCGGTCTTACTCATTCCCTCGGCATATCTTCCCGAAAAGACACTCTCACTTTCCATTGACACAACAGCTGCAGAAAGTTGCGACATAGGATGAGTATGATCGGGGAGTGCATCCAATACTGCTATTGTATGATCGGGTATATTTGCCCTTTTTTCCCATTCGTCACTCAACCAATTAACTTCTTCATGACTGGGAATTTCATCGACCAGCATCAACCAAAACAGACCTTCCGGAAGAGGTTGATCATCTCCTTCACGCTTAGGTAAAACCTTTTGAAGTTCGGGAATAGAATGTCCGCGAAACCTAATGCCTTCAATCGGGTCTAAATGAGAGGTTTCCCAGATCATGCTTTTCACTCCTCGCATACCTCCGAATACCTGAGCTAACTTTACTTCGTCGACTTTTTTATCGCCAAATTCCTTGAGAATCTGGCGATATTCCTTGAAAATGTTTAGTGCCTTATTTTTGAATTTTTCTTTTAATATGTCCATGAGAAAAACAGGGGTTTTTATGCATAAGGATTAGTTATGCGAAAGTACGTGTAATTATACTTCCAATTCATAAAATTATTTATCATTTTCCGTTTCAAGATTGACTGATGGTTGTTATAGAAAATAAGGTTGTCAGCAGAGATTTGTTCACTGTAAAATTCATTTGTGATTTGAATAAGTGTAAAGGTGCTTGTTGCTGGGAAGGAGATTTCGGCGCACCTGTAAAAAGCGAAGAAATTCAGATCATCGAATCTATCTTGCCGATCATATTTTCTTATCTCTCCGAGGAATCTGTCCATAAAATAAGGCGGGAAGGAGTCGCACCCTTCAGTGGGTTATTCGGGGATAACGTTACCCCACTCCACGAGGACGGAGCATGTGCATTTTTGATCAGGGATAAACTCGGTGTTGCCCAATGTGCTTTTGAAAAGGCATTCGAAGACAAAAAGACAACGTTCAGAAAGCCCATTTCATGTCATCTCTATCCAATGAGAATCCATGTGAACAACGAAACAGGATTTGAGGCACTCAATTATGACCGATGGGATATCTGCAGCGCCGCCTGTACCTTGGGTGAAAAGTATCAAATGCCCGTTTTCAGATTTTTAAAAGAGGCAATTGTCAGAAAGTACGGCCAGGAATTTTATGATCAAATGGAGGTCATTTACCGGGATCATTTGGCATCCGACTAACATTTGATAAAAGGAATGAAAGATGCTACCTTTGCGCCTCTTTTCAAAAATCTTTGGTTAAGACTTAACTCAATACTATGGCCTTAATAGGAAAGATCAGAAATAACATGTGGTTTGTCTTTGTACTTATTGCCTTGGCAACTGCAGCTTTTATTCTTATGGATGCCTCGGGACCAGGTGGTTTTGGCGGAAATACGGCCAATGCTGCCGTAGGAGTTGTTGCTGGTGAGAAAATCAAACAGATGGATTTCGAAAGAGCATACCAGGCATTGTTCAGCAATGTCCAGAATCCGAATGCCGGTAGAGAAGTCCTTTGGAATTTCATGATAGAAGATAAGATAGTCGCGAAGGAAGCCTCCAAGTTAGGAATGAGTATTGGGGAAGACGAACTTGATGATTTACAGTTTGGCACAAATTTGAGCCCTATCATCAGGCAAAATTTTACCAATGCAAGCGGTCAATTGGACGTGAATCAATTGCAGCAAATCAAGAATCAACTGGAGTCAGGAGGTCCGATTAATCCCCAGTTACAACAATTCTGGTCCGAGCAACAAAAACAAATCAAAAAAGAACAATTAGAAACCAAATTGAGCAGTCTTGCAGAAAAAGCGGTATACACACCGAATTGGATGGCAGAAAGAGGATTTAAAGATGAGAGTGGTACGGTGGATATAGCGGTAGTCAAGATTCCCTTCGACAACATTCCTGCAAGTGATATAAGTGTTACAGACCAGGACATCCGCAATTACCTGCAAGAGAATAAAGCTGATTACGAATTAGAAGAAGAAAACCGGAAAATAGAATACTTCACACTCGAAGTGATTCCAACCGGAGAGGACTCTATCGATCTTCTTACTCAAAGCGAGGCGTTAATTGCAACCTTTAAAACGACTCCAGATGATTCAAGTTTTGCCATTGCAAATAATGGATTCCTGACTCCATTGTATCTAAAAGCAGAGCAATTAGATGAATTCTATACTGACAAATTACCCGACTATGAAGTCGGTGAAGTCTACGGTCCATACATATTAGGAAACTCATACCAGGGGATCAAACTGGTGGACAAAAGAATACTTCCTGACTCTGTAAGAGCAAGGCATATTTTGAGAAATGTAAATCCGGGCAATGAACAACAACTTCAGGAAGCTAATCGGATCATTGACAGCCTGGAGAATGTACTTTCCCGGGACAGGTCCAAATTTGCAGAATTAGCCGAGCAGTTTAGTGACGACCTTTCCAATAATATTGAAGGCGGTGACCTTGGATACTTTGCACAGGGAAGAATGGTAAAATCCTTTAACGATATTTGCTTTATAGACGGACAAGAAGGAAATTTGTACAAGGTCAGGACCCAATTCGGTGTTCATTTGGTGTACATAGAAGATCAACTCTTCAAGGACAGAAACCCAAGTTATAAGATCGCCGTTGTGAACACGAATATTATTCCCGGGAAAGAAACCCAGTCCGTGGGCTATGATGTCATGCTCGATTTGATCAGCTCGTATCCATATCTCAACGAATTAAAACAGGCTGCTGAAAGCAATTCCGATATCACTGTAACAACAAGCCCGAATCTTGACATCAATGCGTACTCCATCCCTGTGCTTGGCGATGGATCAGCATCCCGGGACATCGTTAAATGGGCATTTGACGGTGACCGGAATATTGGAGATGTGTCCCAAACGGTCTATGAGTATACAGATCCAATTATTTATTTCACCAACAAATATGTCATCGTTGGGTTGAAAGAAATCAATGAACCCGGACTTCCATTACCGGAAATGGTCAGATCACAAGTTGAATTTGCCGTCTTAAATAATCTTAAAGCCGAAAAAGCTTTGAATGAAATATCAGGGACAGACTTGACTAGTATTGCCGGGGACTACGGAGTAAGCGTTGATACATTGACCAATTTAAATTTACTCAATACGTTTGTAGCTGGTCTGGGCAATGAACCCAAGGTAGTTGGTACTGCATTTGGACAGGGCATTGGTGACGTATCTCAACCTCTGAAAGGAAGTAGTGGAATTTTTGTCGTTCAGACATTGAATAAAAACATTCCCGAACAGGCTTCCAATATTAGTCTTATCAAAAGAACGATGGCCGGAACGAAGAGATCCGGTATGCGTTTGGCTTTGCGGGAAGCATTGAAAGAACATCATGAAATCAAGGATAACAGGGCAATTTTCTATTAATGTTGTGATTCAAAGAAATAAAAGAAGGGATAACATCTGTTGTCCCTTTTTAGTTTTACTAAGGTCTGAAGTGCTCCTATCGTGAATTATGTACAGTCTGTAATTGGTCTGATTATAATCGTCCTTACCGGATGTGGCCAAGGTCTGAAAGAAATCAATGAATTCACACCTTCCGGCATTCTTTATAAACAATACTTCATCGATTCTGATTCTCTTGTTCAGGGAGAATTGAAGGTATACTATGATGATGGTGAAATATTGTTTGAGCAATCCAATTATCTGGATGGCAAATTGAATGGTGAGAGAGTGCTATACTATCAAAATGGCAGTCCGGAAATCATGGAATACTATCACGATGGAGTTTTGAGTGACACATTGAAAGTCTTCTATCCATCAGGCAACATCAAAAGGAAGGTGCCCTACAGCAGTGGTGAATTAAAAGGGATCCTCTCGGGATATTATGAAGATGGCACCCTGAAAGAAACTGTCACCTTTTCAAATAATGAAGAAAATGGCCCTTTTGTAGAATACTTCCCAAACGGAAATTTGGCATGGAAGGGTCATTATTTAAATGGTGAATATGAATTCGGAGAATTGCTGAAATACGATTCCAGTGGAACTTTGATTCGTAGACTCATGTGTGATAGTATAGCGCGTTGCCATACCATATGGGTATTGAATGAAGATTCTGATTCTTAAGACATGCGATCAGCGATCAGGTACATAGCGATAACAGGTTATTTGCTTGTTCATCTTTTTGATATAGCTTACTGCCAGATCGGTGGACTCGATAGCTACGACTTTCTCAATCTGGCTCAATCTGCGACTACGACAAGCCTTGGTGGATATACGATAGCCGGTGCCGATGAGGATATATCAAATGCTTTTCAAAATCCAGCGCTCATTAATGAATCAACAATCCATCTGTTATCATTGAACCACAACTTTCACCTCGCAGACATATCTCATGGATTTATTGCATATGGTTTGCCTTTTTCTCCAAGCAGCACCTCGATGATGCTGGGCATTAATTATGTAAACTACGGCAGTTTTAATCGCGCCGACAGATTTGGCAATCAGACAGGGCAATTCAAGGGATCGGAAACGGCAATCACTGTAGGAGCCAGTAAGCTGCTGGATGATAGATTACGTCTGGGAATAAATCTGAAGTATGCATCATCCCATTTTGATACATACCGGTCTTCCGGAGTTGGTGGAGATATCGGTTTTCATTATACGAATGATGAAAAAAATTACAATTGGGCGCTTGTATTCAGAAACATAGGAGGTCAAATTTCATCCTACTCTGAAGAAAACGAAACCTTTCCTTTTGAGATACTTCTGGGATATTCCAAGCGACTGCAACATGTGCCATTCAAATTCTATGTAACTGCTCATCATCTGAATCGCTGGAATCTGAAAACACTCACCGAAGAGAACCGCGATCCCGTTTTTTTTGGTCAGAATCCCGATTCCAATTCTTCATTTTCCAAAGAAGTCGATAATTTTTTCAGACACCTTGCATTTGGTGGTGAGTTCTTAATTGGAAAGAATGAGTTGTTCCGCATCAGACTCGGATACAATCACTTGCGCAATAAGGAACTGACTGTATCCGGCTATAGGAGTTTAAGCGGTTTCAGTTTTGGTGTCGGATTTAAACTCCGTAAAGTGACGTTTGACTATGGTGTAGGAAGGTATCATCTTGCTGGTGGCGTGAATCATATAAGTTTGTCAATTGATCTGGATTCAATCTTTGATAAGTTATAGCACATTCTACTGTCCGTAGTTCATGAGATTCTTTAAGTCCGGAAAGTCATTTACGAAGTAGGAATACCGATCCTCTTCCAACCTTTCTCCGTCATAATAAGCGATGACCTGTGCATCGGTTATTCCCATCCGATCCATATCTCTTTTGACCTTGAGTGCTTCGATATAAGAATCATACAGACCTATCGTGTATGAGTACAGACCGGTCTCTTCGACTTCCTCAATCGCAGTATCATTGAATTGATCGAGGGGGATTCCCCTGTACATTTGGTTGACCATGGCGATTTGGATTTTATATGTTATTGCATCCTCTACAAATGTTGTGAACAGTTCATACTTGATGTCCCTTGCAAACTGTGGAATAGCGGGACTTAGTCTTTGCATTTTCATCAATTTATGATCATAATTCCTGAATCGAATTTCAATTCTGGAATTATAAGATTCGGAATATTTGTAGTCTCCTCCGTTATCGGGAAGTTTCGCGATCGGATAACTACTTCCCAATCCTACGATTTTGATTCGGTCGTCATCAATACCCCTTTGTTTAAAGAATTGTTCGAGGCGTTCTGCAGTCTTCAAAGAAGAATACAATTGGTATTCGACAATTCCTTCTTCGTTTGAATGGCAGACAAATTCAACATGGAGTCCTGTATGCTCCTTCATCCAATCAATAATGGAGATGATTTGTGATTCATTGGATTTGTTGATCAATTCGTTACTCGAGGTGAAATAGATCGGCTCATACGTGAATGACACTGGCTCAGATACCTTATCGGGGACGAATGGTTTGCTCTCGGTCTCGGTTATTTCTTCAGATATTTCCTGAGCGGATTCCAAGGTGATTTTTTCTGTTCCCGGATCAGCAATCGGTAATTTATAATCGATGAATGCAAGCTCGTCTGCCGAGTATTCGAACGTACCCCTCGCCTCTTTGAATCTAGCCATATATATGTCCATTCCTCCGTTTGAATTTTTGCGATTGGAGGAAAAAAATGCTTTTAAGCCATCATAGGAAAGGCTGAAGTATCGCTCGTCTCCCGGGGAATTAATCGGAATTCCCAGATTTTCAGGGGTGTCCCATCTGTCGGCCTCATACAAGTAAATGCTGGTATAAATGTCATACCCTCCAATGCTCGCTTCCCGGTTTGAACTGAAAAATATTTCCGAACCATCCGCACTGAGATAAGGACTGACTTCATCAAATGGACTATTGATATGTGGTCCTAAATTCTTGGGCTTGGACCACTTGCCATTCTGTTTTACGGAAGCATATAAATCATATCCGCCGTATCCCATGTTTTCCTTTAGTGAGAAAATGACAACTTGATCATTATAAAAAAATGCATCGCCATTGACAAGCGTAATATCTGCTTCGATACTGATTGGTGATGTCCTTGAGTGATCACCACTGCCCCTGTTTTCAAAGATTGCTGCAGAATATTCCTTCCCACGGAAGAAATACAAACCATCGGCATTGGGTGTGAAGCCCAGAAGAATGTCGTGATCTCTTTGATTAATTGTATAGCGCATCCTGGAGGGTTCCTCTTCCCATTTGCCAAGTTCTTGAGAAATGAAATAAACATCAAAATCGCTGGCTTCCATTGACGAAGACAGATTGGGTTTGTTCGATGTGAAGTAATACCTGTCTTCTACGGAAGGGCTCTCTATCAATCCAATTTCATCGAAGGCTGAATTTATAGAAGGCGGCAACTGCTCCACTATAGCGATAGGACGATTAAAAGAAAGATCAATGGCGCGGCCACATTGTTTGATCAGTTTGATCACTCTTAGCCTGTCAATGTCATCTTCTTTAAGCTCCTTCAGGTAGAGTTTATAAAATCTGGCAGCCCCGGCAAAATCACCTTTATGGTGAAGGATTAGTCCATTATAGAAATCAATTTCAGGATGTTCATATCCGAATTCCCATGCTTTTCTAAAGTCTTCAAGAGCAAGATCGAGCCTGTTGATTTCATAGTAGCAGACACCTCTTTTAAAGAGCAATGGACCACTGTTTTTTATCTGTTCAATCCTGTTAAAGTAAATGAGTGCCTCTCTGAACTTATCTTCCTGAAAAGCCAAATTTGCAGATTTAAGCGGGTCATTTTGGGCGGAAAGGCCAGAAAAAAAAACAACAAATGTCAGGAATGTAATGAAGAGTTTGGGTGTCTCAGATAGGCCGGTTTGAATCAAAATTCTCAATATAATATGCAATTCGGTTCAGAAATGTGCCACCTTTATATCCATCGATGACTCTATGATCAAACGATAAAGATAAGAACATCATATGACGAATTGCTATAATATCTCCTTCGGATGTTTCTTGAATGATCGGTTTCTTTTTAATTGCTCCGAGGGCGAGAACGGCCAATTCAGGTTGATTGATAATTGGGGTACCCATTATGTTTCCAAACGTCCCTATATTACTGATGGTAAATGTTCCCCCGGAAATCTCTTCAGGCCGAAGTTGATTCTTCCTTGCACGCGTTGTAATATCGTTGAAATGTTTGGTCAATCCGAGTAAATTCATCTGACCTGCGTCTTTGATCACAGGTACAATCAGATTGCCATTATCCATTGCAGTAGCCACACCAATATTCAGATCTTTTTTAATGACCAGATGATTGTCCACAATGGATGCATTGAGTCTTGGATAGTCGCGCAGGGCCTGAAGAACGGCTTCGACAAAGAGTGGCGAAAAAGTGAGTTTTTCTCCATATTTTCTTTGAAAACTTTCTTTCATTCGGTTTCTCCAATTCACCAATCTTGTTGCATCGGCTTCTACAAATGAAGTGACATGAGCGGAAGTGGCTAATGATTGGGTCATATGCTGTGCGATGATCTGGCGCATGCGACTCAGCTCTATGATTTCATCTCCAACAGAGGAAAAACCTGGTTTTTCAACTATTGTGTTGATCTCATTTGGTACATGCCGGGCCGAATGGGATTCAAACTCTTTCTCAGAAGGCATTGAAACGCTTGTCCTTTCCCGGTCCGGTTGAGCCACTGCCGGCCGGACAGACCTAAACTTTCGTTGTTCGAGATAATTGAGCAAATCAAATTTTGTCACTCTTCCTTCGGCACCAGTGCCTTCAACATTTTGAAGTTCTTCAAGACTTAAGCCTTCTGCGCGGGCTATATTTCTCACCAGAGGACTGTAGAATTTATCACCGATGGTACTGGGTATCTTTTGAATTCCAATGGTCTTGGAAAATTTCGCCTGAGCCGGTGTTGGGTCAGGTTTTGTATCCATGATTGCACGACTGGGTTGTTCGATGACATCTTGTTGCGCTGGCTTACTTTCCTCTTCTTTGATGATTGGTGATTCCGGCTGAGGATCTTCGGAGTCTGTTTCAATCAGGGCGATTACCTTATCAACTGCAACAACATCATCTTTTTGAAAAAGTATTTTTTTAATCTTTCCACTCACAGGGGATGGTACTTCAGAATCGATTTTATCCGTAGCCACCTCAAGTACCGTTTCATCAATCTCCACAAATTCTCCTTCCTTCTTAGTCCACTCAATGATAGTAGCTTCAATAATGCTTTCGCCCATCCGGGGCATTACTAACTCCACTATCGCCATATTTCTCTTTTAAATTTTAAACCACAAAGTTAGAACAGACTCATAAACCATGAAGGTTTTGTCAAATTATTCATTGGACTTTTCATTAGCCGGATTCGTATCGAGCATAAAGAGTCTCAACATATCAAGAGCCTTGATCACGCTATACTGAATGTTTAAATTTCGATTTTTTGCAAGATGGACAACTTTGAAAACGATTCTCTGCTTGTTTCCTACTGCCATCCAGACAGTTCCCACGGGTTTATCGGGAGTTCCTCCGTTAGGTCCGGCAATACCTGAGACGGCTACAGCCACATCTACAGACAACGTCCTGATCAGGCCCTGTACCATCTGTTCCACAGTCTCCTTACTTACAGCCCCTTTTGACTCAAGTGTGTACTTATCGACACCGAGAATTTCGGATTTGATATCGTTGGAATAGGAAACTACAGATCCTTCAAAATATGCTGAAGAACCTGGAACAGAAGTGATCCGGCTGGCGATTGCACCGCCTGTGCAACTTTCAGCCGTGCCAATTGTAAGACCTTTTTCAATCGCAATTTGACCAATTACCTCTTCCAACTTGATCTCTCCATAGCCAAAAACTACTTCCCCAAGCCTTTCCGCAATGCGGTTGTTGAATATTTCGAGCTGGCTCTTCAGATAGTCATCGTCCTCCCCTTTTCCGGTTAATCGCAATTTGACAGCTCCCAAACCCGGTAAATAGGCAATTTGGATCTCGGGTGGAAATTCTTCAAGGATATCTTCAATTTGTTCAGCTATACGAGTTTCTCCCAAGTCAACAGTTTGAATCACACGGAAGTGGATCTTTTGAGAAGAATTCAATGCTTCTAATTTTGTCAGACCGCCGTCAATCATGATTCCTTTCATCTCTACCGGAACGCCAGGAAGACTAAGCAGGATACTCTTGTCATCCTGGAGCCACATTCCAGGGGCAGTCCCATGATTATTATTGATCAGAACAGCTTTCTGAGGCATATTGCTCTGAGCCTTGTGTGCCTTGGTGGGCTTTCTTCCCGTCTTTTCAAAATAATCTACGATTCGATCATAAACTTGCTGGTTAAAAACCATCTTATCCTTAAAGTATTCCACGATCGCTTTTTTAGTCACATCATCCTTTGTTGGCCCCAACCCACCTGTGGAAATCACCACAGGAACTTTCACAAATAATTGATCAAAACCATTGATGATCTCTTCGTGGGTATCTCCCACTGAAAGTCGCATCTCCACCGAAATTCCTATTTCATGCAACTTTCTCCCAAGCCAGGCAGAATTGGTGTCAAGGGTTTGGCCATTCAAGATCTCATCACCAATGGTCAAAATGGCTGCCTTCATGAGTGTTGTTTTAGATTATAAATTTGATCTCTCCGTGGCGACAGGCTCTAACGCTCTCATGATCGTGAATCAAAAGCTTTCCCTCCTCATCAATTCCGAGAATTCTTCCTTTGATTATCTGTTCTCCTATTATGAAAGAGCCCGCTTCATCCTTGAGGTATAATAAATTCTCATATTCGGACTTCAGTTTTTTATCCTCGCTTTTGAGTCTCAAATACACGTCGTTCATACTTATACAGATCTCATCCAGTAATTGTTCAACACCAGGTGCCTGAATACAATTCAGTGAAATAGAGGTGGGATTGGGAATATTGGCATCCCATTCTTTTTGGTGAATGTTTATGCCCATACCTATGACAGAATGTTTGATCCTCATCGACTGGACAAAATTCTGGATTAATATGCCCGCAACTTTATTTTTCCCGATATAGATATCATTTGGCCATTTTATTTTTACCTCTTCGCAATATTTCGAAATAATTCTCGCCACAGCAATACTCGCTGTTATGTTCAAATCAAACTGCCTGTCAATTGGCAAGAAGCGGGGACATATGATGACAGTCATTAAGAGATTCTGATTGAGTCGACTATCCCATGTTCTGCCGAACTGGCCTTTTCCCTGGGTCTGATAATTTGCGGTAATTACAGTTCCGTGAATTCCTTTGCCGGATTCAACCATGCGCCTGGCCTCCTCATTGGTAGAATCTAGCTGATTAAAGTGAATTCGATCGTTGCCAATCACGGCGTTAGTAAGTATCGGAGGTTAACAGTACACTTTGACTGAAGGCGATAATAACCAATATAAAATCACCTCGTAAGTTCTTGATTGCCCGGCTGACTGCATTTCTCAGGGATTGATATTTCACATCGAGAATGTCAGAAATTTGCTCGTATTCAAGTCCCTGATAAAACCTCAGGTAGAGGATCTCTTTTTGCTTGTCGGTCAGCTTGGCAAATGCCATTTTCAATTTCTGGGACTGCTCCTGGCTCAACTCTGCATTCATGATGCAATCCTCGATGGAAAGCTCTAATTCAAAAGGCATTTGTTCCATCGAGTCTGATGACTGGATCTTTTGCTCTTTTTTTAAAATGCTGATCACCTTTCTTCTCAATGATGCAGCAAGATATTTTCTGATCGAATCCGTAGCACCTAAAGAATCGTGTCTTTGCCAGATTTCAACGAAGAGATCATGGATACAATCTTCGACAAGTTCTGTGTTCTGAAAAATCCTTCTTCCATAGTTGAACAGATAATCAAATTGCTGTTCGTAAATCAATTTCAATGCTGATTTTTCTCCACTTCGGAGTCTGTCCCAAAGCAAACCATCTCCAGATTCTGGCATAGAATTATTATATGAGTTACAAAACTAAAAGTTCGCGAGAATTAGTCTGTCAGAAAGTCAAATTGTTCATCTGATCAGGACCAACTTCTGCAAGATTTTAAGTGCTGTCAGAATGAATCATTCCGTTCACTTTGCTTTCCTCCGGAAGAGGATTAAAAGTGATGCCATCCCTGGGCAGTCAAGCGATGGATATTTCCTCCCGTGGTATGCAAGGTAGTGCCATCACTGGCATCAACGATCTCACCAATGATGTGCATGTCCGGCATAAACCTGATTTTTTCAATTTTCGATTGATCGATAGTAAACAAAAGCTCATAGTCTTCCCCTCCATTCAAGGCACAGGATATCGGATCCATATTGAATTCCAGCGCTACTTTTTTGACTTCTTCCATCATGGGAATCTTGCCTTCCTCTATATAAGCACCCACTTCAGAACGTTTACAGATGTGTAAAAGATCAGAACTCAACCCATCAGATAAGTCGATCATCGAAGTCGGAACGAGATTCACTTTTTCAAAGTAGTCGATTGCTCTTTTGTTCGCTTCGGGTTTGAGCTGTCTCTCGAGAAGATAAGAATGTTGATCAAGTTCCGGCTGAATATTCGGGTCAGACAGATATAATTGTTTTTCTCTCTCCAATAATTGCAAACCCAGATACGAGGCTCCCAGATTACCGGTGACGCAAATGATATCACCTTTCCTAGCGCCACTTCTGAACGTAATGGACTCAAAGTTTTGGGTTGTACCCAGAGCGGTGACACTTATGGCCATTCCCCTGGGGCTTGAAGTGGTATCCCCCCCTACGAGATCCACCTTGTACATCGAACAGGCAGCCTGAATTCCATCGTATAATTCTTCGAGTGCTTCTACACTGTACTTACTCGACAGGGCGATGGAAACAGTGATATGACTGGGTCTGACATTCATAGCATACACGTCTGACAGGTTGACCACAACAGCCTTGTATCCCAGGTGTTTCAATGGGGAATACATCAAATCAAAGTGAATTCCCTCCACTAACATATCAGTCGTAAGAACAGTATAGTCCTTGACATTTTTGATCACGGCGGCATCATCTCCGACTCCTTTAATGGTGTTTTCATGTAAATTGGTAAAGGAATTTGTCAGGTGATCAATGAGCCCAAACTCTCCATAAGTATTTACATCTGTAAATTTCTGTCCATCACTCATTTGGAAGAGAAAATTTTTCGCAAAAGTACTTATTAATCATCCTTGAAACGATCCTTCGTTAAACCAGCTTCTTTGCATTTTGTGGAAATCGGGCATCCCTCACCCAACCCAGTCGGCAAAGTCTGGATTTTATAGTTGTGCTCAGGATGAGGTAAGCATACTTAATTCCATTGACATAAGAGATCTCGTCACCATAAAATGTTGGAATACTGACTTCTTCAAATTTCGCTCCCCGATCAATTAACTGAATGATGATCTCAGTGTCAAAATCAAAGTAGTCGGAATTTTCTTCCAGGGGAATCATAGCCAGGCTTTCTACGCTGAAAGCTCTATATCCCGTATGAAACTCAGACAAACTTGTTCTGAGAAGTGTGTTTTGAATTGTAGAAAGAACTTGATTGCCAAGCCATTTATACAAAGGCATATTTCCTTTGAGCGCCTTTAATTTATTGATCATTCTTGACCCGAGCACTACATCTGCCCTCTCCTCTGTGATGGGGGTCGTCATTTGACCAAGGTATTCCGGAGCATATTGACCGTCTCCGTGAATCAATACTACGACATCAAATCCTCCCTCACGTGCATACTTGTAACCTAATTTCTGATTGCCCCCGTATCCAAGATTCACAGGGTTGGATTGAATGGAAATATTCAAGTGACTATGGTTTTTTTGGTATTCGTAACACAGGCTTTTGGTATTATCTTTTGAAGCATCGTCACTGATCAATATTTCATAATCGATTGTACGAAGCCATTTGTCAGGAATTCTCTGAAGGGTCTGAATAATATGATTTTCAGCCTCGAATGCGACGACATAAATTAATATCCTCATACCTCTTGATCAGTTCATCAATTCATTCAACAATTCCTCTGTCCAGATTTCATTCCAAATATTTTCACGTCCCAGGGGAAGGGCAAATATGTCAGATACCCCGGATCCAATATTCAAAAAGTGAGCGTGTAGATCTATACTTCTATCCCTATTTCTTCTCCTGGCTCCGTATTTGACATCACCTCGGATAGGCCATCCCATTTTTACCAATTGTGCCCTGATCTGGTGGAATCTTCCGGTTTCAGGGATAATCTCGATCAAGGCGTATCGGTCAAGACGCCTGATCACCTTGTAGCTGAGATGACAGTCTTTGTAATCCGGCCCGGGATGATCACTGATAATGGCCTTATGTCTCCGGCCATCTCTGCGAATAAAATTATCTAATCGCCCGGTATCCGGAATTTTCTGCGGAACGAGTGCCAAATATTTCTTCACTGTTGAAGGAATTGTCCCTGTTGATTTACAAAGGATCAAAATGCCACTTACAGGTTTGTCAAGTCTGCTGTGGAGGTGTAAGGTGCCTGGTCTGATTGATTGCATCCATTCAAGGATACTGAGACCCGTAGTCGGATCTTTTTGTGAACTTATTCCCGGTGGTTTATTCACAATAATGAGCTCATCATTTTCAAAGAGCAGCAAGTCACTTGAAGCAAACCTCTCAGTCCACTTCTTCATAATCTATATCAATCGTATCGTCTCCTTGCTGACCTTTGATCTGATCTTTTGTTGAGCTTCCAATTGATTTTGCTGGAAATGTCAGTTTGTATAAAATGTAGAGCAAGACAGCTATTGAAAGTATTTTAAACATTGGGTCTACTTCTTTCCAAAAAAATAGACGATGGAACTGGCCTTTTCATTTCGAATCCATCCTCGCAATAAAGATGCGGTTCCTATGAACGGAATCAAAATATGTGCCCATTTCTTTTTGCGGTAAGACTCGCTGATCAGACAATTGTAAAAAGGATCGAGTGGTAACATTTTAGTCTTGATCAATTCGAACTTATGATTGTTCATAAAGGTCTCAAATGTGGACCTGTCCCAATGCCATAGATGCCGAGGCACATCATAACCGGCCCAGAATTCTTTGTAATAGCTTTGGTCCATACATCGAAAATTGGGCAGGGCTATGATCAATACGCCATTTGCTGCCAAAAGCCGATGCATCTGTTCAATGATTGCCCCAGGATGATATACATGTTCCAGGACATGCCAGAAGGTTATATAGTCAAATTCAGAAGGAAAGCCCTGCTTATAAATCCGGTCGGGAGGCCTGATATCCAGACCGAATGTCTCCCGCCCAAATTCCCTTGCCTGCTCACTGATTTCAATTCCTAATCCCTCATATCTTTTGGATTGCATATAGTTGAGAAAATACCCGGTACCCGTTCCAAAATCCAGAATGCGATTACCTCTGTCCAAAGACCTGATCAATCGAAGTTTGTATCTGAGCATCCATTTTCTTGCCTTATGATAGGTCCAGTTGATCAGTCCTTTTGAAGAATCGGAATGTTCAATATAATCTTCACTCTCATAGAATAGATGAGCATCCTGCTCTGACGGCGGATTATGAATAAAGCGAAATCCACATTTACTGCACTCGTTAATCCGAAAGATCTTCTGACTCACCAAATGATCACGTACCCTGATTACCTCTTTTTGTTCGGAGGATTGACAGACAAGACAATCTGTTGACATACTACCTGGCATTTTTTATTCGTATTTATTACTGGTGATACAGCCGGAACAGATAATCATAACTAATTCCTAATCGTTGTAGGTAATTATCCCCCAAGGATATGTTTTTAATACATTTGCAAAGCTATCATATTAGCTATTTCTTTAATGGAACTAGAATCGATTCATTTTAAATTCTTCCAAAACGTCGAATCACGCCTCATTTTTACGTTAATCATATAACATATGTCCTTATTTAACAGAAAGTTTTCGATTGCTTCCATACTCATCTTTCTGGTTTCTTTCGTGGTGTACTACATGTCTGCAGAAAGAACCGGAAGCTTATGGGATTGTGGGGAATTTATACTTGGTGCTTATAAACTTCAAGTAGTCCACCCCCCCGGGGCACCTTTGTTTTTAATTATAGGAAGGGTATTTGCCTGGTTAGGGAACTTGTTTTCTGCGGATCCGTCGAACATTGCATTTGCCGTAAATCTCATGTCTGGTTTGTTCAGCGCTATCACAGCTACCCTGGTCGGTCATGCGACCATGTTGTTGACTCAAAAGACTTTTGAAAACTCCGAGATGAATAGCGAAAATAGCGAGATCATCTCAGCACTTGCTGGTGTTGTGGCGGGTCTTGCTACAGCTTTTACATCGTCCATCTGGTTTTCAGCAGTTGAGGGAGAAGTATATGCAATGTCCACATTTTTTACTGCATTGACTGTTTGGGGTGTCATCAAGTGGTACAGTCTTCCAAATGAAAACAAGTATGATAAATGGTTGGTTTTTTCAGCATACAGTGCAGGGCTTTCTATTGGTGTTCACTTGTTGAGCTTGTTGACATTTCCGGCTATGGCATTATTCGTCTATTACAAAAAATCCAATAAAAAGAGCTGGATTGGTGCTTTGGGAAGTATCGTTTTGGGTGCAGCGACGATACCCCTGATCCAGCAGTTGGTCATTGTTGGCGTGCCTACACTCTGGAAGTCAATGGACATATTTCTGGTCAATAGTGTAGGGACACCTTATCAATGGGGAATAGTTCCAACATTGCTCATTGTGGGTGCTGTTTTTTCATTCGTTTTCAGGTATGCCAGGAGGAAAAACAAGCACTGGTTGCAGTTGACCACGATGGCCGCTGCCATGATATGTATTGGCTATTCTACTATTGGTGTCGTTGTCATTCGTGCCAATGCCGACCCTCCTGTAAACATGAATGTTCCGAGTGATGCAACGCGTCTGTTACCTTATCTGAACAGAGAACAGTATGGGGAGCGATCACTATTATTCGGTCCTCATTTTGAGGCAACACCCATCAGCTATGACCGTCAAAAAAGACAAGGTCGGGTGGATTTCCCTCCCTATTATGAAGAAAATGGCTCTACTCAATATGAATATGTAGATGAAAAAATAAAGCCCCAATACAGGAGTTCGGATAAAATGCTGTTCCCCAGGATCGCTCATGCGGAAATGGGAAGACCCGCTGTCTATCGACAATGGTATCAAATGATGTTTAATGGTGATCCCAAGCCCTCTTTTGCATTTAATTTCGCCTTCCTGTTCAAATACCAGGTCAACTGGATGTATGTCAGGTACTTCATGTGGAATTTTGTAGGTCGCCAAAACGGCGAGCAGGGTTTTTTCTCCTGGGATAAATCAAAGGGAAACTGGGAATCCGGGGTAAAATTCATCGATGAAATGAAGTTGTTCAACATGGATGAGGAGCCCGCTACCATGCGAAATCACAAAGCCAGTAATAACTACTACTTCTTACCTCTTTTATTTGGTCTCATCGGATTCTTCTTCCATGCAAGAATGCGTACTGAGGAATTCGCCGGGTTATTTGCACTTTTCCTGATTACAGGGCTGGGCATTATCGCCTACACAAATCAACCACCAAACGAACCCCGGGAACGCGACTATGTATTGGTAGGAAGTTTCTTTACCTTTTGCATGTGGATCGGTATGGCAATACCGGCAATCTGGCACATGGTGAGCCAGCGATTTTCGGTAAAGGGCCTTCCTGCTATTGCAGGAGTTTCAGCCCTCGTGTTGCTGGCACCGATCATTATGGGATTCCAGAATTTTGATGATCACAGCCGGAACGGTCAATTTGCTTCCAGGGATTATGCGAAGAATTTTCTGAATTCACTGGAGCCAAATGCGATCATATTTACTTACGGTGATAACGATACCTACCCTCTCTGGTACGTTCAGGAAGTCGAAGATGTACGACGTGACGTTCGAATTGTCAACCTGAGCCTGATCGCCGTTGACTGGTATATCAATAAATTACGCCGTAAGGTCAATGACTCGCCACCGTTGAAGCTCACCATACCGGCAGCATCATACAGGGGAAATAAGAGGAATCAACTTCCTTTTATGGGCGAAGACAACAGTCCGTTGCCATTACAGAATGTATTGAAATTTGCAGGAGAGAGACATCCCGTCGGTACCAGCTCGTTTGTAATAGAATCCTATATCCCTTCAAGGGAATTATATATTCCGACCAATTACGAAGCAGCTCAACGGTTAGGAATGTATAATCCCGCAGACTCTATAGCTGTTGCACCGGAAATAAGAATTTCTTTTGGGGCCAACAAGCAATGGATGACAAAGGATGATTTGGCAGTTCTGGATATCATTGGTTCCAATATTTGGGAACGGCCTATTTACTTTGCAACTACATGTCAGAATTCCAAATTGCTGGGCATGAATGACTATATGCAGTATGAAGGATTGGCACTAAGAATTGTACCGATCTTGACACCAAGTGATCGAAAGCTTCAAATTTATGGAAGTGGCCGGGTCGATACGGAAAAGGTCTATGACAATATCATGAACAAATTTGAATGGGGAAATTTCGACAAGAAAGAATTCTTTATCAATGATTCTTATGCAGCTGCGATCCAGGCACACCGAATGGTATTGACAAGAACTGTGGAAACTCTAATGATGGAAGGCAAGGCTCAAAAAGCAGTTGACCTTACTGATAAATTTTTTGAGGCATTCCCCCATTTCAACTTTCCGTATGATGCGACTGTCGTGCCTTTTATCAATATATATGTGAGAACCGGGCAGTTTGACAAAGCTAAGCCTCATATGAGAATTTTGGCCCAGGAGACCAGGGAATTCCTGGAATTCTATGAAAGTATCGACCCCGATATCGTACAGTCCAGTTTTGCCTATGATATTTCAAAACGACAAAACGCATTAACCAACCTGTTTAGCCTGGCCAATTCAATTGGTGACCAGGCATTTATTGAAGAACTTAATAACTTGCTGGGAAGATTCAGAGCAGCACCTATACCAAATTAATAGATACAATATGACAATAGCACTGGGAAGCGACCACGCAGGATTTGAATTAAAGGAGGAGTTGAAGCATTTTCTGTCAGATCTTGAGATAGATGTTAAGGATTTTGGTCCCCATAGTAGTGAATCTGTAGATTACCCCGACTTTGTACATCCTTTGTGTTCAGCCATTCTTGAAGGACAGGCTCATACGGGCATATTGATTTGCGGGACTGGTAACGGAGTAGCAATGACGGCGAATAAATACAGTGGTATACGCTGTGGTTTATGCTGGAATGAAGAAATTGCCACCTTCATCAGACAACACAACGATGCGAATATTCTCGCCCTGCCGGGCAGATTCATTTCTTTGGATATGGCCAAAAATATTGTCCGGAATTTTCTTGATACCGAATTTGAAGGAGGTCGTCACGCGCGCAGAATCGGTAAGATTACGCCACCGGTCAACTTCCTGTGTTAAGAATACATGCCGATCCCGATGCGATACTTGATCATATTTTTAATGCTCACATATTCGGAGTTCATCAATGCCCAATATGCCAGTGGCATTTCACGTCCCGATAGGGATGCCATGCAAGTCGATTATACCGATTGGGCATACAAACTTGCTTCCACCATTGCCAGGTCTGAATTGAAAGAACATGTTTTCCATTTGGCATCTGATGAATTTGAAGGCAGAGAGACAGGTACGGAGGGCAATGAAAAAGCAGCCAGATATCTCGCTGGCCAATTTGCAAAAATGAAGCTGACAGATGTTGACAATCGCAGCTATTTTCAGCCTGTGACATTTACGTTTTCCTCCTGGGACAAGACGGAACTTCGAATCAATGATCAGTCTTACAAACATTTAAAGGATTATATCATATTTCCTCATCTGAGCAATTCTGTGAATATCCATACCGGGGAAATAGTGTTTCTTGGATATGGAATCGATGACGAAAAATATTCGGATTATCGCGGGGAAGATGTGACAAATAAAGTTCTTATCGTATTCGATGGTGAACCAATGAATTCGAATGGGGATTCACGGATTACAGGATCTGATGAACTGAGCAAATGGTCACTGGATTGGAGATTCAAAAGCAGAAGGGCGAAAGAAAAAGGTGCTGCAGCATTAATTATCATATCCAATAACTTCAAAGAGCTTGTAAATAACAATCGTCGTCAACTTGTGAATCGGGTTACACAACTTGGCAATAATGCAAGTGAGCGGTCTGAAATGGTGGGCACGATATTCATTTCTTCAACTGCAGCACAGGATATATTGGGAGATTACAGAAGTGAAGTGATTCAGCTTAGAAATAGCATTGCTTCCGGAAGCCAGGTGAACGCCTATCCAAATTACCCAGTCGATTTTGCTTTTGACACTAAAATCAAACGATCCGTAATTGAAGGCAAAAATGTCATGGGAATCATTGAAGGAACTGATTATAAGGATGAACTACTCATATTAACGGCACATTACGATCACGTAGGAAAAAGAAACAAAGATGTCTTTAACGGTGCGGATGACAACGCCTCGGGTACCACGACCATATTGGAAATTGCTGAAGCGTTCTCGCTGGCAGCAAGATTGAACAAGGGTCCAAAAAGAAGTGTAATGTTCTTGTTGGTTACCGGAGAGGAAAAAGGATTATTGGGGTCTCAATATTATACAGAGCATCCGGTCTTTCAATTGGAAAATACGATTGCCAATATCAATATCGATATGGTAGGACGACGGGGAAAAGAATATGAGAATTCAGGCGATCCATACATTTATGTCATAGGATCGGATCGAATCAGCCGGGAATTACATGATATCAATGAGTCAATGAATCAGAAATATTCAGGGCTTGTCCTGGATTACAAGTATAATGACGAACAAGATCCCAATAGATTCTATTACCGGTCGGATCATTACAACTTTGCCAAACGCGGTATTCCATCCATATTTTTCTTTAATGGTGTTCACTCTGATTACCACAGAAGCACGGATACGTCGGACAAGATTGATTTGGATTTAATGCTACAACGTGTGCGTCACATATTCCATGTTGCCTGGGAACTTGCAAACCGGGGACAAAGAATTGCGATCGACAATACAAGTGCTCCTTAGAGATACGTTCGGATTCTTTTTTGCTCCATGATATAGGTCAGTATGCAATAAACGGCAATGATCAGAAGACCCATTGACAAATTTTGCAATGTAGAGGTACTTCTGAACATAAGACCGAGGTACATCAGTGCAACGATCATTGCAATTTGACGCAGCATTGAGATCACGGGATAATTTATGGGATATTTAATTCTCCCGATGAAGTAGGCCAGGATAACCATAGTCATGTAACACAGCAATGCTGCATATGCAGAAGCTATGATTCCTTCTGAGGGTAATAAGGTGATACTGACCCATAGAGTGATGAATGCCCCGATACTCGCGATGATTGCACCATACATAGTATGATCGCTCAACTTATACCAGATCGAAATATTATAATAGATCCCAAGGAACAGATAGGACATCAGCAAGATGGGTACCAGGTATAATCCCTCCCTGAAGGATGGACCGATAACGAATTGAAACAGATCAATGAAAAGACTGATACCAAGCATCATTATTCCCGCAACGATGATAAAGAATAAAGCAATATCTCCGTATAGTTGTCGTGCGTCTTCTCTTTGGGCATTTCTGAAAAAAAAGGGCTCAGCTGCATAGTTATAAGCTGTTGTGAAGATGGCAAGCAAGGCTGGAATCTTCTGAACAGCGCCATAGATTCCCGCTTGGTCTTTATTCAAATCAAAGTCCTGTCCGAGAAAATATTTTTGGAGAGGAACTCCAAAAAACTGATTGATTCCTCCCGCAATACCTACAATGATCAATGGCCAGGCATATTTCACCATTTTGATCCATAGTCCCCAATTCACTTCAAATCTTCGAACAGGTTGGTACCAGATCAAGCCCAAAAACATGACAGCGCTGGCAATCAGGTTGCTCAGGAATACGAAGTCAATCGCATTATCGGCAAAAGGAAAGTAATCAGCCAGAATATATGGATCCATACGCGGTATGGCTTCTAAAAAAAGGAAAACCAGGGCCACCGTAATCAGGACATTGGCAAGCTTGAATGCTACGAAGGTTTTTGCCCTGGATAATAGCCGCAGCTTGGCCATCGGCAACAGGGCCAATACATCCAGGGCTATGATGAAACTAAACCAGATCACGTAATGACCCTTCCCGGGATATGTCAACCCTCTTGCGATCTCCTCAGAAAAAAGGATTCCGGAAACGATAAGAATGACCGACGTGCCGATCATTGGAATAAAAGCTGTCCTGTATACCTGGCTTAACTGGTCAGACTTAGATCCAAATCGAAAAAGTGCCGTATCCATTCTATAGGAAAAGAGGACAATGAGTATAGAAGCATAAGCATATAAATCAAGATATATGGCATACTCCGCCCTCGCCTCAGTCAGGCGATACGTTAAGTACGTACTAAATACCAGATAATGAAATACCCTGGGCAATATATGCCCGATGCCATATATAATGGTCTCTCCGGCAAGCTGCTTTATAAGGGACAATTTATTGCTTTACAGAAAGGCGATTAACCTTCGATTTGGACAGCATCTGTTAAAAGATACATCAACCGGTTGATATCATCTGCATTCAGGTTCAGTTTTCCTTTAAGCACAACCTGCTCTGCTGTATACTCGACTGCTTCAGAGCTCTCCACCTCCATTACGGTTTCAGGACCAGCACCACCACAGAAGAAGCACATATTATATGGATAGGCAGAAAAAATGAACTCGTTATGACTCTTGTACCCCTCAACTGGGATGATATAACCCCTTACCACCACTTCTGTACCTTCTAATTCTCTTACTTGATCTGCAAAAACAGGTTTATCTATTTTAAAACCTAAAAACTCGTCATACTCTTTTTTATAGGTGATTTTGGAAAGAGTCTTCCAGACGTTTTCATCTGTTTCAGCTTCAATTTCCTGGCTCCAAAGAGGTAGTGTAAACAACAGCAAAGCCAATATTCCAAATAGTTGCTTCATACTAGTCTGTTCATAATTTCGAGTAAAGCGCACAAAGTTACAACAATAAGAATTTTAGTCTGGGTTTCGAAAATCCCTGTGGTAAAGATTAATTAACATCTCTATAAACGGATTGATGACATAATTGACAGGGAAGTGACTTTTAAAAGACATTAAACAAATTTTAAGAGTTTTCACTTGTATAGTTAGAGGATGAAATATACATTTGATCCTGTGAAAAATCGAAATAGAAATATCATGTGCTGTTGCTGCTGTTGTAGCTGCTAGGTGCTTCGATAAGTTCTATGTAAAATATTTATGGCCTTTTCGAAGTGAATTTCGAAAAGGTTTTTTTTGTTTTAAAGAGATATGATTCAGGAATACATCAGGAATTTTTCTATGCGTAACCAAGGTGCAAATACAACATGTATGTGTTGTTGTTGCTGCTATTACGCTAGAAGAGGAATATCTTGATGGAGATAAATTAAGAGAATAAGTAGGCTCATCGGGATATTCCCGATGGGCTTTTTTTTTGAACAAAAAGTCGTCATCATGGAAGCAATAACAGACAATGAACATATTGCCTTAGCCGATAAGGTTGATATTCTCGAATTGGAAGAGCGAATTAAAAAATTCAGGGAAGGACTGATTGATGAGGAGAGATTCAAGCTCTATCGGTTGACCAGAGGAGTTTATGGACAACGGCAATTAGGAGTACAAATGTTTCGGATCAAGATTCCATTTGGAAGGTTGAATAGCGAACAATTAATTCGAATTGCAGATGTTTCAGAC
The DNA here is from genome assembly GCA_028282725.1 of Saprospiraceae bacterium. Classification (GTDB taxonomy): domain Bacteria; phylum Bacteroidota; class Bacteroidia; order Chitinophagales; family Saprospiraceae; genus JAJRXG01. The sequence continues at coordinate 58,763 of JANQHF010000101.1, forward strand.
AAATATGCAACAGGCAACTTGCACATAACGACCCGACAAGATATTCAACTTCACTATGTGAAATTAGAAGACTCCTCTGAAGTCTGGAAAGAACTGGCCGCCAAAAAAATCACTGCAAGAGAGGCATGCGGGAATACGGTTAGGAATGTTACTGCTTCAGCTGAGGCCGGAATTGATCCACATGAGCCATTTGATGTATCTCCTTATGCACATGCTGTGGCACACTACTTCATGCGCAATCCGATTTGCCAGGAAATGGGAAGAAAAATAAAAATTTCATTTTCTTCAAGTGAAAAAGATTCTGCGCTCTCCTTTATTCATGACTTTGGATTCATTCCAAAAATCAATAAAGGTCAAAGAGGGTTTAAAATTCTTGTTGGAGGTGGTTTGGGCGCACAGGCTATGTTGGCCCGGACGGCTTATGAGTTTTTACCTGAAAAGGAAATAATTGCTTTTTTGGAAGCTGCACTCAGAATCTTTGACAGGTACGGAGAACGTGAAAAACGACACAAAGCGAGGTTGAAATTTCTAATTAAAAAAATTGGCCTCGATGCTTTTCTAAAATTGGTCTCAGATGAAAAACAAGGTCTATCGCCCGAATCCTTTCAAATTTCAATTACAGATCTTTCTGATGCACCTCCTCCGGAAATATTTCAACCTGAAGTTGATGAAGTCAAAAATGTTGACAAATATCGGACATGGTTAAAGACCAACACCTTTGTACAAAAACAAAGTAATTATAGAGGAGTATACATTAAAGTTCACTTAGGTGATCTGTCTTCGGAAAAGGCCAGATACCTGGCAAGGATTGTCAGGAAATATGCCTCCGATGACATTCGACTTTCCATCAATCAAAACATTCTCCTGAAATACATCCGTCCTGAATATCTTCCAGAGCTATTTACTGTTCTCGACGGCTATGGCTTTGCTCAGCCCGGATATGATTCAATTGCGGACATTACGGCTTGTCCCGGAACAGATACCTGTAATCTCGGTGTCACCAATAGTACAGCCTTGTCGACTGAGCTCGAGCGGCTACTTGAAAACGAATATTCATCACTTCTGGAAGAGCAACATATAAAGATCAAGATCAGTGGATGCATGAATGCCTGCGGACAGCACATGATCGGCAATATTGGATTTCACGGAAGTTCTATAAAGAAAAATGACAAGGTGATACCCGCCATGCAGGTCGTACTTGGTGGCGGCGTTGATCCTCAGGGACATGGATACATAGCAGATAAAATCCTTAAAGTCCCTACGAAGCGAATTCCGGATGTGGTCAGAACATTACTTGATCATTTTGAAAAGGAAGGATTTGAAAATGAATATTTCAATAATTTCTACACAAGGCTCGGGGGTCGGAAATACTTTTATAATCTGCTCAAAATTTATACTGATGTAGATTCACTCAAAGAATCCGATCTCATAGATTGGGGGGAGGATCATTTGTACAACCAGCAGATAGGTGTAGGAGAATGTGCGGGTGTAATACTCGATGTCATTGGTACAATCATCAATGATGCCAAAGAGAAATTAGAAAAAGCTCAGAAAGAATTACAGAATCTGTCAAGCGGGGCCGCTATCTATTATGCATATTCCTCATTCGTAACCGGGGCAAAAGCTGCTTTACTCAGTGAAGATATTCACTGCAATACTCATATCAAGATCATATCTGATTTCCAGGAATATATTCTGGAAGCTGGAAAAATGAGTTTGCCGTACAATTTTCAACAACTGGTATTATCGATTAATACAAGTCCCCCTGATCAACGATTTGCAGAGATTTATACAAAAGAGGCTGAGCAGTTCTTACAAACTGTCATTAACTGGAGAAACCAGCAACAGGCTCCGGAGAACCTTTCCAAACCTGTCATTACAAGTTATTACAATGCATAGATCAAAAGACTTTACAGTTTCACTTGTCGGAGCAGGACCAGGCGATCCGGAACTTATTACCCTTAAGGGTTTAAAGGCTATTCAATCAGCTGATGTAATCTTATATGACGCCCTGGCAACGAAAGAATTGCTTTCTAAAGCCCGGGAGGGCTGTGAATGCATCTATGTGGGAAAACGCTGTGGCCGGCATAGTCTTAAACAACAGGACATACACGCATTGATACTCCAAAAGTCAAAGACACACCATCACTTGGTACGGCTCAAGGGAGGAAATCCATTTGTATTCGGAAGAGGTCATGAAGAAATGACTTTTCTCGAAAACAATGGTATTACAGTTACAGTCATTCCCGGGATAAGCAGTGCGACCAGCTTGCCCTTGTTGCAGGGAATTCCTTTGACAAAACGAGACGTCTCGGAAAGTTTTTGGGTGATCACCGGAACGACTAAAGATCATAAAATTTCGAAAGACATCTACCTCGCCGCACAGTCCAGAGCAACTGTTGTCATCCTGATGGGAATGAGGAAGTTAGAAGAAATTTGCCAGATATTTCAATCAGGAGGCAGGGCAGCTATTCCTGCCATGGTCATCAGCAAAGGTTCTACACCGGAAGAAAAAGTTGCCGTTGGCACCGTCCGGGATATTTATAAAAAGGTTCAAGAGTTACAATTAGAATCTCCCGGTCTGATTATAATCGGAGACGTTGTGGGACTTAAGAAAAAATCACTCATCAATCAGGCAATAGAAACATGGCTATGACCCAAGATCAAAATAATCTCTATCCCGTATTTTTAAAACTCTGCAACTTGAAATTGCTCATCGTTGGTGCAGGAAATGTAGGATTTGAAAAATTGTCATTTCTTCTGAAGAGTAGTCCGGATGCCAATATTTCAGTCATTGCCAAGAACTTTTCAGACCAGGTACAGAATCTCATTGCTGATAACGATCGGATAGAAATTATTGAAAAGGCATTCACATCCACTGACGTCATTGGGCATGATATCATCATTGCCGCAACAAATAATGAAGATGTAAATGCAGAAATCTATGCTGCAGCCAAGCATCACAATAAAGTTGTAAATGTCGCTGACACTCCTCATTTATGTGACTTCTATATGGGATCCATCATTACCAGGGGAGATCTAAAGATAGCGATTTCGACAAATGGAAAGTCCCCAACATTTTCTAAAAGATTCAGACAATTATTGGAATCCATTTTGCCTGTCGAATCCCACAGTCTCGTGAATAATTTGAAACTGATCAGGGATCGGCTCGAGGGAAATTTTGAATACAAGGTGAAGGAATTGAACCGTATCACAAAAACGCTTCTTACATATGAATGATCGAGAAATCATAGAACTGAATTATGAGTATAAATTATTGAGTCCGATGAAACGATTAGAAAAGTTGTTTACAGAGTTTGATCATAATGACATTCTCGTAACTTCTTCGTTTGGCACCACGTCAGGTATCCTAATGGGCATGGTCAGCATGGTTGCCCCCGGGCATCCCATTCATTTTATAGATACATCATTCTGTTTTAACAAGACCATCGATTATAAAAAGACGCTCACTGACATTCTGGGATTGAGGATAATAAATGTTTTACCCGATATTGATGATAATCTTGAATCCCGTGAAAAACAAATGTGGAAGAAGGATCCGGATAAGTGCTGTTTTCTAAACAAAGTGAAACCCTTTGAACCATACAAAAAGAATAAAAAGTTTTGGGTTTCAGGACTACTGATGAATTCCACGCCTTTCAGGCGCAATCTCGAAATTTTTGAAAGGAGAAATGGAATCGTCAAAATGCATCCGAACATAGATACCACTGCTGAAGGCTTTGCGAAATTCTTAAAGGACAACAATATTCCTCCCCACCCTTTATCGCTTGAGGGATATGGATCTGTAGGCTGCACACATTGCACAAATAAAGGGGAAGGCCGCTCCGGACGCTGGTCCGGAACTTCTAAAGCAGAATGTGGTTTACATACTGAAGTAAGGTCATTTTAAAAAAAGGTTAATAATTTTGAGACATGATTAAAACAGACATTTTAATAGTAGGTGCCGGGCCTGTAGGTCTCTTCACTGTCTTTGAGGCTGGTTTGCTAAAGTTGCGATGCCATCTTGTCGACGCCTTGCCGATTCCAGGAGGACAATTGGCAGAGATTTATCCCAAGAAGCCAATTTATGATATTCCGGGATACCCGAGTATCCTCGCCGGAGATCTGGTCGATAATCTGATGAAACAGATCGAGCCTTTCCAACCTAAATTTACCCTGGGTGAACGTGTGGAGTCACTTGTCCAGGTTGAAGACAAGTTGTATGAAGTTCAGACCAACAAAGGGACGAAGATACAGGCTCCTGTCATTGCCATAGCAGCTGGTCTTGGATGTTTCGAACCCCGAAAACCACCTATAGAAGATCTGGAAAAATATGAGGACAAGGGTGTTGATTACATTATAAAGGATCCCGAAAAATTCAGAGATAAAAAATTATTGATAGCAGGAGGAGGAGATTCTGCTTTGGACTGGACAATTGAATTGTCTGATATCGCTTCGGAAGTTACACTGATACACCGCCGGACATCCTTCAAAGGAGCCCTGGATTCAGTGGATAAAGTGCTCGAGCTTGCCAGGGCAAAAAAGGTAAACCTGATCACTGAGGCTCAGGCAATAGGAGTAGGCGGAAATGGGGTGCTCAGAGAAGTGAGGATCAAAAGCAAGCAAAATGGTGAGTTTATCCATTATGTGGATAATTTCATCCCCTTATTCGGTCTGTCACCGAAACTTGGCCCAATCGCAGAATGGGGTTTGAACATTAAACGAAGCTCTATCACAGTTGATCCATCGGACTATAGCACGGGAGTGCCGGGTATTTATGCGATCGGCGATATCAATGATTATCCTGGAAAATTAAAATTAATTCTGTGTGGATTCCATGAAGGAACTTTAATGGTTCAATCTGCTTTTAAATACATATACCCTGAAGCTAAATTGAGTTTCAAGTATACTACGGTATCCGGAGTCAATGGTTTTGAGGATTGAAAAAGTTATTCAGATAAAGTTTTGAGAAAAGGCGGAGCATTTACCATGCTTCGCTTCTTTTATGAACATTGGATTATGATAGACAATGAAATACAGTTGACTGTGATTGACAGGGATGATAAAGAACATGTGATCAATGCCCCAACAGATATGAATCTGAATATCATGGAAATCTGCAAGGCTTCAGATTTGCCGATTGAAGGGACTTGTGGGGGAATGGCCTTATGCGCCTCCTGTCACGTCTATGTCCTCTCCGATCATGAATTGCAGCAGCCATCAGAAGATGAAGAGGACATGCTAGATCAGGCATTCTTTGTCGAGCCAAACAGTAGATTGTGTTGTCAGATAAGAATTCAAGATCAAATTGACGGGATCAAAGTAAAGCTCGCTCCCGTCAGTTGAAATATGGTCGATCTTCACATTTGTTTAATTGTCGCTTTCCACTATTCCAGAGTATTTGTTCGTTGAAGCATTGCAAAAACATGATAAACCCCTTAATTTGTCGGTGCCTAAGACTCAAGTTTGATGAAATGGATTTTTACCATCTGCTTATCATTCATTTCCATTCTGATCGCGAATGGACAAAATGCTGAGATATCCATAAATAATCCTTCCTTCGAGGATATTCCTCACAAGGGGCAACCCGGAAGTTATATCCGGGGGTGGTATGATTGTGGCCTCGTATTATTCAAGCAAGAAACACCCCCTGATATTCATCCTTTGATCGGACCGGATCTTAAACCAAGAATAACTGAAAACCTGACGATTCGGATCGATACCATCATGCGTGGAATGTGGGATGTGACGACCAGACCATCGGCGGGGAATACGTATCTCGGAATGGTCGTCAGAGATAATGATTCCTGGGAAAGTCTTTCCCAACGTCTGAAAATACCCATTGAGGAAGGCAAATGCTACAGTTTCAATATAGATCTGGCCAGATCGGATTATTATGTTAGTGGTTCGCGGCTGACGGATGAGGAAGAAAACTATACCGAACCGGCCGTCTTGAGAATTTGGGGAGGCAATGCCGTTTGTGGCAAACAGGAATTACTCGGAGAATCCATTACGGTTAGCAACAAGGATTGGAGGACCTATGAATTTGAATTCAGACCGGAAAGAAGCGTGACCTACTTTACGATTGAGGCATTCTATAAAGTGCCTACCCTCTTTCCTTACAATGGTCATTTATTGCTGGACAATGCTTCTCTGATTGAAGAGATTCCGTGTGATGAAGAGGAAATCAATGCGCCGGAAACAGAAGATGTGGCCATCGAGGAAAATCCTGCACCCAAGCCGAGGGCTCCTGTTAAAACTGCTCCTGTGCCGGTGATGGAGAGTCTGGATGAAGCAGAGATCTATGAAGAACCAGTTATAGAGACCACAGTAGAAACGCCAAAAGAAATAATACCCGAACTACAGGGCAATGATTTCAGAACCGGTCAGGTGATCAGGATCAATAGCATCTATTTTGCAGCTGACTCAGAAATTTTGAATCAGAAATCCAAGGATGCCGTTGAACAGATCTATGAATTCATGAAAAATAATGAGGGCTTGGTCATAGAAGTCGGTGGGCATACTGCTACCGTTCCAAAAGCCGGATATTGTGATCAACTGTCATCGGCCCGTGCAAAAGCAGTAGCCACATACCTCGCCAGAAAAGGCATATCCACAAAACGACTGTACTACAAGGGTTATGGTAAGCGCAAACCTATTATTCCCGATGACAAATACAATATGGCAGCCAGGAGGAAAAATCAAAGAGTTGAGATCAAGATCTTAAAAACAGATTATCAGGATGCGGGTTAAAACTCAGGATTTATTGGCCAGCTGACCACATGCTGCATCGATATCCTTTCCCCTGCTTTTCCTAACCGTTACCATCACAGCTGCCTTTCTCAATATCCTGGCAAATTCATCAATAGTTAACGGATCGCTTTTCTCAAAGCTTACTCCATCAATGGGATTGTATTCAATGATATTTACCAAAACAGGAAATCTCTTACAGAGATCTATCAAATGCCGGGCGTCCCCGGGTGTATCATTAAACCCTTTGAACAAAATGTACTCATAGCTCACTTTGTTTTTCGTTTTTCTATAATAATATTCCAGGGCATCGGTCAGGGCTGCGAGATTGTTTTGCTCATTGATAGGCATGATCTGATTTCGCTTTTCATCGGTTGCCGCATGCAGAGACAAGGCCAAATTGACTTTACTGTAATCGTCTGCCAACTTCATGATCATCTTTGCAATGCCTGCAGTGCTTATGGTCACTCTCCTTGACGAGAAGCCCAAACCACCACTCGAGCATATTTTTTCTATGCTGCCGGTAACGTTTTTGTAATTCAGTAAGGGCTCTCCCATTCCCATGTAGACGATATTGGTCAATGATCGGCCAAAGGTGGAAATACACAAGCCATCGACTTCCCTGACCTGGTCAAATATCTCTCCGGGATCGAGATTGCGCATGCGTTTCATCTGGCCGGTAGCACAAAATTTGCACGAAAGACTACAACCCACTTGAGATGAGACACAGACCGTATACCTGTCATCATCAGGTACGGGAATCAATACAGACTCGACCATTAAGCCATCATGTAAACGAAATCGAATCTTGATCGTTCCATCATGACTTCTTTGAACAAGATCTTCCCGTATATTGCGAATCACAAATTTTTCGGATAACGACTTTCTTAGCTCTTTGTGAATATTGGTCATACCCTCAAAGTCCTTTGCGCCTTTCTGCCACAACCACTGGTAAATCTGATTCGCCCGAAATGACGGCTCATTCATCTCAAGCATCGCGTCTCGCAACTGATCTTCAGATAGAAGTCTGATATCTTTTTGATCCGATTCCAAATTCATGGCGCAAAGGTGCAATAAATCCGATACTAAGACTATTTGATTAAAATTGCAGTGGAATATTACCGCATAGAGAAAAAATGAACTCTTACAAACAACGGTCTATTTGGAATGTCCTTCTTCTGGTTGTAGGAGTTCTTATTCTACTCATAACTGTAGTCTATGCGAATTACCTGGCTAAACAGTTGTCGATCCGTGAGGAAAAGATTGAAGATTTGTATAATAAGGCCCAGGCATGGTTTGCTGAAAACCCTGATTTGGAAGCCGATGCCAGTTTGCCCAATTATATCTTGAGTCAATACAACCTCCCGGTGATTCTTGTGGATGCCGATGGCAACCTGAGCGGAAATAATTGGGGTGAACAGAGGGATACTATTGAATCATTTCTAAGAACCAAGGTGGATGAAGCAATCAACAAAGGGATCACACCTATCGAAGGAAGAGGTCCGGCAAAAGGAGTACTGATTTATCCGTTTAAATCAAAGTTATCTACGTACATCCAATTTTTTCCCGTCGTGCAGTTTTTGCTGATCGGCTTTTTTATAGCCTTGGGATACTATCTATTCAATACGGCCCGCAAAAGTGAGCAAAACAGGGTTTGGGCTGGAATGGCCAAGGAAACAGCACATCAGTTGGGCACACCAATAAGCGCTATTATTGGTTGGATTGAGAATTTAAAAGAGACAGAAAGTAGTCAGCTGAAACAGCAGGAAGTGATCCAGGAATTGCAAAAAGATGTGGATCGGCTGGAGTTGATAGCGGACAGATTTTCAAAAATTGGTTCTGATCCGGAGCTGGAGGTCACCAACATCTATGATCAACTTGATGAAATTGAGACGTATATGAGGAGGAGATCTCCCCGGAAAGTTGATTTTGAATTTCCAGAGTCACAAGACCCGATAGAGACCAGGGTCAATCGTCATTTGTTCAGTTGGGTGCTCGAAAATCTGATTAGGAACTCATTGGATGCTTTGGATGGGCAAGGAACGATTTCAGCCCTGGTAAAAAAAGAGAACAATTGGGTGAGTCTTGATATTTCTGATACGGGCAAAGGGATTCCATCCTCAAAATTTAAAGAGGTTTTCAAACCCGGATTTTCAACAAAAAAACGAGGTTGGGGATTGGGACTATCTTTGGCAAAAAGAATTATCGAAGAATATCATAAAGGAAAAATATATATCAAAAGCTCAAAGGTTAATGAAGGAACGACGTTTACCATACAACTTCCTCTTGCTTAACACCTTCCTTTGGTTCGTTTGTACGTTTTCATTATCGGGTCAAACAGTTGAAATAAAAGATATCCGGGGACTGCCTCTTGTCGGGGTCGAAGTTTTTACGGAAGACTTGAGCTTTGGTGAAATATCTGATCGCGAGGGAAAGGTGAATATAGCCGGACTTGACACAAGCGCAATACTCTATTTTCGGTTCCTTGGGTTTCGAGAACAAATCATTGCTATTGGTGATCTCGAAAAAATGGGATTTGGTGTTGTAATGGAGAGCGTAGACCAATTGATTGACGAGGTGGTCATTTTGGGTCGAAAGGAAATCAGTCAAAGCGAAATTCCATTCCAGATTCGTTCCATTTCGGTTGAAGAAATTCAAAGTACACAGGCACAAACCTCTGCTGATGCTCTTGCCCAGCATGGGGGCGTTTTTGTCCAAAAGAGTCAGATGGGAGGTGGAAGTCCTGTCATAAGAGGGTTCGAAGCCAACCGGGTTTTGCTGGTTGTCGATGGCATCCGGTTGAATAACGCGATTTATAGAAATGGCCATCTTCAAAATGCCATAACCGTTGATCATGCTATACTTGAAAAGATGGAAGTGATTTTTGGGCCTAATTCCTTGATTTACGGGAGTGATGCCCTGGGAGGAGTAGTGAACTTTCAAACTAAGGATCCCAAATTTGCGACCAATTCCGAACAACAACCTTCTACAGCAAATTATTACACGACTTATGCAACGGCAAATTCAGAGCGATCACTCCACTTTGATTATTCGAAAGGTTGGAAGAAGCTTGGCGTTCTGACCAGCTTGAGTTATCGGGTCTTTGGAGACCTGCGGAGTGGCAATAATCGAGATGAGCGATTTCCGGAGTTTGGAAAAAGGAACAAGATCCAGGTTGAGGATAACAACGGAAATGATTTATTTATCGAAAATGAAGACCCCAATAAGCAAGTCGGAACGGCCTATAACCAATTTGATTTTTTGCAAAAAGTAGTTTTTCGTCCGAATATCAACCATCGCATCGGGGCAAACATTCAGTTTTCTACGAGTTCGGATGTTCCCAGGTATGACAATCTAAATGAAATTCACAATGGTCAACCTCGTTGGGCCGAATGGTTTTATGGTCCACAACGTCGGTTTTTGGGTGCTGTAGACTATCGTCATCTTGCGTCAGTCTCATTGTATGATCAATTGATCCTGATTGCAAGCCTCCAGCGTATTGATGAAGATCGAAATAGCAGAAGGTTTGGCAATCAGTTGCTATCCACTCAGGAGGAAGATGTCAATGTTCTGGGTTTTACCCTAGATGCTGCAAAGAATCTTCTCAATGATAAACTCAAATTGGAATACGGTGCAGATATTCAGCACAATCTGGTCAGTAGTACTGCTTTCGATACGGATATCCGGACAGAGTCTATCGTACCGAATCAATTGACCCGGTATGCCAGTGATGAAAATGAGATGACCAATGTAGGTGGTTATCTATTTCTCAGAGGTAAGATCAATGAACAAACTACCCTGAGTACAGGTCTTCGATATGCCCACTCTTCCTACTTCCTGAAATACGACCGGCAGGATCCTGTGGATTGGCCTGAAGAATTCTATCAGGGAATTGAGGGTTCAAATTCGGCACTGACCTGGTCTATTGGAGGTACTTTGGCTACTGAAAATGGTTTTCAACTCAGAAGTATCATTTCGACAGCATTTCGTTCTCCCAATATTGACGATTTATCCAAGATCAGGGTAAATAATGTAGAAATTACCTTCCCCAATCTCAATCTTCAACCTGAAAGATCCTTCAATGGTGAGTTAACCCTTGGCTTTCAAAATTCACTCTTTGAAAACATCAGTCTGACAGGATTTTATACCCGTCTCAACGATGCGATCACCAGACGACCCTATACCGGACCGGGAGGTGAAACGCAATGGTTGACACAGGGTGATACGCTCAACATTGTCGCCAATCAAAATATTGATGAAGGTGAAGTATATGGGTTGAGCATGAATTTGAGCATGTCAATCAGTGAGGCTTTGAGTTATACGGCTTCTTTTAACTACACCGAAGGGAGAGAGATTTCACCAACTGGAGAAAAAAGTCCCCTTGCACATATCCCACCTGTATACGGTCAGGCCGGAATTCAGTTTTCAAAATCAAGATGGAGCACTGACTTCTATCTGAGATTTAATGGAAGCAAACCACTTTCTGAGTACGGAGGTTCTGCAGATAATCCCGAATTGGCAACACCCATCGGAACGCTGGCATGGACTACGGCAAACATCTATTCGAAATTTGAACTGAGTCCCTTAATTTCACTCAGCCTGGCGGTAGAAAATATCCTGGATAAACACTACCGCACATTTGCTTCAGGTGTAAGTGCCCCTGGAAGAAATATCATTCTCTCTGTACGAGGGACTTTGTAGTTGTCCCTATAAATTAAGGGTATGTCTGGATGAAAGTGATCAACTCTCTAATGGATTACTCTAGATTTATAGACATAAATATGCCTTATTGAGCATAAAAGCCCTGAATGGTTTACATTTATAAGGAACATTACAAAGGATTGGTCAGCCCGAGATCAATTCTTTGTCAAATTTATTACCCATGAACATGCGCAATAACAAGACGTTGTTGGTACTTTTCTGTATTGTCGTTGGTATTGCTCCTCTTGCATCAACCCAGTCAAGTTCTCTCTTTACGGTTAATCATCACAACAAGGAATTGATCGTTGTCGATCTGGAAAGTACAACGGATTCCGATTTCACGGAACTGGCCGGATATGTGTTGAATGCATTTGAGAATAATAAGGACAACGTAATTACCATAAAATGTTACGCAAAATCCCCCGGAGACTCCAAGAGTCCTGCTGTGACGCATCTGATCAAGGAAATGATTAAAGCGGGGATTGTCAGGGAAGATATCATTGCTCTTTATGAGCATACAGACCTGCCCAATGCATACATGACGCTTTCGTTCAGGTCCAAGATTCAGGTACAGTAATATGGCATAATAATTGGACTGGGATAGATAATCAAATCTCAGTCCCATGAACTTGTCGACTCCAATACGCTTGTGTATTGTTCTATTTCTGATCTGTACGATTTCTTTTTCTTTTGCACGTGATATGGCGATAACCACCATTGTTGTTTTAGATGGCAAGGCATATCTGGTCGACTTGAATGATCATGGCGAAATAACCACGACCTATATGGAAGTGACCAATTATTTTAAGAGCAATAAAGATCACGATACCAAGGTAATTGAAGCAAAAGCCATGTATCGGAAGTTATCCAAGGAGCAAATGGATCAAATTCGCTTTATTTCCATAACCGAAAATGGCCAAAATCTGGATGAGTTCATGCTCAGCAATCTTGAAGACCTTGCCAACCATTATCAGCAGACCTATGCAAATCAAATAGAAATAACCGCCGCCAGAAATTCTTCTAATAAGCATTTGTTAGAAATGAATATCGAAAGAATCAAATCTCTGTTGGTCAATCATGGCGTGATGGAAACGGACATCAAAGTGCACTACAAAATAGATCGCGGGGAGGATCCAACAACATTTATTAAGGTGATCTCAAATTTGAAGACACTTCCTGTACATTATTAAGCATCCGAAAGAATATATTCTTGTAAGCGAGCATGCTCCTGTAATTCATTGCTGTGGGAGAATAGGACAATATTCTGCTTGGGATTGGAATCGATTAATTCGCTGATTCTTCTTGAACGACGGACCACTCCCAAGTCCCTGATATAGATAGCCATGACCCTGTCAGGATATTTACAGGCAATTTGAATGTATATGTCAGCATCTAATTCTCCGGCATCTCCTATCAGAATGAAATTCATATCCGTTAATCTGGTGAACAAGCTTTCGATTTCCGAATACTTGTGCATTGTGATGATTTGTCTGGCTTTAAACCAGGAATAACTGATATCTCTCAAAATCAAGGTTCCCTTCGGAAATCCGTTCACTTTCAGATACTGCCTGAGATAGCTGAACATATTCCATGGACTATTGGAAATATAGAAAACCGGATTTTCATTGAATCCCTGACCTTGTCTAAACAAATGAAATAGCTCTGAGGACAATTCGTATGACTTTCTTCTCCATGGATTTAAAAAAAAGGTATTGATCAGGAGTCGCCACTTCAACCACGATGTGACACCGGTTTTCATGATCGTGTCATCGATGTCGCTGATGACAGCATAGGCTGATGCAGCAGAAATATGCAGAATTTTTACTGAGACAGCAGTGGCATCCATACCTGTGATCCGTACCCCAGGGCCTTCCTGGTTTTCAATTTCCTCAGCAAAATATCCCTCGTCATCCGTAATAGATTGTACGCGGTACGCGCCAATTTCTATATATACCCGAAAAGCACGTAATTCATCCGTCAGTAGTCGTTTCACCATTTTTTTAAAGGAGGTAACCAAACCATCATGCGCGTAGTTGATTACTCTCTTGTCCTGTAAAACTCTTCCTTTTACATATACCTTGTCGTGAAATCTATAGGCGTAGTAGAGGTGAATAATAATCGGATCAGATTCGAACCAATTTCGAATTTTTCTGAAGACTTGTAACATCGCACACCCTTATTCAAGAAATGACAGTGCAGTAGTTCATGATCATGTCCAGATTTATATTGGACTTGATCATTTCAATTGCTCTCTTGATTTTCCAGGGAGTATGACGATTGATCTTTACTTCAATCCTGCTGATCTTCAAGACCGCTCCGTAGGTGTCCAGGTTCGTTCGGAGCAAGGGGATTTGAAATGACTTAATGTAATTCATATTGTCATCATCAATATCTCCACCACCGGTAACGATAATTCCGGAAAGAGGGCAATCCGGAATATCTTCTCTTTCTGAAAAAGTACGAACTCTCTTAAGCGCTCTGTCGATTGTTCGATTACTGGCTATGAGCAACAAGTTTTGAAATGACTTTAATTCTTTTACATCGACGAGAGACCCAGCCAACATGCTTTCCACCCTGTTATCCAATTTGTCGTTATTCATTTCTACGGAAGCCTTTATAGATTTAGCTACCGTACTCATCAACGGATATGCAAGCCTTTCGTCATATGGCATCAGACCGAGAAGAGGAATTCTTTTTCTTCCCAGCCATATGCGTAAATACTCATGTACGAGCTCCAGCTTATCAATGCGAACCTTATTGATAATGACACCAATGATAGGTACTTCCTCTTCACGAAAGAGAGAAGTGCACATGTGCAGCATATCGATTGTGCTTCCAATTCCACCCTCTACGATCATAATGACACCGGCATTCAATAATTTGGCAACCCGGGCATTGGACAGACCTACTACACTACCCACTCCCGGATGTCCGGTGCCCTCATAAATGGTCAGATCGTGAAGTTTAGTCAATTGCTCGTTAGCCCTGAGAATTTTTTCTTCAAAATTCACTTTTTCAGGATGCTTGATGCTTTCCCGCACTGTGGATCCTGGCAAGACTACCGGGCTATGAAGATCCGGAACAAGATCGAATTTGATTAAATCAGCAAAAAGTAGTGTGTCTTTGTCAACAAAAATGTCTCGAATAAACTTTTGCCCTACGGGTTTGCAATAGCCTACATTGATGTCTTTTTGAAGGAAGGTAGAGACAAGGCCAAGTGTACTTGTTGTTTTCCCGACATGCTGACTACTGGCAGCAACATATATGTTCTTATATTTCATAGAGTATGTGAACTTATGGAATTAACTTCTATATGAACGAGTCAATTTCTTTTAGGGTGGATGTCATGGCACTGATTATATCGCTTTCCGTGATATGAACGTCGTAAGAACCTTGTCCTATATCTTCAATTAAGGCACAAAGAATCTTTCCTCCCTTGTTCTTTTTATCCTTGTATAGAAATTCCATTATTTCCTTTCCCTGGGTCAGGTAAGCAAAATCTATATCGGAATATATACGGGTAATATATTTTATGATGGCACTGGCGTCTTCATTTTTCAAGCCGCATAATCTTGAAGCAAGTCGGGACTCAACCATCATCCCAAGAGCAATGGCTTCACCATGAAGTAATGGCTTTGATGTTTGGAGTGACCTCGATTCGAGGGCATGACCTACGGTATGTCCAAAATTCAAGGTTTTTCTCAATCCTTTCTCCAGGGGATCATCTATTACGATTTGTTTCTTTATTTGAACGGAATCATAGATTTCCCGATCCCAATCCATATTTGTCCACTCATCCAACCGGGTCAGCCTGTCCCACACCTCTTTATTGGCAATAAGTGCGTGCTTGATCATTTCAGCATATCCGCTTCTCAACTGCTCAAAAGGCAATGTTTTGAGAAATAAGGGGTCGATGATCACAGCTGTTGGGTCTTTAAACAAGCCGATAAAGTTTTTGACTTCGTTAAAATCCACACCGAGTTTACCACCTACCGAGGCATCTACCTGTGACAATAAAGTTGTGGGTATTTGAACAAAGTCAATTCCACGCATATAGCAGGAAGCCGCAAATCCGCCCATATCACCGATCACCCCGCCTCCAATATTCAAGATTAAGGAATGTCGATCGAGATTGTAGTCAGACATTGCTGACCATAATTTATTGCAGGTTTTGACTGACTTATACTTTTCGCCGGACCGAATGGAAATTATTTGATCAACTCCATGTATTCCAGAGACTCTTGGGAGACAATGCAATTTCGTGTTCTGATCAACAATCACTGCTATTCCGGAGTAGGTCCTGTTATTCAGAAACGAATTGAGATGAGTCCGTATGTCCCCTAGCAAAATTTCATAGTCGGGCATTGTGATTTTTAAATTCATCTCATTCAACATACCGGTTAGTCAATACTCTTTGTACTCCAGGCTTCAGGCCTGGAAGCAAATTTCTTCTTAACCTCAGACCATGTCTCCTGAAATAATTGAGAGTTTCTATAATGTTCCAAAGATCCTTCGTTCTCCCACCGGCTCAAGGTAAAAAACACCCTTGGATCATTAATGTCCTGAACGAGTTGTACCCCTATACATCCCTCATACTCTTCAATTTTGGGTTCGACCTGGGTATAAATAGACTTGAAGGATGGTATCAACTCTTTCATAAACGTCATTTTCACAATGCGGGTTAGCATATCCGTAATTTGCAATTAAAAAAAGTCTATTTGGATGGTTTCTGTTTTGTTCAATCCTAAGAGTTCACTTGCATTGCCCATTCGAATGGCAATTTCAAGCAAGTCTATTGAGTTAAAAAAGGCGCAGACATCTCCAATCATCACGTTGTTATACCTGTTGGACAGTTTGAGTACAGGATCATCACTTTTATAGTAGATTGCGAAGTTTCTATTTTGCCGCACTTCTTCAAACACATTTTTAGAAAGGTTAACGATGACATTTCCAAAATGATCTACATACATGATGGTTGCCCTGATCTGATTGGGACTAATCACGGGTTGTAGATTGATTTTGGTTTCAAATCGTTCGACTGGCCGGCCGAGTTTGGAGATCGGACTACCCGCTGATAACCCTTGCATTACGTTTTCAACAACATCATAAATATCCAACAGATCCTGATCGGCAATTTCAATGATACGTTCTTCCACAAGATCAGTAAGCACTAGTGAAAACAGTCCGTTATTAGGTCCTATGAATGTGAAATCATCATGATTAAATACCAGTAGTCTGTTTGCAGAGTCATAAAAAGTATTCACTCCCACAAAGTGAATGGTACCTTTCGGAAAAGAATTGTACGTACTCTTCAGGAAGAATGCTCCCTCCATAATGTCATGTGCACTGATATCATGTGTAATATCTATGATTGTAACCTTCGGAAAGGCCCTGAGAATATGTCCTTTCAATAAGGCTACATAATAGTCTTTGGAACCAAAATCCGTAGTCAGAGTGATAATGCTCATGCTATCTGGAAAATCAAAACCTAAAGAAAAGAAAATAATATTGCATCTGAATATTGGGTATCTAATGCCTTTAATTGAATATAATTGCTGTCTATATGGGAGTTAAAAAATGAATCTTTCATCTGTTCAGGAATCAATTTTCCCATTGATGGGAATGGGGTACTCAACGTCCGATTTCGCTTCTGTTGATTTATCACGGGACCATTTAGACGATCTGGACATCAATGGAATGAAAGATCTCTCCGACTACCTGGAAGCTTGCCGGAAAAACACTTCATGTCCTCTGTTGATTGGCGGATATTTGGAAAGAAGATCCCTCTATCAGAGCGACTTGTTTCAATCAGGAAAACAACCGGATCGAAATATCCACCTGGGCGTAGATATTTGGTGTGTTGCGGGCACCCCCATCTACGCCCCTTTGCCCGGAGTCATCCACAGTTTTGCCAATAATGACAATGACCTTGACTATGGGTACACTTTGATCGTTCAACATGCAACGGACAACCTGGAATTCTATGCCTTATATGGTCATTTGAGTAGCCAATACTTTAATCTTTGGAAAAAGGATATGCACGTAATGAAAGGAGAAAAAATTGCTACGGTGGGAGACATGCATGAAAATGGAGGATGGGTCTCTCACCTCCATTTTCAGATCATTTTGGACTTAGAACAGAAAAACGGAGATTATCCGGGCGTTTGCAGTCAGGATCAACTGGCATTCTATCGGACGAATTGTCCTGATCCGGATGGATTCATAAAAAAAGCGCCTTAATCATGATGACTAAGGCGCTTCGAAAAGAGCTGTGAGAGAAGGATTCGAACCTTCACGAGGAGCTTAGCCACTGAACAAAGTGCCGACGAATCGGATTTGTGGTCAATCCCTATCCAGCGTTTATTGCTTCTATCCCCACCCCCGAGACAAGAGGGCATGGCTACCTGTTTCATCACCTCACAGTATTGTCAATAAATTTGTGTCTTTCACTATTGAAGACAACACAAATATATACCCTGAATCAAAATAATTGCAAATATTTTAATAATTTTATTAAAATTTCGAATATTATAAAAATTAATCGATCTGATTAAAATTATTCTGACAACTGATCCTTTATCGATGACGCTATTGAATATTTTCTACAATATTGGACTTGAAATATGTGAAAAAGACTCATTGATGACATTTTTCGGGTGATACAGCCTCGGTATTATCTCATTTTTGGTCGCCTCCTCTTGCTTTTACCTCCTCCATGCATCATTTGCATACCCTGTTTACCCATCGACCTGGCTGCTTTCATCTGACCTTGATTCCCCAACGCTTTTTCAAACTGAGCAACCTGTTCTTTAATTTGACTCTCAGTAATCTTGAGCTTCTTGATATCCCGGAAATATTTTTTGGCCGCTTGCCACTTGCCCTTGGTTGCATTAATATTTGCTAATTGGAGTAAGACCATACCGCGTTCATTGTCTGACGGCAGGTTCATCTGCAGGGCTTGATCAAAAAGACTCTCCGCAGTCTTCATGTCTTTATTGTTCATAGCAATCGATCCTTTCATTATGTAATAAAAGGCTCTTTGTGTCACATATAACCAGTTGGGCTTCCAGGTCAGATTCAATATTTCCTCAGCCTTTTCAAATGCTCCGCTCTGAATGTGTTTTGCGGCAGAATTTACGCTTCCAAATAACAGATAGATAGCGAATAAGATCACTCCGATCAGAAGTAGTGGAAATGCATACCAGAAGCTGACAATAAATGACAGTACGATTCCACCACCGAGGAAAAGAACGATCAATCCAAAAAGCAGATAGATATTTATGTTTAGCATGAACTTGGGTTAATTTCAACAATGTGTTGACAAAGGTAGTACACCTGCCCTATTTGTCAAGTCCGAATAAAACGACATCTTAGTTCAGCCAAATGGATTGAGCTATTAGTTCAACATCTTAATCGTCACCACAATGTCCTGTACAGGGCGATCTTTGATGGCACCGGACTTATGGGTCTCGACCGCACTGATCAAATCGATAACTTCCAGTCCTTCAATGACCTCGGCAAATATCGTATACTCGCGATCAAGAAAAGGATAATCTCCCCTGACCCTATACCAAGCGAGTTGGAAAGCTGTAAAATTCTTACCTGTCGAATTGAGCTGATTGTCGTTGTGTTTATATCCCCGGACTATATAGAACTGACAACCGCTGGATGATCGGTCGGGGTTCACATTTTGCGGTAACCGTGCTGCGGCGAATGCACCCTTTTTATGGAATTTGTCCGGGAGGATTTCAGCTGGAATCCTCGGACAGTTGTTTATGTCCAAGTGCCTGTTCCGGGGGCGGCGTCTATAGAATTCTGATCACCACCCTGCATCATAAATAATGGAATAACCCGGTGAAAAAGTGTGTATTGGCAGACTCCTGATTCTACATTCTGAATAAAGTTATCCCTGCATCTGGGGGTTTCATTACAGAGCTTGACGATCATATCCCCGAATTCTGTGCTGATCATTGCTTTGCGTTCAATATGCTCCTGAACACCGAGACCCGAGCAAACAACGAGGGCCAGGAAGCCGGCAAAGAGTATGCGGCGCCTATTCATCACTTTGGAAAAATTAATCCGTGTGAATTTAACATACGAAGGACTCAAAGGCAAGTGATAGAATTAAATGATATTCTTTTCTATCTCTTGATGGTCATTAATCCCTCCTGTACCACCGATGCCACAAGAGCGCCTTTTTGATTGTAAATATTTCCCCTGGTAAATCCTCTTGCGTTGGATGCACTCGGGCTATCCAACTGGTACAATAACCATTCATCCACCCGAAATGGTCGATGAAACCACATTGCATGATCCAGGCTTGCAAAAAACATTTCCCGTCCTTTGAGTAAATGTCGATGAGGGAGAATTGCCGTACCCAATAGATTATAATCCGAAGCGTAAGCAAGCACTTCCTGGTGAATTCTGATATCGTTGCCGAGGACTCCCTTGGATTTAAGCCACACATGACGATTGGGACTGCTTTTTTCAGGTTTAAGCGGATCCAGGAACTCTACAGGTCTGAATTCGATGGGTCTGTCGATATTATACCTCTGGTAAATTTTAGGAGCCTTTTCCTTTAAATCCTCGATCAACTGGATATCGGATTGGAGTGCCTCAGGCCCGGGCACGTCCGGCATGCTTATTTGGTGATTGAAGCCTTCTGTTTTTTTGTGGAATGATATCGAGGTAATAAATATAGGTCTGCCCTTTTGGATCGCCACAATCCTTCGTGTTGTAAATGATCCCCCGTCTCTGCTTCGATCTACCTTGTAAACGATGGGCAATGAAATATCTCCTGCCAACAGAAAATAGGCATGCATGGAATGAATCGATCTCTCGGGGTGGACAGTTTGGTGCGCCGCATGAATGGCTTGCGCCAGGACCTGGCCGCCAAACACACGTTTCCAGGGTGCCTGGTAATTTTGTCCTCTAAATATATTCTCCTCTATTTTTTCCAGATCCAATAAGCGGATCAGCTCTTGCGCATCTTTCATCCCGCGAAGGTAGCGTTTATGAAAAAATGACTGATACCGGATTCAAAACGGCAAACCTGTAAATGGACTGATCCGCGCTACCGGGTTTCCAGCCATTCTTCTCCATGAAATAATCTGACCAACATGGGTAAGGGCATCAGCGATAAAACCATTGATCAAATACCAAAAGGAATAGTGTGTAGATGTCCTGCGCAGATAAACGGTCTTTTTGGTCAGGGTCTCATCATCCATCTGACCAAGGGACTTGGAAATAAGATCCAAAATCGTGAGAATTTGCAATCTGCATCCAAGAAATGACCGGTCCTCTTGCTCGATGTTGTAATCTGTTACAAGTGCATCAGCTGTCATCCTGGTCAAATGAAATATATGATTATTGACCTCTTCAATATTCCAACTTGATTCGACAGGTCTAAACTGAATATCTTCCATATTCAATTCTTCAGTAGCATATCGGTATCTGAATCCCAATCCATCAATCAACCGCTTCAAAATCGCAGGACAATTTACCTGACCCGGAGGATCGGGAAGGTTTTGATAGTACTCCATATTTTCCATATTTGCATTTTGACAACAGGTCATCTGTGGACAAAGTTATCAAACGGCCATCTATATGGCTTTATATCACCGAGTTTTGGAGGGCACTTTGGGAACGATTCAGGGTGCGCCATTTTTTAAAGACATATCGTCCCAAATCCAGGATCACATCTTATCCTGTCCTGGTCATTCCCGGTTTTATGGCAAGTAATATTTCAACACGAATGCTTCGACGTTTATTAAAGCGATCAGGATATGAGGCGATCGATTGGGGATTGGGGAGGAATTATGCCAATCTGAATGATTTGGATGTTTTGGATAAAATGGTCGAGGACATCTTTAATCGGACCGGTAAAAAGGTCACAATTATTGGATGGAGTCTCGGTGGAATTTATGCTCGAAGGCTCGGTGTCATTCACAGTTCGAAGATTCGCAGGGTAATCACTTTGGGATCTCCTTACAGACATTTAGATACTCCTAACTATGCTACATGGTTATTCGAATTTATACAGCGCTTCAGAAGAAACAGCAATGCAGAACCCTCCTGGATTGCTGAACTGAATCGTCCGATACCGGTTCCCAGTGTAGCATTCTACTCCAAAATGGATGGAATTGTTCCCTGGGAAGCGTGTATGGATATGGAGGATCCCACAGAACATCGAAACATCGAAGTCCAGGGCAGTCATTTAGGATTGGGAATGAACAAAGATGTCCTGCAACCTTTAATGGAAATTCTGGAATCGGACCAGGATATTACTAGTCGATAAACAGTTTGCCGATCTCAAAGTCACCGTTTTTAAAACTAACTTTGACCAGGTGTAGTCCTTTGGTATATCCTGATACTTCAAGCTTGAAGGAGTGATCATTCACATCCCATTGACGTTCGATTCTCTTGCCATCAATGTATAAAACTTCTATTGATGAAATTTCATTGAGAGCAGATATTTGAACAATTGAATTAGCGGGATTCGGGGAAATTAACAAAGGCTGATTGATGACTTTACCGGCTTCTGCTATGACACTCATTTCCTGATAAGGAGTCACAATGACATCAAATGAGCATGTATCGACGTTACCACATCCATCGGCAGCAATATAGGATATGGTGGTTGTACCGACTCTGAATCTGGATCCGCTTTCCGGCCCCCTGATCTGGGTAACATGGTCGCACTCACTGATTTCGACGACAAATTCTCTTTTTTCCGACCCATTGACATCAAACCAATATCCTTGGGTATTCATTTCAACCACGTCTTCGTTATTCTCATTATTGGGCTCGCCGGTTTTCCAATTTGTATAACTCAAAGGTGATCCGTCGAGCCATTCGAATTGGCCCTCTTCGCTCTCATCCGTCAAACCAATATACGCGTGCCTTTCAATGAGTCTGCGACTAATAAAATCATTCTCTTCTTCACTTGCAATGCTTGCCAAATATCCTCCGGCCTCCCTGGCCAGACGTTCGGCCTTCTTCCAATTGACCCTGGCATAAGAACAATAGTAATAGGACCCGTTAAACTCTCCCATATAGAGGTATCCGGGAATGTTCTTCGGAATACAAAGATTACAGCAGGTCCCGAAAACGGGCTCCTCCCAGGCCACATCTATGAAGCCATAAACCGGGGCTTGTACAGTAATATCTTCCGGACAATCCAGGAAGGCAGAGTTATCGACGACAATTTCTGTCGTGCATTCACTGTCAGTATTGCACAAGTCTGAAGCAAAGTATGTAATGGTATAGATAGTCTTTTCTCCCTGTACAACAATGGAATCAATTATGTAATCCGTCTGTATACATTGGATGGTAGAGTCCTCACATAACTCACAATTTGAAGAAACTTCGGGAAGAGGGATCATCTCCGGTGTCAGGGTATCAATACATCTGAATACGACACCCTGTGGACATGTGATCATCACTTCTTCAGGTACCGTAACAATAAAACTGCAGGTGTCAATATTCCCACACATATCAATCGCAGTCACCATTACCCGGGTATCGCCGGTTGAAAACATGCTACCGTTAGGTATACTATACTCCAGTCTGAACCCGCAATTCTCATCTACGCGTGGATCATCCCATTCGTGAACCGGATCATCAGGATCGAGCACTACATCCGGTGGACATTCCAGGAGTCTCGGAGGAATGGTATCTGAGAGAATGATCAGTTGATCACAGCTAGTATAGAGGTTGTTTTCAGTGTCTACTGCAGTCCAGGTTCGCCGAATGGTCATGGATCCTTCACAGGAGCCTGCCTCAATAACATCGTCCTGGTAACTTACTGTAGAAGGCCCACAGAATGAGCTGGATTGCGATGCTGATGCCATTCCGGTAAGTTCAGGATCGATTGATCCCATCGGGCATCCATAGTAATCAGGAGGACATATGATCATTGGTCCATCCACACAACATTGCTGTTGCACTTCCACAAGGAAAGAGTCCCGGGTGAAATTATTGCATACATCGACGGCTGTATATACTACATGGGTCAAACCGAGTTCAAACACATCTCCACTTGTATGAGAAGCAGTAAAGGAAGCTATTTCACAATTGTCTTCAGCCACGGGATCATCCCATTGAACAATAGCCCTGCATTCAGGGTCAGAATCAACGATGATCCGGCCGGGAAGGTTATTGATTACGGGTGCCACATCATCTTTTATTTGAATGATCTGTACACATGTAGAAGCCAATTCTTGCTGTGGATATGGATAAAATGCAGTCCATGTTCTATAAATCGTTTGCACGCATCCGTCGACGATCACCGTGCTGTCCGCATGAGTTATCTCAGGTTGCAGACAAATGGTATCTCCTGGAAGCGCTGTGGCAAAGCCAATTTCGTAAGGACTCGAATCATCGCCTGGACATAATGTAGTATCAGCCGGACAGGCAAGGATCGGAGGAATAGCGCAAACCGGTGTACAATCTTCTACAAAGATGGTCACTGCATCACTGCCGGAGCAATCGTTGCTATCCGTAATAGTCACAGAATAGGTCGTGGTGACCAGAGGTGAAACATCTATATTATTACCAGATCCCAATCCCTGGTCCCAGGAATAGTTAAAGGGAGGAGTTCCATCGATCAATTGTGCATTCAACGTTACGGTTGTGTTTTCACCCTGGCAAATGGATTGATCACCTCCGGCATCAGCAATAACACCACCGATAATATCAATGGTACAGGCAACGCAGCTTGAAATTGAATCCGAAGTGGGTCCGACCGGTGAACTAAATTCAGTAGGAATATATTTTCTTGGAAGAGTACAACCATCGAAAGTCGACGGGCAATCCTGCTGAAACAACTCCACCTTGTCAAAATTTCCACCAGGTGATGCATATATGGCCAGCAATGAAGCTTCGGCTTGCATGGAAGTCCCGACCACTGTAACACTGGCCCCGTATTGAGATTTTAGTATATCGATGTTTGTAAATGGTCGAATGACAGAACAATTGATGAACGTACACTCTGAATCAAATCCAAATGCATCCGTAAAAATAACAAGGACAAGTTTGTTGATTGGATTTCTATTCAATGTGCCATCGTCAATCAAGGAAATAACCTCCCCAATGGCATGATTCAAATCGTCACCACCTCCTTCCTGACAATTATTGAATTGATTCCGATTCGTACAAAACTGACGTTGAACGTCGGGTATTACGTTAAATCGGCTAAATGGAAATTCTACAGATGTTTCTTCTCCGAATGCACCCCCATAGTGTACAATACCAATCTGTGATGAAATACATCTTTGCTGGACTTTGTTGATCGTGGCCATGATCAGGGCAGAAAATTCGTCATACTCCGCATCATCGATACTCTGTGAGTTATCAATTAGAAATAAAATATCAGTAAAACTCGTGTCAGAACGGCAAATTTCCTGACCCCGCAGGGTCTTGCCATGAAATGATAAGAACAGCAAAAAAAGAATAATTTGGGATGACGACGAGTGTCGATTTAAAGGCAGGCTTGAATTCATCATACTACAGTGAGGGTTCCTTCAATTGATAATTTTCACAATATCTAAAATACCTCGTAAATGGTAGGACTTTTCAGCGAGAAATTAGTCTTCAGTAATATCAAGACCCAGCTTTTCCAACAGGATGGACGCGTTAAAACTAGTACAAACCCCTTCTTTTATTTTATAATCAAATAATAGTTGATCATCGCGATAGTCTATATCGAAATAATAATTAACAAGACTGTCTGAATTCGATTGTGTGAGGGATAAATCATGTGTAGCGATCATGGCGTATGATTGACAATCAATGATTCGATTAATGATGGCTTTAGAACCTCTCATTTTGTCCTCGGAATTGGTCCCCCGAAGCATTTCATCTGCCAAAATAAAAACAGGTCGATTTCTTTCCAATTCGCGAAGTATCAGATCAACCCGGGTCAATTCAGCTTTGAAAGTTGATTCATCTTCCACCAAACTATCCTTGATTCGCATGTATGTAATCAGGTGGGTCAAGCCATATGAAAGATAATCAGCAGCCACTCTCGCACCGGCATTACCCAAAATTATGTTGAGCCCGATCGTCCTGAGAAAAGTGCTTTTACCTGACATATTGGACCCTGTAATTAAGCTAATGAATTCTCCTTTATTAATCACAAAATCATTAGCCACTGCATTATTCCTTGCAATAAGCGGATGACGAATCTCCCTTGCGGATAATTCAAAGTAATCTTCCGAATACACCGGATAGACATATTCCGGATGATTAAAAGACCAGTTAGCAAGCGTCGAAATTGCTTCTAACGAACCAATAACGGACAATATTTGAGTAATGTCTTTTGAGTGCTTTGCCCTCCATTTTAAAAACATATTGACGACTCTCAGATCCCATAAAAAACCAAGATTGATTACGAATGATACGATGGCATTAAGCCTGTAATCCAAATAATCAGAAATCCTTTTCAATTGTCTGAAACATGCTAACTCCTTACCATTTGAAAATGGAGTGATGAGTTCTGTTATCAGTTGTGAATTCCAATTTTTTAACAATATGACTGACATGCATTTGTCATAAATCATTAAGTCTCTACTCACCAGAGAAAGTCGATTTTGCAACTCGGTAACATCGCGAGCATTTTTAGAAAGTAATCTAAAATTGATCAGGGAAACAAGCAAGATGAGAATGACAGCTAATGATGAATTCAGAAAGTATACAGCAATGGCAAAAGGCCAGAAAACAAATAGGACATTAGAATAGTATGGCAAGATGCTGCTGTCCGCAAAATTCAAATCTAAATCCAAAGCCATCTTAATTTCAGCATCAACATCTATAGTGTGACCATTCTCTATTGGGTACAATGTTGTGAAAAAATCAATTCTCCAATCCGGGTCTTCTTCTAACTCCCTGATCGCTCGATTTCGCTCAAATAACCGTTTGTAATCAGGTAAGTTTGAAAGTATATTGGATAACTGCTCTATACCCTTGAATGAGCGGCAGCGATTGATCAATGCAAATAGTGAGAATTTTCCAAATACATCCAGATCCCAACTATAGCTGTGTTTTTCATCTACAAATTTTTCACCATTATAATTCTCATTTTGTAAAGTAGTGACAGCACTTATTTCATTTTGAACTATTCGTCTTTTGTTCTCAAAATAGGTAATCCTGCTCGTAGTTTTTAGATGAATTTTTATGACATAAATAAATGTGGAAATTCCAAATACACTTATTGCCAATGCAGCCAGACTCCAGTTAGAAAGAGTATAGATAGTACTGCTTATCAATGCAACAAATATGAAAAGCCTTAGTAGAGAAAGAGTTATTGACCTTTTTTCTAAATATTGAAGACGGGAATTATGAAGTTCTAATTGTTCTTTATAAAAATCAATCCTGGAATTATAAATTTCTTGATTACTCAAATGTCAAAAGTATTATCCATCTATTACGAAAGAGCCTGACTTTTTAATCTTTGAAGGAAGGGAGAGGCAAAAATGAAATCAGAAATTACCTGGTTGCCATTCACGAGTATTTCATTTTTATTTCCTTCCCAGGCTACTTCTCCCTGTGAAAGCAAACATATATTATCTCCAATTTCCATAACACTATTCATGTCATGTGTATTGATGACTGTGGTAATATCATTGTCCCTGGTGATGCCACTAATTAATTCGTCAATAGTAATGGCCGTTTTTGGATCGAGACCGGAGTTCGGTTCATCACAAAAAAGATATTTAGGATTTAGAACGATTGCACGTGCAATACCCACCCGTTTTTGCATCCCACCACTGATTTCGGAAGGATACTTATCATTAATTCCACTTAGATTAACTCTTTCGAGACAGTAATCCACCTGGTGTCGTTTTTCCTGATTTGTTCGGTTTGTGAACATGTCCATTGGAAATCGAATGTTTTCTTCAATGGTCATAGAGTCAAAGAGTGCGTTAGCCTGGAAAAGCATGCCAATATCCATTCTGAGTTCACGTAACTGTTCACGATTAAACTTACACACATCTTGCGCGTTGAACCAAACCTCCCCACTTGTGGGTGTAATTAGTCCTACCAGGATTTTTAGCAAGACTGTCTTTCCGGCTCCACTGGCCCCAATAATCAAGTTGGTCTTACCCTTTTCAAAAGTAAAATTAATGTCTTTTAAGACTTCATGATCCCCGAATGATTTGTATATATTTTTTGCTACGATCATCGGCTATCCCATTAGAATCAGTGCTATAATAAGGTCTGCGACCAATATCAAAATAGAGCCAAAGACCACGGCTCTCGTACTCGCCTGACCCAATTCAATACTTCCACCTTTTACGAAATATCCCTGGTAACATGCTACTGCCGTCAGGATAAAGGCAAAGGACACAGCCTTAACATACATGATAAAAACATTATATGGCTCAAACAAGAATCTCAATCCCCGTTCAAATTCCCAATTGGCAAGGCCAGCCACCAGAATTGCCGCTACATATCCTCCGGCAACACCAACAATCAATGCAATCGTCACGAGTAATGGAATAATAATTATAGAGGCCAACAACTTTGGCATAACAAGGTATGCAGAAGTGTTGACGCCCATGATCTCCATTGCATCAATATGTTCTTTTTGTCTCATTCCCCCGATTTCTGCCGCCATTGTAGAGCCTACTTTACCTGCCAGTACAATACAGGATAGTGTGGCAGCCATCTCGATGATCATGATGTCCCGAACGATATACCCTATGTAATAACTTGGAATCATTGAGCCCTTCAACTGGTAGGAGAACTGGATGGCCGTTACGGCACCGATAAATCCTGATATAAGCATTACGATGGACATCGAACCGATGCCGATGTCATACATCTGGCGGATTGTTTCCTTGTAGTACATGGTCCAATTTTCCGGCTTGGAAAATATGTCCGGAAGCCATGCCATGAATTTCCCGAAGTCCTTTAAGAACTGCATTATCAGATTGTTAAAAGTCGTTCAAATTCCAGAGGATGCGAAATTAGGCTATTTTTGGCAGTCAAATTTCGAAGTACGTGAATGCTTTAGTAACAGGGGGGACAAAAGGTATTGGTCGCTCAGTCTGTCAACATTTGCTGGAAGAAGGCTACAATGTTTCTTTTTGTTCGAGAAACCAGACTGACATTGATCAAGTATCAACCTTATGGAAGAGCAGGTATCCTAACCAGGAAATTCTGGGAGTACGCTGTGATGTATCTGAAAAGAAGGAGATAGAAAATTTTGCAGAAAGAGTCTTAGGAGAATTCAGGGAAATCGACGCATTAGTAAACAATGCAGGCATCTTCATGCCTGGAGAAATCATCGATGAAGAAGATGGTCGTTTAGAAGAAATGATGAAGGTGAATCTCTTCAGTGCGTATTATCTCACCAGAAAGATCATTCCAGCCATGATCGGCAAGGGAAGCGGGCATATTTTCAATATATGTTCTGTAGCCAGCATGATTGCTTACCCGAATGGTGGTTCTTACAGCATTTCGAAGTTTGCACTTCTCGGATTTTCCAAAGTACTGCGCGAAGAGCTAAAAACCAAGGGCATCAGGGTTACTTCCATTCTACCCGGGGCTACATGGTCTGATTCATGGAAAGGCGTAGATTTACCGAATGATCGATTGTGTCAACCTGAAGATGTTGCCAGCGCAATTATTTGCGCCTTAAATATGTCTCCTGCAGCGGTACTGGAAGAATTAATTATTCGACCGCAATTGGGTGATCTTTAATATGTGTCTGGTATCCTTTATTCCGACCGATGATGGTTTTTACCTTAGTTCGAATCGCGACGAAAGCCCATTGAGGGATACTTCTGACTTGGTCAAAGAGACTATCGGAGAACAAACACTCTTGTATCCTGCAGATCACAAGGGAGGAAGCTGGATCCTGATTTCTGACCAGGGCCGGATGGTCTGTCTGTTGAATGGTGCTTTTCAATATCATAAGCACGCTCCACCTTATCGTATGAGCCGGGGCATCATGTGCAAACGATATTTTGAATACAGTGATGCAATAATGTTTTACGAGGAATTCGTTTTTTGGGGAATTGAGCCTTTCACTATGATCATCTATGAAGGGGATCAACGATTTTATGAATTCCGATGGGATGGATCAGTAAAGTATGTGCGGGAATTGGACTCAAAAAGGCGGCATGTTTGGAGTTCGTCGACCTTATATACCCATCAAGTCCGGGAAATCAGGAAATCGGCACTTCTCAACTATCTTGAAAAATCGGATCTACAAGACGGGAACGATATTGTGCAGGCTCATTTGCAGGTTTTTGAAGGAAATGAAGAAAAAACCCTGTTGATCAACAGGGACGAAATCGTTAGAACGATAAGTCACACACAGGTGCGGTGTACCCCGGATAAAACACAATTAAGCTATTTCAATCTTCTCTCCCAGGAGAAAAATACAGTCGTTATATAATATATCATATTATGATAATTATTAATATGTGTTAATTTCTTTATCAATTATTTATATATTACGATTTTTCATAATATATTTGTTCTTCAAGAAGTCTGATTCCCTCCAACAGTATGGGATAGTCATGTATTTGACCGTCCGTGAATGAATTTGATTAATGTACCACGGTACAGACCTTTAAGACCCGTTTAAATTTTTATCGAAATGAGAAAAGCTACACTTTTCACTATCAGCAAGCGATCATTACCACGGCTCATGTATATAGCCCTAATGACTGGATTCTTGTACACCTTGAGCGCCCAGGACTGTGCGACACCCACGGTATTTTGTCAGGATATACATACCTCGTTTATGCAAGAAGCCTGCATGGTAGAAGTATGGGCAAAAGATTTTATCAGCAAGATCAACGATGGAAGTGATATGGATGATTTCATTGTGAGCTTTGATGAAGAAGGCAATGAAATGAACCGCATTTTTGAAAGTGTCGATGGCAATTCATTTGAAGAAGTGACCATCTGGATCATTCCTCGTTGTGATTCTTCTCTTCGCACGAGATGTGTGGTAGCACTGGATATCAATGATAATACAGGAGACTGTCCTACGGGGCCGTGCCCGGTGGATCCCAATCCATGGTGTGGTTGGGCTGTAATTACCTGTTCCACAATTCAAGATAGCCCTACCGAATTTACGGGTCATGTAGCCGCCCTAATCGATACACGAAAAAATTCTCAAGCCCCCAGAGGAGATGATTGGACCAATCCTATAACACCTAATGAGGATACGGTAGACGTGATTCGTCCTGAAGCATGGCGTATAAATAATTTAGGAAATATTTTTGGTATAGCAGTAAATCCTGCTAATGGTAAAATATTCTTTGGGGCATCTGATATTTATGATTACGATTTCAGAAATTATATCCAGATTGGCCCTCCTCCTCCAGCTGTTGAAGGTCCTGCTGGCGCAGCCGGAATCTATCGAACTTGTTTTGATGATCCGGAAACAGTCACTGTGCTGACTTCAACGTTGAATTCATATCCTTCTGATGCACAGTTCAATGCAACAATAATTGGTTCCAACAGAATACCTAATACTGGAAATGATCCAAATGATCTTGATGAGAGTGGAAATGGTATTGGAAATCTGGATCACGACAACAGATCTAACCACCTGGTCGTTTCCAACCTGGAAGATGGTAAGTTGTACAGCATTAACGCAGAAACAGGCATTGTAACAGATGTTTACGATCCATTCATGAATTATGTGCATTCTCCTGGAATCGTTACTCCTTCAGAGCAGGTTTGGGGTGTGGCAATACGAGATTGCGGGTTAAATTCAAGAGTATTCTTTACACGATCTGCCATAAATCCAACCTTTGAAGTCGACGTGATTCAAAGAAAGGATGTGTATAGTATCGCCCTAAATCCGGATGGAACATTTGCAGGTGTTGAAAGAATAGAATTTATAGTGGAGAAAGGTGATATGGAAAAACTTACTGATATTGCTTTCAATAGCGCCTGTGATCAAATCCTCGTTTCCGAAAGAGGAAATCCTCACTCTTCAGAAGTACACAGATATATAGAACTAAATGATGGAACATGGGTTGATGACCGTCAATTTTTTGTGGGTACATTCGATTCTACTAACGTATTCGAATTTTATCCCAATGGTATATTTGGAAATTCTTCATCAGGTGGTGTAACATTCGGCTCTTCAGAAGAAGGTTGTACCATAGACAATACATGTAACGGCCTGGTATGGGCTACAATCAATTGTGGAGACATTGCTGCGGACGATAGTGGTCCTCCCAATCCATCAGACTGTGCAATATACGGGGCACAGGGTATTAATGCTACTGGAAATGAGTTAGCAACTCTAGATATGACTGATATTTATGTTCATCTTGACGACAGAGATGTTAACAATCCAATTATTCTAAAGAGTAACATCGGAGACATAGAGATTTTCAACTGTTGTTGTCCTATTGAACCTGGTAGAAACACACCAAATATGGCGGTTTCCGCTATCGTGGCAGGAGAAATCTATACAGAGGATTTGAGTCGAATTCAAAATTCTGAAGTTCAGATTTCCTCTTCCAAAATGTCAGATATAACAACAACAAATCAAAATGGTGAATTCTATTTTGAGAACCTGTCCATGCACGATAATTACAAAATTGTGCCACAAAAAACGGACAATATTTCGGATGGACTCAGTACGTTTGACTTAATCTTGATTCAAAAGCACATTTTAGGTCTTCAAAGATTCAAATCTCCTTACAAAATAGTAGCTGCTGATATAAATAGGGATTATAATGTTTCGGCGTTGGATATGGTAATGATAAGACAGTTAATCTTGGGGACTATAAGTGGTGAAGACATTCCTCCATGGGCCTTCATTCCACGTTCATTTGAATTCGATAACCCACAGGATCCATTCCCTTATGAAAACCATATCGCCATTAAAGATCTGGAATCAAATATGATGCACGAAGATTTCATAGGTATTAAGAAGGGAGATGTAAATGGAGATAACAGTGTAAATTCACTTGTCAAGCCTAGGTCTGCGCAACAAAGAAAGCTGAATGTGGCTAAAGATGGCAAAATCTACAATGTAAGTCTCAACCAGGACATGAACATGAGTGGGATCCAATTCGAGCTTCTTACAGATGACTTCTCAAGCTTCAAGAATGTGATACCCGGGTTATTGAAAATACAAGAAACTAATTACCACATTTTTCAAAATTCAATTAAATTCTCCTGGGACCATTTACATGGGATTGATGCGAAAAAAGGTACTACACTTTTCCAATTTGAATTACTCGAAGAATCTTCATCAATTTCCCTAGGACAAGTTGAGCTCAAAGCCGAACTATACAATACAAATAATGAAGTCTTTGATCTCACATTGAATGAATCAATTCAAGATCAAAATTCATTCTCCCTGAGAAATTTTCCTAATCCATTCAAGGAACAAACGACAATATCATTTGAGCTTCCAACTAGTCAAATTATTACTCTTGAGTTTTACTCAACTAGTGGACACGTATTGTATAGTCATACAAAATTCTATAACCAAGGAATTAATTCTTTTGTCATAGACGGTGAAGAATTTAATAATTTGAGTGACAACATTATCATTTACAAATTGATAAATGAAGAAAGTTCCGCCGTAGGTAAGATGATATACATTAGGTAGATTAGTAAAAATTTAGTAAGTAAAGAGGAGTAAAACTCCTCTTTTTTTTTGCACCCTACCAAGGATAAAACTAATTTCACGGTTATGATTACCAGGTCAGATCCTCATTTCAAATGCGATAGGAGATATTCAGCAAAAGAAGTAGAAGTTGATTCGCATTATGAAAATAAACAAACCACGTTAGAAGAGTTGGCGCTTATAGAATACTTTAAAAATAATTCTTATCACGTGAGAGATAAGAATATTCTGCACGTCGGCACTGGTAACTCTACAATCGTAAACTTCTTATATTCTCATGCTAAGAGCATTGATACGATTACTATAAGTCGCAATGAAATATTATCTGGACTGTCCAAATTACCCAGTTCGACTATCAGGTATTTGTTTCTAAATAAATATAATATCAGAGAATTGAGTGAACTAAATGCATACTACGATATAATAATTGATGTAAATCTGAAATCTTTTGCTTGCTGTGAATTTCATTTTTTAGAAATGATTGAAATGTTCATTTCTACCATGCACAAGAATTCCGAATTATTTACAGCTATGTCAGGTGTGAATTTTGGATGGAATGGAAATACAAGTATATCGTATACTCCCGGAGCGAGCCCATTAATTTTGGAAAACAATTTCAGAATCCTGGGAGAAAAAGGAATTCAAAATATTTGCCAGAAATATGATCTTTCATATAAAAAAACACTTGTTCATAATGTATGGAATTATCATGGAATTCATAATATCAACAATCTTGATCCAATAATAAGCGATGAAGAGATTTTAATAATTAAGAAGAATCAGGATTGAGAATAATATCTTTTCGTTTTGATGATGGATTATGGGAAGGTGCTATCAAAGCATCAAAAATATTAGGTGACTATAAAGCCACTTTCTTTATTGTTGTGGATTGGTTAGATGATAACCCGGGAATAATAAACGACGACTTTAATATGGGTCGTAGCCATGGATCCTTAGATAGTTGGATGGAAATGTCCGAGTCCGGTCAAGACGTTCAGTCGCATAGCAAATCTCATAGAAGATTTTCAACATTGAATTATGATGAAAGAATAACTGAACTAATTGAATCACGTAAACTTATAGAAAGCATACATGACCGGCCAATATTATTTTGTTATCCATACAATGATATCACGCAGGATGATTTAAAATCGCTCGGATATTCAGGGGGAGGTTTTCATACAATGACATCTTACCATCCAATTATATATAACGAACTTTCGGACTACGATCCTTTTATGCTTCGTAGTTGGGCTATACAAGAAGAAAACTTCTCTGATATATGCCATCAACTTAAAAATTTGCCAAATGATACATGGACTATTTTAGGTTTACACAGCTTAGATGGCGAGGGATTCAATCCATGGAAATATTCTTATTTAGAAGCCTTATTTGAATTTATAGTTCTACAAAATTTCAAAATATCAACTATTTCTGAGGTGCTATCAAAGAATTAGACTTAAATGAAAATTGTAGCCCTAATAACTATTCGAAATGAATTTCACTACATTAAATATTTATTGAAATATTTAAGAAATCAAGAAATAGATGTAGTAATAATTGATAATGACTCCAGTGATATTGACTTAGTCCAATCAGAGTGTAAAAAACTTGATAATATTATTGATATCATTCATCAACCTTTTGAAGGTGAGTTTTCTCTTAAGAAACAATTATTGATAAAGGAAGAAATTGCAGAAGATATTGGTGCAGATTGGGTGATACACCATGATGCTGATGAAATTTTCCAAACCCTCAGCCCACTAGAGTCATTAAAATCTATGATCATCAGGGTAAATAATTTGGGCTACAATGTTATAAATTTTGACGAATTTGTCTTTATACCTGAATCGGATACTGTTGATTATTGTGACACCAATTATATTTCATCCATGAAATATTACTACTATTTTTCTCCGGAAGAACAGAGATTGATGCGAGCATATAAAAGGAATATAAAAGTTTCAAATATAGAATCAGGAGGCCATAAACTTAAAGGCGAAAATTTAAACATCTACTCTTGTTCGATGATCTTAAGACATTATATTTCTCTGAGCAGGGAAATGCTTGTAGAAAAATATAAAAATCGAAAATTCTCAAAAGAAGAAATAGATAGGGGCTGGCATGCTAATCGAATGAAAATTGATTGGGATAAAGTAAAAATGCCCCAAATAAATATGCTGAATCATCTGGACAGAAATGGTATCTCCAAATCACGTCCTTACTCCAAACACTTTTGGGATTGGTAAACGAATCATTTAGAAAATTTAATGGGTAGTGATCGCCTTATTTCAATAATCCTGTCCCAGGTGAGTGATCAACTCTTCTCTTGCAATATACCTTATGGTATTTTCCAGCTTTATCTGCTGCTTGAAAATGTCATGCATCGGTCTGACTCCTGTCGGTGCCTGAGGTGATTTGAGATAAAAGGACAACCACTCCTGGACTCCACTCATCCCTGCGCGCTTGGCAAGATCGAGAAACAAGGCTAAATCCAGTACAAGAGGCGCTGCAAGAATTGAATCTTTACATAAGAAGTCAATTTTTATTTGCATCGGGTAGTCCAACCATCCAAATATGTCAATATTATCCCAGCCTTCCTTATTATCTCCCCTGGGAGGATAGTAATTGATCCTCACTTTATGATAAAGATCGCTGTAAAGTTCCTGATTCAGTTCAGGCTCAAGTATATCTTCAAGGACACCCAACTTGGATACTTCTTTCGACTTAAAATTATCCGGATCATCCAACACCTCTCCGTCTCTGTTTCCAAGTATATTTGTTGAGAACCATCCATTGATACCCAGGGCCCTGCATTTCAATCCGGGAGCGAGGATGGTCTTCATCAATGTTTGACCCGTCTTAAAATCCTTCCCTGCAATCGGAGTTCCTGTTTGTCTTGAAAGCTCGACGATAGCAGGAACATCACAAGACAGGTTTGGTGCTCCATTTGCATAAGGGATCCCTAATTTTACTGCAGCATAAGTGTAGATCATACTGGGGGGGATATCCTTGTGGTTATTTCTCAATCCCTCTTCAAGACTTTCAATGGTCTGGTGCACGGGACCTTCTTCTATATAGATTTCCGTAGAACCACACCACACCATTACAAGTCTGTCGCAATTGTTTTTATCTTTGAATTCAGTTATCTCTTGCATCAAACTATTGGCAAGATCCATTTTTGTCGGTGCCTCCTTAACATGTGTTCCATTCAGCCTTTTTGCATAGCTTTTATCAAAGACAGCTTTCATTGGCTTAATGGCCTCCAGTTCGGGCTTCAACGAATCCAGAAGATTTTTATCAAGGACTTGTGCTTTAACTGCGGCTTCATAAACATTATCATCGAAAACATCCCAGCCGCCAAATACAACATCTTCCAGGGGATGAATGTCTACGACATCTTTGATATAGGGCTTATTTATGGAAGTGCGTTTTCCCAACCGAATTCTTCCCATTTGGGTCAAAGATCCTACCGGTCTTGACATTCCCTTATTGATCGCATAAACACCAGCAATAAAAGTCGTTCCAACCGCACCTAAACCCGGTATGAGAATTCCTAATTTACCAGTTGGTTTTTTAGTCTCCATGTATTCTGATTTTCGCAAGTCAGTAACTCCAAAAATAATTGGGCGCAAATGTACATAAAAGTGTGACATAGGTTCGTGTTCACCATTACTTCTTATGAAAAAATGAACACGTCTCCAAAGCCGATCATGTTGTATATCAATGATTTATGAAAAACGAATGATGTGTATAGTCGATTACAAAGTAAGCGTCCGAGCAACTACACCCTAAACTTCTGCGGCATCAATTGATCTAAATCTGACAGCTTTGTTTCTGCAATGTTTTCCAGAACGTGAGTCAACC
>JANQHF010000120.1 GCA_028282725.1 Saprospiraceae bacterium
CTTACGAGTATGATCTTGCCGTTCAGCTAATGCTTCCCCTTGCCGGGTGCATAGAGGACTCTCACCTCCAAGTATCTGCCCCATGCCGGGCGCACAAAAAAAACCCCGGTACAACGTACCGGGGCGAAAAAACTACTCTTGTTATATTTTTTAGAATACCGGACAGTACACTTGACTGGAGCCGTTACCACAAATAAGGTATACAAGCGACAATTCAAATGAACCATTGGCCGCCGCAGCTGCACTCAATTGTGAAACGTTGTAGTCATAGCTCAAGCCGATATTGTATTTGTCAAACTCAAATCGGGTTGCAAAAATCAAGGCATCAGAATGGAGTCCGCCATCTACCTTATTCCCGCCACGATACCAGGCACCGATCTGAAAGAACTGGTTGGAAGGATCATCTCCCCGGGCTCTTGGATTTCCTCCTACTCTCAACCTTGCCGCTGCGCCTAAATTCAATTCCCTGTGAGGCCCTTGAGACATAAAAATCAGGTCTGGTTTTAGACTGACCTTTTTATTGATCGGATATTCCCCACCTGCATAGATGGTTATTCGGCTGTAAAGACTTTCTTGTCTCCCAAGAAAGGACACATTCGCTTGATTCAGGTGATGCATGGAAGCACCGGCATAAAGACTTTTCCTGTCTCCCAAATTACTGAATGCCATGATACCTGCACTGAAATCTGCAAATAAGAAATCTGCATTGGGAATTGCTTCGCCTGGAAGGGTCGGATCCGGCTGACCATTTCTCACCTGTGTCGGCCAACGAAGATCTGTCACATTGACTGATCTTTGTGTGATCCCGGCATCTGCTCCTACAGCAAGATAATGCGCTATCTGTCGCCGTCCTCCAATTTTCTTACTGAATGCGAACGACAGTCTCGCCTGCCTTGTTCCAAATTTGGTACTGCCTGCCACATCACCCCATAGGGTACCGCCCACACCGAAATAGTCGTCTCTTCCAACGGCAAGTTTTCGATCATATGAAACAGAATAAGTGTTGTATGCATTGGCTCCCAACACTCCTGCCCATTGGTTACGATAATTGGCGACAAATCTTTGATCACAATTGATAACACCCGTCATGGCAGGACTTAAGTTGAGGGGGGACATATAAAATTGTGAAAAATGTATATCCTGCCCAAGTATGTCTGAGCTGCTTACGAACACCCCCAATAGTACAAATAGTAAATACTTTCTCATGGTCGTAGGGTTTTGCATTGGGGGGTATCTTCCTTTCTAAGCAGAATTACTTTCATAAATTGCTATTTTCATGCCAATACTTGTCATCTGTCTTTAATATGTACAGTAGTTGACATATTCTTTGCCCAATGCCGCTGATTTTAGGCTTTTGGTCTATGTAAAACGCCCCTTCATTTCCAATATTATCACATTTTAATCAAAGTGCTTAGGATTCATGCAATTCAGAACAGAAATTGACATCCCACCAATAAAAACTCCTCTGACACATAAGGATTCGATATTCATGATTGGATCCTGTTTCACCACATATATTGCCGAAAAATTGGTTTCAGGAAAGTTCAAGATTTTGTGCAATCCTTTTGGCACCTTGTATCATCCATTTGCCGTTAATCACAATTTGTCAAATGCCATTAATGGTATCCCTCCGGATGAATCGATGATATGCCGGCTTGAGAACAGGTATGTTCATTTCGCGTGCCACAGCAAAATTCACGGTACTTCGCCGGAAGATTTACGTGTGGCACTCATTCGGGTCCAGGAGGAAGTGAGCAACTTTATCAGGGAGGTCAAATATATCTTCATAACTCTCGGTACATCGTTCTATTTCATCCATAAACAATTAGACTGCATTGTCGGCAATTGTCATAAACAACCAGCCAATCACTTCGACAGGCGAATTGCCAATGCGGACCAATTAATCACTTGTCTTGAAGAACTTATCAGCGCCATCAACAGGGTGAATGCTTATGCCAAAGTAGTTTTTACAGTCAGTCCTGTCAGGCATATAAGAGACGGTCTTGTCAATAACAATCGCAGTAAAGCCCACTTGATGACAGCCATACATTCTGTCATTGACCGATTTGAGCATACTTCTTACTTTCCTTCTTTTGAAATTCTAATGGATGACCTGCGGGATTACCGTTTTTATGACACGGATCTAATCCATCCCTCAAATCAGGCAGTGGACTATGTTTGGAACAAATTTATCGACGTATACTTTAACAATGAGACATTAGAATTGCTCAAAAAGATAAAAAACGTTCAAAATGGCCTGAACCATCGACCTTTTGATCCTTCCAGTCCTTCCTACAAAAGACATTTGGAAAGAATCAGAACAACGATCCGGGAATTGTCCCGTCACGAGTCGATAGATCTCTCGACAGAGTTGGAATTGCTCCAAACCCGAAGTCAAGAATGTAAGAATGCATTTAAAGGATCCTGATGGAAGAGCGCGCTTTGCTCAAGTCAAACCGGTCATCATGTACATCGACATCCACATGAATGATTCCGGGTTTAAATCCGGGAGAAAGCCTGCCCAAGTCGTGAAAGCCCAAAGCATCTGCACCGTTTTTTGTTGCCCATTTGATAATCTGATAATCGTCTATGGATGACTGGTATTTTTTGATCGTTTTCATTTCCTCAAAAATCGATAAGGACCAGTTGGAACTTAAACTGTCCGTCCCAATGCAAACCCTTGCGTCAGAATCGATGAAGTTGTTGTAGTCAGGAAGTCTGTTTTCGATGTACAAATTGGCATTGGGGCAAGTGACCCAATAGGTTTGCTGATTCCACGCATGAGCAAAAGCAATGTCCTCCTTTATGGTACAGGTATTGTGCACCAAAAGAGTTCGGAAGTCTGAACTCAGGTGTTCAATGACATAATGAATAGAGTTCTTATTGATGGGTTCAAATTGATCCAGAGAAATTCCAAAGGATTCATAGAAGGCAAGGAAGCCACCGGATTTGTCCTGAAAGAGTTGATTTTCAGAGTTCAATTCCTGGTTGTGAATAGAGACCGTGCCTCCGGGATCATTGACCTGGTTAATCAATTTGAACAAACTTCTGGAAACTGAATAAGGTGCATGTGGAACAAATGATTTCTTATGAAATCCACCTGTACAATCAAATGAGTCATAGACCTTTATGTGATCTTCATAGAGTTGTTGTGCATCCGGGTCCTGGAGGAAATCAAATAATTCTACAAAGGTGTAAAACCTCATGCTTGATCGATTTTTAATTTCAGCTGTATCACTTTGATTAGATATGTCTCCCACGGCCATGATGCCATTGGTTACCATTTCCTTCTCTGCCCGGGCAATCGCATCATCAATTTCTTCCTGTGGATAATTCCTAAGTCCGACTACGCCTTTAATAAACGGGATCAGACCGGTTCCGGTAGGAAGTGCTCCCTTGAGATGTGATAATTCGAGATGACAGTGTGCATTGATATATCCAGGAATCAAAAGGCCTTTATGATACTGAACATCTCTGTCAGAATGGTCAGTACTTATCTCTATTATTTCACCAGACTGTTCTATATGAATGACTCCATTTGGAATTGGCGGGCCATCGTTGGTTATGATAAGATCAGCAGTAAGGAATGGCATGACACAAAACTAATAGAATAGTCTTTACCTCAATAGGATCTTGGAGATCCAGTCTGTCTTACTCCCTGTAATCGTATTCAAGGCGTGATCAGCGCGCTTTGCAAAGCGGTGTAATTCTTTGGTCATTTTACAGAATTCACTGCTTTCAGGGCAATCGGCTTTTACACATTTAACTTCTTCGAGTAATGCAAGTAAGGGATCCAATTCTCTTTTCTTTCTTTCCGTGACAATGATTTTGAAGACCTCTCCCAAATCCTTTTCAGCCCTATAAAAGTCTTTTCTTTCTCCCTCTTTAGACACCTTGCTGATTAGATTCCATTGTTCCAGGGCTTTCAGGTTCATATTTACATTTCCTCCTGACAAGCATAGCTTGCACATGATTTCATTCGCACACATGTCATCTTTTGATACAAGTAATAAAGCATGTATACGACCCATGGTCTTATTTACTCCCCATTGCGTGCAAAGCTTACCCCACTCATGGATAAACTTCTCTTGTGCATTACTTACTCTCATTACTCGGTCAGATCGATGTAAACTCTACTATTCTAAGCAGCAAGATGGCAGATTTGTTCAATAATTCATCAAAAATTGTGATGCCTGAATTCAGCAGGATTCAAAACTTCAGTATTCTCACATCCTGGATAATATCCCCTTCCTGGATTCGGTGCACTACCTCCATACCGGAAATCACCTTCCCAAAAATCGTATATCTCCCATCGAGGTGAGGAGTGGGGGAATGAGTGATGAACCACTGCGTTCCTTCCGTATCCTTTCCTGCCGATGCCATTCCCAGGTAGCCCTCATCATCATAATATTTTGGTCCAAGCTCTGAGCGTATCGTATAGTCCAGACTGCCAAAGCCATCCCCTCTCGGACATCCGCCCTGGATGACAAAATTAGGTACTACGCGATGGATGGTCTTTCCGTCATAATAGTTGTCCTGGGACAGCTTAACAAAATTGGCAACACTCCCCTGGGCGTGAGATTTGAATAGCTGAATTTCGATTTGACCTGCTGTGGTGATAATGAAAGTGCGTGAAGAGTCATTGATATCTTCAAGTACAGACCAATCGATATT
This sequence comes from Saprospiraceae bacterium, assembly GCA_028282725.1. GTDB lineage: Bacteria > Bacteroidota > Bacteroidia > Chitinophagales > Saprospiraceae > JAJRXG01. Next base: position 4,675 of record JANQHF010000120.1, read on the forward strand.
CTGATTGTACACCGGCGGGTCAATCTGGTAGATGGTATCTTCCAGGTAATTTAACGTGAGCAGACATTCTTTTTTAGCCTCGTAATCACGTGGAAGATCCAGCATCCTCATGGCTGATCTCAGCGCTAGATTTATTCCTGGGATTTCTTTGAAACCGCAACTTTCGTCCCTGAGTATACCTGCAATTGCTGCTACGGAACCCGGGTCCCCCTCTGCCAGAATCCTGTTGAATTCAGAACCGATGATGGCACGAAAATTCGACATTAATGCCGGACGTGCGTAAACTTGTTGGGTCCGTGGATTTGTCAGTAAGTCCCTGACCCCAATGATCGATTTGGTTCTGACGAGTAAATCAGATGACTTAAGACCTGATTCAATCAGATCCTGGATACTCAACGGATCCAGCGATAATGCCTGGATACAAGACACTATATCTGTCGGGGCAGAAGCCGTTGCGAGAACCGTTCTGATTTCATTCGTTACGTTTCTCCTGGTGTTGATGAAATTTGCCGGTAAGCTGTTTAAGGCAATTCCAAGCACCTTAGCCCTTTTTCCCGGATCCGTGAATTGCCTTGATTTTTCAATAAAAAACCCGGCATCCTGTCTTCTCGCATTATCGCGAAGCAACGAACAGGTCAAATTAAAGAGGTGTTTATTATCCGAATCCAATAATGGGATAACGGCATCGCGATATACGTCATAATTATAACTCGAGAGATTTCTCAAAATATTACAGCGTAAGCGATAATCAGGATCATTGGAAAGCAGGGATAGATAAGAAGAGATATGATTGATATTCCCTCGGTTTACAAGCCCACCGGCGAGCACCATGCGAATTCGATCATTCGTTTCATTAACCAATTGAAGAGTCAGACGAGATATATACTCATCAATATCAAGATTTGGGTTTCTTGCCAGGTAATGTGCTGACATCAATCTTACCTGATCATTCAGTTCATTATCTAAGAGCCGTTCGACCATTGTTTCCACAGCCTGATCGCTATGGATATTTCTCAAACCAAATCGATAGATTGCCCGGGCCTGACCCAGCAATAGCTGATCATCATCCGGACCATAAGTCCGTACGGAAGCTATAAGATTAAGGGCACCTTGATCTCCACATTTGCCTACGGCCTCAAGTATGGCAGATCGCACGGGAGAATTATAGTTGGTGGTATCCTGCTGAGCGAAAGATTCTACGAGTCGTGAGAGGTTTTCTTCCTGGCCGATTTGTCCAATGGCATAGGCAGCGGTGGCGCGTACTTTTTGTGAAGGATCACTATTGAGCAACTGAAACAATTGATCTGCCAACTGCTGATCTTGCAGACTCGCTGACGCCTCAACTGCCAGAAATCGTTCTGTCACATCTTCAGACTGAAGGAATTGACCGATCTGGTCTGCATTCCTTTGATCTTTTGCATTCAGGATGGCAATGTGACTGGGATCCTCATAATCCAAAACTATATCCAAGTCTCCTTTTTCTGAAGGAGGGATACAAGAACCCAGTAGGATGATGGCCAACAAGAATAAGTACCTGTACATGAGTTATTCAACTATAAACGCGAAGATCATACAACACATCGGTATATGTATGCTTAGGTCCTATACATTTTATTCATTGACCGAGACAGTCTGAAATGTCTGGTTTCAGATCGTCATTAATCTCACAGCTCTATGCCGCCTCGGCATGTTCTTTGAATTCTTCCAACAATGTCTTTTGGACATCATGAGGGACAGCGCTGTATTCTGCAAATGATCTTTTAAACTTGGCGCGACCCTGGGACATTGATCGCAGGCTACTGCTGTATTGATACAGTTCGGCAAGAGGAACCCTAGCTTTTATGACCTGGTAGTGTCCTTCAGCACCCATGCCCTGGATAATCGCCCGCCTGGTCTGCAAATCTCCCATGATATCACCCATTACATCGTCAGAACACAATACTTCCAGGTCGTAAATCGGCTCAAGAATTTGTGGTTTCGTACGTTCGAAAGCTTCCTTAAATGCCTGGGAACTGGCAATCATAAAGGCCATATCATTAGAATCCACCGAGTGCATTTTACCATCGTAAATACACACTCTTACATTCTGGACACATGATCCTGTCAAAGGACCTTCCTCCATTTGTTTCATAATACCTTTCTTAATAGCATTACTATACTTGGCATCTATGGAACCTCCAACTATGCACCAATAAAAGGCAAGTTTTCCACCCCAGGGCAGGTCGTCAATTTCTGTTTTTCTCACGGTGAGGCCGGACGGATCCGGCATACCCTCAAAGTAAGGTTCGATTCTCATGTGTACCTCACCAAATTGACCCGCACCCCCGGACTGTTTTTTGTGTCTGTATGAAGCATCCGCCATTCGCGTAATCGTTTCCCGGTAGGGGATTTTTGGCTTCTCAAATTCCATACTGATACCGTTTACTTTCTCAATCCTGTACCTGATCAAATCGAGATGCAGCTGACCCTGTCCTTGAAGGATCGTTTGCTTCAATTGGGGATTTTGCTCTACGATCAATGTGGGATCTTCCATTTCAATTTGATGCAGAGCTTTCATCAATTTTTCCATTTCGGACTTGGATGGAGGTTTGACAGCAGCCCTGATTCGAGAGTTTGGATATTCAATAGGAGTAATCTGGGTATCACTTCCTTTGATGCTAAGTGTGTCATTTGTCAATACATCTTTGAGCTTAACGGTCACACCGATATCTCCGGCAATCAATTGATCCACATTTTCTCTTGATTTGCCATTTGAAATATACAGTTGTGTTAATCTTTCGGAGGACCGGTTTCGATTGTTGTACAATTCCTGACCTCCACTGATAGAACCGCTGAAGACCTTAAAATATGAAAGGAGGCCGACTTTTGGTTCCGATAATGTCTTAAATACAAAGAGGACAGGTTCTCCTTGTGCATTGCAGGGTAAGGTTTCTCCATTTACCAGCTCTGCCGGAGGGCTGGTTACCGGCGAAGGAGCAATGTCATTGATAAAACCCATGATCCTTCCACTTCCTTTATTTTCAATGGAAGAACAGCAGAATACAGGGTAGAAATCCTGGGCAGCCAATGCCAGGGTCAACCCTTGGGCCAATTCTTCTTCATTCAAGGTCCCTTCATCAAAGAACTTTTCCATCAACGCTTCGTCATTCTCGGCTGCAATTTCAACCAGGGCATTATGTAATTCCTGGGCCTTTCTTAGTTCGGATTCGGGGATGGCCTCTTTGGCCGGTTTTCCGCCATTCTTACTGAATCTGTAGACAACCATTCTGAGACAGTCAACGATGGCTTCAAATCCGGAGCCACTTTCCAGCGGATATTGAACGGGAACAACCTTTTTGCCAAAACGTTGTACAGCCTGGTCCAGTGTGTTTTGATACTCGGCTTTTTCTTTATCCAATTGATTGATGACGATGATGGTAGGTGTTTTAAATCGTTGAATGTAGTCCCATGCCAATTCTGATCCGACTTCGACGCCGTTCACTGCATTGAGCATTAATAATGAAGTATCTGCAATCTTCAATGAGGATATTACCTCTCCAATAAAATCATCGTATCCCGGTGTATCGATAATATTAATTTTGGAATCCTTCCATTGCACATTCATCAGTGTGCTGAATATTGAATTCCCTCTCTCTTTTTCAATGTTTGTGTAGTCTGAAGTTGTGGTCTGATCAGAAATATTCCCTAATCTATTGGTCTGACCAGCCTCAAAAAGCATGCATTCTGTTAAGCTGGTCTTACCCGATCCAGAATGACCTAAAACAACTATATTTCTTATATTTTCAGATGTGTAACTCATAACGCAAACGTTGGTTGGAATAATTGATTTCTAAAACGTGTAAAATAGGGATATCTTCGTCTTTATCTGTGATAGCTCCTGCCAAAATTCAAGCCCCAGTCCGCGTATAAAAGGATGTATATATGTATAACTATCTCAATTCAAATTGAAAATATATTTTAAAAATCCATATGTATAAATTACCTAACCTTTAGGATCAGGTAAGGGCCAGTACATAGCGCCACTGGTGCTTGGGCGTTTAGCTCCTGTTACACTAGGAATGATATTTGGGATCTTGTGTACCCGTAGGTATCCCATCAAAGCGATGAGGACGGCTTCCTTGAAGTCAATGGTCTGCTTTTCAGGTATGACCAATTTGATATTGCCCTTCAATTTCGATCTCAGAACGTCGACCAGGAAGTGATTGTGTGCTCCACCACCTGTCAGGAGAATTTGCGAAGGGGCATGAGCCTTGTGAATATTACGGGTCAGATCGTCCGACAACTGGTCGGCAATAAAATGAGACATTGAGGCCAGTAGATCCTCGGGACTTAAATCGCTATCAATGTATTTTGTAATAAACTCTTCATGTACCCAGGAATTGTCGAGAGACTTGGGTGCGGGCAATCCAAAATAGGAATGTGTTTTCATTTTCCTGATCAAATCGGAATTAGGTTGACCGGATTGTGCAAGAAGTCCTCCTTTGTCATAGGGCATGCCTTTCCTCTGAGCCACAAAGTTCAGCACCTGGTTGCATGGACAAGAATCAAAGGAAATGATTTCAGAGTCTGAATGCACGGAAATGTTTGCAATCCCGCCCAGGTTGATATAATAATCATAGCCCCGATATAACCATTGTTCCACAATGGGTGCGACCGGTGCTCCCTGTCCACCTAATGCGATGTCATTGGATCGCAAGTCTGATATGCAAGGGATACCTGTCCCTTCTGCCAATAGGGCGCCACTACCTATCTGAAGGGTGAACCCGTCTTCCGGATAGTGAAATACGGTATGACCATGCGAAGCAATATAGTCGACATCTACCTCAACTTTTTCAAGAAATTGTTCTATTGCAGAAATGCAAAACTCTGTAAACTCTACCTCCAGCTTTTTTAATGGGATGACAGAACAGGAAGACACCTGTTTCAACTTTAGCAAGAGACCTTCAGAGAATTCGAATGTCTCAGTACGAACCAGAGACCATTTCACGGCGGAGGGAGACTTGCCTGAAAAATGACAAAGGGCCACGTCCAATCCATCAAGGGAACTTCCTGAAATAAGACCTATAATTCGCACAACTCCGGTTTATTTTGATTTATCCAATTTCAATCTGATTTGCGAAGACTACTATTATAGAAATACGAGGACAAATATCAATGGAAAAAGGCTCTTTCTGATGAAAGGGTTTTATATTTTTTTAAAGTCATGAAATTATCGGGTATCTGACCTATTCTTATCGAAAGCATATCCATTTCTGTCGAAAATTCTTCCAAACATTATTTTTTTGCGGAAACTTTAAAACCTTTAATAGTTTTCTTCGTTTAATGGGCAAGTATCAAAATAATGATCACTGCGGATACCATACTGGATAATATTGTTGACCACTTCATGCAGGTGGGGATCAAGTCGGTCAGCATGGATGATATAGCGCATCAATTTGGCATATCCAAGAAGACCCTGTATCAACACTTTGACAACAAAAAGGATCTCGTCAATCAGGCAATTTCAAAACATATTCAGCTCGAACAGTCGCTTATTAATGAAATCAGCCGGAATTCTACTGATGCGGTGGAAGAAATGGTACAAATAGCGGAGTACACGGTCATCCATTTCGGGCAAATTAAACCTGCGCTCATTCACGACCTTCAAAAGTACTACAGCGAAATATGGGAAAAAGTGATGTCCTATCAATCTGAATACTATATCGATAAGATCAAGACCAATTTACAAAGAGGTCAGCATGAGGAATATTACAGATCGAATCTGAATCCGGAAATCATAGCCAAATTATATGTAGCCAAATCATTAAGCCTGGTCAACGAACAACTTTTTTCATTGACCGATTATGACAGGGAAACCTTGATCACCCAGCATATTCTATATCACCTGCATGGGATACTATCACATACCGGACTTCAATACCTGGATCAATTTAAATTATTTAAAGTTTAAATAATGTCGAAACTTTCTTTTTTCATCATACTATGCCTATTCACTGTTGTTGATCTCAATGCACAGCAAATGATGAGCCTGCCAGAAGCCATTGACTATGCCCTCGAGCATCACAATCTTCTTAAGACATCAGCACTCGAAGGTCAAAATGCCCAATGGCAATACAAAGAGGCCAAATCCATCGGTATGCCACAAATCACAGGCAACATCAATTACAGTTATTTCTACCAGCGTCCTGTTCAACCCACGGAAGATTTTCTATCTCCCGCCGTTTATGGCATTTTGTTTCAGGAGGAGGTAATACAACCACGGGACCTGGGCGATCCGGATATATTCGAGTTGGCCTTTATAAGAAAAAATGATCTCACATTATCATTGAGTGGTGAAGTGCTCGTCTTCGATGGAAATTTCCTGAAAGGACTCAAAGCGGCACGTATGTTCATTGACCTGGCCAACAAGCAAATTGAGTTGACCCAACAGGACATTGTACATAATGTAGTTCGGGCATACCAGGCCGTGCTCGTTGCTGAGAGAAATATTGAGATCATTCAAAATAATATCAACAATGTCACTACGGCATTAAATGAAGCACAAATCACCTATGAAAGTGGATTCATTGAAGAATTAGATGTTGACAGACTCCGGCTTTCCCTGGAAAACCTCGAGACTGAATATGAGAAACTCAGACACCTGATTCAGATCAATTATAATGTCCTGAAGTTTCAAATGGCCTACCCTATTGATCAACCCATACGGTTATCGGATGATCTGGAAACCACGGTCGAACAATTAATCATTCGGCCCGAAGAATACATCAATGATATCGATCCGAAAAAAAGACCCGAGCACAATATCCTGATTGACGCAATTGCCCTGGATCACGCAGACTACGAGCGGATCAAACAAGGATATGTGCCCAGTATCTCAGCAACTGTCGGATACGGCCAGTCTTTACAAAGAGACAACTTGTTCGATGGAAATGAGGCGGGATTTTTTTCCAATGGATCAATTGGTATCAAGGCACGTATACCCATCTATGACGGGGGATTTACAAAAAGCAAATTAGAACAAAAGAAAATTGAAATTGAAAAGAAAAATTTGGAATTAGCCGAATTTGATCGTGGTATGAAACTTCAGGTTTATAACGCCCATATCAATTTTGAAAATTCTAAACTGTCCCTGGAGTCCTCGAAAAGGGCGTTAGCACTGAATGATAAAATTTATAAAAAAACCAACATCAAGTATAAAGAAGGAGTGGGAAGCAGTGTTGAGGTCACCCAGGCAGAAGCTTCATTGTACCAATCACAAGCCCAATATATCAATGCGTTGTATGACTTACTGACAGCTCGCACAGAATTGGATATTGCAACAGGAGAAATATTAAACTACTAGCATCATCACCATTTAAATATGAAATCATCTCAAATGAAAAAATACATATTATTCACATTGATCGTCATTGGAATGGGTTGTAGGCAACAACCTCAAGAAGCACCAACTTTAGCTAACTACAATCAACAATTAGCAGAAAAAAAGAAGCAATTGATTGAGCTGGAAACTGAAATTTCAGAGCTCACGGACAAGATTGCGCAACTCGATCCTTCTCTCCAAGAGAAAGCAAAGCTCGTGGACACATCCAAAATGGTTGCTCAGGATTTCACCAGGTATATTAACCTACAAGGAGCTATTGAGGCGGAAGATCCTGTCAATGCGGTAAGCGAAATTGCCGGGCGAATTCTCACCCTTAATTTTAAAGAAGGCGATCCGGTCAGGAAGGATCAGGTGGTTGCAACGCTCGATGTAGAAAGTATTCAAAAACAAGTAGACGAAATCAACACCTCGCTTGACCTCGCGCGAGACGTTTTTGAACGACAAAAGAGACTTTGGGATCAAAATATTGGAAGTGAGGTGCAGTACTTGCAAGCTAAAAATAATGTCGAAAGATTGGAAAAATCTCTGGAATCCCTGGATTTTCAAATGTCAAAATCAGTTGTACATGCTCCTATTTCGGGAACAGTGGATATGGTATTGACCAAACAGGGAGAAGTTGTCTCACCAGGACTTCCGATCATTCAGATTTTGAATACGTCACAACTCAAAGTCACAACCGATCTTCCTGAAAATTATTTGAAAATAGTGAGGAGAGGGCAAATCGTCAATTTGGAATTCCCAAGCCTTGATCTGTCGACTCAGGGTCGAATCAGCCTGTTGGGTTCAAAGATTGATCCTGCCAACAGAACTTTGGAATTGGAAATTGCACTTCTTACACGTCATCGATTATTCAAGCCGAATTTGCTGGCCGAAATCAAGATAGAAGAACTCAGTGCCGATGATGTTATAACAATGCCCCTGGAATACATTCTTCAGGAAGTAGACGGTACAGAATTCGTATATGTTGTTGATAAGGATGATGCTGAAAAATACAGGGCCCGTAAAAGGTATGTAAATCTTGGAGAAGCCGCTGATGGAAATGTAATTATAGATGACGGTCTCTTGGTTGGTGAGACTGTAGTCTTTAAGGGTGCGAGAAATGTAAGTGATGGAGAATTAGTTGAATTTTCAAATCTGTAAATCCAATGGTCCAAAACACAATTAAAAATAAACTGAGGTCCTTTGCCCTGACCAATTTTGCTGTTGATAATGGCACCAGCATCATCATACTGGCAATGATGATTCTCATATTCGGTCTACAGTCCTATCGGACGATGCCCAAGGAGTCGTACCCGGAAGCCAGTCTTCCCACCGTTTATGTCAATACTCCCTATTTTGGTAATTCTGCAGCCGATATAGAAAACCTGATTGCCCGGCCGATTGAGAAAGAAATCTCAACAATCACGGGATTGAAAAGAATGACTTCTACTTCTATCCAGGATTATTCGGTCATCATCGTTGAATTTGATCCTGATCAGGACCAGGAAGCGGTGGTCAGAAAGGTTAAGGATGCCGTTGATATGGCTAAATCGGAATTACCTACTGACCTGGATCAGGATCCGACGATCCTCGAAGTGAATTTTTCTGAATTCCCGATCATGACCGTCAATGTATCTGGCAACTATGGCATGGATGAATTGAGAGAGATTGCAGAGTATATGCAGGACAAGATCGAAGGGATGCGTGAGATCAATAAGGTTACCCTAAAGGGAGCCCTTGACCGGGAGGTCAAAATTGACATTGACGTATTGAAAATGCAGTCACTGCAAGTTTCATTCAATGACATCGAGTCCGCCATTGCACAGGAAAACATGTCTATGTCCGCAGGTGAAATCATCAGTAATGATTTCAGAAGATCCATACGAGTACTTGGAGAATTCACCAATGTCGGAGAGATAGAAAATGTCATCGTAAAGAGCGAAAATAACCGTCCGATCTATCTACGAGACTTCGCATCTGTGACCTATGGATTCGAAGAAAGAAAAAGTTATGCCCGTTCCAACAGCCTTCCGGTGATTGCGCTTGATGTGGTAAAAAGAAGAGGAGGAAATGTAATCGACATAGCGGAAAAGATCAAAAAGCTGATTGCTGATGAAAAGGAAAATCTTCCTCCGGATGTCAACCTCGCTATCTTCAATGACACCTCAAAATATACAGAGGAATCCGTGTCCACCCTGGAAAACAGTGTGATATCAGGTGTAATCCTGGTCATTGTTGTACTCCTGTTCTTTCTGGGTTTGCGCAACTCCCTCTTCGTAGGTATTGCCATACCCTTGTCTATGCTCACCGGAATTTTATTCCTTGATTTGTCGGGTACAACGATCAATATGATTGTACTCTTTGGATTGATCCTGGCACTCGGCTTGCTGGTTGATAATGCTATCGTGGTCGTTGAGAATATCTATCGATACAGGCAAAATGGCTTTACTGGCTTTGAGGCGGCTAAATATGGGGCAGCTGAGGTTGCCTGGCCGATTATTGCCTCGACAGCCACTACGCTTGCCGCTTTCATTCCGTTGGCGTTCTGGCCCGGCATCATGGGTGAATTCATGCGATATTTTCCCATAACGCTTATTGCCGTCCTGACTGCCTCGCTTTTCGTGGCATTGGTCATCAATCCGGTCCTTACCTCTTACTTCATGAAAGTCGAGAAACGGAGTGTCTCCAGTGAGGAACGAATCAGAAAAAGAAAAAATGTAGTCATTGGGGCGGTAGTGATGGTGAGTATAGCCGTGTTAGCACATGTGGCGGGTCGTGAAGCTATACGCAATTTTTTAGGAATTGCCACCATCATATCGCTCGTCAACTTCTTTATATTCAGACCAGGAACGTTCTTTTTTCAAAATAAAGGGCTTCCCTTCCTTGAAAGGAACTACAACCGTTTTATCAGAAGGGTGTTGACCGGAATTGGTCCATACTTAACCTTTGGAGGAACGATCCTCTTGTTGATCCTGTCCATGATGATCTTCGGAATCTTCCAGCCCAAGATCGAGTATTTTCCATCCAATGAACCTCAATATGTCAATGTCTTCGTTGATCTACCCTTGGGATCCGATATTGAATCAACCAATAAAATTGTAAAGGAAATTGAAAAGGATGTAACTAAGGCCGTAGCACCTTATGCCTCCATCATAGAAGAAATTCTCACACAGATCGGTGAAGAAACATCAGATCCGAATACACCTCCAGAACCTGGATTCACACCGCACAAAGCAAGAATTACAGTTTCTTTCGTTGGATATAAAGATCGAAAAAACATATCCACGGGTGAAGCAATGCAAGCGATCCGGGAAGCGATCGAGCCGCTGCCCGGGGTAACACTTGTAATAGATAAGGACAATGACGGACCCCCGACAGGTCTGCCTATAAATTTAGAGATCATCGGGGATGACATTGATCAATTGTCAGACCTGGCTACCAACGTCAGGCAGTATCTGAACGATTTGAAAGTGCCGGGTGTCGAAGGATTAAAGACCGATGTTATCCTCGCCAAACCAGAATTGGAAATTCTGATCGATCGTGAATCAGCAAGGAGATATGGGCTTTCAACTGCACAAATTGCATCAGCACTTCGGACCTCGGTTTATGGACGTGAGGTGTCCAAGTTCAAAGTGGGTGAAGATGAATATCCGATAATGATCAGACTGGACGATGAATCGCGATATAACACAACTGCGTTGATGAACCAGGAAATTACGTTTCGAGATCAGGCTTCAGGCCGGATCATTCAGATTCCCATTAGTGCAGTGACCAATTACAAGTATTCCACCAGCTATAATGCGATAAAAAGGAAAGATGAAAAGCGCATGATCACATTGTATTCCAATGTGTTGGATGGATACAATGCCAACGAAATTGTGAATACGTATAAGAACGCCATGAATCGGTATGAAATGCCAAGGGGTTACGCCTACGCCTTTACCGGAGAGCAAGAACAGCAAGCCGAAGACACGGCATTTTTGAACGGGGCATTTATGATCGCCTTGTTTTCGATTTTTATCATCCTTGTCTTACAATTCAATAGTGTCTACAGCCCATTCATCATCATACTATCTGTTCTATTCAGTACGATTGGTGTCCTGCTGGGATATTCGATTACAGGTCGAACCATCAGTGTTGTTTTTACAGGTGTAGGAATTATATCCCTGGCGGGAATTGTCGTAAACAATGCCATAGTCCTGGTCGATTACATCAATTTGCTCATCGTCCGCAAAAGGGATGAATTGGGTATAGACTCAATTTTCGAAATGGATAAATCAGACGTTCGTCAGGCAATCATCCGGGGCGGAGCCACGCGTTTGAGACCGGTATTGTTGACTGCCATCACGACGGTTCTCGGATTGATTCCCCTGGCTACGGGCTTCAATATTAATTTCTCCACGATTATAACAGATCTCGATCCGCAATTTTTCATTGGAGGAAATACGACGGGACTGTGGGGTTCACTCGCCTGGACGGTTATATACGGTTTGATTTTCGCAACATTTTTAACCCTGGTCGTGGTTCCCGCTATGTATTGGTTGGCATACAGGTTGCGCACGGTTACTGAAGGCAGAAACAAAATGAAGAAACGAAAACAAGTGACCGTTGAATCATGAATTTTTAAGACTTAATTTTACTCTATGGATAACGAACTTCTTCAAAAGATCAGGTCTTCCTACCTCACGGGCAAATTGGAATTAGACGATCTGCTTGAACATCCCGAAGATATGGTCAGAGAATGGTTAGATATTGCCAAAAAGTCCAATGTGGCAGAACCAACGGCCATGACTTTGGCTACCGTAAATGAACAAGGCCAACCCTCAGCCAGAATTGTTTTATTGAAAGAAATTGACGACGAAGGCTTCATTTTCTACACAAATTACAAAAGTAGAAAAGCAGAGGATATTCATGCAAATAACAAGGGGGCACTCTTATTATACTGGCAACCTTTAGAGAGACAAATCAGGATAGAAGGGTCGATTGAAAAAATTACCCCGGAGCGATCAAGAACCTATTTTCAGTCCCGGCCAAAGGGTAGTCAGATTGGTGCATGGGCTTCCCGGCAAAGTGCGGTGATCAATGATCGAAGTGTATTGAATGACCGGGTCCTGGAACTTTCAGATGTTTATAAGGATCAACCTTCTCTTCCTCTGCCATCTTTTTGGGGAGGCTATCGATTACTACCCAACTATTTTGAGTTCTGGCAGGGTCGTGAAAATCGATTGCATGACCGATTTGAATTCAGGAAAGCGACCAACGGGTGGACGATCAATCGATTGGCACCTTAGAAAGGCAGATCATCAAATTCTTCTGTAGACGATGAACTTTCATCTCCAGGAGTAGGCCAATTGGCAGGATCTGACGGAGCGGAAGGCGCTGCTGCTTCCGGCGATTCCCGTACGACTTTCCAAACCCGGATATTGGTATACCATCTACCGTTGTATTCCCTGCTTTCTATATCGATACTAGCCGTTACTTCTTCACCCTCTTTGAGACTCAAAGTGTCAATCGAATCTCCCCATGCATACATACAGATCTTTTTGGCAAACTGACCAGGTAATTCCAGAATGTATTCCTGTTTTTGCCAGGGTCCTCTGGCGCTTTCACCAGATTGGACAGGGAGTATTTGAATGACCTTTCCTTTGATTTCCATATTCGATAATTGAGCTGCAAACTTAAGTGAATAAACACATTCACCACTGGAAAACCCCTCAGAGATTCGAAAAATATTTCTTTGCTTCCCGGATGACTTTTGGTGCCAGGATTATTGTGGCAATCATAGTCGGAAATGCCATCAACGCATAAAAACCATCAATCAGGTTGATCATCATGTCAAGAGAGGTTATGGCTCCAATAAGGATACTTCCGAGGTAGAAATAATTGTACCAATGAGCGCGATCCATATCCAAAAGATATCCGGTGCATTTCGTACCATAATAGGAAAAGGTAAACAGAGAGGAAATGCTAAAGACCGCGATACAAAGCAATAAGAGATAATTACCATACAGAGGGATTGATGTGTTGAACGCATTGGCAGTGAGTGTCACTCCATTAGAACTGGTCGTTTCCCATACGCCGGTTACCAGGATACACAATGCAGTCAGTGTACAAACAACAATCGTATCGATGAAGGGGCCAATCATGGCGACAAGACCTTCCCGTATGGATTCATTTGTTTGTGATGCCCCATGTGCCATTGGTGCGGTACCGATACCCGCTTCATTGGAAAAGGCACCACGTCGGATACCGAGCAGGATCAAGCCTCCAAGCGTTCCACCAAGAAAGGCATCGCCCTTGAAGTAGTTGGCACCAAAGGCATCGCTTATGATCAATTGTAAGTATCCGGGCACAGCCTCATAATTAATCACGAGAATGGCCACTACAGAAAAAAAGTACAGCACGACCATCGATGGGACCAGGCGTGATGCCGTATTGGCAATTCGGGTTAACCCCCCTAGAATAACTATGGACGTGATCACAAGTAAGACGATGCCTATGATCCATTCCGAGGCGCCTTCCTGGTAAAGATTATTCGGAACCAGTAAGATGTCCCTTACAGCCTGGGTCAATTGGTTGACGTTAAAGACAGGTAGAGAACCGATTAAGCCGGCCAGGCTGAAAAATACAGCCAGGGGCTTCCAATGCTTCCCAAGGCCTTCCTCAATGAAGTACATTGGGCCTCCTTGCAGAACACCATTGCTATCTCTACCACGATACAGGATGGAAAGTGCACAGGTAAAAAATTTGGTTGACATTCCGATAAAGCCACTCACCCACATCCAGAATATCGCACCAGGTCCGCCAATGCTGATGGCAACTGCTACTCCTGCAATGTTGCCCATTCCAATCGTTGAAGCCAGAGCCGTGGAAAGGGCCTGGAAGTGACTGATCTGACCGGAAGCCGAAGGGTCATGATATTTGCCTCTTAACAAACCAAAAGTATGTCCGATGTGCCGAAAGGGAATAAAACGGATCCGAAGCAACAGATAGCAACCACCACCTACCAGCAGGATCAGTAAGGGAAGACCCCAGGCCCATGAAGCGAAGGCGGCAATCCAGTTATTTATGGTCTCCATGAATGTTGTGAAGATAAGTTTAGATCAGGAATTATGCCTCTACTGCCGAATTGACGTACCTTATTCAGGCATTTTTCAACTTCTTATCAACTAAACCATCCAAAATGAAACAGATATTTATTCTAGTCATTTTATTTACATTCACTTTTTCTTTTTCTCTTGCTCAGAGAGTCGAATTTGATCGGGATACTCGCATTAGTGACCTCACTCCTGCACTGGAATTATTTGATTCAGCATTTGGTGAAAATAGAATAGAAGGAACGCTTGGAGAAAATGGTGACGATATCCGGCTGATCTCGAATATCAGAGATATCAGCCTTTTTTCAGCAAATGATGTTGAGGTCAGAGCGGATTCAGTTACGTTCGGCAAGAACACAATGCGAAGAACGGATTTCACATTCCATCATGATTATGATCTGGATGCTTATCGTGGATTGACTATCGAGAACAATGGAAATCCAAATGGTGTTAATAATGGCAATCATTGGACCTTATACGCGGCAAATGATAGTCAAAGACTACTTTTCTCTTCAAATGGTACTCTTGCTGCAACCATTCAATCCGATGGAACTTGTGTTCCTTCAGATAATAGATTAAAAAAGAATATTCAACCCTTGTCAAATATCTTAAGCAGAATAATGGCTTTGCAACCAAGCACCTATAACCTTGTTAAATTATCCAACAGAAATAAATCAATAGGGTTTGTGGCTCAAAATGTAAAAAAACAATTTCCTGAGTTAGTCTTAGATTTTGCTGGAGAAGGGGCACAATCAACGATGATGGTCAATTATGCCGGTATGAGTGTCATTGCTATAAAAGCCATCCAGGAGCAGCAGGTCATTATCGAGGAACAAAAGGACAAATTAGCTGATATGGAAACAAAATTAAATGGGCTCATAGCACTTGTACAAAAGCTAGAAGGTAAATAACTATAGGAGTGTCATCACATGTTGATCGAACGAATCCTCATAAACATTTCATAAAACTCATCTATTCCGTGACTTTGTAGTTTACATTACATCTTATTGAATGAGTCGTCGAAAAAGACCACCTTTGCACACTTCTTGTATTGTGATCCATATGAAGTATTTCATTTTCATATTTACTTTTTTCACCATTTCTTGTGGAGGGGGATCCAATGAATACAAATACATAGACGACTTGCCCTTCAATGATGCTCAGGATGCAAAGGAATATGCGGATATCGTACTCAAATCCATCCGAACCAACAGGGATTTTCCGATCTGGCAGGAATTTGCCGATCGATCTTTGTTTACTGCCGATACATTGAAAATGTGGGTAAGCATGTACAGCACCGGGATCGGTGGGCGTGACGACTGGCAATTTATTGACGTCTATGCAGACAGCGAATCCAAGGACATGTCCAACGGATTTAACTATGCCTGGTTAGATCCTTCTGACAGACTTGCCATGCAAATAAAAATTATTCCCAAGGGCACTGCTGATGGTTTTGACCTCGAAAAAATCGAGTTCCGCAGCCGGTTGGACGTCGTACACAGCAGGGCATTCCCGGGAGGTGTGATCAATGACTATGAGAAACTCGATTATGACTGGGAGGCCAAAATGAAACGAATATCAGAGGAAGTACGAAAATAATTTGATCCCCTCCAAGCTGCCGGAATGCTTATCTTCATAACTTATCAAACCTATGATCATGGCAAGAAAAGATGAACAAACCGCATCATTCATGGTGCGCTTTTCACAGAAAATCTTCGAAGACGGAGCTGGTGATGCTCAGATTCAATGGAGAGGAAGGATCTCTCATGTTCAAGGAGGAGAACAGGTGAATTTTACCGAATTCACAGATGCCATCGATTTTATCCAGGATAAATTATCTGAGTTGACCAAGGAAGCCACAAAGGACAAGAGTCCGGAAGAACAGGAAGGCATACTTACCAAGAGCTTCGAGATCTGGAAAAAAATATCCACAACCAGTGCCAAGATGGCAATCGAAACGATCAAAGATCCCCGTAAAGGAGTTGCCCAAATCCAGGAGCAAATGGCGCAGGTAGGTGAAGATATCTCACAAAAATTGGAATTCGACGAGTGGAGAAGAGCTTCTAAATCAGATTTTCGTTCAATGATGAGTGCCCTGGATAAGGTTACGAAAGACCTGGCCTCGTTACATGAAAAAGTGGATGCCTTAAGTAAGTAGAACAAAAATTCATGTCCGATCTGTCTGATCGTCTTAACCGTCTGGAAGAAGCACAATCGAATGCCAGACTTCGAATAATTACTATGGGATCATTTGAAGTTTCTGTCGATGACAGGACAGTGACACCCACCGACTGGGGACGGGATAAATCGATCCAATTGTTTCAATTCCTCGTGACCAACAGGTCGAGAAAGGGACTTCATAAAGAACAAATCATCAGTCGTCTGTGGGAAAATCTCAATTCAGATGAAGGAGACAGAAATTTCAAGGTGGCACTCCATGGAGTAAACAAGGCCCTGGAACCTCAGCGCCTACCGCGGACCGATCCTGCTTACGTCCTGCGCCAGGGAAGCAGTTATCAATTAAACTTGAACATGACATGGATCGATGCCCTGGCCATGGAAGAATTGATTTCCCTGGCATATGAAGCTCTGAATGACCAAGTCGATCTGGCCATCAGGGCGCTGAGAGCGGCGATACATCTCCATCATGGAATTTATCTTCCTAATCGTATTTATGAAGATTGGACAACAGAGGAGAGAGAACGACTTCAGGTATTGGTATTGGGAGCATACCTCACCCTCGCTGAAAACCTTCTTATCCATGCTCCCCTGGAGACTGTGCGCCTGACCGAGGAGGCCTTGCAGATTGATAATACGTGGGAAGATGCCTACTATTTGCAAATGAAGGCATACAATCAAAGGGGAAACCGCCCGGCTGCTATCAAGACTTTCAGACGTTGCGTACAAGTTCTGGATCGCGAATTTGGACTGGATCCACTCCCCGAAACACAAAAACTCTTTGACTCAATAAGTCAATAAAAATGAACTAGCCTATTATTTTATTTGTTTTTTTTGCGGTGATGCAACTATCTGAGGAGATTAGATAGCCAATATTATTTGAATTACCTGTGCTGAATATCTTGAATAATAATAGTTATCCCAGAGTTATCAAAAGGATCAGTGACCAGTCAGAATCCTACGAAGAATGGAAGTCTAATGCACTCACATATGATGAAGAAAATGGGCTTGATGAATGGAAGAACGAAGAAGACAGTGTCTTGTATGATAATGATGAAATTCGTATCCGTCTGAAAAAACTCAAGTCCCTTAGAAAAAAGGGAGATGATCATGGATTGCTTTTCACACTAAATGAAGGAATACATGGTAATATGGGGGGAATGGGTAACCCAAAGTTATACACAAAGGCTTTATCCGGGACCAAAGAACTGATCGTTGATTATGTGGATGAGGTGGCAGATGCCATAGCTCATATCGCAAATCTGGATCACCATGAAATCAGTTTTGAGGAAAAAATTGACTTTTTCAACCGGGCCAGTCATTGTTTTGGTCGAACGGCCCTCATGTTGAGTGGAGGCGGTCAACTAGGGCACTTTCATATGGGCGTCCTGAAAGCATTGATAGAAAATGATCTTCTGCCAAATGTAATATCAGGTTCTAGTGCGGGTTCAATATTTACGGCCCTTGTGGGCACTAAGACCATCGAAGAATTAAAAAGATATTTTGAGCCTGACCGGTTGATGGTTGAAGTAAAAAAGGAAGATGGGCTACTCGCACGTACATTGAAAAAGAGAGGAAGAGTGCGGATTGCTCATCTGCAGGAAAGCGTTGAGCGCAATATTCCCAACCTCACCTTCCAGGAAGCCTATGAGATAACAGATCGGTATATCAATATATCGGTCGCTCCTTATGAATCTTACCAGAATTCAAGATTGCTCAATGCTACTGCCTCACCGAATGTAATGATACGTTCGGCCGTCATGGCATCATGCGCTATCCCTGGTATATTTCCACCTGTTCTCCTGATCGCCAAGGATAATGAGGGTAAAGAAGTGCCTTATCTTCCGACCAGAAGATGGGTCGATGGATCGATGACCAATGATTTACCAGCCAAAAGGCTTTCGCGTTTATTTGGAGTCAATCATTTTATTGTAAGTCTGACCAATCCTTTGATTCTACCCTTCGTAAGGGATACAGCACATTCTAACGATTGGTTCCGGGCCGTCAGAAAACTGGGAACCTCGATCATCAAGGATACGACACAATTCAACTATTCCATGGCCAAGCCATTGTTTAAATACTTCCCAAAGTTTGCAGCAGCAGCCAATGGAATCAATTCTGTTGTACAGCAATATTATCATGGTGATATTAATATAAATGCTGATTTCAGTGTAATCAACCCTGCTCACTTATTGTCTTCTCTCACCCATGAGGAAATCTCAGGTCTCATAAGAAATGGAGAAAAGGCCACCTGGCCGAAATTGGAACAAATCAGGATTGCAACAAAGATCGCGCGTGTTCTGGATGATATTCTTGCAAGGTATACCCAGGAAGAACTGGAATTGGCTAATCAAAGTCTGAATTGACCCTGCCATCAGCCTTTTCTCATATGTGAAGACAAACTTCAGTTTGTCATCTCAAACATACTTAATCACCTACTCTGATATTCTTAATTCAGGTCAGACTCAAGGATGCCCTTTTATTCAATCTCAAGCTTGAAATCGCAGTGCAGTAGATGATTATTCTTCAGTTTTCTGGTGGTTGTAAAGTTAAATTTTGATCCTTGATAGCCCAGAGAACTGGGTTGTAACTCAACTGTAACTGCTCCTTTTCATCTTTGCGACAGTTTTTATTGAACAACATTTAACAATCATAATCCATGGCAGCTACAAAGAGCGCAAAACCGAATCGAGTAAAGGTTCAGAAAACAATATCCGACTTGAATTACACACTAATTCGGACATCAGAAGACCTGATCGAGGGTACGATCCATACCGGTGAAAAATATCAGAAATTGTTTGCAAAGACTTTGAGGAAAGGAGAACCGGTGCTGAGCAGGCAGGTAGACCTGGTATTTGATACTTTGGAAGGGATCAAAGATCAATTTGAGTATGGCGGAACCAGGTTTCGTAAATTAATCGGATGGAACGATACGACGCTAAAAAACTGGAAAAAGAACGCTGAAAAAAGAGTCAAAAAATTCAAAGAAGAGGCAGAGGAGCGAATTGGCGATATCCAGGAGGATTTGAATATTTTCCAACTTCCAGGTAAGAAAACCAGAGAAAAAGCCATCACAAAAAATGATACCAAGAGGTCATCCGCTGCAAAAACTGTTGCTAAAAAGGTCAGGAAATCCGCCTCCGCCTCAAGTAAGAAAAATGAGGTAAATACCGATTTGAAAGTGATTAAAGGAGTCGGCCCTGCAATGGAAAAAATATTGAAGTCGTCTGGAATTGATTCAGTTGAAACACTGGCCACTTCAACGAAGTCCAAACTAGCGAAAATCGTTGAGAAAGCCGGCCCAAGGTTTCGTATGATTGACCCAACAGACTGGATCAAGCAGGCAAAAGCAATCAATAAGAAATAATCATTTTAAAAAGAACTACAAATAAATAATCATGGCAAAAAAATCAAACACCAATAGAAATTTTGGAAAGACCCTGAACCAGGGAATCGAGCAAGTAAAAGAAGCCGCAATAAATGCGAATGACTTCGTTTACGAAACAACAGAAGGAGTGGTAGATACCGTTGTGAAGCGAGGAGAAGAGTGGCAAAAGGTTACTGAGAAGGCGATTAACGGAGGATTGAAACTTGCATCTAATCAGCAGGACATCATTTTTGATGCATTGGAAGTTGTAAAGGGACAGTTCGTAGCCGGAAGAAAGCGATTCAAGACTTTATTTAGCAAAAATTAGAATTGTATTTCAGTTATTCATAAAGCGGTCAATCAAGTTGACCGCTTTTTTTATGTTCAATCCACAGGGATCTCACCAATGATTTCGGTACGAATCTTGGATCAAGTCAGAGAGAAGTGCTTAAGTAACATGCAGGTTTGCCTGTAAACCAATATTTTTGAATACAATAGCCAATCCAGCAGCGTGATAAAAAAACTCTTTTCTACTCTTGACAATCAGGATCTAAGACCGGTTTCTGGTCTTGATGCTACCTTCTTATATGGAGAAACACCGACCAGTCCGATGCACGTAGGAAGTGTGACGATTATCGAAGGAACGCTTGAGTATGAAACATTCAGAGAGCTTCTTCTTTCACGAATACATCAAATTCCCGAGCTGCGTCAAAGGTTGATGTTCGTCCCAATGAGCATAGATTATCCTTATTGGGTGGATGATCCGGATTTCGATATTGATCTACACCTGAATCATATTGCTCTACCCGAACCAGGCGATTGGAAACAATTGAGAAGAACGGCATCGAAAATTTTCAGCGATCCCCTGGACCGTTCGAGACCCTTATGGTCACTTACCTTTGTCGAAGGTCTGAACAATTTATCTCAGGTTCCTCCAGGCTCTGTAGCGATTATTGCAAAAATTCATCACGTTGCTATCGATGGAATGGCAGGCGCAGGAATGCTCAGTCTTATCTATGACCTTGATGCCAGGGTGAAAGATATCCCGGAACCTAGGCCTTTTCACCCTAAAGACCTTCCCAATGAAATGAAGCTACTTATGAAGAGTGCGGTTCATTTTGCACAAAATCCCCTGAAGCTTCCTTCTATCGTTGGAAACATCGTAACGTCATCTTTAAAGGCAGGAATGTTGACCAGAGGACAAAAAATGGATCTTCCGACAGCTCCTTTTACAGCACCTCCGACACCTATCAATGGAATCATTTCGGCTCAACGAAAGTGGAACACAACCATCCTGGACCTGAAGCGTATCAAAGCCTTGAAAAATATCATGGGCATGACATTGAATGATGTCATTCTTGCTTTTTGTGCCGGCGCCTTGAGAAGATATCTTGAAGAGAAAGATAGATTACCTGCCAAGCCACTGGTGGCCATGTGTCCCATATCTACACGCGCAAAGGATGATACGTCCAACCATGGCAATCGTATTTCAATGATGCTTGTGCAATTGGCTACCGATATAGAGGATCCGATTGAACGGCTGAAACAAATACATGATAATACGATGACTGGAAAGGCCTACCAGGATGCATTAGGTGCCAGAGCACTGTCCAACCTGGCTGAAACCGTTCCTTTTGGTGTAGCTAACCTGGCGTCAAGAATTTATAGCCGATTTCATGTTGCGAAAATGCACAGTCCTGTATTTAATGTGGTGATCACGAATGTTCCAGGTCCGCAAATTCCAATTTATCTTCAAGGGCATAAAGTACACTCCATCGGTGGTACGGCACCCATTATTGACGGAATGGGACTGATCATTACGGTTATGAGTTATAATGGAAAGATCACAATAAGTCCTACCTCCGATGCCAAATCAATGCCGGATCTTACCGACTTCACGAGGTATATTCGCGAAGCAGCCAATGAGTTAGAAGAACTCGTGTTAAAGTACAATGTGACAAAAGTCAAACCAAAGGCAAAACCTAAGTCTGATGCACTATTCAATCACTTGAAGAAATATCTAAAGGAGAATCCTGATTTTCTCAAACCCAATGGAGGGAGTTATCAGATCAATGTGAATGGCTCCGCAAATACAAAATGGCAGTTGCATTTTAATAAACCACCGGGAACGATACGAAGAGGTGAAATGAAAGATCCCGATGTCATCCTCACGGTGAATGATGAGCACCTGTATAAGATTGGAACTGGCGATCTTCAGTTTCAGACAGCCTTTATTCAGGGGAGATTGAAAATCAAAGGCGATATGAAGAGTGCCATGAAATTGGCTAAAATTTTATCTCTTGTACCTAAACTGGCAAAGTAGCGAGTCCCGTTTTCCTGCGAAATGCTCAATATACATAGACCATCTCAGTCTTGATTCCAATGACGCATCAATGACTGTCTGAGTTGTCTGATGTGATCCGGTCTCGTCCTGCAGCAACCACCGATTACCCGGACTCCCTTGCTCATCCAATACTGAGCAAATTGATGTAAAGAAGGTAGATCCCTGGATTTTTCCCAACTCCTGAGTCCGGTGTTATACACTTCTCCTGAATTGGGATAAACGATCGTTTGACTCATTTCATTAACCGCTTTGATTTCTTCAATAAGCGAACTAACGAAAACCGGATTTGTACAATTGATCCCAATACCGATAGACGGATCATCTTTTGGAAAAAGCTCGGTGCAGTTTCTTACAGGAGTGCCATCACTTATATGAAGTCCATCCTTGCAGGAAAAACTGATAAAAGCCGGTTTGTCACTTGTCTTTTGAATGATGTCCATCAATACTTTCGCTTCACGATACGAGGGCACGGTCTCACACGCTAAGAGATCAACATCTTCGTGCTCGAATACCTCCAACCGGGGAGCGTGAAAATCATAGATTTCCGAGTCTGTACACCCATAATTACCAGTGTATTCTGAGCCATCTGCGAGATAGGCGCCATAGGGCCCGATACTTGCTGCTATGAGTGGTTTGAGTCGATCAGAATGAGGGTCTATTGTCCGCATAAAATCAATGCGTGCACTCGTCGCTACTTCAACGGTCAACCTCAACAATTCAGATGTCTCTTCTTTTGTCATATTCAATTGGCGGCATCCCGGGTAACTGACCTGGTAACTGGCTGTTGTTATACAGTCTGCACCCGCATTGAGATATTGTAAATGAACATGTTCAATGACTTCTGCATCTGATAACATCACTTTCGCAGACCATAAGGGGTGCCTCAGATCGTGACCCAAATATTCCAGCTCTGAGGCAAGTCCACCATCCAGGACACAAAAACTCTGGTGCTCTATAAATTTGTCAAACGGAGAGCGCATGTATTTTTCTTACTATTTATTAGATCGGAGGACAGATATGACCTGCCAGGAGATTTTTACTTTTTAGTCCTTGATTGTCCCAATTTCTTCATCCGTCCGTTTGAAGAGGAAACTTGCGTCTCTATCTGACCGAGTTCATTCAGATAGGAATTTCTAATTTTTTCTATTTGAAGATCCAAATTTTTCTTCGTCCACTTCTTTGAAGAAACCGGGGGAAGAACGGTCACTTCTACAATAGAGGGTTGCATGAAAGCGGATCCACGTGGCATTACATCATGTGCATTTTTTATTACAATCGGGACTACTGGCACCCCTGCTTGCATCGCCAGATGAAAAGCACCTTTTTTGAACGGTCCCAGTTGATAATTGTAACTTCTCGTTCCTTCCGGAGCAATGGCTATGGAAGTACCATTTTTCAGAGTGTCTATTGCAGGCTTCATGGCCTCAATGGCTTTCTCACGATTTTTTCGATCTATGAATATTACTCCTGCCATTTTGAAAATAGGGCCGACGGGAGACTTTTCCAATTCCTTTTTGGCAATGGCAACTACGTCTTTCTTCAAGAGTTTTGCGACGATCAGGAAGTCGGCATTACTCTGGTGATTAAACAGGAATATAGCCGGTCTTTGAGACCACAAGTATTCCTCACCCCTGACGACTACCGTGAGTCCCGCTATTTTTGTTCCTATATCCCCGACAATTCCAATCATCGAATTAACCCCGTCCTTCCAGGATCCTGAACTCAGGCCAGATAACACCCCCATTCCGGCAGCGGGAAATATGGTCCCAAAACTGAATAAGGTTCGCATAAGACTGGCGATTGCTGTAGGTCTTTTTTCATCATCGAATCGATAAACGGGCCATTCTCTCTGGTAAGCAAGATTTGAAAGTACTCTGTCCGGATTGACAGGTCTGGGATTTCCGACAAGATCAAGAAGTGGTAAGTCCTCCGCACTGTCCGTGTAAAAATAGCTTTTGGACAAATCCAGATTAAATCGATTTGCCAGGTCCTTTGCAGCAATTGATTTTCCTTCACCCCAGCATACGGGCTCAATAATGTTGCCCGTGAAAATACCCTGTGTCACTTCCATCCTGGTGCACATGACATGTTCAACACCCAAATCACGGGCTATGGGATTAACCTGGTAAGGGGTAGCTGCAGAAATAATCGCAACTGTGTGACCCATGGACAGATGTGCATCAACCAGGGCCCTCGATTCCGGATATATCTCAGAGGCAAGTTCTTTGTAGAAAACCTCCTCTCCTACTTCAATAAATACTTTTTCCTCGACTCCTTTTACGCCTTTTGCCCCGATTGCAGCAAGTCCTGCAAAATTCCTATTGCCCATGGCGTATACCATAACACCTCCAAATTGAGAAACGATTTCACTCGTTGTCATTCTTCCGCTGAGCAATCTCGATTGAAAGAATTGTTTGGCAGAAAAGCCCCTGATCAATGTCCTGTCCAAATCAAAGAAAGCGCCAATATGGGCTCCCGATTCACCACCGATAACCGTTGAGGTCATCACTTCCGTTTTTGACCCCGGCACGACTCTCTGATCAATCGGAACTATCTTTGCTTCCGTCTTTTTGGAAATTACGATTTCCTGAAGTTCATGAATGCGACCGTACAGCTCTTTTAGATCATCAATGAATGCCTGGATCTTCTTTGCTTTCCGATTCTCTCGATCGGGAATCAGATCCAGGTTACGCGCTAATCGAATGCCATTTATGATTAATGGTTTGGACACAGACTCGATCCTGTGAATTCGACCTTGCCAATGTAATTCATCTCCCAAAAACATGCAGGTTTCCAGGAGCAATTGATCAGACAGCTTATCTTCGGGATCTACTTCCTGTAATGCACGTCCGACCACCTGGTAAGCCTCAACATACATGGATAAGACAGCCTGGGAAACAAGGATGCCCTGGCTGGTCAGTAATTTTCTGATTTGGTCTTTAGATCCATTCAGGATATTTTCCCAATCCGGATCTAAAAAGCTCAAGTCTTGTTCTATTTCATCAGTGAACAGGGATTTTTTTGAATAAAAGAATTCAAATTTGAATAAGTCCCTGACTCTCATAATCTCATCCCAGAAGGCATGCTGTCTCTTTGCCTTGGGGACATCAATAATCTTCAACAAGGCCAATTCGATGAAAGCTCCCCGGTATAAGTGATGAGCCGCCATATTGGCATAATACGTGGCCTGCAGAAATTTCCGGGTTACGATCGCATATTTGGCTTTCACTCCTTCGCCAAGTTGTTGGATGATACCTGCATTTTTCAATAAACCAATTGCATGTTGAACACTGGAGCCTATCGCTTTTCCCCTGTCTACCAATACATCCGCCCTATGGTTTTCTATTAGCTGCATATAGGCGACAATGTCTGACTCCAGTTGTCTTTTGGTTAAGGCAAATTTTGAAAGGAGCGTTGTACAGACCAATGAGGCCGTGGTAACCGGTGTAATATTATTGATCGCGTGAATCAATTCAAAGGCAAAAAGCGGCAAGGTGTATTTTCTTTCTTGTCCGTCGTCTTCATCATCTGGGATTTCGGCATGGACTTCGGCATTCATTTGAACGGGTTCGCCAAACCGGATAGAAATCTTACCAAAGTTGTTTCCCATCTTACGCATGTAATCCAGAAACCAGAGCAGGCTTTCAGGTTTTTTGTCTTTACCACGTCCCTCCTTTGTCATTTCATCCACATCTGGTATCAGGTCATACACCACTGAGACAGGCACATATTTCACTTCCCTGGCAGATTGCTTCTCAGCTTCAACAATATATTTCAGGATACCCATTTTAGGCCAAACCAACTTCCCCGTCCTGGAACGTGTCCCTTCTATGGCCCACATGAAGTCTGCTCTGTCATTCACCCTGGAGGCGATGAATTGTCTTAATGTTGCTTTATAAACAAGATTGTCTTTAAAAGATCGACGTATGAAAATCACACCGGCTTTTCTTCCTAACTCACCTAGTCCCAAAAAAGCCATGTTGATGCCGGCAAAAATATGAGGTATGGGCAAGCCGTGGCGGGCAAGTGCAATGGCAAGCACAATCATATCGATGTATGTCTTGTGAGTCATTACGAAAGCTACCGGATGACGGCGCATGAGACCAGCCAGGGTCTTCATTTCGGCAGGATTCACATCGATGGATTTTTCATAGCCCCTGGACAGGACATACTGGAAAATCTCCGTGCTGACCGCATCGATGAAGGTGGACTGCGTACTGTACAATTCCTTCATATATACCTCTGCCTCATCACATGCCTGGGCATATGACAAATTGCTCTCGGCCGCAATGGCTTTCAGCTTCTTTTTGAAGTCCTTATCCTCTAGCAGGTGGTGCATCTATCTTACTGATTATGAAATGAATATAAGATATTGACTCAAAAGTATCTCTCTTGAAGGTAATACTGCAAATCTTGAACCAAGAATGCGGTACAGATCTTTTTGACGAAGACCTCATTTAACCACACATTTGTGTGTTTTTGAAGAAGGCAAATCGAACTTTATTCGCTTTATGAATGATATATTTTTACAATTGATGGCGGATATTTCATTGTCTTGGAGTAAAAGTGAAGCAATTCACTCGAGGACTTTGTCAGAACTTCAGGAAATTTCAAAAGAACTAAAAATATTGGAGGCTGATATCAAAAGAAATTTATCTGTTAACTAACACTTCAAAAGAGGCCATTCTCATATTTCGGATAGATAAATTCAGCAATAATTGTATGTGAAAAAAGTATGTTTCCTAAATTTCGGGATTATGATCTACGATCTGCTTATTAAAATTTTCAGTGCCATATTCTTGATGTTTCATGCAGTTGCATTTTTTGCAAATGATCAAACTGTAAAAATTGATTCCCTCAAGATAGAATTACAAAGAGCCACAGCTCAAGAAGACAAAGCAACTCTATCTGTTCATTTGGCAAGAGAATTTAGGGAACTCTCCATCGATTCATCTTTATTCTATTTCCAGCACGCCACTTCATTCTTCGACACTTCAGAAGTCACTCCGATTCGAACAGAATATTACTATAACCTTGCAGAAGTCTACCTGATCAGCGGGCAACATCATAAATCATGGGAAGCTTTGGAGCAAATTTCGGGAAATGAGTTTCGATCAACTGACGAAATATCGAAACCAGATATTCTGGACAAACAGGCGGATGTTAAAATAAGATTGGGAGAATATGCTGTAGCATCCGAGATTCTCATGGAAGCTCTTCCTCTCTTTGAATCCGGAAATGACAAGGCCGGCCTGGGTGCAGCTTATAATAGTCTAGGTACAATTATGCAACGTACGAAAAGACTGAATGAAGCCATCGAGTATTATACACTTGCTCACGAGTCTGCAATTGAGGGGAACGATCTCAGACCGGCACATGGTTACTTGTCCAATGTGGCTATCGTACATTCTATGCAAAACAATAATCGATTAGCAATCCCCTTGTTCAAGAAAGTCATAGCATTTGCCAAGGATCGAAAAGAAATAAGAACAGAAGCTCTGGCAAGCGGTAACCTGGGCGTAGTCTACAACGAATTGAATGAGCTCGATTCTGCCGAATTTTATATTTCCAGATCTCTCGATTTATTCCAAAAATCAGGACATGGAAGAGGTACTGCCGCAGCCTCAAGCCAATTGTCGGTTATTTACCAGGCCAGAGGGAAATACCAGGAAGTTATCGATCTCCTGCTGCCACAATTTGATTTTGTTGAAACACAAAATTTTTCAAATTTTCAAAAGAAGATCGCAGAAAACCTCAGTGTTGCTTATAGGTCTTTGGGCGACTATCCGAATGCACTAAAATACACCGAAATACTCGGCGAAATTAAAGATTCGACATTCAATAAAGAAATGGTTCAGGCGGTAAATGATGCTCAAATAAAATATGAAACAGAAAAGAAAGAAGCTGAGATTGAACACCTGAATTTACAAGATCAACTCAATGCAGAAAGGATAGCCCGACAACGATTAGCACTTGGAGGATCTGCCATCGGAATCGGTTTATTGTCTTTTTTACTATACAGGCTCAATCACCAAAAAAAGAAATTAGAATCGCAATCTAGGGTTATTGAGAAATCCTTAGAAGAAAAGGACACCCTTCTCAGAGAAATTCATCACAGAGTCAAGAATAACCTGCAAGTAATTTCTTCTCTCCTTGGTCTGCAATCCCGTAGCCTTGAAGACCGGGCAGCAATTGATGCACTTACTCAAAGTAAGGCAAGGGTACAGTCCATGTCACTAATTCATCAGAATCTCTATCAAAAGGACAACCTGACCGGAATCAAGATCAAGGATTATTTTGACAAACTTTCCAACAATCTGATCACCACTTATGGCATTTCCCAGGATATAAAGATCAATACAGAAATCGAAGATATGATGCTGGATGTCGACACTGTCGTGCCCTTAGGTCTCATTCTGAACGAACTGCTGACAAATTCATTGAAATACGCTTTCCAGAATAATCGGGGTTCCATTCAAGTGGCATTAGCGAGAAATAATGGACAACTTCAATTACAGATCAAAGACGATGGTGTCGGAATTCAAGATGTTGACAAGGTTTTGCAGGGTGAAGGATATGGATACGAATTAGTAACTTCCCTTGTGGACAAATTGGAAGGATCCATTGATATCAATTCAGAAGAAGGCACTCAAGTGACCATTGGATTTTCTAACTTCAAAATCTTGGACAATTGAAATTGGATGAACTGAATGTGCTGATCGTCGAAGATGAGGCAATCATTGCAACGGATATAAAATCACTGCTGAGAAAACACGGATGTGGTATTGCGGGGGCTGCTTATTCTGGTAGTAGAGCCTTCGATATACTTGCAAGCTCGAATCCCAATTTTGTAATTCTGGACATATATCTTGGGAACGGTCCTTCCGGTATTGATGTAGCTGAGGTCATTCATGACAAGTATAAAATCCCATATATCTTTCTAACTTCCTTTTCTGATGAAGAAACCTTGACTGCGGCTCAAGAGCATGGTCCTTATGGCTACATTGTGAAACCATTCCAGGAACAGACTCTTTTAACAACTATTTCAGTAGCGTGGAATAATTATAAAAAAAGCAAGGAATCACATACCTGGGAATTTGAAAATTCGAATTTCCAATTGTCCAACCAGGAGGTAAAAATTTGCAGACTGCTATGTGACGGTCTTTCTTATAAGCAAATTTGTGCCGAACTTCACATCGCCATGAACACTTTGAAATTTCATGTGAAAAACATCTACACAAAATGCGACGTATCAGGTCGTGCAGAACTCATCCCGCTTTTCCTGAATAAATAACCCCGCTTTCCTTCTTGAGGTGTAAATACTACACATATGTGTGGCGGATTGCCGGTGATTAATTGATCTTTTTGATAGATAAAACGAAAATTATGTCAATATCCATTTCACCCAGGGAGTACGAAGTACTGCAACTCATTGCCGACGAATACAACTCCAAAGAAATTGCAGGTCAGCTTTTTATTAGTGAACATACCGTATTGTCTCATCGTAAAAATTTAATCACCAAGTTGGACGTGCGTAATACAGCGGGTTTAGTCCGGCGGGGTATTGAAACCGGTCTACTTAAGGTTCAATTCATTCTTCTTTTTATCCCCCTTCTATTCTTTTCTAGTTTGTCAGGCCAAGATCCACATCTTGATGTAGACGGTAGCGTAAAGATCAGGGGTAGAATAGACATTAGCCGGGCTGACGACAGCACAACTGTCATCCTCGGTACCCATGCAGGAATCGGTCTATTACCTAATACTACAATGAACAATACCTTCGTCGGATTCAATGCTGGCAGTCTAAATATCGGAGATGGTCAAGGAGGAAATATGGCGGGTGATAATAATTCATTTTTTGGTTCTGAAGCAGGTAAGTTTAACACTACAGGAGTAGACAATTCATTTTTTGGTTCCGATGCAGGGAGACTGAATTCTACTGGAGGGGACAACTCATTTTTTGGTTCCGATGCCGGAAGAAATAATTCAACCGGAGAGGACAATTCTTTTTTTGGAAGAGATGCTGGAAGAGATAATACTTCAGGGAGGGATAATTCCTTTTTTGGTTCCGATGCCGGAAGGAATGGCTATAACGGTTCCCGCAATACTTTTCTTGGCGCGAGTTCAGGTCAAGACTTTTCCATATTCCCGGATTCATTAGACAGAGCCATTGCCATCGGTCACAATGCCAAAGTAGGATGTCATAAGTGTGCCGTCATCGGGGGTACAGGGCAAGATGCTGTCAGGCTTGGTGTTGGTACCACGTCTCCCGAAACACTTCTGCACATAGAAAGTAGTGATAACAATGAAGTATTGCTTAGCGATATGGGGAATGTGGTAAGTATCAAAATGCAAACTCGCCCCACCCTATCTGGTCTGAATTGGAACATGAAGGCAAAGTCGGAACCAACCGGGGGGAATTCGTCAGATGCAGCAATAATTTTTCAGTATGGCCAGGACTCTCTTTTCAGGATAAAAGGTGATGGTAATGCCACGCTTGCCGGCACCCTAACTGAAAACAGCGACCGCAGACTAAAGACAAACATTGAGGTATTAACAGGTGTACTTCCACAATTGCTACAGCTTCATGGCTATAGCTATGACTGGATGAACAGAAGTAAGTCATACAACCGCCAAATCGGCCTTTTGGCACAAGAGGTCAGTGATGTATTTCCCGAGCTTATCCAGGAGGATAATAATGGAGTGCTATCCGTGAGTTATACGAGGTTTGTACCCTTACTGATTGAAGGGCTCAGGGAACAGAATGAACGAGCCAAATGGCAAAAGGAAAACATAAATGCTCTTCTTGAAGAAAACGGCGTACTCAATCTGAGACTGAATCAGCTTGAAAGAACCGTTCATATGCTCTTGGAACAACAGCCCGCCAAAAAATCTTTTCATAAATAACTGAGCAGGATTATTAGACTTGGTCAATACTACACAGATGTGTGGTGAAAGAGAACAGTCAATACATTCTCTTTGATCTATAAATAAAGTGACTGATATGACTTTTTTAGTTAGAAAAAAGAGACGAACCGATATTACATTCAACGGGTGTCTTGTCATCATTACTTTACTGTTAATCTTCACTATCGACTCTTCGGCACAGGTAAATGATTATACGCCTCCTGGGGAATGGAAAGAGTTTACCATTCGGTCAATTGATGGAGGTCAATATTTACTAATTGATGGAGTCGATGTAAGTGATGATACCCTTACTTATCTCTTAGTCGACGAAGAAATGCTTCTTTTAGAACATGATTCGTCTTTGACTCAAATCAATTATATAGAAAAAACCGGTGACACTCTTTACTTTTTCTTTACACATGCCACTGGGTTAAAAGACATTGTTTACGTGCATGATGGTCAAATTACCGTTGTGCCTGGAAATCAGGAATGGGCTGAAGGAATTCTTACACCTGTAGAAATGTCGGATGGAACATTGTTTGCCGACCTGACATATGTGGCTTCGGGGTTCAAACATCCGGTAGTCATTTCAACTTCCGGGGTACAAATATTAGATGGAAATCCTTATAGATTCATTGCACATGAACGTCACAATAATGAAGATCGGGTGTATTCCTATTACGAAGATCTAGCCGGTAATTATTTCCTAGGCTACTACGACATCCATAAAGGATTTTATTTGACAGACATAGAATCACGTGGATTTAATCTCATTTCTGACAACCCAAGTGATACGACCCATGCAATTATCACTAATCACTCTGATAGTCTTTTTGAAAGCAAATTATTTAAAGTGGTCGATACAAGTTTTGTTGAAATTTCCATTCCTGGCGGACCCTATGATCAGATAGATCTTTTATATCGAAATGATGACACCAATACTTCATTGTTCCAACTAACGGACTACGATGAGAATAAAAAACTGGCTAAGAGAGTTAATGGAATCTGGACGGAATTGACAGAAAGTCTTCCGCCATTTATTGGAATATCAAAAAAAAACCAGTCAGGGAATGAGGCATTCTTTGACGTCACGATTACAACTAAGGACCGTCAATTTTGGTATTATCAAAGCACAGCACTTGGAGATACCCTGGCTAATATTACCCCACCCGGAGGTCCATTTGATCACATACACTATTTGAGATACTCTTTTGATTTTCCGCTTTCCTTTGAATTCGAAGATAGTATTGACAATGAGTATATGTATGCTTTTTGGAATGCTCAAGGAAATCTCATTCCTCCTACTCCGGTACTAATGAATCCCAATGGAGATCCTGCCAAAAGAGTAGATCTCAAAGAAAACGGCGTACACATTTTTGAATATGATACTCATGATCATGTCTATCATCAAGCTGTGCAAGGTGGTCCCCTGACTTTATTAAATAACCACATGAATGCCGATGGTCAAACTGTTTGTTCATCGGACAATTTTGTCCTGGTTGATCTTTCTCTTCATGACGGAACAGAAGAATTCCTTTATTACAATCTGGACACGGTGGTTCAATTTGACCTCCCAGCACGTGACAGTGTTGGCCTCCATCGATTAAAGTCATTCGGAGAATTGGGATGTGCAATCGAAACCATAAAATCGAATACCCAAAGTGATTCCAATATTTATACCTACACGTTAATTGATGATCAATTAATCAATATCACCCATCCAAGATGGAGAAATTTCGACATCCAAAACAGTAATGCATACGATGATAAAGAATTCATCGGAGATATAAATCATGTTGATGGAACCGGGAAAGTGCGACTTTGGGCAATCACCAGTGAACCTCGCAGGAATAATAGTTGTCGACCTGATTATAAATTCATCCAGGAAGAAAGTTATGAACCTGTATCTGTCAGACCAGGAGAGAATCATAGTTATCTGGCAAAAAAATTATATCTGGGAACACGACTTCCCAAACTCCCTGTTGGACCAGGCGGAAGGGTGCCCAGTTATGAATTTCGCTTTAATCAATCTATAGAAATGATGCCAGGTACAACTGTTGATTCGGAATTTGATTTTACGGTTTCTTCTATGAACTGCGACGTAAATTAATGATCCTTCTTGGGAGACTCAGATTTCATGATTCTCCACGTCAATTGATCAACCCACTTACTGCCTGTTGTGTTATGCTCTTCCCGGTCGTGTTACCAAGTAAAGAATAATGGCCAAAAGCAAAAACCCAATTACCCAAACATATAAAGACAATGCATGGCTGTGATCCGATGTAACTTGAGCATCATCACCTATCTGGAATGTCAACGTCGCCCAATTGGATTCATGCGTCAGGTCTTCTTCCTCAGAAGTGACCAAATGAATTGTTCTGAAATACCACTTTCCCGGGCTTGAAATCTTAACTTTGACAATTCCTTCAGCATTCGTTCTTAGGCTGGTTTCATTGTGGGTGTGTTCTTTCCCCTCTTCGTCATGTGAATGACTATGGGATTCTGTACCGAGGTAAACCAATTGATCAGCAAGGAATTCTCCGTCCCGGAGAAGCCTAACAGCCATCTCATCCCCTACTTCAAGTTCATATGGATTTTGAAGTGGAATGAATTCAATAGGGTATCCTAGTTCAACCTGCCAATCATCCGTTATGACATCTCCTATCTGGAAAATGGCCTTAACATGCTTGCTGTATTTCTCATGTGCATCATCGTCAATTGTACCCTTTCGTTTTCTTTGATCAAGCACATCCAGAACACCGTCGTGCTCCAGGTAGTCATTAAAATCTTCGGCTGCCATCTCAAGCGATCTTGGTGCAGTTGATACACCGGCAACCCATGTTCCCATTTCACCTGTGATGAAGTTGAGGACTGTGGTTGCTCCAACATTCATCCACATGCTGTCCGGTTGCCTTTCTCTTAGTCCACTGCCAACGAGACTAACGTCCAGCATGCGGTCCCGCGTAATAAAATTATCACTTCGATCAAACGTACCATTATATAAGTGAAGACTTGCCGCTTTCTCCGGCATTAGAAAGAAAGAATCAAATTTCAGGAACATGTCATGGCTGGACAGGACAACCAAAGCCAATAGAAGCACGAATAGTCTTTTCATAACCTGGAATTGAGGGAATAAATATAGATGATAATACGGTTTACGGGGGACGGAATGACGGAGGTCAATGGCAAATCGTCCAAAGTCGAACGTAAACTCTAAAAATAGTGAGCACAAGCCCCGTAGGCGCGAAATTATCTGTAGCCCGGGATGAGTGCGGAGCACGTAACCCCGGAGCGGAATAACCAAGGACACAGCAGTTTTGGCGCATATTCTTGAAATAAAGAATTGTGACAAAACATTTTTTTGACGGTAGATGATATACGGTGGACGGAAATAAGGAATAGATAAACAAATCAACATATAAACAACATACCCATGCTCAAGTCATCACCTGACTTTAAGTCAAGTGATGCGCCCACCCGGGTGTAGACATCCTTGCCTAAACATTTTTCAGGGAAAGCGGTCCATGGATGATGGTCAATAGTCCATAGTTAATGGTTCATGGTTCATGGTGGATAAACAATTAAGAACAAACAAAATGGTGGAATATCCAAAATCAAAGACTTATCAAAAGCCCCGTAGGGGCGGAATATCTGTAGCCCGGGGTGAGTGCGGAGCACGTAACCACGGAGCGGAATAACCAAGGACACAGCAGTTTTGGCGCATATTCTTGTAATCAAGAATTGTGACAAAACAATATTTTGACGGTAGACGATTAACGATGGACGGAAATAAGCAATAAATAAACAGTTCAACACATAGATAACATCTGATCTTACCTTCACAAATCATTAACCCATTCGGTCAGGATCTACATCAGGGATCGATCCGACCATTGCTATATTTGTGGCAGAATTCAATAACCATGATTCGAATATCGGATTTGACCTTTGGTTATACCCCTAGTCGTAAATTATTTCATCATCTGAACATCGATATTCCATCAGGACAAATTCATGGCCTATTGGGATTAAATGGAGCAGGTAAGTCTTCCCTCCTTCACTTGATACAAGGATTAAAATATCCTCATTCCGGGACGATCAAAGTAAATGAGTTTACTCCATCACAAAGGAGGGTCTCATTTTTACAAGATGCATATTTACTACCCGAGGAAATTTATACTCCCGCAATCCGGATACCCCAATTTGTAAAAATGTATTCCTCCTTTTACCCTCACTTTTCATTGGAGGCATTTCTTAAATTTCTCAATGAATTTGAAATAGACAGGGCGAGTAATCTCGGACAAATGTCAATGGGACAGAAGAAAAAGGCAATAATTGCATTTGCCCTGGCAACAAATACCCAACTCCTCATGATGGATGAACCTACAAATGGGTTAGATATTCCGTCCAAAAAACAATTCAGGAAAATCCTGTCCTATCTTGTTACAGAAAATCGCCTTTTCATAGTTTCTACACATCAAATTCGCGATCTGCACAGCCTGATCGACAATGTGATCATAATCAAAGAAGGCAGGATCGTATTTAATCATACCATCGTCGAAATTTGTGATCACCTGCATTTCTCCTTAACTCCGCAGGAAATTGATAATAAACAGGTGATCTATAACGAACGTGTACCCGGAGGATATCTAAATATAAGCCGAGCTAACGGTCAGCCCTCATTTGAACCCGATATTGAAGTTCTTTTCAATGCCATTATAACTGAGAGTAAGGTGATTAACGAGGTCTTTCAAAACTGAAGAATAATTGGAATTTTCAATCAAGAGAATATCACTTTTAGTAAGAAACGAATTTAAATTGAAAGGTAAGCTTTACATGCTGATAGCAGCTGTTAGCATGATTGTTCTAATATTTTATTTTTTCAACAGCTCCTTTTCCATTTCAAATTTAATCAGTCAAAACGGTCCGGCCCCTATCGGATTTAATCAATTTTCAACATCAAATTTAGAATTTGAGTCCCAAAAATTTCACCTTGTGTGGTTTCCGCAGATGTTTCTTATTGTATGTTCCATTTTCACCAGCCTTGCATTCATGGAGTATGCAGAATCGAAAAATATAAATTTTCATCTTCCGATTCCAGCCACCAAATTTGAAAAATGGTTATCAAAAGCGTTTATAATCTTACTGCTATTGCCCTTAGGCTATCTTGTTGCATACCAGTTATTCGCCATTCTTACCTATTCATGGGATAACAATTTGTCATCAGAGCAAGTACATCTTACACTTGGTGATCCTTATCTCTGGGGCTATGCGTCTAAAGTGCTTTTACTACAGTGTATCATTTTTCTTGGAGCTACAATATTCAAGAAATATGCATTTTTTAAAATAACACTGACGATCTTCCTCATTTATGTAGCTTATAATCTATTACAGTTTCTCACTTTTCAAATAGTCAATGAGGATCTGAACTTGTTAAGTGCAAATAGTACCCCGGGAATAACCCCAATCAATGCTTCATTAAGAGATGCTGGATATTATATATCCTCTCCACACTTACAGACAATTTCGGATTTATATACGAACGATAGATTTCACGGAATTTTTTGCGTACTTGCCCTAGGCGCTTTATTCCTTAGTTATCAACGTTTTAAAGAAATGGAATCCTAGCATTTTATGAGAAGTA
Source organism: Saprospiraceae bacterium (assembly GCA_028282725.1). Lineage (GTDB taxonomy): Bacteria > Bacteroidota > Bacteroidia > Chitinophagales > Saprospiraceae > JAJRXG01. The sequence continues at coordinate 41,572 of JANQHF010000120.1, forward strand.
GAAAATTCAGTCATATTGTCATTTTTATCCTGGTATTCACAGGAATCATTGTTACCATCTCTTACTCGTTTCAGACCAATAAGATGATACAAAAAATACCCGCACAGGAAAATAAAGTATGGTTATTGGGTAAGGGTCCCTACTTCCTGGACACGTTGGAATTTCAATACAGTCACTTGGTTACAGATTTCCCTCTGCTCGAACTTCACCCCAGATCCAGCACCTTGGTGGAAATTGAGGGATACGAAAATTCCAAACGCTTTTTGAGCATTCGTCATAGGCAGGACACGTTATTTGTCATGCAGTCCTTCCCTGAGTCTGATACAATTCTGGTAGCCGTGGAAGGTGATTATCCGATTGTTGTGCGTGCAGGAGCCCAAAATCTAAGAAGTATCACTGTTAATAATGGTGGGAGAATTGATATCCCTGTCAACCCTTACGGCTCAAACCCCGGAAATGAAATCGTGTACAAACCACAGGATTGGGAGAAATATGTCATGAGATCAGACAGCCTTGAGCTCAATCTCAATCACAATGCTCGTGCAGAACTCTTTCTGGAGATTGAAAAACTCAGCATCAATATATTCAACAATCGTACATCTTTATCACCGAGGTTTAACTGTACATCTTTGATCGGTCAAGTAGGACTCCTTGAACTGGTCCATCCAAATGGTAATGTCTGCATTTCCGGCAACTATCTTGAGGCGGATCAGGTCATCGTAAAATCCAATCCTGAAAAAGGAAGTTTTGACGGTGGATTTATCGAAGTCCACTGTTCAGAAGAATTGGACGTAGAATTACTTCATCGTATGAATGTCGCTTACACCGGGAGACCACAAATCCAAAAGAAGGAAAAAAGTTTTGGAAGGGTGATCAACAGAAACATGTTCTGAAATTTTCATTGTCTCCTGTAAAAAGCAAGGTTGAGTGAATGATGGTGAGATATAATGGTTCTACTTATTATCTCAATGATCTTTTGAAGAATGGAAGGCTATTTTATCGGCAATCCCCTTTCGCCCTTGGCCCACGGCTCCCAGACATTAAACATTCGCATGGTGAATTCAAGATTGAAATCCTCAAAAATCTCTTCAACTTCACTTCGCGTATGTCTTTTCAGTGCAGATACTGAGTCTTCGTCGAGATTTGCATATCCCAAAGCGAGGGCGGCTACAATTGCACTATTTACCTTTAATTGCTGCAGGTCCACCTTATCGAATGTATCTGAAGAAGCATGATAGTTAATACCATACACCTGAGGCTTATGGTTACCTACGAGATTAGGTACACCTTGCAACATGAAATCAAAATTATCCGTCCCCACGATAGGAGCGTTGATTTGAGTGAAGTTACCCAGGCCTGACACCGGTTTTAGCACCTCGTCCGTAATCGAAATCATCTCTGGTCTGCCATTCGTAAAAAAGCCCGTGAGTGCCCCACTCCCAATATCTATGGATAAAGCCATGATGTGATTATTCAATTCACCAACATGATCCTTAGTATAATCCCAGGAGCCATAGTAACCTTGTTCTTCACCATTCCAAAGCGCAAAGCGGATGGTTCTTTTCGGTCTGATCCCTAATTTCTGCATCTGGCGAGCGATATCGATCATCAGACTCACATTACATCCATTATCATTAGCACCTGTTCCGAGCGCCCAGGAATCCAAATGACTTCCGATGACGACAATCTCTTCAGGTCTTTCCACACCGGTTATTTCAGCAATAACATTGTGAGTGGTAAATGCTTCTCCAGTGAAAGCATCGGCTTCAATGCTGATCTTAATGGGATACCCATCCATAAGCAGACGAGCGCATCGTTGTGCATCTTCCCGTGCCATCACAAATTGCGGCATCTTATTCTCGGCAGTCTTCATTGTCAAAAAGTGATACAGAAGTTTTTGTGGTCGGGAAGACATAAAAATGATACCACGTACATTGTGTCGATAAGCTTCCATTTCGACTTGGGTCGCATGAGCATACTCAGCAAACAGACCGTCAATATCCAGGCAAAGATCCGTTTCGACCATAATAAAAGACTCAGTGAGTTCCTCCTTGGAGTATTTACCGAAATCTTGAGAAGTCCCTTTCCCCACCCACAAAACAGGATGATTATACGATCCCGGAGGAGTCCGGTATTTGGCCACCATGATCGGTTGAAAGTCCAATCCTGTGATTCTGGCCGTGGTGCTTTTCTCATTCCAATACACTGGCATCCGGAATGGATCCATTTCGACTTTGAGTCCTGCGTCAAAAAATTTATTATAAGCCCAAAGAACGGCCTGCTCATTGGACCCAGAGCCAGTTACTCTTCCTCCGATGTTGTCACATAGCTCTTGTAAATTTTCTTCTAACGGAGATTCACCAAGCATGGCAGCGACGAGATTAACAACATCGGATTGGGCATTCAGAGAAATTTGCATCCCTGTAAGGATCAAAATGAAGACGAAAAATCTAATCACAGGTAAAATTGAATTCCTAAGTTAAAGCCCAAATACCGATTTCCAAATGAGTTCCTGAGGAATTTATTGATCTTGCCGGACTTGGTGTAAACTATTGACTGACAAGCTGCGCATAGTCTTTGGCAAAGTAGGTAATGATCACATCTGCCCCCGCTCTTTTTATGGAAAGTAAGGCCTCAGGCATTGCCTGCTGAAAATCCAACCAACCATTTTGGCATGCTGCAGACAGCATGGCACATTCCCCACTGACGTGATAAGCTGCAATAGGCATCTGATAATTTTCCTTTAGTAGATGGATCACATCGAGGTAATGAATGGCAGGCTTGACCATAAGGAAATCTGCCCCTTCCATAACATCCAAATCAGCCTCGGTAAATGCTTCGAACTTATTGGCAGGATCCATTTGATAGGTCCTCTTGTCCGTTGGAACAGACTCTTCCTCAACAGGGGCACTGTCCAGGGCATCTCGGAAAGGACCATAATATGCACTTGCATATTTGGCAGTATAAGACATGATACCGGTATGAACCCATCCTTCACGATCCAGGGCATTCCGAATCATTCCGACCCTGCCGTCCATCATATCAGATGGCCCGATGATATCGAATCCTGCCTGAGCCTGGAGAACGGCCATTTTACTCAACAGTGGCAGCGTCTTATCATTGTCAATAATGCCATCAATAACCAAACCATCATGTCCATGACTGCTGTATGGATCAAGGGCCACATCACTGACCAAAACGCAAGACGGACATCTTTTCTTGATTTGACGGGCTGCTTCAAGGTAGAAATTTGACTCATCATAACCATAGGAAGCTTCCGGGTCTTTAAGAGCATTATCGACTTTTGGAAATAAGATGAATGAACGAATTCCAAGTTCCATACAGGCACTCACTTCCCCAATGACCGTATCCGTAGACCATCTGTAATTGCCTGGCAAGGAGGTAATTTCATCTTTGATTCCTTTGCCATCCATTACAAATAAGGGATAGATAAGATGATCCAAAGAGAAAAGGGTTTCCCTGGTGAAAGAGCGGATAACTTCTGAGGCCCGGTTACGTCTTGGTCGAATTTTCATAGAAAGTGCAAATGTAATGTGATTTTTAACCCCTGGTCTTTTTTCTGGGATTAGGAGGAACCGGATCTTCACCGTGGCCGCCCCAGGGATGACATCGTGCGATTCTCTTTATGCCCATCCAGCATCCTCTGAATATGCCCCATTCGAGAATTGCGTCAATCGTATATTGCGAACAAGATGGCTCATATCTACAACGCATCCCGAATAGGCCACTGAGCACCGGAGACAAGACGATTTGATAGATGCGGATCGGGGCAATGAATATGGTGGCAAAAATCCTATCCATATTATAAATCTAACTGTCCTGAATACTCATCCCTGGCAAACAAAAAAAAGGATTTCTTCTGCTTATCATATTGAAGTTTCACCAGGTTTTGTTGATCATCAAATAATTCCATCAAGACATCATTAGTTACAGCAATGAACTTTTGGGGATGCACATTTGAAACTTGTAAATAACACCAGACAGCAGCAAGATCCTCTGAAATCTCCTTTCCTACCCATTCGAGGAGAACCTGTGAACCATCTACATTCAACAGAAGATGAGACTGCAGATATTCTAGTATCAACAGTTCGGCATTACCCGCTTCCTTTTGGGTGCATATCGAAAGGCTGTCATGTCCTTGTTGTTTCAATGCCAGTTCGAGATCATCGATAAAAATGCTTATTGACACTTGCAGGGAAGATTCTTCTCGACTGTAATCAATATCACACTTACTCAGATGGAAGTCATGGTCAACAGTACTATTACATCCCGGGAGATATAATATCGAAATCAAAGCTATCTGAACTATTGTCATCAGTGATTACAAAATTAAGGCCCTTTCTGTCGCCTTCCTCTTAAAAAGTGGTTAAAAGAATAAATAGGAAGGTAGAGTTAATTTTTTTTGTACTCTAAATAAAATAATTGTTAAAAAATTTTTTTGAATGTGACTTTTTAAGGATGTTGCAGTCAAAAGAATGAATCGCTCAAGAGAGCGTGGGAAAAGTATAAAAGGTTTACAAGTTTTATTTTTTGGTTGATGCAGTGAAAGGAAGTCGACTCTCCCGAGTCGGCTTCTCTTTTTTTGAAGGCTGTACTTTTAACGTAGAGTATTGCCTTCTTTTTTGGGACAAAAAAAGCCGATGCAATGAAGCACCGGCTATCATAGATTTTTTTTGAGGATTTATGTTTAGGCCTGGAGTTGAATATGGTGTTCTTCAACCAGTTTGCGAATGTTAATCAGTGCATAACGCATTCTTCCCAGTGCAGTATTGATGCTGACCCTCGTCAAAGCAGCAATTTCTTTAAAACTCATATCCGCGTAATGTCTCAAGATGACGACTTCTCTTTGTTCTGGTGGCAACATATCCACCAATTCCCGTACCCTGCCGTAGGTCTGACTTTTAATCATGGTCGTCTCCATATTATCATCCTTTACTTCAAGCACATCAAAAATGTCAAAGGTCTCAGAAGGTGATACCTTCGTTCTTCTCTTTGAACGTCTGAAATAGTCTACGCAGAGATTGTAGGAAATTCTCATTGCCCACTGCAGAAACTTACCTTCGTGGTTGTACTTTCCTCTTCGTAAGGTGTCAATAATCTTGATGAATACCTCCTGGAAAATATCTTCTGCTAACTCATGATCTTTTACAAACAGATAAATAGATGTATAAATCTTTTCCTTGTGACGGGTTAGCAGAACTTCAAAAGCTTTTTGATTTCCTTCGAGGTAGAGACAAATTAACTCTTTGTCATTGAGTGATTTAACATTCATAACTCTAATCGTTTGTGATTGAAATTGGTAAAACCAGTTTTTAGTTAGAGTAGATGTTAAATCCTATAGGCGTGTGTCTTGTTGTGACAAAGTTAGTTAAAAGAAAACATATTAGGAAAATAATTCATATGAATTTCCTAACACAAGTCAAAGAAAGAATTGTTTTCCTTTATAATCAACCCCCTAAGTATAAAATTTTTCTTAATTGGGTTGCAAACAGTTCCATTATCTAGGGATTAACCCGGAGATTCTCGGCGAGTTTCTGAATTTCTGTCTGAAGTTCTTTCACTTTTTTCAAGACATGATCTGCATAATAATTATCTGAAGACTCACGAAACGAGATGGCCGCCACAAACTCCCACACCTCCAGTATATCACGTAAGTGCATATCGAAAGGCTTGTGCTTCGGATTGTCAGAACGCAATGAAAAATATCCTTTGTCAATACTCTTAAATATCCTCTTAAAGACGATTCCCTGATCTCTCGAGACAACGATATACCTCTTTCCTTCTCCTATTTCACTTAATGACAGCACCTCTCTTCCTACTACGTAGGATCCCGATCCAAAAGGTGGCATGGAATCTCCTTCTACCGGAAATGCTCTGCACTTGCCGTGAATTTCATGAAAAGGCAATGCCATCTGGTCCAATGATTCAATGAAGCCAGGATCGCTGTAATTACCCTGATATCCGGCTTGCACATGATGCGGAACCACTTCTATGACATTATCTCCCCGGGAATCCACCTGAATAGGCATGATCAACTGTTTTTCAAAACTATTCAGTTCTGCTACAGAATAACCTTTCTTTTCCATATCCACACACAGCAACATGTCAACGGTAAGCTTGAAATATCTCGATATCCGCAGCAACAGTTCCAGGGAAGGTTCATTCACAGCGCATTCATATTTTGCCAGACTGGCCCTGCTTATATACAGTTTTTCCGCTAATACCTGCTGTGAAATCTTTTCCTGCTTTCTGAGATACCTGAGATTTTGAGCTAAAAATATCATTGTTCGTATTTATCACACAAATAAATTGAACTTTTGTGACATTTCCTACCATATTTGTATTAATGATTTTAAAAATCACCGTATCAACCAAATTTTTAACCTCTAATCCAAGACCATGACCGAAGAACAAAGATTGAATATCCAATACCTGATTCCTGATATTTTACCGTTAGACCATATATCTCTGAGCGCAAAACGCATCAGGTTCATCAGGGGGCAAGGCATAATTCTGTATAATGATGACTACGCTGTCGAACTATATATGCCAAAATCGCCACAGGAAACACCTGTATTTTTTGGAGTGCAGCGTCACTTTGGAAAAATTCAGGAATTAGGTGAATATTTCAGAAAAATCCCGGTACAGCATTACAATGATCCGGCTACCACCGATCAGATGAGGAGACAATTTGATGAAGCCATCTTTCAATATCTTCCATATCCTGATATCGATAGTCAATGGGTAATACCTGGGATTGGATCCAATTTATCCGTGAAAGAAACCGCTGAGATCTATTTGAAGAATGAACTGAGCGGAGCAGCTTAAATGCAGTCCGGATCAAAGTTCAATATCAACAATCAGACTTTGATGAATATTTTCTTGCGGTAAAGGATCAAGGCAAAGAAGTATATGAGCAGCATGTAAGATAAGGCCCAAAGGAATGATGCAAGTTTGGAAGAAAGACCGATGTCTACTAATCCTGACATCCAGAGAGATTGAATTCCCTTTTCTGCAGTCACAGGTATTTGAAATATGCGCCAAATGATACCATGCAACACATATGCTGTAATGGCATTCATCCCATAGACAACACCCAACTTGGTCCATTTTTGATATCCAAGTTCGTCGATGATCCACATGGATGCCGACAGAAAGAGTGCAGCCAATCCAACATGTATCAATACATATGTGCTCGTCCATATGTGTTTATTTGCAGGAAACACGTAGTCCCACATATAGCCTAGGCTGAACGATGAAAGTCCGGCAATAAAGATCCAAATGATCTTGGAAGATCCTGGTAAGGTTTTATCAATAATGATCCTTCCCGCTAGCATACCAGCTATTGTGGTCGAGAATGCCGGAATGGTGGAAAATAGTCCTTCGGGGTCCCAGGTTTCTCTGTACATTCTTCCCGGGGTAATGAATCGATCAATCCACGCTGAAAAATTATTACCCGGCTCAAGTGTACCGGCGGGCATTCCATCGAATGGTATAAAACACAACAGGACATAGTATATTATGAGACAAAATATTCCAACCAATAGTTGACCTCGCCATCCTGTATTCAAATACAGGATGGCACAGAAACAAAAGACCAAAGCTATGCGCTGCAAAACCCCCACTACTCTGAGATTCTCAAAATCAAATTTGGGAAACAGAGCCAGGAATAACCCAAGCATGAAAATTATGAATGTCCTCTTTAGGATCTTTTGGTACGTACTGGCATTAATTCCATTCTTCAGTTTTTTTGAATGATAAGCCAGGGTAATGGATACTCCGACAATAAACAGGAAAAAGGGAAATACTAAATCAGCAGGAGTCACTCCATGCCACTCTGCATGTAAAAGGGGTGCATAAACATGATTCCAGCTTCCCGGTGTATTGACTACGACCATTAACGCTATTGTCATCCCACGGAAGAAATCCAGTGATACAAGACGTTTCATAATTTTCTATTTGCCAGCACTAAATGTAAGCCGAATCTTGGAAAGGAAATATTCCGCATTTAACAGATGTTAAGACCATGAATGATCACTTCCAAAACCAGGGGAAATGACCCGGAAGCAGATACTCATGAACCTCATTTTTCCGTCCTGAAAAAGAGCAAATATCGATGGGTCATCAAATCTTTCGGAGAAGAATTTTGGCAGTCTTGAAAAACATGATTTTTTAGGACAAAAACCCTAAAAATGAACGCGTTATATATGCTCAAATCCATTAATCGGCCTTTGAAAAAGGGTATATTTGCACATCATTTTGTAAAAGATATATGACGAATCACAATAGCAATTACGAAGCCAGTGATATTACTGCACTGGAGGGGCTGGAGGCTGTAAGAAAAAGACCCGCAATGTATATCGGAAGCACCGATTCCAAAGGGCTTCATCACTTGGTTTGGGAAGTAGTTGACAACTCTATCGACGAGCATCTCGCTGGCTACTGCAGTCAGATAGATGTGGTCATTCATGAAGACAATTCCATAAGTGTTTCTGACGATGGTCGTGGTATACCAGTAGGCATGCATGAGAAGCTCCAAAAATCAGCATTGGAAGTGGTAATGACTGTTTTACATGCCGGTGGAAAGTTTGACAAGAATACCTATAAGGTATCCGGAGGACTCCATGGTGTCGGTGTATCCTGTGTCAATGCTCTATCCACTCATCTTCGTGCCGAAGTGAAACGGGAAGGTAAGATGTATATGCAAGAGTACACGGTAGGAAAACCAGTTCAACCTGTGCAGGAAATAGGAGTAAGCACATCCACAGGTACGACTATCAAATTTTCACCGGACCCTGACATATTTGAGACGCTCGAATACAAATTCGAAATCCTGGCAAGCCGCCTGAAGGAATTATCCTTTTTGAATAAAGGCCTTCAATTGACCCTTACTGATCTAAGGGTAAAAGATGAGGACGGAGCAGCCAAAAAACAGGAATTCTTGTCCATAGGAGGATTAACCGAGTTTGTGACCTATTTGGACGAAGGCAAACAGACCTTGCTCAATCAACCCATCTACGTTGTCGGAAAAGAGGATAATGTTGAGGTTGAGGTTGCCATGGAATACAATCAATCGTACAAGGAAAATATTTATTCTTTCGTCAACAATATCAATACACGTGAAGGTGGTACCCATGTCAATGGATTCAGAAGGGCTGTCAATCGGGTGTTTACGCAGTATGGAAAGGATAATGGCTTGTTTAACAAACTCAAGTTTACAATATCCGGAGAGGATTTCAGGGAAGGACTAACTGCCGTGGTATCTGTTAAAGTACCTGAACCTCAATTTAAAGGACAGACAAAAGGGGAACTCGGAAATAGCGAAGTGACTGGAATTGTTTCACGTGCCGTGGGTGATGTACTAAAGTATTATCTCGAAGAGAATCCTAAACTGGCAAAAGTGATCATCAATAAGGTCATTTTGGCGGCTACAGCCAGACATGCTGCCAGGAAGGCCAGGGAATTGGTACAACGCAAGAATGTATTGACCGGAGGAGGCCTTCCAGGTAAACTATCAGATTGCAGCTCGAGAAACCCGGAAGAATGTGAAATATTCCTGGTCGAGGGTGATTCAGCAGGAGGAACGGCCAAACAAGGGCGAAACCGTGAATTTCAGGCCATATTACCACTTCGAGGTAAAATACTGAACGTCGAAAAAGCGCTTGAACACAAAATATACGAGAATGAGGAGATTAAAAACATGTTCACAGCACTAGGGGTGAACATCGAAGAGCGTGAAGGTGAGAGAATTCTGAATACAGAAAAACTCAGGTATAACAAAGTCATCATCATGTGTGATGCTGATGTCGATGGAAGCCACATTGTAACCTTAATCCTGACTTTCTTTTTTAGGTACATGTACCCACTTATAGAGAATGGTCACATCTATGTAGCCGCACCTCCCCTTTATAGGGTAAGTAAAGGAAAGCAGTTTCGATATTGCTGGAATGAAGAAGAACGGCAAGATGCAGTAAATGCCTATGCCGATGGTGACGAATCGAAGGTCAAAGTACAACGATATAAGGGTCTTGGGGAGATGAATGCCGAACAACTCTGGGAAACCACTATGGATCCGGATACTCGTTTGCTGAGACAAGTGAATATCGAGGATGCCATGGAATCAGACCGCGTATTCACCATGCTCATGGGTGACGAAGTCCCTCCTCGCCGACAATTCATTGAGGAAAATGCTACCTATGCGAACGTGGATATTTAATGCTCGTGGGCATCACTAATCATTAGAAGAATCCTCCTTGTGTACTCGGAGCACCCGGATCAATTCGATTTTTGTATCGCCCAGTTTTTCGATGATAAATTCATAGCCATCCATTACAATTCTATCTCCTTCATGATCGGGAATCTTTCCGGAAGTCATGACCAGGTAACCCGATAATGTATGGTAATCACCTAAGGGGAACTCCAATTCGGGATAGCTTTCATTGAGATGATCAATTTCAAGTCTCCCTGAAAATAAGTACTCATCTACAGAGATCACTTTCTCAACGAATTCTTCTTCATCGTGCTCGTCTTCGATTTCTCCAAAGATCTCCTCGAGGATGTCTTCCAGGGTGATAATACCCGCAACACCACCATATTCGTCTACAACACATGCAATATTGGTATTCTCGTTGATGAAAGCCAGCATTAAGTCCCTTGCATTCATTGCTTCGGGAACAAAAGGGATATCCAGGATCAATTTTCTAAACTCCTTAGGATAGTCCAAAAGTTGTTGATGATGAATGTATCCTATGATATTCTCAATGTCACCATCGGAAATGAGGATACGCGATACCTTTGTCTCTTTGAATAATTGAATCAAGTCCCGGGTGGACTCACTTTTATCGATATGTATAATTTCCGGACGAGGAACGAGACAATCCCGAACTTTGAGTTGGTTTAAATTGAGTGCATTCGTAAATATTTCCTTGTCAATGTCCTTGTTAAAATCCGAAACCGTTTCTTCAATATAGTGGTGCAGGTCAGTTCTGCTAAGTGCTTCTGTGAGACTCTCATCAGGCGAACTTACAAATGGTCTCATGATCTGATTGGTAAGCCCCAACATTGCCCAGGTGGGAATCTTTAAGAGCACCTTGAAAAATCTCAACGGAAATGCCAGAAAGAAAAGAGATTCATTAGCATATAGTCTGAACAGTGTTTTGGGCAAATACTCACCAAAAATCAAGACCAGAATGGTGATGATAATTGTATTCACCAGTAATAAGATCAATTCATTTTGTATGACTCCACTGATTACCGGTTCCAAAAGGATCGTCATGAAATAGGTCAAAATCACCAGGGCAATATTATTCCCGACAAGCATGGTACCCAGGAAATCTTCAGGCTTGTCAAAAAATCTTCCAAGGATCGTTCCCCTGCGAGATCCCTCCTCTCTCTTAATTTCAATCCCTAACTTATTAGCAGATACAAATGCAATTTCAGAACCCGAAAAGAATGCGGATAAGGCGAGAAAAATGATTATGATTAAAAGAAGGCTCAAAGTTCAAATCTTTTTAGAGACTATTCTGTCTCTTCCAATCCCAGTTGCTTTTCAATGTCCTGATATCTTCTCTTCCCTTTAAATTGAGATATACTAAATTTAGAAAAGTCATCCTTCGCTTCAAAACCAATTCCAAAAAATGTGTCTTTCTCACTTACCTTAATCAATTGAACAAATTTATTGGTTTGAAGACTCTGATTGCTTTCATCCCATTGGATGCCCGTCGTGATCAATTTGTCCCCAGCCTCATTGATCAGGATGACATTATCTCTTAATGTCATTATACCGTCTTTGCTAATCCTTTTGGCATAATTGGCATCAACCGAAGAGATCACTTCCTTATTTTCATTGTAGAAATCAATGTGTAATCCCATTGGATATTCCTCGACCAACTTATTCTCTTCCTCGTAGATTTCCATTCTGGGCGTTTGGATCCTGAATTCGATCTTGGCGCTATCCGAATAGATGAGATCGACATTTTCTGCAATTTCTCTCCCTGGGGTAAAACTATCTTCAAAGAAATCAGCATCTTCTTTGTCGACACAAGCCCATGTCGAAATCACTACAAATAGTAATCCAAGGAATCTGACCCTCATGACTGTTCAATCAACAACTGTAACATCTCCGGCAAAGGTACGTACATCACCATCGATAAACCGAACTTTAGCCATCCAGATGTAGACACCCGGATTTACTTTTTGATTCGTAGGTGAAGATATTCCGTCCCAACCTACATAGATATCTCCTCCGGGATGAAAATTTTGTTCTTTATAAAGTTCATTTCCCCAGCGATCGAAAATCCAAATACTCTCTACCATATCCACAGCTTCATTGGAGGAAACTTTGAAAATGCCATTATCAGGATTGGATGGATTGAGGGAGATGATATTAGGGGCTATGAATGGTTTGAAATCAGTGGTAAAAACCGTTATTTGCTCAGATTGAATACAGCCATCCTGATCTTCTACAGTCAATGTATATGTAGTCGTGCCAGGAGGGATAACTTCAGGGTTCGGACAATCCGAACACAGCAGTCCATCCGGAGGAGTCCATGTATAGATAAGTCTTCTGTCGAGAGGAGAAAAGTCTGAAAACAACTGACCTCCCAGGCCAAGTGCAATAGTGTCTTGAGGTACCCGGAGAAAAAGCATGATTTCTACAGGTTGATTGACCACAACACTCTGACTTGATTCACAACCCTTGATATCGACCACATCTACAGTATATCCTCCGGCAGCTATACCCTGGAAAATTTCATTAGGCTGAAAAACTCCTCCATCAAAGGCATAAAGATATTCCGGTGATCCATTCAAAACATTAGCAGTTATAATACCATCGTTTGACTCAAAACATGTTACATCAGTCACCTGTAAATCAAGTTCAAGAGGACTCATTTCATCACAGCAAGGATCAATATTCAAGTCCTCTACCTCCGTGACCCGGCAACCTCTCGATGATTCCACGGTCAGAACAGCAATCTTGGGACCAAAGGACTCATAAATAACTTCATGGGGACCACTGCCAGTGGCAAATTCGGGTTGAGCTCCTTCCCCGAATCTCCATTGATAATTGACAATCGGATCTGTTTGTGAACTTGAATTGTCCTCAAATAGGATGGTCTGATCACATTTAAAATCATCAGTTGCCTTAAATGTAAAATCGGTCTCCGGACCACGAAATTCACCTGTGCCTCCGAATTCTATGGTGAAACCAAAACCACTTTCTGAAAAATTGTTGACAATCAGGGCATAACTCTCTCCTTCAACCATATCCAGAGGTGCTAAAAAATTATTATCCCCAGGTTGACAACCGGCAAATTCAACCACGTCACCGTCACCTTCCATCAGACCTGTGGGCCCCTTACAGGGAGCATCACTCACCGGGCTGCCTATGCCATTCGATCCGGAAGCCATGCACATCAATAATTCTTTATTACTGCAATCTTCTAACCCAAGAGGAAGACGGTATATGGCAAAGTCCAGGTCTTCTTCGGGGTCTTCATTATTCGGAAAGAGTGTAAAAGTGAGCGTACCGTTATTTTTTGCCGTCCACTTATACCATACAGAACCTGTCTCTGATGGATCAACAGGCTGATTCGGCAGACTATTTGGGGTGATTCCATCCAGGCAGGATCCTTCGGCTTCATCTGCCTGAAGTCCTACTCCTTCTATGCGTTCTACTACAAATGAATTTTTGCCACATAGTATTACAGCATCCGAACAATCTTGCTTTGGATCAGGAACAGGTATAAAATCAGACAAGCAAATCTGAAAGGTTCCCGCATCAGAATTTCTCGAACTCACTCTAATATAGTGTACGCGGCCAATAATAAGATCGGTATAGAGCTTTTCAAAGATATCATTCACACCTTCTGCTCTCCTTTCACAGCTAATCAAAGTCAATGCCGAGCATCTCCCCTCATATATTCCCAAAGCAACATTATCGAGGGTTTCAATTGTGTTATCCCCACTACCAAAAAATCGCAGTAATAGTCCGGGTTTTCGAGGAACAAATGAAAACCATACATCACTTTCTTCGTCTTGCTCACCCCAGCAGTCCGGGCTTATGTTGCTGGAAGTGCTGGCTCCAGCATTGGAGAATATATCAGAACAAAAGTTTTCCAGATCGTCGATGACAACTGCAGTAAAACATTCATCATTATTGACTTGTCCGAATAATTGATTATATGGCAAGAAGAAAAAAGTGAACAGGATATTTAGAAAAGTTGTCTTCATAACATTAACGAGATCCCAAATACAAGTATAACGGTATCCCCTCTTGATATCTTCGTAACACTATGTTAAAATCCATTCTATCTTTATTCCATGCTTTATATTGTTCCTACCCCGATCGGTAACTTGGAAGACATGTCACCCAGGGCAATACGAATCCTGAAAGAAGTCGACTACATCCTTGCGGAAGACACGCGCAACTCCGGGAATCTGCTCAAGGCATTTTCGATCGATACCAGGATGCATTCCTACCACGCACATAATGAGCATGTCAAAACTAAAAGTGTTCTTATCGATCTTCAGGCCGGGAAGGAAATAGCCCTGATCTCAGATGCAGGTACTCCGGGTATTTCTGATCCTGGTTATTTACTGGTCCGGACTTGTCATGAGTATGAAATACGAGTCTCCTGTTTGCCGGGTCCGAACGCATTAATCCCAGCATTGGTCATGTCGGGACTTCCTTGTGATCGATTTTTTTTCGAAGGATTTCTACCTCAAAAAAAGGGGCGAAAGAAGCGCTGGGAATTTCTTGCAGGACTTGAATGTACACTGGCCTTCTTTGAATCTCCCCACAGGATTCAGAGATTTATCAAGGAAGCTGCGTCCTATTTAAATCCCAAAAGAGAAATAGCGTTGGTAAAAGAGGTCAGCAAGTATTATGAAAAGGTCTACAGAGGATCCATCGAAAACTTAGCTGACCAATTAACTGGTCAGAAAATGAAAGGAGAGTTTGTAGTCGTTATTGGTAAATCAGAATTCTAATCATGGCGAATGACCGACCCAAATTAAAAATTGAAAAAGATCAACTGGATTATTTTTTGGAATGGGCAGCTTTGGCAACCCTTCTGCTTACATTTATCATACCTCAGCAATATTATGCTTCCCTTCCTGAAAGTATACCAACACATTTCGGTATTGACGGAGAAGCTGATGCCTTTGGCAGTAAACGGTCTTTGTGGATTCTTCCGATCATTTCATTAGCCATATTTATTCTTTTTTATTTCATCAGCAAGATTCCTCATAAATTCAATTATCCAAGAGCAATTAATGAACAAAACGCTTATGCAAATTACAAACATGCACTGAGAGGAATGCGGCTCCTCCTGTTATTTATACTGGCTGCATTTCTGTATGTAATTTGGATGTCTATCCAGGTTGGTCTGGGCAATCGTACGGGTCTAGGATGGTCATTTGTTCTTGTATTTTTAACAACGATATTCGGTCTGATTTTCTATCTCACAAAAGGATTCAAAAAATGAAGTGGTATTACATCTTGATTCTTTCATGTCTTTTATTTTCCAATTGTGAATCTTCCAAGAATGAAGACATAGAAGAAAAGCCGCGGACTGTCTGGACCGCAGAAGAAGCGTGGGATTGGTATAATGATCAGACATGGAAAGTCGGAGCAAATTTTAATCCCGCCTATTCTGTCAATCAATTAGAATTTTGGATGGATGAAACCTGGGATGCTGAGGCAATAAAGAGAGAATTGCAATGGGCATCGGACATCGGGATGAATGTCATGAGGGTATATCTGCATAACCTGCTCTGGCAGCATGAAAAAGAAGAGTTCATTAATCATCTGGACGAATATTTATCTATTGCAGACAGTTATGATGTTAAGACCATCTTTGTGCTTTTGGATGATGTCTGGCATCCCAATCCCTTCTATGGGAAACAATTGGACCCCATACCACATGTTCATAACTCGCGTTGGGTTCAGGCACCTGGAGCCGCTGTATTGATTAACGTAGAGCATCACGATGTGCTCTATCCTTATATCAACGGAGTAATCAGCAGGTATGCCAATGACGACCGTGTAGTAATGTGGGATTTATACAATGAACCGGACAACGTATCACCCCAAACAGGTGAATTGGCCGGCAAGGCATACTATTCATTGGAATTACTTAAAAAAGTCGTTCGTTGGGCGCACAGCGCCCAACCCAGTCAGCCAATTACAATTGGCATATGGAGGGGCGACATCAATCACTGGGGCAATCTCGACAGTCTACCTTCGATAGATAGCTTCATGGTCACTCACTCGGATATCGTAAGTTTTCATGCCTATGATGGATCGCTGGAAGATGTAAAAGAAAAAATCAATCAATTAAAGAACTATGGGAAGCCTATGATTTGTACGGAGTATTTGGCACGTGGCCGCGGAAATACATTTCAATCTCTATTGCCTTTGTTTCGCGATGAGAACATTTGGGCAATCAATTGGGGACTGGTCAGTGGAAAGACACAAACCATTTATCCCTGGGAATCATGGAACATAAAATACACCTCCGAACCGGACATTTGGCATCACGATATATTCAGAAAGGATGGTACACCATATGATCAGGAAGAAGTAGATCTTATTCGAAACATCACAAGTAATTAAAATGCATGTAATTGTTAAAATACTCATCGGCCTTTTGGCTATGCTCCATTTATACTTTTTATGGTTGGAAATGTTCGCCTGGACAAGCAGAGGTCCGAAGGTGTTCAAGAATTTTCCCAAGGAACTTTTCGAACCGACAAAGTCTTTAGCAGCTAACCAGGGTCTTTATAATGGGTTTTTAGTTGCGGGACTTATCTGGTCCCTTCTTGTAAATGACCGTCCCTGGAATTATTATATTGCAATATTCTTCACTTGTTGTATTCTGGTTGCGGGAATTTACGGAGCGATATCTGCTGATAAGAAGATCTTTTTTGTCCAAGGTCTTCCTGCATTGATCACCCTGATTCTTTTGCACATTTTATAATATTGATATATGACAGCTCGTAGTCAAAGAGCCCTGATTTTTGGTATTGCGTTAGCAATCGGAATGGCAGCGATCGACTGGGCAAGTGGGCAATCAATTAACGTCCTGAAAATATTGGTTGGTGGTCTGGTCGGTGGCTGTGTATACTGGTGGATCTTAAAGTGGCAAGGGAGATGACGATTGATTCTCAAAATTGAATTTCTACCGTAATGAGAAGTCTGAAATCAAAATAGTATGAATCGGAGAACAGCTATTTATTCACTCGCGACGATCACAGGTGGAATGGCATTATTCCCGGCTTGTGTTGATTCTCTAAAACTTGAAATTACGACAGGAGAAAAATTGTTCTTCAACTCAAATCAAAGTGCCTGGCTGGAAGCGATATCTGAATCCGTACTACCAAAAGGAGATCTTGATTTGACAACATTCGAGTCATTTACTGAATTTGTTTCCAAAATGATCAACTTCCAAAAGTCTGGAGAACAGATCGATTCATTCATTAATGGTTACAATCAGTGTACTAAGGACATTAGAAAGTTATATCATTCCAATATTCAGATGATTACCCCTGATCAGATTGTAGACTACTTCTCAAATATCATCGAAGAAGAACTTCCTCAGCAATTTGATCCTCGCGAAGAGCAGAATTCGATTGATAAGAAGTACTTCTGCGAAGAAGTTCGGGGATTGAGTATTTGGCATTTTACTACATCCAAAGAATATCAGGAAGAAGTTCTTGAATTCAAAATGATTCCTGATCCCTGGGAAGCGTGTGTTGAGCATTAGTTACACAACCATTATGTCGAATTCAAATACATTTGATGCAATCGTTATTGGAGCCGGAATGAGTGGAGGCTGGTCCGCCAAGGAATTGTGTGACCAGGGTATAAAAACACTGCTGGTAGAAAGAGGACCGGATGTACAACATATCAAGGACTACCCTACAGCCACGCTAAATCCATGGGAATTTGAACACAGGGGAGAAATATCAATAGAAGACAAACAGGCCAATCCGGCAATTGCAAGATGTTATGCCTATCGAGAAGATAATAAACATTTCTTTGTCAAAGACCAGGAGCATCCTTACATACAAGATGAACCATTTGATTGGATCAGGGGCTACCAGGTTGGTGGAAAATCCCTGATGTGGGCACGACAGACCCAAAGATGGAGCAACTATGATTTTACTGGACCCCTCAGAGACGGATTTGTGATAGACTGGCCAATCAGGTACGAGGATTTGGCGCCTTGGTATGACAAAGTTGAAACATTTGTTGGAATCGCTGGTAATCGCGATGGAATTGACTCTTTACCAGATGGAATATTTCTACCACCTTGGAAATTGAACTGTGTTGAAGAATACTTCCGGAACGAAATGAAGAAACACTATGGTGACCGCCACGTTATCTTTGCTCGCTGCGCACATCTCTCACAACCCGGGGACATCCATCTTCAACAGGGCAGAGGTCAATGTATGAGCAGGACGGAATGCGAACGAGGCTGCCCCCTGGGAGGCTATTTTAGTGCGAATTCTTCAACAATTCCATGGGCTCTAAAGACGGGCAATCTTACGTTGCGACCGGATTCCGTAGTGCATTCGATCATTTACGATGCTGAATCCAATAAAGCGACGGGTATCAGGGTAATCAATAAGAATACGAAAGCCACGACTGAATACTTTGCCAAATTGATCTTTATTAATGCCGGTGCTCTGAATACCAATCTCATACTATTAAACTCGCGCTCTGAGAGGTTTCCCGATGGTCTGGGAAATCACAATGGTCTATTGGGAAAATTTGTTGCATTCCACAATTATCGGGCGAGGATTTCGGCCATTTATGAAGGAATGCTGGACAAGCGGACGAAGGGTAAAAGACCATCCGGAGGATACATACCTAGATTCAGAAATATCTATAGACAAGAGACCGGGTTTTTAAGGGGCTATGCTGCAGGATTCGGAGCAAGCAGATATCCACAAAGAAGTTTTGATGGAATCGGGCAACAATTAAAAGACAACTTATATGCCAGCCCCGAACTTGGCCCGTGGCGTGTCGGCTCCCATATGATGGGGGAGACAATTCCCAAAGAATCAAATACTGTCAGCCTGGATGAAGAACAAAGGGATGAATGGGGAATACCTCTACTACATATCTCTGTGAAATACGATGAAAATGATGAATTGATGATCCGGGATTTTCTTGATCAATTTTCTGAAATGTATGAAAAGGCCGGCTTCAAAGAGATAAGAACCCATGATGACCATAGAGCTCCCGGATTGGATATTCATGAAATGGGCGGGGTCAGGATGGGACGAGATCCAAAGAATTCATTGTTAAATGGTTGGAATCAACTTCATTCATGTAAAAATGTTTATGTAACAGATGGGGCGTGTATGACATCGACATCTACGCAAAATCCATCTTTGACCTACATGGCCATAGCAGCCAGGGCTGCTAATCATGCTGTAGATCAATTGAAAAAAGGAAATATTATCTAGTGAGCGCCGTAAGTGACAATGAGATCCATACGCATGCCGGTACTGATACGTTTATCGTTTAGAAGTTTTCTCAGGTGAGCAAAGGAGTGATCAAAACAAGTTTGATAGGATTGGCCAGCTGGATTATGGTTTCATTCGGCGCTTCTGCATCAATAGCCCAGGTGAGAGGTCTGGATCTATTGGATGAAGGAGGTAAGGCGCAGATTCCGTTTGAGATAGAGCAAGGTTTTATCATTGTCAAGATGTGGCTGAATGGAATCATTCCCATCAGGATGATTTTTGACACCGGAGCAGAAAACACCATTCTTTTCGATAAGGAAATTGCTCAAATCCTGGGAATCGAATTTGAGAGGCAGATTCCGATCATTGGATCGGATCTTGATTCGGTACTGATCGCCAATATTGCCCGTAACGTGCATACTCGGGTCCAGGGATGTAATAGCGTCATGAGAGACATCATTGTCCTGGAAGATAATTCCTTGTTGCTCAATGAAAAACTTGGAACAGAGATCAATGGCATATTGGGTGGTAGTTACTTTTCGAATTTAGTCATAGAAATTGATTATAAAAAAGAGAAATTAATATTCAGACATCCCCAAAGTTTCAACCCTCCTGAAAAAAATTATCATGTATATGACTTGAGAATTATCAGTAATAAACCCTATGTCAAAGGCAACGTGTCTATCTCAGGTGAACAAATGAATCAACTGAATCTGCTGGTGGACACCGGGGCTGCACTACCCTTTCTCATTCATACGAATACCGATAGTACCCTCGTCTTACCTGAGCGTGTAATGGTCGGAAACGTTGGTTTTGGATTGTCAGGTGTTATTTATGGGTATCGCGGTAAAAGCAAAAGATTTGAATTAGGAGATCTTTACTTCAATGAAATAGTGACGAGTTTTCAGGATTTACTATTCGAGGAATTGGATAAAAATGTCCAACTGGTCCGAAATGGTATTATTGGGAATAATCTATTATCGCGATTTAGAGTTTTGATCGATTACACCAGAGGAAAATTTTACTTAAGGCCTCTTAAGAAAAAATATAATAAGGACTTCACCTTTGATAAAAGCGGTATAACTCTTTTTGCCGTAGGGCCTGATCTGAAGCAATATTATGTCGTTGCGGTGATAAAAGACTCTCCTGCTGATGAGGCCGGAATCACGCCCGGAGATTTGATTACCCGGGTCGGCAGGAAGAGGGCTAAAAGAATGACCCTTCAGGATATCACCGAAAAGTTTACAAAGAAAGAAGGCAAATTGATCAAATTGACGATCAACCGGTCAGGAGAAGAAATCAAAACGTCATTCAGACTAAAAGAGTGGTTTAACGTAGCAGAACGTTTCCCAAAATCCCCTGAACAGAAATAGTTTTAGCCTTTATTAAGTCAATTAATAGTACTACATTTGCACGCCGATTTCGGAATAGTTAATATTAAGGACATGTTTGCCATAGTTTCAATCGCCGGACAACAGTATAAGATTACGGAAGGGCAGGAAATTTTTGTTCATAACCTGAATAAAAATGAAGGAGAAAAATTAACTTTTGATGATGTCTTACTTGTGGGTAAGGACGATCAA
Source organism: Saprospiraceae bacterium (assembly GCA_028282725.1). GTDB lineage: Bacteria > Bacteroidota > Bacteroidia > Chitinophagales > Saprospiraceae > JAJRXG01. The sequence goes on from JANQHF010000120.1 coordinate 62,655, forward strand.
ACTACTATAGGAACTCCTCTCGTTGAAAGTGCTTCCGTTAATGTGACTGTATTAGGTCAGCAAAAAGGGGATAAGGTTATCGTTTTCAAGAAAAAAAGACGTAAGGGATACAAGGTAAAACGAGGCCACAGGCAATTGTTCACTAAAATCAAGATTGATTCCATAAAATCATAACTCATGGCTCATAAAAAAGGTGTTGGTAGTACAGATAACGGACGTGATAGTAAGAGTAAACGTCTTGGTGTGAAATTATTTGGAGGTCAGCTAGCCATACCCGGTAATATTATCATTCGGCAGCGAGGCACCAAATACCATCCCGGGGAAAATGTAGGAATGGGAAAAGACCACACCCTTTATGCCTTAGCGGAAGGTAATGTAGCCTTCATGAAAGGAAGAAAAAACCGGACCTATGTCCATGTGTTGGGTGACGTTATTTCTGCTCCTCCTGTACAGAAATCGAAGCCCGTAACCCAAAAGAAAGCTGTCAAAAGTGCTTCTGATTCTACCACTGTGACTCCTCCAACGAAAAAGAAGGAAACGGTTAAAAGCGATAATCTTACCAAGATTGAGGGAATTGGGCCTAAAGTACGGGAATTGCTACATACCGCAGGTATTGCCAGTTATGCTGCTCTTTCAGATTCATCATTGGAGGATTTGAAAAAGATCTTGTCTGAAGCTGGTTCCCGTTACCGGACTATGGACCCTACGACCTGGCCACAACAAGCCAAGTTGGCGGCATCGGGAAGTTGGGAAGAACTATCCAGTCTTCAAGATAAATTGAAAGGAGGTCGGATCGTTGATGAGCAAGAGTAGTTGCTGTTCGTTTTTGGCTCTTAGATAATAAAAATATTTTCCTTTTTGATCCAGCCGGCATCTTTGTCTTCTAACTGGACTTTGTACCAATCCCCTATTGTATCCAGAATATACACTTTGTTTCCAGGACCGATAGTCACGACTTCTCCACTTCTTTCGTCCGGAGCCTGATAAATATTATGGACGTTGCTGGAGATTCCAATATTGCCTCCAAGTTCTGTGGCATGCTGAAAATATCCGAGTAAGCCGCAAACCAATATTGCAAGGATGAGTGCAGAGATAATTGACCATCTCTTCATGGTCCAACCTATTTTTCTTTTTCTGAACAGCCAGACATACAATACCCCAAATAGGCAAATCGACAACACTATTTGTAATATACTCCAGTAAGAAGCGGATAACAAACTCGCACTCGTTCTCCAAAATCTTAGTAAGATGAAGTCGGGGATTACTGTGATTTGAATCGGAAGTTCTGACTTTACATGCAGCATTGCTTCCCTGAGGGCCTTGTCCCGAGGAGCAATTCGAAGAGCTTTTTCATAGTATAGGATTGATTTCGCAAGGTCTCCCGAATGATAGTATGCATAACCCAAATTTTCATACAGTTCCTTGGAACAACATTCATCACTGAAGTTTTCTTCGAGCACTGCAATTGCCCCTTCATAAGCACCGTCATCAATCATTTGATTTACTTCACTGATCGAAGTTTGGGCAAAGGCAACACTCATGAAGCAATAAATCAAAATGACAGCCAGTATGATCTTCTCGCTCATGAATTCTTATTTTTTGACAATAAACAGCTCAGGACCGGGCCTTTCCTTTATTCTCCACCTAAATCCATCAAGAAAGTAGTCCTCCATTACAAGTTGATCATTGTATTGATAAATGTTGGACTCCGGAACACCTGTCATTTTGATACTTGCTATTTCACTATCCCGGAAAGTAAAGATCATTTCGGAGCTTTTGGTCAGATTTATACCCTCGTACTTCCCTTCATCCTCAATGAGGTAGAACAATTCAGCGTTGCCGGTAATTATCGATTTTTCGACCTTCTTGTCCTGAATGAAGTTTTCAATCATATGTCCCTTCATTTGATTTTGCATGCCCAGACTATCAGGAGCCACGATAAACGCATTTTGGTGTAGTGTTATCCTGTTAACTTCATTATTGAGAATGTAGATCCGAATTGTATCTCCACTAAGTTGGATGGAATCTGACCAAAGTACCGGATTACCCCATAAACAAATTACTGAGTCGACCTGGTTGAATTCGAATTGATCTGAAACTCCTGACGTAGAACCACTTCTCAGGCGTACTCTTTTATGAGCAAAAAGCAGTTGAACAGAAGTATCCGAAGCTGCACTATTGACCGTACTGCTGTGAAGCGTATCTGCCCGTAGCAAAAGTGAATCATCTTTCATTCGATATGTCAAAAGTGGTTGTTCCAAGACGCCGAACACTTTAGTATCGTCGTCTTTTTTGATTGCGGATTCGCTCAATATTTTAACCCCCTTTTCATAGTCATTGATGACAACCTGACCTATTAATATGGTTCCGACCGCTTCATCTCCGCTGATGGAATCTGCTTCGACAGAATTTTCACCTTCGACGATTCGCGCTCTTCCTTTTGTCGTATACTTACCGGAATCCTTATCATATAAAATTATTGGAGCATTCAGATTTTCTGATGCCGTCGTATAAGAAGCATTCGTTCTGATCTCTAATTGTCCACCTTGGTCAAAATAAACTATGGTGTCTCCTCGGCCAATACCCTCATCGTCTTCTATTCGAGGTGATATGAGGAAAGTATATTTTCTTTCTTTACCATTAATATCGAGTAGCTCGGAGGCAATGAGTTGTTGCCCTGATCTGACTTGAACATTCCTAGATAAAATTCCTCTGTCCTGTTCCAATCTATACATACCATCTTCACTGTAGATTTCAAGGCTGTCTTGTGCAATCCTGGTCGGAGCAACAATATTCAATTGATCAAGGTCATATAGATAATCAATGCTGTCCGTCTTGAGAATTTTACTGGTGTCCCGAAAGGAAACGTTACCCTTTAACTTAACCAACTGATCACTCTTATAATAATATCCTTCCTTGCTCACAATGGTGTCTATTCCATCAATGAGGGTACCTCCATTAGTATACCATGCCTGTTTATTCTGTACATCATAAGTCAGTTCTGTGGTGTACAAGCGTCGACCACCATCCTGCAGGATGACTTCTCCATATAAATCAGAAATCTTTCTGGCCCCGTCATATTTCATGGAATCTGCAAAAATGTGAATCGTATCGTGATGAATGATTATTACATTGTGATAAGCACTGGCGTAAAGCTGATCGATCACGATCGCCCGATCACAATACATAAATAAACTGTCCTGGTTCAGGAGCACATTTCCATACAGGGTGTCGATTTGATTATTCTCGTTACCTATGTGTATAGCAGTATCAGCCTCCATGGCTATATAGCTAAGAGTATCATTTGATGTTGCTGATTCAGATTCGATCTGGCTCAATAGGTTCATATGACTCAGATGAATCAGACAGACAATCCAAAAAGCGTTCTTCCTTTTTATATGCTCGAGATATCGCTTCACACTAAAAAAATGACACAGTCATTGAACGAGCTAATGATTAACTTTATGCCATAATTCATCAAAATGATACAAAGAATTCAAAGTTTATTTTTTCTGGCGGCATCATTGTTATTCGGAGCTGAATTTGCAACCTCATTTGCCAGTTCAGAAAGTGCGGTAAACGGAATATTCAGTGATCAAAAATATAATATTCATGACCACGTCATGTTTCAGATACTTGTAGGACTCGGTGTACTTGTTAGCTTGGTAGCTCTCTTCATGTATAAAAACAGGGCCCGACAAATACAATTGGGATATTTGGTTATCACTCTTTCTGTAATCTTTCCCATAGTTGTGATTTTATTCTACCTCAATGCTACTAAGGATATTGGAGCAGTTGTTATTAATGATCAAATAGGGTTATATCTTCCATTGGGTATTATGGTTGCTGGATTTCTGGCCGTCAGATTTGTCCGAAAGGATGAAAAGTTGGTTCAGTCGATGGATCGCCTCAGATAAAAAAAGCCCGAAATCCATCGGGCTTCATCACAATCTTTTTTATATGTTTAAATACTGCTAACCCTGACGAGGTTTAGCGGAATAATTTACTTTAAATTGCCCTGCCTTTCTCAAGGCAGTTTTTACATCTGAGACAATTCCCATTGTAACCTCCCTGTCTACCCTTAGAGAAGAGGTAATTAATCCTCGTTGTCTTTCATCAACATTCTCACGATGATTGGCAAGAAAGAGCGGAATATCATCAGTAGTGGCAAATTTGTCACCTAATTGCAACCGAGGTTTTGTACCGGCATCAGCTTGATGTTCCTTTGTAGGCACCCCAATGTAGAGATAGTTAACGAGTGACTTCTTCTCTAATTTGGTCAATTCAGTTGCCTGGGGTGTTCTGACCGTAACCTTCAAAGATGCATCCCTCAATACGGTAACCACCATAAAGAAGAACAAAAGCATAAAAATGATATCCGGCAATGATGCCGTAGAAATAGCCGGATTCGATTTGCCTCTCTTCTTTTGAAATTTTGACATGGACTTATGTTTTATTCTTCACCAAATGCTGTCGGTTCAGCTTCGGAAAGTTTCATTGGAATGACTGCAACAATTTCTTTTTTCTGTTCTCTTGTTAAAAACTCAAAATTTTTCCCGAATCGCGCTTGAGACTGTTCGTTTTGTAATTCGTTATATGCGGCCTTGACCTCATTATAAACTTCTATGTAGGTCTCGTATTTGGTGCCCCGGTCATTTTTCAGGGACACAATGGCATCAACCGAAGATTCTGCGAGATCCTCCCTTCTCTGAGGATTCATTATGAATTCTTTGATGCTTTCCTTTAAATCCTCAACCTTTTTAGGTTCACCTCTCACCAGAAGATCATTATTTGCGTTCACGAGGATTGAGTAAACATTCCGCGTCTTAAACTTCAGTACTTCTGGTGGTTCGTCAGACCAGGGCGGGAGCCGTACAAGTACTCCCTTGTCTTCGACGATTGTCGTTGTTACAAGGAAAAAAATCAGCAATAGAAAAGCAATGTCAGCCATGGAGCCAGCATTGATCTCATTGGACATACGGTCCTTGACACTTTTTTTAGCCATTACTTAAAGATATTGTAAATCTCAAATAATATCAATGACGCCCCTGCCAGGGCAATCAAAACTGCAGTTGTCATTATACCTCCGCCTATCAATTTGCTCAAATTATCACTTACACTGAAACGATCAAGAACAGGTGCAATAACACTATCTGCATCCGTACTTGCCGAAGAATATAGCGCAAAAAACAGGATAGCTAATACAATCGCACCCAAGATTCCTTTGATCGACTGCTTCGGTGCAGAAACGAGTTGCCATATCCCGAAAAGAACTGCAAATGCCAATGCTATCAAAATGAGAACACCTGTCAACTGCAGACCTATGTTAAAGAAATCGAACGTTTGATCCGGATTATTTTTCATGATGGCATTCAAGTCGTCGCCCATCGTATAACCTCCGCTTGATAAACCACTTAGTACCGAGCCCAAAAAGATTACTACCACAACGAGGCCCAGGATAATGGCAAATAGTTGACCCTTTTTCGCTAATAATTGATACATATTCTATCTTTTAAAGATGAATTAATGAAGCGTCAACTAGTTGAACACCTTATTTCTTGCCATTACGTCTACGAGTCCAATAGAAGCATCTTCCATCTTGTTTACGATGCCGTCTATTTTAGACACGATATAGTTGTAAAAGATCTGTAAGATAATCGCAACGATCAAACCGAAAACAGTTGTCAAAAGTGCAACTTTAATACCACCGGCAACCACCGAAGGTGATAAGTCCCCGACTGCTTCAATTCTGTCAAATGCGGTAATCATTCCAATTACCGTTCCCATAAATCCGAGCATTGGTGCAATTGCAATGAAAAGTGATATCCAGACAAGACCTTTCTCAAGTAAGCCCATCTGTACGCTACCATAGGATACGATCGCCTTTTCAACAGCCTCCGGACCGTCACCTGAATTACGCAGCCCCTCATAGAGCACAGCTGCTGTCGGACCAGGAGTGGACTTGGCTACTTCCATAGCACCTGAGACGTCACCATCAGCGAGTCGCTCATCAATGCGGCTCAACAACTTGTCCGTATTGGTAGTCGCTATGTTCAATGTAATGATTCTTTCAATGCAAAATGCAAGACCCAGAATGAGACATACTAGTACGATACTCATAAATCTCCAGTCCCCTGAAATAAAATATTCTTTGATGAGTTGAAATCCAGTTCTTGAAGGCCCTGAAGCCTCTTGAGCAAGCACTTCAAATGCCCCAAAATAGGAGGCACATACAAACACAAAAGCCAGAGCAATTACTTTACGCATGGTCAGTTTTTTTATACAGTTAATAGTTATTGAAATCGTCTTTTCGTGCTAAAAATAGAAAGTTTTATCAAACAACAAGAATCGGTATAACTATTTTTTACCAACTGAGAATTCTTTCCTTTGTTGAATCTTTCAGCTGTTTTGACCAACCAAAAATCCGATTGATATGCCTCTCATTTTTGAAATGAATAATCACCTTTGTCAAGGATATAGATGCATGGATTTTTTTTCTGGTGGGTCGGAGTGGACTTTTTATGGATTAAATCTTGGAAATCGCAAAATATGACCTTAGCATACAGAAATTCAAGTCATTTTCGTCCAAAATCTGCAGGTATCTCACCCCAATTTTTTGTGT
>JANQHF010000085.1 GCA_028282725.1 Saprospiraceae bacterium
GCTCATTGGTTACCAGGATGGATATATGCGGAGTCAGACTCAACCCTGGTATGTTTATAAATATGACGATTTTGGCCGCGAAACGAATAGCGGTTTTCATACCAGTCAGCCGACGAATGGAAATACCACACCTGCAACGATACTTACGTCAGCAACATATGGAGGAACAGGGACCGGAACCTCAAAGGGAAAAGTTATTAGTTCTACAGCTCGGATCCTTGGTACCTCTAATTTCGTAGAACAACAGTTTGGATACGATCCTTCTGGACGTAATCATTTCATTGACGGCAGTAATATTTTTCAGCCATTAGTTTTAAATGACCGTACCGACATTAAGTTTGATGGCGCCAGTAACATCATCGAAGTGAAAGAAAGGGCACGGCTCGGGGTATCACTCAATGATGCAAGGACTGCCACATTTACCACACACATTGATAATGATGGAAGGATCTCCGCTGAATACATCAAACTCAATCCTCTTCCCCAAAGACAACTCAATCAAAAGACATATACTGCCAAGGATCAGGTTGAAATTAATTACCAAGGAGGTTCGTCCAGTTCCTATTTACAAAAGATGGATTACGTCTACCTCGCCAACCAATCTCTGTCTACTGTAAATGTTGGTGTTTCAACAGGAGAAGAAGATATTTTTGGGTATCGACTAAATTATACAGAGTCAACTGGAGTGGATGGAAATACAAGCCAAGGTATCATTGCCAGATGGAACGGTGACATCAATAGTCTGCTCTGGGCAGAGGACAATCAAACCACAGAATACCACAACTATCGATACGATCATCTGAATCGTTTGCTATTTGATTATACAGGAGGAAATGATTTCAATACAAGCTATACCTATGATGACAGGGGAAACTTTGACCTAGTTACGCGTAAACATGAAGGGGCATTGATCGATAACCTGGACTATACACCCATTACAGGCAATGATAACCAGGTTGCTACCATAACCGACACTGGCGATGACAGCCAGGGTTACCGGCAAGTCAATTCATCACCCTATGAATATGACAACAATGGGAATATGACCGTTGATCCGCAAAAGGACATAACCATAACCTACAACCATCTGGATCTTCCGGAAGTCATCACTTTTTCCGATGGAAGAAAGATCGAATGCGTCTATGACGGATCAGGTAAGATGTGGTCCAAGATCCTAAAGGATGCCAGTGGCAATGAACTCCAGCGACACAACTATGTAGGATCATTTGAAACGATCAATGGAAAGCCTTATGCCGTTATGCATAGCGAAGGCCGGATGGTCAATGCAGGATTAGAGGGAACTTTGGCTTATCTTTATCTGGATCATCAGCAGAAAGCTGCTGAAACCTTCCAGGCCGGAGAGATCCAGTCGACAGGAACGATCATTGACAATCACACTCAGTATGAGGGGGTAACCAGGCTAAAGTTATCACCCGGATTTACTGTAGACAACGGAGCAATATTTACGGGTAGAATAGTGACTGCTCCGGGTTACAGCGAGTCCTGGCGCTATGAATGGTCGATCAGGGATCATCTGGGTAACCTGCGGATCAACTACACCGGACCTGACAGAAATAATCTGGAAATCCTCCAACGTCAGTCCTATTACCCCTACGGCATGCACCGGGCCAAAGATCTGAGTACGACTTTGGAGAACAAGTACCAGTTCAATGGCATCGATCATGTCGGAGAGTTCGGATTGGACTGGGAGATGGCAACATTCCGAAGCATGGATAGCAGGATGGGGGTGTGGACAGGAGTGGATCCGAGAAGTGAGGAGCTAATGGGGTCAAGTCCGTATACGGTGAATAACTGTAATCCGATCTCGTTCAGTGACCCGGATGGGGATCTGCCGTTTTTGGCAGTTATAGGTATTGGGGCAGCAACGGGAATTTTTTCAAATGGACTGGCGAATGTGACCAATGGAAACGGGTTTTTCCAGGGAGCAGGAAGTGCGGCATTGTGGGGAGGGATTGGAGCTGCGGCGAGCTTAGGTATCGGTGCTGCCATTGGTAACCCCGGTATATTTGGAAAAGAATTAGGTCGTGGGTTGGCTCATGGGTTAAGCACAGGTCTTCAATCAGAGCTATCCGGAGGATCTTTTGGACAAGGATTCTTATCTGGAGGATTGGCTTCAGGAATAGGATCTGGGATCGGAGCTCTGGGTGGTGGAGCTGGAGGACAGATATTTGGCGGTGGTCTTGGTGGTGGAATCGGTTCCGCAATTAGCGGAGGAAATTTCTTTGAAGGAATGACTCAAGGTCTTTTAGTAGGAGGATTTAATCATGCATTACATAGTGCAATAGGTGGAGGCCCTGGAGATCCGCCAACTAAGAAACAATTAAAAGAATGGTTAGCAGGTGAGTTTCTAAATGGGAATATCTCTAAACAAGATTACATCAATGCCATAGTTTTAGTTGATGATGGCGGTTGGGGCTTACTTAAGCAGGTCCTTTACAATAATAGAGGAGAGATAGCTCTCTCTGTAGTTCCTGGAGGAAAAATAGTGAAGCCTTTTAAAGGTGTAACTTCCAAATTTCTTGCAAAGCATGGTATTAAAGATGTTCATGCCTTCAAGGAATTTCATTTAGGCACGAATAAAGGGCTTAGCAAATTCGATGTTGTTAAACATACAAGTACTCAAGAGTTAATGATTGTTCTTAAGAAGACTCAAACCATCGTTTCACATACAGGTAGATTTATAAAGTGAAATCAATGAAATATTATTCTATATGCCATGTTGAATTTATTGTGGAATCAAAAAGAGATGATTTTAACATAAAAGATATTGGATTGATTCTTAGTCTTGAACCTACTCACTCTCACCAGATTGGAGATCCATTAGAGTTCAAGCCTTGTGCAATATCGAGTGTTTGGAAGTATAGACTACCAGAAATCCAGGCTTACGAGGTGGATGAGTCCATAGAAGAGTTATTGAATTTATTATCAGGCAAGGAGAAAGAACTTTCCTTAATTCAATCTGAGGGGATGGACTGTATGATTAGCATAGTCTCTTATAAAGCACAAGATGAAGATGTGGGTTTGGACTTAGATATTCCCATTATTGAAACACTTCATCGTTTAGGACTAAGCTTTCATTATAATGTTTACGATAAACAAATTGAAAGCTAATGAGAAATATAAGCCTCTGGAGCCGCAGGGGCTTTTTTACTTTACAGAGCCCCCACATTTTTCTGAAAGAAGTCTTTGAACTTCTTTTGGCAAGCATGGCCTTCGCCCCCCTAAGAAACCGGAATAAGATTTCTCATTTTCGGGTAAGGCTACAAAAACGGTAAGGTTACAATGCTAGTATTCTTCAAGCCTAATTCTTTATTGGGGCAGATTGCTTTATCAATAATCCCACTGTCAATTATTCTCTTAATATTCTTCTTTTTGAAGGGATGGGATAAAGACAAAATTTAACTAGTTCGTAAGTGGTGGGGATCATAAACTCGGAAGGACATTCAGAGGTATGCCAGTTTTATGCAATTGGGCCTTCGAAAGTTCATCTGGGCATTTATTTCAATAGGCTTAATAGACCTACGGTAAAAGGAACTACAGAAGGTTTGTTGTCAGGCAAATACAAACTAGGAGGAGGTTGAGAATAGTTTTGATTATATTAATTACTTGGTATGCAGTTTCTTGTTACAAGTAGGATCAGTTAAATCCTTCTTCTTTGTACTTATGAAAAAGTCTTATCTATCAATGAAGGAAGGATTATATTATTAGTGTAAAACTTTAATGTTATTGATACTGGATTTTCTTGAAATTGAATAAAAGAGAAATGGGAGATCGAAAGAATTATGGGGTATTGTTGTTGCTACTGCCAGGTGTTATATGCTGTGTCATTGCTCTCTATGTTGTAATTACAGTAATGATAGGATGTGTCACAGAGGGGCGCATTACCAAAGACTTTGACTCTTTGGTTTTGTTCTTTCTGGTCTGCGCCTTTATCGGTGTTGGAAAGGCTTCAGCAAAGGGTGCCTTACGGAAAGGTGCTTATCTTATTGTGCTTATACCGTTAATATATGTCATATTAAGAGCGGACATTATATTTAAAGGCTGGTGAAAACCTCCGTGGACTTCCTCAAAATGATATCACCTCATTCTTACATCTGAAAGTTATTCACGTTTTGCAGATGAAGAAATAGTTTTAAATACTCTAAAAGTACCCATCTCATAATTATACAATCGAGTAGAGTAAAGTAAAACAATCTTTTATACCTACGGGAACCCGCAAAGGAGTTTGTTCTACTTTTACCCTCTCACACCACCGGACGTACGGTTCACGTATCACGGCGGTTCCTGAAATTAACCATATCAGCGACCAGTCATTAGTCAGGATGACTTC
>JANQHF010000100.1 GCA_028282725.1 Saprospiraceae bacterium
ATATCCACAACAATGTCAATTCAGTGCGCAACACCAACCTAAATAAGAACTCGATCGGTATAGAAATTTGTAGTCTCGGACCTGTTGAAAAGGACGGGAATATATTTAAAAGTGCTGCATATCCTTCAATAAAAATACCCGAAGATCAAGTTTGCGATTTATCGGCACCGTGGAGAGGTTTCAGATATTTTCATAAATATTCCTCCGAACAAATCAGGGAGACTGAACGACTGATACTGACTTTTTCCAAAATTTACAATATTCCAATTCCGGATCAGCATTATTCCAGGGACTGGTTTGATATTAAATATGAAGCTTTTATGGGTTCTCCCGGACTGTGGACTCATTGCAACACGAGATATGATAAGACTGATTGCTTCCCTCAAAATGAGTTGATCGATATGCTCAATGGTCTATATGAAAAATCAAAAGTATTCATGCCGATCTTTGAAGTGAAGAAGGACGCGACATTTACACCACGGTCAGTATTGCTTTTCGACGTCGAAGATTATTGTAAAGACCTTGATGATGTAGAATGAAAGAGGTCTCATCCAGTGTTATAACCCGGTGACTTCTTTTAATCTTCTGCTGATTCCTATTTCGTTAATTCTTTTTCTGTGTTTGAAGAGTTCCTCGACCAGCTCTTCTCCGGGTGATTCGGATTCAAATAGCTCTATGAGTTCATCTTCGTTGAGTTGATCAATGATATGGTCCAGTTCTTTCTGCAAAGTTTCTCTTTCATTATCACCTATTTCTTCTAATGCTATTGTTCTTCTCCTGTTGATAAATAAGTCAATGGATTCGATGATGCCAAAAGGTGATGTATTTGCTTCCTTCGATTTTACAAGTTCAGGTAAGTTTTCAACCTTGATGTCAAGGGCGTTCTTTACTTGTATAATTCCGTTACCATAGTATTTGTTACTACCATCAAAGGGCTGTTTGGCCGTAGAAAATAATGCTGATCGAACGGCTTCCACCTGTTCCCATTTCCCCGCATAGCCTTTTTCCTTTAGCGACTTTTTATTTTTCATCAGCCATAATGCCACCGCACTTGCTATCTGGGGTGTGGCTGATGATGTACCTCCTCCACTGAGGACATAGTTGATGTTTGGATCCCTGACGAGCCAGGGGACGTTTGGTGTATATGCGGTGAGGGCTGTTTTCATTGCACTTTTTGGACCCCAATTTCCCTGCATAAATCGCGTACTCAATCCCCTGACCATGGTATGCTCTTTTTGCGCGTCAAAGTCGTACGGAAGTTGATTATGACATGCCCCACAAGCGGCGATGACCCTGTCATATTTAGCAGGATAGACTAGTTTTTTGGGTCCGATATTGGCAATTCCTTTTACAATGCTATTGCCGGCTGCAGCCACTATAGTCACACCATTCATATAGGCTTCATTGATGACTTTCGCCAATTTTCTGCTGGGTTTTCCTCCAAGTGACATAGTGATTATCTCACATCCTTTGCTCATTGCATACCGGATACCTTTAATGATATTCTTACTTTTTAAAATGATAACTGAATCCGTGACTCTTATGGGAATGACTTCAGCAAAATATGCTGCTCCCAGTGTGCCATAATTTTGACCATTTTCATTGATTTCACCACCGACAATGAGTCCTATGGTGCCAGTTCCATGCCCTTGTTGTTCTCCTCCTCCGACAATATGATCCCATGCATACTTGTTAGAGGATTCACCCTTGACAAAAGATTTTGCCAAATCCTTTCTGACATTATTGTTATCCCTCAATAAAGGATGGGTATGATCCCAACCCGTATCTAAATGGCCAATCCGCACTTTCTCAGAGATTTCCCCGGATTTGAACAATTTGTAGACTTCTTCACGAGCCCCTCTTAATTGTGAATGTGTGTCCGCCAAATGCCAATTTCTATCAATACTTTGAGTATCACCCATCGGCGGCCAGTAAGGCATAAAACCGGTTTCACTTCCCGCGGCACGGATCTTAAATTCGTCTTCGACAGGATAATTTTCCAATTCTTCGATATCCACTTCAACTTCCTCTTTAAGTTCGTCAGCCATCCGTGAAATTCGATGAACCTCATCCCAGGTATTCTTGTCCTCTTTGACTTGAATCGTGCACGATGAGTGATCGTCAGGATCGAATTCGACAGATCGGATGTCATCTTTATAAAGTTGATGGATCAGCTTGAGGTCCATTTTTTTCTCAGCCATTGAAATTAAAATAGACTTTGATTGCTCTCTCTGAATAGATGTAGATTGAGGAATTTTTGCATCCGTTTCAAACTCTTTGTTACCAATGGACACTACACTTTCGCTTTGAGGGTTTATGAAAAAAGGGTTTCCTTTTTCTTTGAACTCTGCATTGGGCCCATAGCTATCGAAGTTAGGGGTTGGATAATCATAAAGCTGTTTGATTGTGTCGATGATGTCATCCGGATGTCCAAATAGCTTTGACTTTCCTCCCGATAGTGCTTGTTTTAAAGCCGTTGTAAACCTGCCATTGATCAAACCATCAAACGTTACTTCATCGTCCTGACAGGCTGCAAGTAATAGCACTGAAGGTTTTATAGAATCTTTGTCAGGTAATACGGGAATCTGTTGCTGGATTTTTCTATAATCGTCCAGGTTCGTTTTTAAAATTTCAGCTGATTTTTCCAGACTCACTTTTTTTGGAACCCAATTATTGGATTGGGCAAAATCTTCAATAGACTTGTTCAATCCCTTTACAACATCAGTAGAGTGTTCCGAAAATCCAGCAAGGGTAACTTCCCTTGTCACTGTTCCGCTGTGACAACTATCGGAAACAACTAAGATTCTAATTTCTTTATCTATCCTGGAAAAAGCTAAAAATATCTCGTCGTCAATTAATTGCCGGTTATAAAGACACCACGTTTGATCTGTGAGTTCTTCAAATTTTTTGTGCGCAGCCGGAATGTCATCAATAACTCCTCCATGTCCGGAGTAAGTAATGAGTAGAATATCTCCATGGTCACATTGATTACCAGCACGTGATATTGCGTTCAGGACCTTATCAGTGGTCGCATCATTATCGACGAACAGCCCCAACGATTGATAGCCAAATACTTGTTCCGCCATCATTTTCATATCACGGGCATCATTTTCAGCAGCTCTTAAGTCAGGCAGACCATTGTAGTGTTTTTGATCTACCTTATTTACCCCGATATGTATAGAATATCCTTTCATTACTTCAGTCTTGATATGTATAATTTTTGTTTAGTGTTAATCGTCGATCCCTTCAAATTCTTCATCAGTCATGTTTATCTCAGCAAATACCTCGTCCCCAAGGATACTCCTTGCTACAAATTTTTCAGATCCAAAAAGTTTTTTCTTGATTCCTGCCGCCCTGAAGAGTGGAGTGATACCGTCCTTAGCAACTATTTCAACTGCCAAATCCTTTTTACCGACGATACTAAGCCCTAGCCCTGCATCCGCAATGTCCAAATCTTCAGAAGCCTGGACGTTGGCCTTTGCTTTCAGCTCTACTTTGCTTTCTTTACTGTTTGAAACGAGGATTGTGGCAGAATTTGCTTCTATTAGTTCAGTAATTACCACCCAGTCCTTTTCCCAATTATTTTGAATATACCTGTTCAGGATTTCCTGGCCGACAGCCCCTGCATTAGTAATAATTGAGGTTTTAGTACCATTTAATTTGAAGACTGTGGCTTTTTCTTTGCTAAAGGAAATAGTCAGTCCCGCATCACCCTCAGCCAGCTGTGATTCTGGCATCGAAGCTTTTCCAGCAAGTTTTGCAGCAATTGTAACACCGCCTTCTGAGCTGTAGCTCATATCGCTATCGCTTTCATCAATCCTGACTGTAAATGGAATTCCTTTTTCATCGAGCGTTCCTCGATGAGAAAACACACCTTTTTCAAGAATTCCGATATCTCCGATTTTTAGAGGCTTACCAGGAACCCATGTTGGTCTGTACTTGAATTTCTTATTTACCTCTTTTAAATACTGCTTCATTATTTGTTGTTTAAATGTTAATTGTGTCATTCAAAATTTTGATTCCATATAGCACGTGCATTCGGCGTAAGGCCAACATATGGTCCTGAACCTAGCCTGATCTTACTCTTTAAAATTCCCGGATTCCCTCTAATTGCATCCCTAAGTTCTTCATCGTTGATTAGGGCTTTTTCCTGAATTCGTTCCATAAGACACATCTCCCAATTTGATACTCCTAAATGGTAAATTACATTAAGGGCTATTTTTTCTTGAGGATCAAGGCTAAAGACTTCAGCAATAGTAGATGGATCTATAATTGAATTTTGAAATGTGTATTCTTTTTCAATTAATAACGGAAGTTTACTTTCTTCGAGTCCATCATCAACAAGTGATTCCCGTGCTATATAAAAACTGGCCGAAACATCCGAACTTTCAAAGTATGATTTGTAAAATATCTCTGAAAATTTTAAGGCTGTATCAATTTCGATTTTATAATCCATTCCAATTGTGAATGGGAATAAATTATTCAGTACTACACTTTGAGCTGCAGAAAAACATGAATTAAAGAAAACACAGTGGATTTTATTTACATACAATCGAAATATGTTTTTCAATTGTTCCGACTTATACAAGTGGTGTCTCCCATCGCTTTTTTCAAAATATAAACCGTCTTTAGATCCATGACCAATAAAATGTACGATGTGCGGTGTTTCTCTTAAAAGTCCATCATAAAATTCGTCTTTCGTAGTGGTTAGCTTAAGCTTAATGTCGTAATCAGAACGGTAAGTAGAGCCTCTATGAGCGCTTTGTATTTGGGAAATTTCATTGTTCCAGCGCACGTCGCTCACACCTTTTGGACTTGAGGAATAAATTAAGACTGTTTTAACCATTGGTTCAAATGCATATATAGTCGGAGGAGGTTTAGCTTTTGCTTTTATCAGTATTTTTTGAAGTTCTTTGGCTAGTTTTAAATGATTCTCTTCAAAATCATCTGGTGTAATTATTCCCCGGGTTTTTGCATCGATGAGCTTGGCTGTTTTGT
Source organism: Saprospiraceae bacterium (assembly GCA_028282725.1). Taxonomy (GTDB): domain Bacteria; phylum Bacteroidota; class Bacteroidia; order Chitinophagales; family Saprospiraceae; genus JAJRXG01. Next base: position 4,999 of record JANQHF010000100.1, read on the forward strand.
CTTCAATTCTTGATACTGTGCTTGGTCTAACCGCTTTGTTCAGCTCAACAAGATCGTGAAGTTCACGGAATGAAGGGGCCACAGTGGACTCATTGAAGAAAGGTTCTGTCGATTGAAGGACACTCATATCAAATGGATTAAGCCAATTCTGGCTGAATGTATTTAGGGTTCTTGATTTTGAGTTCGACCGTATTCGTGAACCATTGAATTGGTTCAATTCCAGCTTCATCCTTGGTAACTATACCCCGAGTGGCGGCCATCCTCGTTCCTCTTGTTCGTGATTTGGAGGGTGCTGGTAAAGGAGCTTGTTCCATAGAGCGGATACTGAATGGTTCAAGATTGGCAATCAACTTAAATGTTGATTTACTATACTTGAAATTGAATTCCCTGACATGATCTTCTAGGGTCAATTCAATATTTTCTCCATTAAATACCCATGCCGATTCTCCGGGATTTAGAGGAATTACTTTGCCATCTAACAGGTTTCCGTACACTTGAAATTGATTGGACAAATAGAGAAGCGCACAGTGATACTTTGCCTGACTTTGGTTTCTGATCTCTATTTTAATATTGCCTCCATGGGTCCCATCGGAATTCTGAATGTAGTCCAGAATAAATTCATTCTTGTTGGCTTCTATTCGATTTTTATTACCATCCTGATCGACATTATAAAAATGTATAGTAACCGGATATCCCGATGCTATGTTTAAATCGGGATTTTGATGATTTTTTACAAATTCCCATTTGGAGATATGCCTCATATATTGAATGAGCCTGTCCAGGGCAAGAGGATCATTTTTTTCAACCTGAACTGCCGGCAGGAAGGCCTCGTCATTTGCAAATCGTACAGTGATTAAATCTGTTTCAGGAGTAATTATATATGGAGCGTTAATTGAACTATCTGATCTGAAAACTGAGGTCTTGTTGTTTTCAATAAACTGGTCAATTTTGTTTTTAATTTCCGTCGCTTCTTGTTCTGAGGAGGTTGATTCAACGTAAAAGCTCGTAACCCCATTTGTCAAATTGGAAATTTTGCCCTCGTACATTTCATGCTGTTCAAGCTTGTCAAGAATCTCTTGAGAAAGATCTAAGGAGCAATAGTAGGCAAATACTTTGTCTATATCCACTTCATATACCTTGTCTTCAATTCTAATTTCAACAGGCCCGGAAAAAGATGACAAACCATGAAGTGCACCATGGTCAATCACCCACAAATTGTCTTTGTAAAAGATTTGTCCAAAAAATTCTGTAGCACCGTTGGTTTTATCCAGGAAATATTTCAGCAAATCGTCTTCATTGTTTCGCGTACTGTATATGTTGGGCGTTTGATCTAGTTGATTTCTGACAAAGTTCCTGATTCTTCCTTCTAAGTGATAATAACTGATATTGCCTTTAGTGTTTGTCAATACCTGGATCAGACTACTGGTAAATACACCTGTGCCTCCATATTCATAGGCTGATTCATCATTTTGACATGCGGAGAAAGCAATATGTGGTTTTTGAGGAAAGGTGTTGAACCATCCTTTGTCGTTTACCTCGTCTTCTGAAATAATATTTCCAAAAAGAAAGTCATCCCATGACCTCATTGGAGCCACTATACCCATTCTTGCCTCGGGAACAAACCGTCGTGCAATGAGGCCGTCAACACCGGGTAAAAAAGCATTTCTGGTTATTCCTCCTGAATGACAAGAATCCGTGATAAATACGACGTGGGTGCCATCTTTTGCTTTACTGTGGAGCAGATAATGTATCTCTTTATCGGCCAATAAATTGAAAACAAATCTTCCTTCGGTAGATTTGGTAATGCTGTCATAACAAACAAAGACTTCCAATGCATTGTCCTGTTCAATTCTTTCAAATACAGAGGGGGCCTTTTCACGTGCACCATGACCTGCATAAAAAAATAATACCACATCATTTTCTTGCGCTTGATCCAATGCCTTTGATAAGGCGTCAACGATGTTGTCTTTTGTCGCTTTTGCATTTATGAGAGGGGGAGCAATTTCGACATCAAAATTAGCTTCTTCGATTTTGAGATATTCCTTCCATTTTTTTACGTCATTGGTGGGTCCATTTAATTTCCCAACCGGAAATTGATAGTCATTAATCCCGACGAGTACGGCAAATAGCTTTCTTTTTGGCATGATTCAACAGTGTCTTTTAAATTACAAAATTTCGGGAAAACCTTTAATACAAGGTAACATTGAGGGCTTTGGTGAACAATACTGAATATTCAGTATTTTTTGATGTTAATAGATCACAGATTGTGACCGTGCTTAAGGGGTAGTAAAGGAATTCTGAACCGCCAAACTTTGGATGATTGAGATTACATATATTTTCGAGATTTATGTTTCTGACGGAAAGAAGAGATCAACTTAATTTATAGATATACTATATTCGCGACTCAATACCTTGCCGATGTGGCGGAATTGGTAGACGCGCTGGATTCAAAATCCAGTTCTGGCAACAGAGTGGGGGTTCGATTCCCCCCATCGGTACACTGGATTAAAGCAGGTTTGATTGTCTTTTAACACCGATTTCAAATTGAAATCCTATACTGTTTATGCACTATCTTCTTCAGTTCGACCCTACATTTATGTTGGTATCACCAATGACCTGGCTCGAAGACTAAAAGAGCACAATCTCGGATACAACAAGACGACCCGCCCATATCGTCCTTTTGTTTTTCCTGGTTATTTGAACCTATCCTTGATTCTTCGAATGTATTTTAGTTTTAAGTAGTAATCTCTTACAGATGTGAGCGCCGATTCAGCTTGCTCCTCATCCCATTGAGCCATAGCTTCCTGACCTTCCTGGTTCAGAGATTGCTCTAACTCCTCCAGATCACTGATGATTTGTTTTCGACGATCAGTGTCATCCTCCATTTCAATTTCCATCAGGGCCTCATTGATATCCATCATTTCCATTAAGAATTCCTGTGGTACCTGAGCTTTGCCTTCCTCTGGCAGTTGATCTTTCAATTGTAGAAGGTGGGCGATTCGATGTTGAAGATCAGAAAGTATTTTCCAGGCTTCGTTATTGATTGAGGACAATTCAAGGATTTTATCCTGGTCCTCTTCACTTGCCATTGTGTGAAAATCCGGATGGAATTTCTTGCTGTTGGCCAGAAAATCCTTTCTCAAGGCTTCCAGATCAACATCAAACTTTTCCTGGATCCCAAAAAATTCGAAATAATTCTTGATCGAGCTCACTATCTGAAAAATCTTGCTATATCATTGCCAAATACAAATATCATGAAGATGACCAGGATTATGAAACCTGCAATCGTTGCATATTCCAAAATCTTATCACTGGGTTTGCGACCAGAAGCCACTTCATAGAGTAGGAACATTACATGACCTCCATCTAGTGCCGGAATGGGCAATAAATTCATGAATCCGAGGATGATGGATAGCATTGCCGTCAAATTCCAGAATTGTCTCCAATTCCACCTGTTCGGATTGGTTGGATCCTTAAACATCTGTGCTATCGCAATCGGTCCGCCAACAGAATCAGTAAAACTAAGTTTGCCGGCAAACATTTGACTAAAGGCTTTAATCTGATCACCGAGGAATCCCCAGGATTTGTTCCAGCCGCCGATCAGAGCTGGTCCAAAAGCGTATTTGCGCTCGCTAAGTTCATAATATTTGGCCCCGCCATAAGGATTGAATCCCAGTCTTCCTGCAGTATCCAGGGTCACAGTAACACTGAATGTCTCGCCATCCCGAATATAACCGATATCGACTTCCTGGCTTTTATACCGTGGAGTGACCTGCGCATACTGATCATAAAACAATGTCTGGTGTTCATTAACAGAAATAATCTGATCTTCCACCTTAAGACCTGCTAGATCGGCGGGAAATCCTTTTTCGATTCTTGCGATCGTGACCGGCAATCGAACGGAAAAAAGAGATTTATCCTTATTGTCAAAACTCGACAAGGTCCTCACTACTTCTTCGTGTACATTCAGTGCGACTTGTTCGCCATCCCGTTCGACAATGACGATACGTGCTTCATTAATGATAATTTCTTTGCTAACAGCTGAAGGATCAAACTTATCCATGGCGACCCCTCCCACGCTGATAATCTTGTCGCCATTCTCTAATCCAATTTGAGTACCTAATTCTTCGACCGCAATTCCGTTCGCCGCATTTTCATTTGAAAGATATTGTTCGCCCCAATGAAACAAGATCATGCTAAATAGCAGGATACCCAGGATGAAGTTGATTGTAACACCCCCGAGCATGATGATCAATCTCTGCCATGCGGGTTTGGATCTGAATTCCCAGGATTGGGGAGGACCCTCCATTTGTTCTTTATCAAAACTCTCATCGATCATCCCGGATATCTTGACATATCCGCCTAATGGCAACCAACCGATACCATATTCGGTCTCTCCCTTTTTCATTTTAAACAATGAAAACCAGGGATCAAAAAAGAGATAAAATTTCTCCACCCTTGTTTTAAACCAACGAGCAGGAAAGAAATGTCCGCACTCATGTAAGGTGATAAGAATCGAAAGAGACAGAACAAACTGACCGATCATTATTAATGTATCCATAATCTCAAATCTGATGAGAAGGGTAGTGGTCTCACTTTAGTAAGACACTGGGCCTGATTTTAGCGAGCGCCAAAGGTATATATATCTTTACAAATTTGTCATTCATATAACCATAGAGGAATGAATGTGTTTTATAGTGATCAGATCAAGGAGGAAAAAGTATTTTTAAGTGAGCAGGAGGCTAAGCACTGCCTGAAAGTACTCAGAAAAAAACCGGGAGACAATGTAGTGGTACTCGATGGGGCGGGAAATATCTATCACGGCATTATAAAAGAAACGGGAAAGGATGAAGTTATGGTGCAGGTCTCCCAGGTTCAAAGTCAAGAGAAGAAAAACAAACCTGTGATTGCTTTTGGGATGATTAAAAATATGGGAAGGATTGAATGGATGCTGGAAAAGTTGACGGAAATAGGAGTGGACTCGATTATACCTGTTGTATGTCAGAGGTCAGAAAGAAGAGTGCTCAATCTTGAACGATGTGAAAAAATCATTATCAGCGCAGTCAAGCAGTCCATGCAATTATATAAGCCCAGCATCCTGTCCCCGATGAAGTTTTTTGATTTTTTGAAGCAGGAATACAGACAAGGGAAATTCATAGCATCTTATAGTCAGGATGCCGGCCAATTGAATTCGGTTCATAAGACTCTCGAAGCCGGAGTCATATTGATTGGGCCTGAAGGAGATTTTACGAATGAAGAATTGGAACGGGCAATCAAAGCGGGATATCAGAGAGTGAATTTAGGTCTAAACAGACTGCGTACAGAGACAGCAGCCATCGTTGCCTGTACCCTGTTACAAGATTCTTTTAAATGAATACGTTGCTTTTTCCACAGGATAAGTAGATCTCTTTTTAAGGGCAGGTGGGAGATAACCTAATTTGTGTTTTTTGTTCGTTCATTTGCTGGATAGCTGGGATCTACATCTTCGTTGTTCTTTTATAAAATAATGAGATGCACATTCGTTACATACAGATCAATGCTTTAAAATGAACTTTAGAATTTTATTGATAGTGTGGATCTTTTGTGGGGTGCCATTTTCGGTGGGCTTCATGGAAAATGGGAAAACTCAAATCGCCCTATTGAAGTATAGCGGTGGTGGTGATTGGTATTCAAATCCGACCTCCTTAACCAACCTTGCTTTGTTTTGTAATGATGAGCTAAAGACGAATATTGATCCACGATATCCGACAGTAGAAGTGGGATCTGCAGAACTGTTCAATTATCCTTTTGTACACATGACCGGTCATGGAAATGTCGTTTTCTCAGCATCTGATGCATCAAATTTGAGAAATTACCTAATAGCCGGAGGCTTCCTTCATATTGATGATAACTATGGAATGGATCCGTTTATCCGGACGTCAATGAAACAGGTCTTCCCGGAATTGGACTTTATAGAATTACCATTTGAACATGAGATTTATCACCAGAAATTTAACTTTCCAAATGGCCTTCCAAAAATTCATAAGCATGATGATCAACCCAGTCAGGGTTTTGGGCTGTTGTGGGAAGGAAGACTTGTTTGCTTTTATTCTTTTGAGTCAGACCTGGGAGATGGATGGGAAGACCCGGAGGTACACAATGACCCGCCGGAGAAAAGATTGGCCGCATTAAGAATGGGGGCGAACATCATTCAATACGCTTTCTCTCTTTGACTTAATCCAATAATATATTCTTTTGCCTGGATATATACTGTCGGATATTCAGCCAGAATGCTGTAATCAAATAAAGGATTAGTGGTGAACCTACTGCTATAAAAGAAGTGTAGATAAAATATTTTCTTACAACAGAACCGGGTATCCCAATTTTTTCACCAAAGTACTGGCATACTCCAAAACCGTACTTCTCAATTCTATGTCTTAGCTTGTCGATTTGGTTCATAAATTGTCTGAATTTCAGCTGGGTCTGACAGACTGGTACTCAAACTTTCCGATTGACCATAGAGTCCAATACAAAAGCTTAATCCAATCAATCCGAAGATAATGATAATTAGCAATATCATCACTTCAGCTCGCAAACTAATCGCTGCTTTCCCGCCGATCGGCGAGATACTTGAGATTCTGGTTATCATGAGTTTAAAGGTTGTTAGGGCCTAATAAAAATGTTTAAAAGACCATTCTCCGGGATGATTACACTTGGTTCATGTAAATGATGAGCGCTAAGGTATAAACAATTCCTAATCAATTGTTAACATATTGCTATATTTTTACATATGAATAATATATTTTTATTTAACAATATATTGTGGTCTATGATCAGAAATACATTGTTCGTAGATCTTACGCTCCTACCTGAATGGGACGATAGACTTCAGTCTGTTCACACACATGCCGTCTGAATAGGGTTGTGGTCACAATGCGACAACAGACTTTAGTCTGTTCAAACACATGCTTTCTGAAATGGAAGCTCAATATCAATGTTGTTAATGGTCTTTAGGGAACAATATTTCGCTGCTCTGCAGCTCGTTGGCCAAGGCTATCCAGGTGCTACAAATATTACCGCTGCGCTGCAGCTAGACCGCTTACTTGATTTTGCAGGAATCACACTTTTAGTGTACGTCACACTCTTCCGCCAATGCGACAACAGACTTTAGTCTGTACACACTCGGGCTGTCTGAATGGGGAAACCACAAAATCAAAATCAAAATCAAAATCAAAATCAAAATCAAAATCAAAATGAATGTAGTTGATCGTCTGCTGCTCTGCAGCTGTACCGCAAACAAAGATTGTTGAAAGCATCACACCTTTGTTTACATCACACTCTTCCACTAATGTGACAACAGACTTTAGTCTGTACACACTCAGGCTATCTGGGTGGAGGAGCCACAAAATCAAAATCGAAATCAATGTAGTTGATCGTCTGTTGTTCTGCAGCTGTACTTCAAACAAAGATTGTTGAAAGCATCACACCTTTGGTTTACCTCACCCTCTTTTGCCAATGTGACAACAGACTTTAGTCTGTACAAACACATGCTTTCTGAAATGGAAGCTCAATATCAATGTTGTTGCTTCTGCAGCTTCTGCTATTAGGACAACAGACTTTAGTCTGTACACACTCAGACGGTATGAAGGTAAAATCTAATCGAAATCAGTAATATTCCTAAAAGAAAATATCAACTCAACACATCATATTGGTCTTATAGTACTAATATTGATCCTCAATCAGTATCCATTATCATGGCAGAAGAAAAAAAATCGAAGAAGAATCAAATCAATATAGAATTACCGGAAGATATGGCTGATGGTGTATATGCCAACCTTGCCATCATTTCTCATAGCCATTCGGAATTTGTTCTGGATTTTATCAGGATGCTCCCCAATGTACCAAAGGCAAAGGTTAAGTCCAGGGTAATTGTAACCCCTGAGCATGCCAAAAGATTCTTGAATGCATTGTCTGATAACATTAAAAAGTTTGAAAATCAACATGGCCCAATAGAAATCAAGGGAGGAGGAAGCGGGCAATTTCCACCCATGAATTTCACTCCGACCGCACAAGCATGAGACTAAAACAGCGTCGCTGTATCATCCTGTTTCCTGGTTAGATTTAAGTGACGGTATGCCTTGTCTGTAGCAACTCGTCCTCGTTGTGTACGTTGAATAAATCCTTCCATAATCAGAAACGGCTCGTAGACTTCTTCGATCGTTCCGGCTTCTTCTCCTACAGCGGTGGCTATGGTCCCAAGGCCTACAGGCCCACCTTTGAATTTTTGAATAATCGCCACCAATATCCTGTTGTCCATCTCGTCCAGGCCGCATCCATCCACATCCAGGGCCTCTAATCCGTATTGAGCAATATTCAGATCAATGGATCCGTCACCTTTGACCTGGGCAAAGTCGCGAATTCTTCTTAAGAGGGCATTGGCAATCCTTGGAGTACCACGGCTTCTTCTGGCAATTTCAAAAGCTCCTTCATCGGAGATAGAGATTTCCAACAGTTGTGCACTTCTTTTTACGATACGCTGTAATGTGGACACATCGTAGTAGTCCAGGTGGCAGGAAATCCCAAATCTCGCTCTGAGCGGAGGAGTCAAAAGCCCCATACGAGTCGTTGCACCGATCAACGTAAAAGGATTGATGTTTAGTTGAATACTCTGTGCATTGGGCCCTGAATCGATCATGATGTCAATTCTATAGTCCTCCATTGCAGAGTACAAGTATTCCTCGATTACATTATTCAATCTGTGAATTTCATCAATGAAAAGGACATCTCCCGTCCGTAGATTGGTTAGTAGTCCTGCGAGATCCCCTGGTTTTTCCAGTACAGGGCCTGATGTCAATTTCAAATTTGTGTTCAATTCTGAGGAAATAATATGGGAAAGGGTTGTTTTACCCAGTCCGGGTGGTCCATGCAAGAGAACATGATCCAAAGCCTCTTCACGCATGATTGCCGCTTTGATAAAGACGGTAAGATTGTCCACGATCTTGGGTTGCCCATGAAAATCTTCCAATCGCTTCGGACGCAATGCCTTTTCTATTTGTTTTTCTTCTGAAGTCAGCACTTCAAAATTGGGGTCAAGGTGAGGATTCACAAATTAGTTATTAGGAATTTTTATCATACAAAGATACACAATTGGATATTTGGAATCATATACTCTCAGGAAATTCACACGATGAAGTCTGCAAATCATTTCTATTAGAAATCTCTCGTTTTTTTACCTTTGCGCCACTTTTCAACAATTGTTAATTCAATTCATAGACGACAAAAATAATGGCAGGGACAAAAATTGCACTTTCCCGAAGAGGAAGACTACAAGTACCAAATGATCCCATTATTCCCTTCATTGAAGGTGATGGAATTGGCCCGGACATTTGGGCAGCAGCCCAAAGAGTATTTGACGCTGCGGTGGAAAAAGCCTTTAACGGTACAAGAAAAATTCATTGGAAAGAAATTTACGCAGGAGAAAAAGCCCATTCCAAAACGGGAGAATGGCTTCCTGAAGAAACAACGAATACGATCAAAGAACATTTGGTAGCCATCAAAGGCCCATTAACCACACCTGTTGGCGGAGGTTTCAGATCTTTGAATGTTGCCATCCGTCAGATTTTGGATTTGTATGCCTGTGTCCGGCCTGTAAAGTGGTATCGGGGAGTTCCGAGCCCAGTGAAGAAGCCTGGTCTTGTTGATATGGTCATTTTCCGGGAGAATACGGAAGACATCTATGCCGGAATAGAATACCTGCATGGAACACCGGACAATAATAAGGTGAAGCAATTCTTAATAGAAGAAATGGGAGTCACCCAGATCCGGTTTCCGGATACTGCCTCAATAGGTGTAAAACCCGTCTCTGTGGAAGGAACGGAGCGCTTGGTTCGGGCGGCGATCAATTACGCCATTGCTCGTAAGAGAAAGTCAGTTACCCTTGTGCACAAGGGTAATATTATGAAATTTACCGAAGGCAAGTTCAAGGAATGGGGCTATGATTTAGCTAAAAAAGAGTATGGCTCTGCTGACCTCGACGGTGGACCCTGGCAAGTGATCGATAACAAAGGAAGGGAAATAATTATCAAGGACGTAATAGCGGATGCCTTCCTCCAACAGATCCTGCTGCGCCCAGCCGAATATGATGTAATTGCAACACTAAATCTTAATGGCGACTATGTTTCCGATGCACTTGCTGCTATTGTAGGCGGGATTGGAATTGCCCCTGGTGCGAATATCAATTATGACACCGGGATTGCCGTTTTTGAAGCGACACATGGCACTGCCCCAAAATACGCAGGGCAGGACAAGGTCAATCCATCATCAGTCATCCTTTCCGGAGTGATGATGCTCGAATACATGGGATGGAAAAAAGCAGCCAGACTCATAGAGAAGGGTCTCAAAGGTGCAATCAAGTCCAAAAAAGTGACCTATGATTTTGAGCGGTTGATGAAGGGAGCCACAAAACTTAAATGCTCTGAATTCGGAAGTGAGATCATAAAGAATATGTGATCATCACTGAACAATTAATATTGAAAGCGGGACAAGAAATTGATCTCGCTTTTTTGTTTTATCCCGCCTTAATCCCAAAAAGCTCAGATTTGTCATTTATACGAATCTTCTTTGCAAAATTCTCCATAGGTCTCCATCTCTTTTCTTTACTTTAGCACGCATTAATCAACCAAGGCTGACTCAAGTAAACATGATAAAAGAATCAATTAGTGTTTGTCTGTTCTTTCTTATTGGCACCCACTTACTCGGACAATCCTCCGCTCCAATTGCAGAATTTAAATCAGGTGATAAAATCTTCAGCGAAAATGCTGCAGACTTCATAGCTAATCCGGACGTTGTTTCGGATGAAGTTATTGATGGATACTACTATCGATATGTGCAATTTTATGAAATACCAAGATTAGAACAACAACAGGATTTGGTCAACATGGGCTTAGTCCTTGTTGAATATGTGCCCAATAATACTTATCTCGTGGCATTCCCCGATGACTTTGTACTCTCATCCTTACCTGTCGATGACGTGCGAAGTATTGTACCTGTTGATATTGAAGATAAGCTCGATCAAAGATTTCTTGACAGGTCCTGGCCGGCTTGGGCCGAGGGATCCAATGGTTTGAAGGTCGTCCTGAAGGCACACCCACTGACCAGTGAAAACTCCTTTGTACGAATGCTACGTCGGGAGGGCGTTACAGTTGATAAAAATAATGTTCACTTCCCCTGGATATTTACCGAAATCCAGGAAGGAGAAATATTAAATGTTGCAGACCTGCCCTTTGTACATTTCATGGACCTGGGACCTGATCCCGGGGAACCTGAAGACTTTGGTGGCCGTAATCTTCAAAGAGCGAACATTTTGAACAGCCTTGTACCCAATGGTCTTCGATTTGATGCTTCAGAAGTCAATGTCCTTGTCAGGGATGACGGAGTAGTCGGACCACACATAGATTTTCAGGGAAGGATGTTTGACTTCACAGGTGGTGCGAATACGGGAACACATGGTGATGGAGTTGCAGGAGTATTCGCCGGAGCTGGCAACCTTGATCCCACGGTTCAAGGGGGTGCGTCCGGAGCCAATGTTTATGTTACCAACTACGAATCCTCCTTTACGGACATAACGATCGATCTGCACCAGAATCATGATGTCATGATCACTAATTCCTCTTACAGTAATGGATGTAACGCGGGATATACCTCTACTACCCAGCGGGTTGATCAACAGATGATTGATAACCCATCGTTGATGCACGTATTCTCAGGTGGAAATTCCAACAATAATAATTGTGGATATGGTGCTGGAAATCAATGGGGTAATGTAACAGGTGGGCACAAGCAAGGAAAGAATGTCATAGCAGTTGCAAATCTATTTGCCGATGGAACCTTGGTGAATTCAAGTAGTCGCGGGCCTGCTCATGATGGTCGAATTAAACCGGATATTTCAGCGCACGGTCAGAACCAACGCTCTACTAATCCAAATAACCAATATCAAACATTCGGAGGAACTTCGGCGGCAGCACCTACTTTCGCCGGAAGTTTTGCCCAGTTATACCAGGTATACAGGATTCAAAACGGTGGGGCGAATCCCAATGCAGGGATGATGAAGGCCGTAGTCCTGAATTCTGCATATGACAAAGGGAATGTTGGACCGGATTATAGATTCGGCTGGGGCAGACTGGATGCTTTCAAGGCGTACAAGACGCTCACGAATAATTATTATCTATCCGGTTCGATCGCTCAGGCGGGGACCAACAACCACATGATCAATGTCCCCGCCGGGGTCAGCGAAGCAAGGTTTATGATTTACTGGACAGATCCTGCAGGTGCGGTAAATACCGCCAGGGCCCTTGTAAATGATCTGGACATATTCGTTACGGACCCGGGAAGTACGAGGCATGATCCATGGGTTTTGGATCCTACACCCAATGCCGCAACACTCAATAATCCTGCGACCAGGGGGGTGGATAATTTGAACAATATGGAACAGGTCTCCATCATCTCTCCAGCTGCGGGAACGTACAATCTCCAGGTTAATGGAACCGCAATTCCGGCTGGTGTTCAAAATTATTACATCGTGTGGTCATTTTGGAATGACGGTCTTATGATCACCTATCCCGCAGGAGGAGAAGGACTTGTTCCCGGTCAAACAGAGCGCATACATTGGAATGCTACAGGGACGACAGGAACATTTTCTGTTGATTATTCAACCAATAATGGACTGTCCTGGACGAATATTTCTTCCACTGTTCCGGGAACATCTAGACTGTTGAGCTGGACCGTTCCAAATACCGTTACATCTGAAGCACTTGTTCGCGTCAGCAGGAATGGACAATTTGGCTTTCCCGTGACCAATTTTTCGATTATCGGCTTGCCAACCAATCTAAACATTTCAGCACAGTGTCTGACTGGTGCAACGCTCTCGTGGAATGCTGTAAACGGTGCAGATAGTTACGAGGTGTTCAAACTTGGAGAGAAGTTTATGGAATCGGTCGGAACAACGACCAGTTTGAATTATGAATTCTCGGATCTGCCAGTTGGAGAAACTGTGTGGTTCTCAGTAAGAGCACTCAACAACCAGGGAGCAAAAGGACGCAGGGCCATTGCTATTTCACATTTTACCAATCCGGCAAATACAAACTGCAGGAATACGATCGCATTTACCAAAACGGTCGATCTTACGGAAGCGAATGCCGGGGATACACTAATGTATACTTTGACCCTGACAAGTTTCTATGATAATCCGATTTCCAATATTCAGATAACCGATATACTCAGCCCAAAATGGAAATTGATTCCAGGATCACTGAACTGCGGAGGAACCGTGAACAATGGAGTAGTCACTATTAATTCAGCGACATTGGATCCCGATCAAACACTCACCTGTAATTTTAAAGTACGATCGGATATCCTGTCAGCTTCAGAGACAATTGTGAGTGATAATATTGAAGGGGGGACGGGAAATTGGTGGATTAACAATATTACCGGACCAGCAGTCTGGCAATTGGACAATACTGTCTCAAATTCCCCTACGACATCCTGGTTCTCTCCGAATACGGGAACTGCTAATAATACACAAGCACTCGTTTTACTGGCTCAGAATCTTGGATCAAATCCCCAACTACTATTTTCTCATTCATATGATACCGAATCTGGTTGGGATGGGGGAATGGTCGAAATATCTATTGATAACGGAGCGACCTGGACGGACCTCGGGCCACATATGATCCAAAATGGATATAATGGCGGATTGGGCAATGGAAGTAATCCGGATATTGCCAGCAGATCCGCTTATACAGGTAACAGTGGAGGCTTTATCAACACCATAGTGGGTCTTGGAGCTTACGCCTACAGGACAGTCCTGATTCGCTTTGTATTTGGTGAAGATGATAACACCGGGAGTGTCGGCTGGTATATCGATGATGTAGTTTTACGTAATTCAGTATGGCAAACCAATCAGGCATGTGTTGCCTTTGATCAGGGAGCCTCTAAATGCAGTTCTGTTTCGACCTTTATGAATCCTTGCCAAACCAATTGTGATAGTTGTACTGACGGAGTCAAAAATGGCAATGAGTCCGGTGTGGATTGCGGAGGCTCTTTATGTGGACCATGCCCATGTACGCAGGGAAATGCGACGCTTACTTATAATAATGCCACCATTCCTGACGGAACCAATGAAAAGATCTCCAACACGATCGAGACAACCGGTTCTGTCGCAACACCGATCAATGGGACCATAAATCTCCAGGCAGGTACCCAATTTCTCATTCGAGGTGAATTCGCAACAGGAAACCAAACCAATATGACCGTGCTTATGGAAGCTTGTCAGAATTAAAAATCTCAAGTATGCAACATTGAATGATAATATATTGACAGAATCCCTGAGCATCGCTCTGAGGCATTCAATCAATTATGAGAGACGATCCTTGAGCATCTTCCGGATGGTTTTGAAGAGTGCATTAATTATGGGGTGATTGGTTACATTGTACCGCATACGATTTATCCTGATGGCTATCATTGCACACCTGAACTTCCTCTGCCATTTGCAAGTATTGCCAATCAAAAAAACTTTATTGATTTCTGTCATATGGGTGTCTACGCTCAGCCTGAAATATTGAAGGGATTCCAGGTTGAATATGCGGAAAGATGCAGGTATAAACCAGATATGGGAAAAAGCTGCGTTCGATTTAAGAGAATGGATGATATTCCTTATGACCTGATTGGAGAACTCATGGCCAAAATGACCGTGGATGATTGGATCGGTCTTTACGAAAAAAAAAGTAAAAAGATAATTCTAATAATGACTTGAATTAATCGCTGATTACCACCCTTATATTCCAATTTACACTTTCATTATCATTTGTTCGGCTTCTGAAAGTATCCCACTCCCTGTTCTCTTCATCGTACAACCAATCACCATTAGGGTTGGCAGGACCCGAGTCGCACCCGACGGTTTGCATCAGATCGTTGAGCGTAACTTCGATGCCCACCCAAACCGGTGTTCCGTCTAATGAATAAGGTTGATCAAGCCTCACAGTATTCCAGCTGTTTGACTGCAGATTTGTAACTTGCTGCGTATTCAAAATATCTCCTGGCAATGATGGGGTAAAATCAGGTGAAATATTGATGAATAGTTGTGCAGGTACATCGTATAAGTAAAAACTTACTTCTTCGATATTTCTTCCCGAGACATTCCGGGTCACCACTTCCGGAAATCTTACTGCAAATTCGTATAGACCCTGAGGAAGGGTGGGGGCTGTTATATTATCGCCATCGTAGTTCAAAACGGTCCTGTCAGAAGGAATGGGCTCATTATCATCTCCACAAGAAATAACACCAAGAGATATCAGGACAATTAAAAATAGATAAATTCGCTTCATGATCTATCGTTTTAGATTGACACTATCAATATTACAGCTTCTGAGCAAACGTCAAGGTTAATTATATGATAAAATCTACCAAAAAAAATATTAATCAGGAATTATCTGAAAGGTCATCTGCAGTCTTCAAAGGTAAACCCTGGTATGGTCGAAATATGTTGTCCATCCTTTCGATGTCCAAAGAACCCTTGACTACGCGGGCACTTAAAATCCTGGAACATATGATTGCCTGGAAGACCTTCGTAATTAGTCACTTGCAAGGTGAGGGGCTGAAGATAGAAATCAATTCTGAAGACGACTGGCCCAGGATAAATGACGATCAGGAGGAGATCATCGCTCGATTAACCGCCTGTCAGGAAAATCTGAAAAATGCGATATTGAATTTTGATGAGAATAAGTGGTTTGACACACCTGCAAATTTTAAATTCACCTACTACCAGTTATGCATGGGGGTGATCGACCATGACATCTACCACATTGGTCAGATTGCTTTGGAAATAAAGAAATCGATATCCGATTAAAGCTGTTATTTTCCTATCGAGAGCACTGGTACATTCGAATGGTTGACCAACATCTCAACATTGCTGCCTAAGAATATTCTCTTCAATGGATGCCTGATCCTATAGGAAATACCGACCAGGTCAATATTATTTGCCTCAACGAAATGGCGGATCCCGGCCTGGATAGAAAAGTCTTTATAAAAATGTGTGCTGCAATTAAATCCCTTTGCAATTTCCCTGAAATCCTTTAATGCTTCTTCCATTACGATGGTGGGCTGAGCGAACCATGCGGACGTATCGATTGACAACACGTGAATCTGTTCAGGTTGAAATGGCTCTACAAATTCCAGAAATGACTGAAAGGCTATTTGATCATCCATATGCAATCCTGATACGAAAGTCACATGCCTGAAACGAAGTTCTTCTATCGGATTCTTGACGATCAAAACGTTTTGTTGCAGTTTTCTGACGACTTTTTGAGTATTCGATCCGATAAACCATTCTTCCTTTCCACCGGCACCATGAGAACCCATGACTATCAAATCCACCGTAATCTTTTCAAGCATTTTAGTGATGTCCTTCAAAAAATTACCTCCCGTGGTATGATAGGTACATGCGACTTTTTTGGCTTTTGCCCTGGATTGCCATTCTATTAGTTGATGTCTCGTCTCAATGGCAATGTTGTTTTGCATATGATCGGACATTTTTTCTTCTACACTTTTATCCTCCCAGTCATCAGGCAGATCCATACAATTGTACAGGTGCACATGGGCGTCAGTAACCAGGGCAATGGCACAAGCAGCCTCAAAGGCGTATTCTGCATGTTTTGAAAAATCTGTTGGAACGAGAATATTGCTCATATCAACCGGGAGAATCGACCGGAATTTTAGGTTTCATAAATGCCCATGGAGTGCAGCCCTTTTGAATTTTGCTTCTCCAAGGACCAATCATCTGTAGCGGATGTTTGGAGCCAAAGATCCTTGGACTTCCTGAAAACCTGAATATTCAAACCAAAGATGTCATGAAAGTCAGTTTCAAGTTTTTTGACACTTACATCACTCACAATTTCGTACTCCTTGTCATCCGAAAAATCCAATAGACTGGCGAGACTTACATCCGGTTCTATTATGTCATCAGCAGAGGAGGTATCGTAAGCCTTATGATCGTGCTTATAAAATTCTAATTTGAGGCCAGGAAACTTCTCGTGAAATTCATCTCTCAACTCCCCTATGGTTTTGTCTTTATTAATATGCATACGTTCAAATTTTCTTATTGCTAAGATCTTCAACATCATGGTAACAGCAGATGAGAAGTGTCAATAATTTGAGTGATTGTTATCAATTTTCAAGATAATCAGATCTTATTGAAATTCCGTTGTCGAATTTACTTAACCGGGTAATCGAATTCAGCATTGATCGGGATGAGTCGATCACAAAAAAGCACAAAATCCTTTTTGATGATCTCTTCAAATTCCATCAAGGTGGGCTGGAGGATGTACTGAGTCTTATCTCTTTTCAACCTGCTCTCCCGATAGTTCACGGTTAGTTCATCGATCAGCTCTTTATTGTCCGGGACGTCGATATATGAATATAAAAGGGTGCCATCACTTTCTGTTCGCACAATCCACGTCATCCATTCACCACTGTCGGAAGGTACATTCAAGAACAACTGTTTCCTATACATTTTTGCAACGTGGTCCCGTGTAAGATCAAAAAGTGTGTCCTGTTCAAAAAGAATAGCGGAAATGGTGTCTTCTCCAATGTACTCAAAAGGAATGCATTCCTTTCTTCCTGGCAGATAGAGTCCTCCGTCGACTATGGAGCAATGCTCTGTTTCCTGGACTTTTTCCAATGTCGTAACGAACTCCACCAGCACTTCCTGAATGATCCGTCTCGAATCTATTTTGACGATGGCACTGTCGCTTTCGCAGATATAATTTCCCCTATACTGCCCGGGAATGACCTTTGATGCTTCAATAGAAGGGGGATTCGCATGTTCGAAAACGACACCAGGATTACAAGCTAGTGCCAATGACAGAATAAAGAGCGTCAAAAAATTGACCTTCATATCTTGGGGACAAAGAGTTTGCTGAATTGATGAAGCATCGTCTCAAGTGCCTTACCGGTTTCATCACAGGGCAATTCGAAATTTGACTGAAAGGCCGTTTCAATGGCTTCATTCAACCGGAATAGACAATCATTGACCTTGTCCATAGTTTGGACAAGTACGGTCGCCTGATAGTCTTTATGTTTACTCATTTTGTAATCCAGCATTTCAGCATCGCATCTCAGTTGATCCACAAACCAGATAAACTCTGTCCATTCATAGAGACCCATCATCTGGTCATGAACAATCTCATGGACACGCTGGTAAGAGTGATAGGTCTCAAGCATGTTGTCCAGGAGATAGTCATCCTGTGTAAAACATTGTCGTATATCCCTGAATTCGTTTAACAAAATCCAACATTCTTTTTGAGCAGCCTGGACTTTTTTACCCCATAGCAGGGACTTAATCACCTGCAACCTGTGCTCCTGGGATTGAATGAACGATTCATTGTTGAATGCTCTCAATTCTACGATCCGGATCTTTTGTTTGGCCTCAGTCCATGCAAGGTACATTTCCTCAAATAGATCGGCATTTTGCACGGTTTGTTCCGGATCACTTAACCAAAGTGAGATAATTTTTTGATCAAGGGGTTCATAGACAAATTGGTTTTGAGACCATGACGACGTCATCGCCAGAAAGACGAGGAATAGAATGATAGAAAATATTTCCGTCCTCAAACGCATATGCCTGACCTTTTACTGAAGCACAACTGAGAGCTTTTTTATTTCTTTCAGAATGTCATGCGGTGTGATGATTCCGATGCATATACCGGCCTCTGTTACAATAATAGAATGGATCAGATTAGCAAGAAATATGTTGACCACTTCGAAAAGGGGCTCATCTTTATCTACAGTTACCGGATTCTGGGTCATTACCTCTCCGGCAGTTATTGATTCAAAATATCGTTTGTTTTTTGCCTCGGCAATTTCCCAGCCATTTCGCGTAAAATGGTGTTGAAGCTGGTGATAATCATTTTTGCTGATGATTCCCAATGGAATATTGTCTTCCGAAATGACCGGAATATGGTGAAATGAATTTTCCTCGAATATTTTAGAAACCTCGGTCATCAAGGTATCCGGAGTCACCGTCATTACATCGAAGGTCATCAATTCGGAAATGGGCCTATAGATATTCATAATTATCCGTTTTAAGGGTGAACAAGTTCGTCTTGTGACATCAAACTTCAATAATTCCTGAAGCAGGCACGATGATCAAAATCATAGAGTCCAGTGATAATTGTTTCATTGCTATACGAGAAGTCCAAATCATTTGAGAAGGTGATTGATGTCATGTAACCTGACATTTCCTTAGTGGAATTTTGTATTGATACATGAAAAGAATTCTGATAATAACGGAAGATGACTTGACAGGTCAACGGTTGGTTCAACTTTATAATTCCTTATACGGCAATGAGGTCAAGGAATTGTATTGGTGCTCTATAGATATCATTGATTGCCGGCAGGAGTCGGTACTGTATCCGTATAGAATTGAAGTTTCCAAACTGATTGCTAAGGCTCCTCATTCCTTTGGCAATCATGTGGTGCAAACCAGTACGGCGAAAATCATCCTTAAGGCTCAGACCTGCCAGGATATCAATGCAATCATTTATAAATACAAAATCGATACAATTCTTCTTCCCCACTTTCTGTATGATGAACACCGGGCCAAACAGTACGATATAATCATCAAGAATGTAAAAAGGAGAAACAGGATTGAGATTATTGGACTTTATGTCTGATTTCCGGTTTATTCACCCAACCATTTCAATGGACTTTTTTTCTCGCGGACCCTGTAATTTTCAGATATGTAATTGGTGATGTGTTGGAGGGCATCATCGATGTCATCAGTAAATTTTAAAAGTTTGATGTCCTCGGCAGATATGGTATTTGCATGGATCATCTCGAAGATCATATTCATAATCGGACCAAAATAATCCCGCCCAATGACTACGATCGGAAAATCATGGATGATGGCGGTCTGGATGAGCGTAACGGTTTCAAACAACTCATCCAATGTGCCGAACCCTCCCGGCATGACGACAAACACATATGAATACTTGAGCA
>JANQHF010000128.1 GCA_028282725.1 Saprospiraceae bacterium
GTCAATATAATGACCAAATCCCAAATTGTTTCAATAACTCATAATCACCATTATATGATACCATTTAATGCGCCATTATAAAGGGTATTTGGTATAAGACGGTTCATTTGGAATGAGTTGAATGTTTCAGAGATATGGACACTTCTAAGCGCAAATCATAATTTAAGGATCATTGAATGTTTATGGAACTTGCTTTGAAAGTTAGGGAGCAGGTTTTTGCCCTTCCGCAGTTATTCATCTCGCCGATGGCGGAGCAGGCACCCGCATTGAAAATCGGGCGATGAGGCCGCCCGCTGTAACTCATCGCCTGCCTTAGAAGTCAAGCGATGATGCCTCCTTACCTATCGAAACCGGTTGACGCCATCAAAATTGGCACGTCCGGTTTGATACTTGATATAGTCCCCGAAGGGTGAAGCCTTCACCCCGATAAAGAAGGTATACGTATCCAATTGCGGTTGCCAGGAAATATTCATTTGCCAGCAGTGCAGATCACGTGATAATCGGAATGATGGATAAATCCATCGTTTTTGTTCAAAGTTGTAAGAAATATTATCCACACCCACACTCCATTTGTCACTTAATGGAATATTCGAAATCTGCAACCGGATCGAATTGGTCTGCACCTCCAGACCGGTCCGGTCCGCGTTCAAACCGATCTGAATATTATGGTCGATCTTAAAATTCTCAAACCATGAAAATAATTCCTCGGGCTCTCCCGGTTTCCGGGTCTGCCTGGAACCCGATCTCGAAGCTCCCCGGGATGAGGCACTTGTACTTCCGGAATCATCCTCTACTCCTCCCCGGAATAAGTCTCGAATATCCCTGAATGACATCGAAGTATTTAAAGACATGCGAATCCGATCCAATCTGAATAGTTTTCCATCCTGTGACAAGGTGGTTACATTGATCCTTCGTCCGTTTTCATTTAATACATAAGGATCAAAAGCCCCGTTTATGGCAAGCCTTGATTTACCCTTGAACAACTGAGCACTTGCCGTAAAGGAAATGGGGCTCCAATTGAGCGAGTCTGCCTGGAGATTATAGCTTCCATTAAAATTGACAGAATTGAAGATCTTAAACTTTTTCTCCGTGCTGTCCTTTTTTGACCACGCCTTTCCTTCAAATGTGTTTTGCAAACCATAGGTAATGGACATCCCGCCTTGTTGCAGAGATCGGGTGAATACCAATGTTTCCCCATTTTCAGCCCGAAACGGGTTATATCTTACCAATTCATCGTCGGGGTCATTCGGATCGATATCAAAAAATTCATAGTAACCTTCGGTTGAAGGTGAATAACTCAATCCCACAGTCGGAGTCATCCTGTGTCTCAGTCCCCGGAGCCAACCCTTGGCAAACTGGAGCGTACCAAAAATATTCGTAGTGATATTGGCACTGACGCTTAAATCTCTCAAAGGCTTGAAATCCGGGATGACCTCACCCATGGTGATATTACCCAGACTATCGGCCTCCGTGTGCCGGTACGTTTGAAAATACCAATATTCGTCATAAGCTGCACTTGTATTGAAAGAAAAATGCTCGAGCAAATTATACGAAGCCCCAATATCGATTTCATGCGATACCCCCGATCTGAAGTCTTTCAATGTCTGGGCTGTAAACAGTAATGTGTCCACAGTAGACACCTTGTTTTGAAATCGCCCATTGTACTGCATATTGATCTTTTCGTACCACGCCTCATTGCTTGAAGACGATGTCTTCTTTTTAAATGGAAAGACACGAGACATTCTCAACTGTAATTCCGGAAGGGTGAAACTGATGGAGCGATTCAATGTATTCTGTGAGTGAACGATGCTTGAAGAGAAATTGGTCTTGCTGTTCAGTTTATATGAATAGGAAAAATTGGAGTTGATCTGGCTATTCAACTGGGAATTGGCATCCGAATAATTCCTGCGGTCAAAATCATTGATCGTAAATCTCAGGTTGCCACCAATTCTCCTGTACGGATGAGCCTTGGCATCCTGCTGGTGATTGATGGATATGCTATAGGCTTTTTGAATATTTGGCCGGATATCGCTCGCAATATCCTGGATTTCCCTTGAATAACTCAGGTTGATCGATCCGTTGTACTTATATCTCTTCCGGTATTGACTGGCCGCATTGATCGCAAATGTTCCACGGGTATAGATATCACCGGTGAGTGCCAGGTTCATCCGATCTGAAATCGAAAAGAAGTATCCCAGTCCTCTTACCCCTATACCTAAACGCGATGAAGTATAAAAGGGATCCTGTGGAAATATGAGACCTGAAGAACTCTTCCCAATGCTGAATAGTGGAGCAAAAGCAAATGGGAGGGCCACTGGTGTCGGGATACCCCCTAGCTCCATATCGAATGGACCGATGACGGCCAGCTTCTCAGGGATCATTTTCAACTTGGAAGTTCGTATTCCCCAATGAGGAAACTCGTGATCACATGTAGTGACTAAGGCATTTTTATTGTAGATCACATCATCTATGTGGAGGCTGTCTCCTCCGGCCTTCACAAATTTGGTGACGGCGCCGTGGATATAAAGCTGGTCTTGCTGCACTCTGGCCCCATGGACGATTCCCTGCTCGCTGTCGATATTATATCGTATGCGATCTGCTGTCACAACCTGGGTGCCCGTCTTGAAAGTAGGTTTAGCCGTTTGAACCGGTCGGGACAAGGCTTCGACTTCATTGGCCCTCAAATCAAAAAGAATGTAATCAGCCGTTACTTCAAAATCCTGGTAACGCACGTAGGCCTGACCATACAGGTGAATTTTGTTCTCGATAATATCCGTAAAACTGGAGTCCCTGGATCCATATTCGAGTCCACCTTCCGGTCGGGACTGGTCCGGTTGTGCGGATTGACCCCGTTGACCACGGGCACGGGGAGGTCTTACCGGTGTTTCCATCATCCTCGAGGTATCTTTTTGTCCTGTAAGAAAGGAGGGCACTTTCAGGGAATCGGCTATTCCCGGCAGAGTATCAGGGACCGGTGGCAGAGTGTCCTGGGCATGGGAATGACAGGGACCTATCATGCAATAGATCAGACTGCATAAAATCATCAATCGCCAATATTTATTCAATATCAACTTCGTTGTACCTAAAGAGCTACAAAGATCATACTATCTTTTTCCTTCAACGGAACTGTACCTCATTCGTTAAAAAACGGATAGACTTGTTGGCTATACTATCGAATGGGCCAATTTTGGACTTTTATAACTACATTTTAACGGTTTCTCCCCCTTTTTAACCTGTGCAGCCATATATATTGTCGTTCATTGGCATTGCGGTTTTTGTTCCACATGACCAATTGATTATGTCTTAAATTTGCACTCCTTAGAACAATAAGCATGTCAAAAGAACTAAAGATCGGTATCATCAGCCTCATAACGATTGTCGTCATGATCTGGGGATATCAATTTTTGAAAGGAAAGAATATTTTCAAGAAAGGATACACCTTTGAAGTTGTGCTGGGCAATGTAGAGGGTCTTGATGTAGCTTCACCGGTCGAGATCAATGGCCTTGTTGTCGGTGCTGTTTCATCCATTAAAGTGAATCCCGATAACGTACGAAGTATGTTGGTCACATTTGACATTGAAGGGGAATTTCAGCTCCCAAGAGATACGCGGGCTATCTACGCAGCTCCCAGCGGTATCATTGGAAACAGAAAGATCATTTTGGAATTTGATTATCTCTGTAGCGGCGAAGATTGTCTGAAGGGTGGTGAACGCCTGGAAGGTGGATCGAGAGGTGTACTTGCTTCTGTCATTACCGGGGATGAAGTCGATGTGTTCATCCGTGAGATGCGGACGGAATTGGGTCCAATGATGGACACGGTGATCCAAAGATTGACCAGCACTGAAAATAATAATACCATTGGCACTTCTCTGGCCAGTCTCGATCAAACCATGTCCAATTTGGCCGCCTTGACGGGTAATCTAAATGAACTCGTCGAGAGTTCGAATGACAATTTGAATTCCTCACTCGCCAATCTTGCAATTGTCATGGAATCCTTCGCAGCCACCAACAAGGATCTCGAAAACATGATTGCAAATCTGAGTACCATCTCCGGTCAAATTGTGGATGCAGATTTGGGAGGGACCCTGGACAAGACCACGGAGACCATCGAAAACACAAACGAATTGATGACGGAATTGAAAACAACTGCTGAAAAGATGAGTGGCTCCTTTGACGACCTGAATTCAATTTTGACAAAAGTGGAGACCGGCGAAGGTACCATCGGCAAATTGTTGAATGACCCCGAAATATATTATAATCTCGAGGAGACCAGTCGACACCTGGCCTTGTTGCTTCAGGATCTTCGGTTGAATCCCAAACGATACGTCCGTCTTTCCGTATTCGGCCGGAAAGGTAATCCCTATACTGCACCAGAAGACGATCCGGCGTTTGAAAAAGAACGGGCCGCTCCCGTTGAGGAGAAAAATAACTAGTGGAAATGATTCCTTGATCCGGATCAGGATTAGAAACTGCATTCCTGGATATCTTCGGGATTGAAATCAAACACGTTCTCTCGTGTACAAACAAAGCAAGCTGACCACAGGATTTTGTCTCTTATTTGGATCATTCCTGATATTCGTCACAATGATTCTGCATCCAGGTGACGGAGGAGGTCTTACCGAAGGTCTGGTCTTTGCCGTAGTGTCGGATGCTATGGCCATTGCATCAGTTCCATTTAGTGCAATAGGATTCTTCGGACTTTGGAGATCATTGGATGAAGAACAACTGCTTTCCGGACTCGCCATTGCCATTGTTATCTTGGGACTGTTCGCTGCCGTGATGGCTGCCGGTCTGAATGGACTAGTAATGCCGATATATTCATAGGACATGACAGAGGAATTGATTGAAGAATCAGGAAATACTTTTAAATACAACCGGGCATTGAATCACAGCTTCGACTATATTCCTGTAAGTGCTATGATGGCATCTACATTACTATGGTCCATCGCCATTCTTCGCCCGAAAAACCCGCCTGTCTGGATTGGAATTTTGGAAATATTGCTCGTTCTCGCTGCACTCCTCTGTCCGGCTTCTATTTTTTGGATGTAGGTGGTTTCAGGATCTTTATTTACGGTTGGGTATTATGGATCGTATCTGTGGGCATTTCGATATCGTCCAAAATCGACCAAAGTCGAACATGAGTTGGAAAAGTGAGGAAAAAGTTTAATTATAAAGCGGGCGATAACTTAAAGGCAGGTGACGGCTTCAAGCAAGGTGACGATTCAATAGCTCCTTCCGAACTTTTATCGGACATCCTTATAAAATTCCCAAAAGACGTGGTGCGAAAATGGCAAGGAGCAGAATGACAAGTTGGATCAGAAGGAAGGGAATTACTCCGCGATATATATGTCCGGTAGTTACTCCTTCCGGGGCCACACCCTTGAGATAGAACAGCGAAAACCCAAATGGAGGGGTGAGGAATGAAGTCTGTAGATTCAGAGCAAGAAGAATTCCAATCCAAATCAGGTCAACTCCATATGTGCTGAATATCGGGGCTACCACAGGAACCACGATGAAAATGATCTCAATAAAATCGATAAAGAATCCCAGTATAAAAACGACCACCATAACAAGCAACAAAAAGATCGTAAAGGATAAGTCACTTTCCTGGATCAACTCTATCAGGTAGCGGTCCCCTTCAAGGCCCCGGAAGACAAGGGCAAATGTAGTTGCTCCCAAAAGGATCAGGAATACCATACTCGTTAGGTGTGTTGTACCCGTCATGACTTCCTTCAATACCTTGATCGAAAAACATCTCTGGCTAATGGTCAGCAGTGTGGCTCCGAGTGCTCCTACGGCAGCTGCTTCCGTAGGACTGGCAATACCGGCAAATATGGACCCCAATACGGCAATAATGAGAATAAACGGAAGAACAAATGCCAGGACAAGGTCCATTGTCGATCCTTCATGTTCAATCGATTCTTCCAATGGAGGTGCGATCCCTTTTCGGACCCTGCTTATGATGAAAATGTACAATGCATAGAGAAAGACCAGTACAATTCCCGGAATCAAGGCAGCTTTAAACAGGTCTCCTACCGATACGTTTAAAACGCTTCCCAGCAGGACGAGTACAACGGAAGGTGGAATGATTTGACCAAGAGTGCCGGCAGAAACTATAGTACCAGTCGCCAATTCGGGCTGGTATCGGTTATTAATCATAGTGGGAAGACTGATCAGACCCATCGTTACGACTGTTGCACCGACTATTCCCGTCGAAGCAGCAAGCAAGGCTCCCACGATGATCACAGAAAGTGCAAGTCCACCATGTGTATTTCCGAAAAAGCGGGACATTGCTTTGAGCATGGACTCGGCCAAACCGGATTTTTCCAGCATCAGACCCATATATATGAAAAGAGGAACAGCAATCAATACCTGGTTCTGCATTGTTCCCATGATCCTCAAGGGGAGTAAGCTAAAAAAGTCCGGAACGAAGATCATTCCAAATATGATGCTCAGACCGCCAAGTACAAAGGCAACCTGGATACCTGAAAGGATCAATACAAAGATCAGGATGAATAATATCAAGGCAACGACTTCCACAATTCAGGCTTCCTTTTTGATTAGATTTTTGATCAATTCGGATATCGCTTGCAAAAGCAAAAGTGAAAATCCGATCATGATAAATGACTTGATGATATACCTGGCGGGTAAGCCCCCTGGTTGAGGGGACTTTTCATTGAATGAAAATGAGTTTACCGCATATTCATAGCCATAGTAAATGATGACCAAACACCACGGCACCAGGAACAGGAGCAAGCCAATCGAGTTGATGATCTTCTGCCTTGACTCCGAGAACTGTTCATAAAACAGGTCAACCCGTACGTGTTTGTCATGCAATAAGGTGAAGGAAGCACCAATGAGAAATATCATGGCAAATAAATGCCATTCCAATTCGATGACCCATGTCTTGGTATTGGAGAAGAGGTAGCGAAGGACGACATCTATACAGATGATGATCATCAGGATAGTGGTCAACCAGGAAATCGATCTTCCCACCTTATCAATGAAAAGGTCGATACCATTTGAAATCCTGATCAGTATTTTCGTCACTTACCTGATTTGAGGGTAGTAAAGATCCCAATCTTCCAGGTACTTGACGAATACCTTGGCAAGATTTTCCGCATCACTGATGGCCCTGTGATGCAATCCTGTGAAATCATACCCTTCTCTTTTTACGGTCGACTTTAGTCCGGAAGCATGTTTCAGGTTTTTCAATTTCCTGTATGCCCTTTTCAGATCGACATATTGATCAACAAATCGATCATTCACATCGTGCAACAGACAATCATTGCGTAACAATTTTTGATCATCCACGCCCCAGGAAAGAAGGACATATTCATCATCGAACATCTCTCCCCAATGCTGAAATTCCTCAATGACCCGTGAAAAATTCCTGGCACCATCCACATTCTCCTGGGAAATTGAAGTCAGATTTTTACAAAACCCACTCAACAAGGGATTTACCGTGGGCTTAACAAAGCGAGAGAAGAAACTATTGGCTTCACCATAGCGGTCTATTTTGACCGCACCAATTTCGATGATTTCCGTGATTCCCTTGGGTGGGCGACCGCGCCAACAGGTTGCTTCCAGATCAAAGATGATATACCTCAATTGCCAATCATGTTTTACTCAACAAAGGGACTGATTTCCTGCAGGGATCAACTGTAAATATAAGCAGCCAGAAATTATTGCCGGTTGCAAAAATCCTAACAGGTGATTTAATAAAGAGTTTCTTTAACGGTCAATTGCTGCTTTTTCTCAGAGGTAACCATCCTGTCGAGTTTATATCCGAACAACCGGTTGTGGTAGTAATACAACAACTTCAGATCTTCACATCTGAACATTCCGTTTCTTAAATACAGGGGAGAATAGAAATGATAGGCATTCAGGTGTTTCATTCCATCTTTTATGATATGTCGAGCATCAAGGAATCTCAAATCAGAACTTAGTTTTACGTGATTCAACCGACTCAATTCGATCAGACGCTCCACGATCCGTTCTACCTGAAGGACCATTTCATTCTCTCCGATGTTCATATAATCCTCCGGCAGCGTCAATAGGGCAAACAGGTCCAGGTTGGGATATTGTTTTTGAAATATTTGGAACGCTGTAAAGGCAGTGACATGGCTGGTGAGTACAACATTCTCCCGTTTATAGCTTTCGACCACCTTTTCGGCCAAATACCTGCTGTAGACACGGTTTCGCTGTGTGTCCCTTGACAATACACCATCGGATTTGAAATAATCCTTGATTTCAATGACATTACCTTTTTTTATACTGCAACCATCTTCGTCCAGCGTGTTGCCAAAAATATCAATGGGATGTCCGAATGAAAGCGTCACATTGGATCCGCTTGAAAAGAGCCTTCTGATAAAGCGAATGTTTTTCATGGAAACATTCTTTCGCTTCAACCTTCCAATATAATTTTCTTTGCCGGTTCTCTTCAGGTGATTTTCGATCAGCCCCTGGGCTTCCAATACAAAGTGATAACTGAGGACGAGGGGAACAATGATGATCTTACGGTCATAATTACGCATGTAGAATTCATTTTGCGCATCTATGATTGTATTCATCAGCCCCCACTTCAATTTTCCTTCCAGGGATCCTGATCTTGAGCGGGTGCCCCCGGGGAAAAAGATGCTATTCAATCCTTCCCTGATGGATACAGTAGAGAACTGGTCGAGCGTTTGCCGATACAAGGGATTCTTCTTTCGCCGGTCGATCTTATATGCACCCAGACGACTCATATAGTATGCCATCAACTCGTAGTCGTATAGATTGAGTCCCGCTCCATACGAAAAAGCCGGAAGACCGGTAAGCATCTCGATTGCATATCCGATCAGGATGGAATCAAGATTACTGAAATGAGTCGGCATAATAATGACCGTCCCTTTGTCAAACAGGTTCCTGATATGGTCGAGTGGGCCTTCTACCTTAAATTGATCCAGCAGCGTCTCCTTGCCTCCCCAAAAAAGCGGACCTTTTTTGCTTGAAAAAGGATTGTAAAGCATCTTAAAAAAGAAGGTCAGCACTTTTCTTGCAAACCGGAATGTCTTAGGATTAAAGTCGCCCACGATTTCCTCCGAATACCGGTTCACGATCTTTTGTAAGAGCTCATTTTGCAGATCTGAGGAGCTGATATCACTCCTGATGGACTGTGCAAGATCCGTCTCTATTTTTTTCCAATAAGCGGATTCCTTCGGAGGATCCACCTTTAACGGATCACTTTTACAGCGCAACTTTTCAGCATATACGGTTTGGTTGAGCAAATTGGAAAGTTGCATTCTATCAATGCTGTTAATGGTTTCCTTAGTCAATTTCTGTACGATCCGTTGGCGGTCGCGATAGAACTGGCGGATGGGCCAATCCTCAATGTTCTTGATGATCTTAGGAACTTCTTTCATTCTTCGCGTCAACAAATATAGCTTTCTATTGGAATCAATGAAGTCGAATGAAGGGTGCCGGGCTAGTTGACAGAGTCGAGAATGTACTCGATATAGTCCAGAAGTTCCTGACCACCGGTCTTTGTTTTAGCTGAAGTAATAAAGTAATTGGGCAGTGGATCAAAATGCTCCTGCAGATGGGCGATATACGTATCAACATTATTCCCCAATTCAGTATTTTTCAACTTCTCGACCTTAGTGAAGATGATGCCAAAGGGAATTTGCTTTTGACCCAACCAAACGATTTTCTCCAGGTCGGATTCTTGTGGCTTTACCCGTGCGTCTACCAGGACAAATACAGTTACGAGATCTTCTCGTTCCAGGAGGTAATCCGTAATCATTTTGGACCACTTGCCCCTTGTCTTTTTACTCACTTTGGCATATCCATACCCAGGCAGGTCAGCAATGATCCATCGATCATCGACATCAAATAAATTGATCATTTGTGTCTTGCCGGGTGTAGAAGATGTTTTTGCCAGTTTTTTCCGACCACAAATCATATTGATCAGGGATGACTTGCCCACATTTGATCTGCCGATAAAAGCAATCTCGGGTTTACCTGAAGAAGGGGCAATAGAAACCCTTGGGTAACTTCCGATGAAAGAAACTTCCTGTATTACATGTTTTGGTACATTATTTGACATATAGGAAATATCACTACAAAACGAATCAACTTAGATCGCTAATTTAATTTGGAAATTACTGCGATTGTTAAAACCAACCGGAAAAAGCCTCAATGATGAGGCTTTTTCTTTTACTTACTATCTTACCTTCCTATCGTTCCAAATGCGTCAATGAAGGAATTTGTTCCTCTCGTCTTCTACCTATTGGGTCTCACAACACTCAATAGTCAGGTCTCAGGAAGGATGATCCATGCTCTTCAAATCGGGTCTGCCGACAATGCCGTACTCCTCACCGGAGCATCGAGCCAATTTGCCAATCCCGCAGGCATACTGTCAGCGCACAAAACGTGGGACTTTGGGTTGACAGTTCATCAACGATATCATTCTGATATTCGATCCATCAGTGGTGTGGCTTCCCGGTCGTTTGGAAAATATGGAATTGGTTTTGGTGTCAGTCGCTATGGTATTGATGAATTTAATGAATCACAATTGTCTTTGAGTTTTGCCCGACAACTTGGGAAAGACACCTACCTGGGGCTGCAATCTCATGTTTATCAATTCAGGATCGAAGGATTGGGCCAAAAAAGTGAGTTTGACATGAGCCTCGGATTCTGGCATGAAAGCAACGACCGGTGGACCTTCTCGGTCTATCTGCTCAATCCATACCTTCGGACAAGGGATAATATCGATCGACCCGGGAAAATAGACCTCGGAGCCGGACTCACGATCAGCGCACAATTAAAATTGTTTTCTTCGGTATCGAAGCCGTGGGGTGAAACGGTTTCCTTTCGTCCGGGTATTCAATACACTCCGGTCGAAGAGCTTAGCGCAATTGTGGCATATAATACATCTCCTGAAAGCATGAATTTTGGATTGATCTTCCATCGGGACACAATCAGGATCACATTTGGCTATCATGCCCACCCCTTCCTGGGCAATGCCCTGGCACTAGGACTCGGGACTTTCATTCAAAACTAGGGTTCCTTTGGATTGCTGCCATCGGTAGGAAAGGACGATCATCTGGCTGTAACTGATCAGGCCATCCGCAATCCCGTGAGATTTCAGATAATTATCATAAATGAGATCTCTCAGTCGGGGTAAGAAGTTTGGATATTTGTCCTGGTAACTGATCACTTCCCGGTAGTCACTAAAAAGTGGCTCCGGAATCTCCCTATAGAAGAGATTAAACCGCTCTCGATCCAATCGAAACACCTGGCTTCGCAGATACCTCCAGTATCCAAAGTATCCCGAATACCTGATAAACGGATCGGCACTGTTGACGCAACCCAATAAGGCAAAGAAGTTACAATCATCTTCCCCTGTCCAGCCATAGCCATGTGACATTTCATGCATCATTGTAAATGGGTGTGTGATCGGGTGTAGCCCCGCGTCAATGTGGCCCTCCCCCACAAACGGAAGATAAATCCCTGCTGTACTGAATCTCAAAAGCACGCCGCGCGGTCGAATCTTACGGACTCGTACTTTGCCCGAAACATTCAGCTCAACAAATTTGAAAATGCGCTCTAAATCCCTTCGGATCGTATTATTTTCAACGCGATATTCACGGATAAGAGATGGATCGAATTGCTCTCTGATTTGCAATAATGAATCCGTAATCCTGCAATATTCATCATAAATGAACTCCTGGGAAGGACGCTCTTTATCCATTTGAAGCAAAGAGTTGACATCGGTTCTTTTATAATTAAACCCCCATAGCCAGTAGAAGAGAATGATGGCAATGAAGCTTATTTTGAGGATAAACAAGGCTGTCATCCATAGTCGATTTTTCCATCCTTTGATTCCGGTGATGAATCTCCAGTAGGAAGCGACAATTATCATGACCAGGATGTAAATGATCGCCACGGGAAGAAGGGAAATCGAATGATCCCAGAGTAACCGGTAGAATACAAAGAATCCGTTGCTGAACCAATCTTCAATGAATTGTGAATTGTTGGGAAGACTATGAAAAATAAAGAGCGTGACCAGAGCACCGATCGACCACGGGATCAGTTGCTTTAAATAGGAAAACAGGCTCGGTTGCTCTTGGTATTGTTCGGGCAATTTGGACTTTTATCCTGAAAATGTAATGAAAAAGACTTTAAAGATGCTATAACAATCAGACGCAACTTTTTGGTGTACACGAGTGTTTGTACATTTGTTTAATCAATATAACTAATATAATGGCTTTTGAATTCACTGATAGTAATTTTAGCGACACAGCTTTAGGAGATAATAACGTTTCTGTAGTCGATTTTTGGGCTGAATGGTGTGGACCATGCAGATTGGTGGGGCCTGTGATCGAGGACCTTTCCAAGGAATATGAAGGAAGGGCACTCGTCGGAAAAGTGAATGTTGACCACAATCCCGAGACCTCAATGAAATATGGTGTGAGAAGTATTCCGACCATCCTGTTCATTAAGGATGGTGAAGTAGTGGATAAACATGTCGGTACTGCTACAAAGGCAACACTTGCCCAAAAGTTGGAAGCAATTCTCTAAAAGGAAACACTTCTTCATTCCGGAAGTCCTTAGATTGAAAGATCTAAGGACTTCTTACTTTTACGTTATTATGAGTCATATACAGAAGATTGAATACATACTTTACGTTCATACACAGACGATCAAGACATGAGTGTATTAGATGTATATGACTTAAAACAAATCGAGAATCTGGAACTTCTTGCCAAGAAGGTTGTAGAAGGATTTATTATCGGCTTGCACAAGAGTCCCTTCCATGGCTTCTCCGTTGAATTCGCCGAACACAGGCTCTACAACCAGGGTGAATCTACCAAAAACCTGGACTGGAAAGTCTACGCAAGAACAGACAAACTATTTGTTAAAAAATATGAAGAAGAGACCAATCTGCGCTGTCAGATCGTGGTGGATGCTTCGTCTTCTATGTTTTTTCCAAAGGAGCTCAAGATCAAAAATCTGAAGATCAACAAATTCCAGTTTAGTGCCCTGGCCGCTGCATCACTGATGAATTTGTTAAAAAAGCAGAGAGATGCCTTTGGTCTTTCATTATTCGATGATGAACTACGCGTACATACGGCTGCTCGTTCAAGTGGAACCCATTACAAACTTTTGCTCAGCTACCTGGAATCTATCCTGAACGAGCAAAACCTGAATAAGCCCACTTCAACACCGGAAGTACTACACGAAATTGCAGACCGGATCCATAAGAGATCACTGGTCATCATATTTTCTGATTTCTTTGAACAAAGGGAAGATACGGAAGAATTGTTTGCTGCCCTGCAACATCTGAATTACAACAAACATGAAGTCATAGTTTTTCATGTTTTGGACAAGGAACTCGAACTGAACTTTGAATTTGAAAACAGACCTCACCTCTTTATCGATATGGAAACGGGAGAACAAATACGGTTGCAATCCAATGCTTTGAAGGAGGCATACGTCAGCAGGGTAATGGAACATAATAAGAAGATCGTTCAGAAGTGTCTCCAGTATAAAATAGACTATATTCCTGCCAATATCAGGGAAGGATTTTTCCCCATCCTCAAGAATTATTTGGTAAAAAGAATGAAACTATCTACTTAGATCTTATGATAAAATTAGACGACTACGCCTCCTTGCCCCCGGAAGGATTTACGAAGAACAAGACGAAAAAAGAAACCGACATGCTTGCCCGACAGATTGCCGACAAGCAACATTTAATCTATGCCGAGAATGAAAAAGCGGTGTTGATCGTCCTCCAGGGAATGGATGCCAGTGGTAAAGACGGAACGACGAGAAAAGTATTCAGGTATTGCAGTCCAATAGGTATTTCTGCCCATCCATTCAAAAAGCCTACCGAACTGGAATTTGAGCACGACTTTTTATGGAGGGTGCATAAACTGGTTCCCGAAAAAGGCAAGATCACGATATTCAACAGATCGCACTATGAAGATGTATTGATCCAAAGGGTCTATAATTGGATTGACGAGGATACAGTTGATAAGCGGATAGACGCAATCAACAATTTCGAGAGATTACTGATCCATGACAACAATACAGTCATTATCAAATTGTACATGCACATTTCAAAGGAAAGACAGCAACAGAAGTTGCAGGAGCGCATAGATCTTCCACGCAAAAACTGGAAACACAATGACAATGACTGGAAGGAACGGAAGCAATGGGACAAGTATATGTTCTGCTATGAAGAAGTATTTAATCGATGCAATGTAGTGCCCTGGACGATCATTCCCTGCGATAAGAGATGGTACCGCGATTACGTCGTTGCTTCGACCGTACTAGCGAAGCTCAACGAGTACGAATACAAGCTTCCTACTATTGAAAAGAAGGAGGGTTAATGACCGATCACAAGACCAGGGTGGACAAGTGGCTTTGGAGTGTACGAATATTTAAGTCCCGGAGTATTGCCTCGGAAGCTTGTCGAAACGGCTCTGTGAAAATCAGCGAAAAGAAAGTCAAACCATCTTACCTCGTTTGCGAAGGTGACATTGTTGAAGTCAAGAAAAATGGATACAACCTGATCTTCCTGGTTAAAAGGATTATTTCAAAAAGAGTATCTGCACCACTGGCCGTGGAGTGTTATGAAAACCAGACCTCAGAGGAAGAAATGAACAAGTTCAGCGATTGGTTTATGGGAAAAGCTAAATCAGAATTTCGCGAAAAAGGAATCGGTCGGCCTACCAAACGTCAAAGACGGGAAATTGATCTGTTCAAAGAGGATCAATTCAACCTGGATGCGGACTAGCAGTAAAAAAGGCAGACAAAGAATTGCCTGCCTATACTTGCTATGATAAAACTAACTAATCTACAAATCCTTTACCGTGTTCACGATATTCGCCGCTACCCTGTAAGGGTCAGCATTGGCCGCAGGTCTCCTGTCCTCCAACCATCCGTTATACCCGGCTTCCACGGTTGCAATGGGAATCCTGATCGAGGCTCCCCTATCAGAAATGCCATATGAGAACTTCTTAATTGACTGAGTTTCGTGCTTACCTGTCAGTCTCTGATCATTATATGCTCCGTAAGCTGCGATCGCTTCCTTGATCCTGGATTTTGGTCTGAATTTCTCGCAGATCTCATCATACATATCCTTACTGCCGCATGTCCTCAGTGTCGTATTGGAGAAGTTGGCGTGCATACCGGATCCATTCCAGTCTGTATCACCGAGTGGCTTCGGATGCCATTCAACGTAAACGCCATATTTCTCGGCAGTTCTTTCCAGCAGGTACCGGCATACCCACATGATATCTCCGGCAAGTTTTGCTCCTTTTCCAAATGTCTGAAATTCCCACTGTCCTGCTGCCACTTCCGCATTGATGCCCTCTACATTCAAACCCGCATCCAAACAGATGTCCAGGTGCTCCTCAATAATTTCTCTGCCAAATGCATTGTTTGCACCGACTGAACAATAGTAAGGTCCCTGTGGGGCCAGGTATCCATTCGGTGGAAATCCGAGTGGATTATTGGTTTCCGGGTCATACAGAAAATATTCCTGTTCAAATCCGAACCAGAAATCATTATCATCATCATTGATCCTGGCACGCTGATTCGTGGCATGGGGACTACCATCAGCATTTAAAACTTCTGTCATCACCAGATACCCATTGCGTCTATCGGGATCCGGACAAATAAATACAGGCTTTAACAAACAGTCGGAATTTCCTCCTGTTGCCTGGTTGGTAGACGATCCGTCAAATGACCACATCGGACATTCTTCCAACTTTCCCGAGAATTTGGATTCATCCAAAATCTTCGTTTTGGACCTCAGAGACTGAGTAGGCTCTGAACCATCCAACCACAAATATTCTAATTTAAATTTCGCCATGGATTTTCTTTACTTTATGAATCAAACAATGGCGCGAATATATCACGACACAATTCTTTCATCAATCAGAGAGAGTTTCAGATCTGTTAAACCCAAAAGACCCACATTTTCACTAAAATACTGATAATCAGCTTCTTATATAATAATAAAATGTTATGCCTAAGTTGATCCATCAAAATGAAAAAAATGGGCATTTTGGAGAAAAAAGTGCCCATTTGAGGATTTTCAGGCAAATTTTTGGGCATTTCGAGCTAAAAAATGCCCTTTTGGGCTGTTTTTCTATTTTCTGCCATTTGAATCTGACTGGTCAGGCCATTATACCAGTATCTGATATCGAATTCGCCATCCGGACCCTCATTGAGGATTTCACTGAATTCAACGATGGCAATGCGGAATTTGATTTCAATACTCTATATGAAGACCTGGTTAGGCTCCACTCAAACAAACTGGATTTAAATAAGGTCAGTCTTGAAGAATTGGGTATACTTTTCTTCCTGACTAATAATGAAATACAAAACATCATTGACTACAGGACGAACTACGGTGAATTTTTGTCGATCTATGAATTGCAAACCGTACCCGGTCTCTCGTTTGAAAAGATCGAAACACTTCTGCTCTTTGTTAGGGTAGATGGGGGCGATCAAAAATTTTCAGATTATACCATCAGTCAATTGGAGAGCAGCAATGATCAACTCTACCTGAAGTGGAAATTTCAAATGGAAACAGCACTTGGTTTCATGGGAGAGAGTGGTTTGCCTCCCAAATTTGCCGGAGACAAAAATCACTACTACCTCAGATACAATCATTCAGCCCGCAACCATCGCTATGGCCTGCTCATCGAAAAGGATCCGGGGGAAAAAATCATCAATTCTAATTCTGAGACCGGACTGGATTATCTTTCTTTTCATTACCAGGTAGAGCAACCTACAGGATGGCTACAGCAATTGAATCTGGGTGATTATTCCATCAATCTTGGGCAGGGTTTGATTGCACATAGTTCATTCGGACTGGGAAAGAGTTCCTTCACCACTACAGTTAAGAAGTCAAGACCTGGAATCCAGGCGTATAATAGCGTAAGTGAAAATCTTGGGCTTCGGGGAGTGGCATTGGACATCCGCCCTCGTCATACTTCGTTTTCCACCTTGCTCTTTGCCGCTCACTCACCCCGGGATGCCAACCTGACCGGTGTTGATGTCGATGGCTTTGATACCTTCAGTTCGTTTCCAGGCAGTGGACTGCACAGGACTACCGGAGAAATAAGGGATCATGATGCAGTCTACGAGACCACACTAGGTACTTCACTAAGATATCGCCAGTCGAATCAACTTTCTATTAACCTGAATGCGATCAGTCAGCAATACAACAAGCGCTTTACTCCTTCATCAAGGCCATATCAACTGTACAGGTGGAATGGGGATGACCTGTCCAATATTAGCCTGGATTACAATGTCCTGCGGTCGGGATGGAATGTTTTTGGAGAGGTCGCCAGGAGTTCCAATGATGGATGGGCGCAAATTCATGGTTTTATAAAGACCTTCGATCCCACATTCGATCTTGCAATGGTCTATCGAAAATATGAGCCCGGGTATCAAAGCATCTATTCCAATGTCTTTGGTGAATCCGCCACTGCGAACAATGAAGAAGGACTGTACCTGGGATTTGAATATCGTCCTTCGCGGAACTGGACCATCAAAGGATATGTGGATCATTGGAAGAACGACTGGCTGCGGTTTCGCGTGGATGGCCCGTCAAGAGGCCGGGAATATCTGATCCGGATCAATTATTTTCAAAAGAGGAAGAGAAATCTATACCTGCAATACCGGTATGAAACGAAGGAAGAAAATTCTGATACCGATCTCATTCAGGACATTCCTGTTTCCAAATTCACACACCGGTTGAGGTTACATGCTTCTCATCAACCGGAAGGAGGAGTGGAATTAAGAACAAGGGCTGAAATGTCATTATTTAAAAAAGAGGAAATTACTGAAAGGGGATTCCTTTTTTACCAGGATCTCATATACCGAAAAATTGATTCACCGCTATCAATTAGCACTCGAATGAGTTATTTTGACATATCCGATTTTGATGCCAGGATCTATGCATATGAAAATGATCTTCTTTTTGAATACTATATACCATCGTTTTCGGGACGGGGTATGCGGTACTACGTACATAGCCGGTATAATATCTCAAGGAAACTGATGGCAGAGATCAGGTGGGAGCAAACTCATTTCTTTGATGTCACAACTATTCGTTCAGGAGACAATCTTATAGATGGGAACACGCTGAGCAGGATGAAGGCCCAGATCCGCTATTCATTTTGAATTTTATCACCTAGATGCATTACTATACAATTCAGAAATTTCAAAGTACTTATCACGAATCAATTCACTTCGTTTAAAGTAGCGTGGATTTACAAATTCCCTATATCTTTTTCTTTCTATATTTGAACAATAATTAATTGCTAAACGCGCCCTTTTAATTTTATACATGGCTAATTCAATATCTCCTTTCTCTTTGGCGTCTTGAGCTTCATAATATTCCAAAGTAGACTCAACATATGAATGTTCTGGATAAATTTTCCAATTAAACTTTGGAATTAACTTTCTATACTTTTCAAGAATCTCAGTTCGAAGAGACGAAAGGACAGGTTTTTCCATTTCATAACCATTTTCGATCAATTGAAAAGCAAAAAGATGGGTATACAATAGACCATTTAGCAAAGAGCCATGATAAAGAATTAATGGAGAAATCTTTGTTTTCACATTATTCACAAGAATATCAACTTCACCAAAACCTGCTTTAGATCTTTGTTTTGAATACAACTCAGCAGCCTTAACAGCAGAACTTAAACACTCGTTGTACAGTTCAATTACTTTGGATTCATTCTCTCTATTCGTTAAGTCAATTCTATAAAGAAGGCAAAAATTTGTTAATAGAATACCATGATGTAATCTGAATGAATTTTTGAATTCACTTCGTGAGAGAAAGAAGTTCGCCGTTTGCTTAGAATCTTCAAATTTCCCAAAATATCTCAATGTCCAAACTAAGAAAAATGCATAATTGCGCAATTTATGCTCTATGATATCTCCATATGGTCTTTCGAATTTTCTATAAAGACGTCTAGTATGAAATTGTACATTATTTATTAAATCATCTCTTATTCTGTTTACATCAAAATCCTTACTTTGGTAATAATTGAATGGGTACAAAAGTATAATCATTAAAAAAGTGATCAATCGATCTTCTTCATTTCGAAAAACTAAAGAACTTGATGATGATTTTTCTGAAAAGATATCCTGAGTATATCGCAGCACTAACTTATTGTAATCTTTATCATGTGGGAAATTATAAATTAGATTAAGTACATGGTTCAATGTTATTCTCGAATGTGAATAACGGGCACCTGGTAAACGAAGCAGAGCAGGAAACAAATGGTTAATTCCCACAATATGGTCATCTTCATTTCGGTAGGGTTTAATATGTTCAAAATACTTTTGTTGCGCAGGTAGTATTTCAAAAAGGCTATAAGCAATTGAAAAGTTATTAATTGCTTCTAATTTGGATTCAATACTTTTTTGTGGGTCGACATTCTTTAATTTCCGATGTACAGATATAACATAGTCTTTCAATTCCTCATTTACAATATTTTTTCGCATTGATGAAAAGCCTTGATCAAAAAACTGCTTGTACTCAGTATACTGTGATATTATACTTGTCGCCTCGGATTTTGATCTTAGCTCATTAATTCTTGATTCCAATGGATTATTAGATTTGACAATTCCTCTTCTGGACAATGCTGATCTCCAAAAATAATATAGTTGATGAAGCTTAAGATTCAACTTTTTTTCTTCATCAGCCGCAGGATTATCAGTCAAAATATCAAGATATAACATTGCGTTGTTACGAAGAATATCTATACGTTGTCCTTTTATTTTAGGGCAAGATTCGAAAAAAATCTTATGATGAAAATTATCGAATGTGTGAGGAGCCGATGACAATAGTAAAATTATGTAACGCTTACCCAATCTTCTAACTATTTTTGGTTTTGAAAGTTCATTGTTAATTTGCAAAAGTCTATCTATTACTTTACAATCATTTTCTAGATTTGTCAGATTCTTTTTGTGATCCCTGTCTCGTATATTATTAAAAACATAATTGTATAAATAGTCTGTTAATTCTCCCGGAAAGGAATTAGAAAAAATATTCGCGAGAACGTCGTCTACATCTTCACCAAAAGCTTGGGTAAAGTGCTTTTGATAAATTATAAGTTTATCTTTAAGAATATTTTTGAATTCCTCGAGCTTGTCCACACCAAATCCCAACGCCAATGAAAGAATTAGAGGAAGTTTGGGTTCGACTGAATCTAATAGCCCCTTGAGTCCACTCTTATCAATCTGATTCGCCTCTTCGTCAAGAAGTGTATTTAACTTTTCCCAATTTTTTTGCTCAATAAAAGATGATTGAAATTCTCTCAAAATGTAGTTCTTCGCATCACGAAGTTCCTTATGATATTCACTTAAGAGAATAATTTTTTGATTGGAATTGAATACTCCCTGCCAGGCAATTTGCTCATCTGCAACAATTTCAAGATTTACATCTGCTTCATTATCAAATCCAAATGGAAAACAAAACTGATGAATATCGAAAGTATCTATTGCATAAATAAATTCGATTGGATATTCTAATTTTCTAGAAACATTATTAATTAGAGAATCAAATATTTTTAAATAATAATTATGTCCTTCAGAATCTGATTCTAAAAGTTTGTTAAAAGATCTATATTGCCTAAAAATCGCTTCAATTATTAAAGCTTCAACTTGTTTAGAAGATATTTTTTGAAGAAGTGATATTTCATTTGGTGATGACATTATCTAATAATAAGTAATATATTAATTATTTGAAAATTGATCAAGATCTTGAGGAATCGGCTCCATATACCTTTTTGGAAGAGTAGTATTTTTACTAGTTCTACTAAATGCTCGTCCAAGATCTTGCTTTTTATGCAGAAAGGACATCAATAGTTTGTATTCAAACAGTGAAGATTTGTGAAGATCGGGTGTCATTAATTCATTATACCTAGGACTGCCAATGTGATGTGCAAAGCCTATCATACTTTTGACTTGCGATTCTAATCTTCGATCTTTTTTAATTTCAGTCTCGTAATTCGAAACGTAATTTGTTAAATAAGGTGTTGGCTGACCTTCTGATGCTGTTCTTAAGGTACACAAACTTGCAATAAGATTTGCTTGAACTTTGCTTATTCCTAAATTATCAACTTTACTAAGAATGATATTTAAAAATGATTCAGAAATCCTTTCAGTTTGCCATAAATATTCAGCTGAAGATTGAGGTGATAACTTTATTAACTTTAAAATCTCATCGGAATCGTCTATCGCCAAAGCAAAATTTGACAAATATTCTATACGCTCTTCATTACTTAGTTGTGAATCAGCAATTATCTCCTTAAAGCTATTTGAACTGAAAAAATCCGAAAAGATCCTTTTTATAAACGTCCAAGATTCGTCATTCGAATTACTATTCTTTAGTTCATCACACAGTTCTTCAAACCTTACAAAGGGAAAATCTCTCACGCCATTATTAAATAGAAGTTCTTGTAATGAATTGCACATTAAGAGAATATCATGTTTTCCAACTTGAAAATTAAGTCCGCAATGGAGCAACTTGAAATAAGAATCGGGATCATAAGCCCGATAAATAAAATACCTCGATGCGATAAATGCATATTTCGATGAGCCATTTCTTTCAACCTGATTGAGCAAATAATGCTTAAGAGAAAACTCATAATTCAATTGATCTTCTTGTGTACCTGCACAGAAGAAAATGAATGTATTCAATAAAACAAGGTGAAGATTTCTTGATGCACCATAATTGTAATTATACAGAACATTGTTCACAATGATCCGCGAAATTGAATTTCTGAATCTTGTCAGATTTATCTTTTCAAAAAGTAGTGAAATATCATGAATTAATTTTACATCAATCTCAGCATCTTTTTCGGTTGGCAGATTAGAAGAAAAGACATCCCATAAAGCATCTTCATATTTCCTGTATTCATTTCGATCTGCAATCTTAGAATGCTTGAGCAAAGCATGAGTGTTAGCAATAATGTCAATTTCAGTATTCCCTTTCAATGGAATTGGGCCTATTGGCATTGCTTTCAATTGGGCCTCTATCCAATTGAAATAAAAATCATCTTGATCAAGATTCTTTTTAATCAGATCTTTGATAAAACTTGTGGTATTACTCATATTCGATTGTGAAGAATTACTCTATTTGATTTCCTCAATAATTTTACTAAGTCTTTCTCTACCTTCATTTAATAGGTCTTTGTCATTTATTAAAATGTCCTCAGAAAGTTCACCAATGCTATATGCTTTAATGGTTTCATCTATCAATTTGGTCTCCAAGTGTATTCTCTCCTGTATATTTTCTCTTCCTAATAAGCTGCCGGCTGTCCGGCCAAAATTATCATGTTGTCGGAATCCTACAAATCCATAGGTATTATAGACTTTGTAGACTCCGTGAAATGCGACAGGCTGATATTGAACTACATTAATCCCTTCGTAGTGAAGTGCAACGAGAAAACTCTTTTCATTTTTACCTTTTTCAGCTTTAACCGCAAGATGTTTCAATAATTCATTTGACTTATTTTGTCCTAAAGCAACCGCTTCGCTACTAACTCTTTCAAATTCGTCTAGAGGCATTAACCAAGCCAATGGCTTGGCCCCCCTAAGCATATAAAACTCAGAATTGGTTACTCCAGATATATCTATTTCATTGTCGGTATCAATTTCATATTTTTTCCAATTGTTGTACACACTGTAGCTAAAGGTTATACCTCGTTCAGATATTAAATAAATATAGTTAAGAAAAGTTCCAAGATCAATGACACGAACATATTTCGTCTTTCTTCGATCCGATTTACTACTAAAGGAAGCCTCAAATTTTTTCAGTATATCGTTATTATTTGAAAAATTGTCAAATTGAAGAGAAGGATAGTCCTTATTTACATCTAAAGGAATTAAACTAATGAATTCTCCATAGGCTTTCGATGAAATATTTCGGCTTGCGATGTCAATGGCAATATTGCATGCGATTCTTTTAGAGAGGTTATCATTTGTGCATAGTCTGATGAGAAAATTTTCTAGTTCGTCTTTTCTCGAAGGATATTCGTTTCGGAAAATAGGAACTAAATTATCAAGAAGAAATTGTTTGACCTGATTCACGGACCGTGAGATATAGATAATGTGATTGTAAAATAACCAAATCATTTTAGATTTAATGGCAGTTTTGATAAAATACTTATATGGGATAAATAAAATTTATAAGAAATCGCCAAATTTCATACATTTCTCAAAGTATTAATACTTAATGAGAAATTAGGATCAAGGCCCAGATCCGCTATTCATTTTGAACTATGCTTTCTGTAGTGTTAATTCTTTATCACCATTCCACTTCCAATCCAGTAATGTGATTGCTGCATTACCGAGGTAGAATATGTACTTGGCCACGTTGGCAATGTTGATCTGAAGAATGGCTTTGATAAGCTGTATAACATTGTAAATTATCCAGCTCAACCACGTCTCTTCATACTTGAAGGCATTGCTAAAATTAGCACCTAGTGATAAGCCAAATGTCAGGGCGACGGTAATTAAAAAAATGTGATCGGTTCTACCTCCAAATAATGCGGCACCCAGGTAGACAAGACCAAATCCCAGCAGTAATCCGGCAGTAGCGATAAGATAGTAGAATCCGTCTATCTTTCTGATCGTTTCACCTTTGTGCCATTTGTATACGCACAAGAGTTGAATGACAAAGGTGAGCGGATAGGTAATCAATGCGGAAGCATTTCCAAACATGTAATCATTCGCGCCTGAATTGACAGTTGTCACCACACCGATACCATTTCCCGCATTTTTCTGTTTACCGACAAAGCGAGTGGATAACATGGAGAAAATGGCGCCTATGGTTGATAAGATACCGAGCGGATAAGCTCCGGATCTTACTTCCGTCCACAACTCATTGAACGGGATACCAAATTGAATGGCCCCTGCTTTATAGATAGTACCGTGAAAATTAAGT
This sequence comes from Saprospiraceae bacterium, assembly GCA_028282725.1. Taxonomy (GTDB): domain Bacteria; phylum Bacteroidota; class Bacteroidia; order Chitinophagales; family Saprospiraceae; genus JAJRXG01. Next base: position 23,972 of record JANQHF010000128.1, read on the forward strand.
GTGTAACAGACTCCGAAGATAAGGGCAGCACCAAATAGATCCAGGTATGAAGAAAGGACAAGGGATCGCAGGACAGGTGCCTTGAGGGTCACAGACATATCGGAATGAAATCTTTTAAAATGTTTGTAAAAGTATAGGTTCCACCTGAAAGGAAGTCTATTCTCGTTATAGACCGGATGATACGGAGATGACGATACTTCCTTTTGGACTATATTCGCAACCATGCAAAGGATGCTTACTTATTCCGGAATATGGCTTCTAATAGTGCTCGTTTGTGCTTGCAAACCTGTAAAAAAAGAAGAGCCTTCCGATGCGATGGATCCTAATCTATCCATGTGTGCGATGATCGAAACCAGGGGTACTGCATTTATCAATCAAAACTCCATAGACGACGTTCTTGCTGTTGTTCCGGATCCTGAGTTGCAGGATGATTATCATGGAATGGTCAAAATCGAGGGTGGCAGCTTCCGGATGGGAGGCACACTCCGGGAAGATGTGCCTAAAGACGAAACCGGTAGTCAACCCCGGCCTGACGAATTTCCAAAAGCCATGGTTCTCATTCCCACTTTCTGGATGGATGCTACGGAGGTTACCAATGGGCAGTTTCGAAAATTTGTTGATGCAACCGGTTATGTGACGACTGCAGAACGTGCGATCGACCTGGAGGAAATAATGTCTCAACTTCCTGAGGGCACACCCCCACCCGATCCTGATATGCTGGAACCCGCATCATTGGTGTTTCGGAAACCCACCCCTCGTCCTTCCGGAAGATATACCTTTCAGGACTGGTGGCAAATATCAAAAGGGGCATCATGGCGGCATCCCCAGGGTCCCGGGAGCTCGATCAAAGGAAAAGAAGATTACCCGGTCGTACATATATCATGGTATGACGCTTCGGCATATGCCAGGTGGGCTGGCAAACGTCTGCCCACTGAAGCGGAGTGGGAATATGCAGCACAACTTGGTGCCGGGGGAGGCATCTTTCCATGGGGAGACGGTCTGTCCGAAGATGCGCCTCACGCCAACTACTGGCAGGGTAACTTCCCTATTGAAAACCTGAAGAAAGATGGTTTTGACCGGCTGGCTCCTGTTCGCTCATTTTCTCCGAATCAACTGGGCTTATTTGATCTTGCCGGAAATGTCTGGGAATGGTGCAATGACTGGTATCACTCCGACTATTATGCTTGTCTCAGCGAATCCGGGGAATCCCACGACCCTCAAGGACCCAATCTCAGTTTTGACCCATACATGCCGGCTTCTTCACAAAAAGTAGTGAGAGGGGGATCTTTTTTATGCAATGACAGCTATTGTGCCGGGTATCGCATTGCGGCCAGGATGAAGTCGAGCCCGGATACAGGCCTGGAGCATACGGGATTCAGGTGTGTACGTGATACGGAGGACACGAAGGTTTCGCTATAAGCGAACCCTTCGATGGGCCAAACCCTCGATATGCGAAGCACCGAGAGGAAAACGACAGGTTCGCTTGAAGCGAAACTGTCGATAGCAAAACCCTCGATAAAGATCTCTTCTTATTGTCTATTTCAATGAATAAGAATACTTTTGCGGCCAACTTCAGAAGGCCCCGTAGCTCAGCTGGATAGAGCAACTGACTTCTAATCAGTAGGTCGCACGTTCGAATCGTGCCGGGGTCACTATTTTTCCAACTCCTATCCACTCCTGTCCTCGATATAGGAGTTTGTACGGTCAGTAACAGTCAGTTCCTGCAATATAGAAAGCACAAATCGTAACCAAAATTGGGCAGAGTAACCAAAGCGCTACCTGCCATGAATCACGCCTCATTGTTCCCTGGATTAGGGGCAGAATGGATGGCTTAATCATATGTTTTCTCTTACGAAAAAGGCGATAAAGCATGGAATTACTTTCGCTTTCAGCATAGTGATGAGTATAAATATCAAATATTGTTTATACAAGCCACTTTGTTACCGAAATTGTCTCTTTTTTGAAAGAATGGTCTTAGATCTGGTTCTATCCACTGAATTAAATCATAGACGAAATTTCTAATCGTTTGAACATGGGCGCAGTCTACGTTAGAAGAATTAAAGCAAATGGGTTCACAATGATTTACACGATTTCTAAATTTTCTAATTTTGTCTAATCTTCTGTAAATACTACGTCTATTTTCGGTTGCCGGTAAGTATTGGAATATCTTTATTGGTGTGGCACTCAGAAGACTAAAATGATGTGGTAAAAATAAGTGAACCCAGAAGCCAAAACTTTGATCAGCTAAAACCTTGCTACTTATAATTGGAACACCAATTTTTGTGAACTTTCTCTCTGATTTAAGAACTTGATTTTTTAAATAGTATGATGAAGGTCTCAGGCTAGCGTCGTTCATGAAACCGTTTTTTTCATTTATTATCCACTTCTTGTCACCAAAATAATTGGTAAGTTCACTATCAATAGTATTTCGTAGTGTTACCTCGAACTGGCTTAATATAGGATGAAAAGACTGTGAGAGTCGAATATTCGCATTATATAGTCGTTTTGCTTTAGATATGTCACCATCTGTTGCTATTCTATATCTATTAAATCTTGGTGCTGAAAGGTATTTTTTTCTTAAAGTTTGTCGCATATTTGCGAATATAATTAAAAGCTGCCCCAGGATTATAACATAAAAATAATTTGATGATTAATTGCTTCTTACGTCTATAGGGCATATATTTGTAATGTTAGACTTGATAAAGCCTCTTCTATCAATTTGGATAGAACGTAATCAAGTAAAAGAAAAAAAGGAGTTCAATCGCTCCTTTTTTTATGTCAAGTATGCTTTGAAAGCGGACAAAGGTCTTATCGGGTACTCACTGCTCTTCAACAACCTAGAGTCATATACTATTCTCGTTTTTCTACGATACGCCATATGCATGGGGTGACATTTTCTTCTATTGTAGCCTTCCCCGGGAAGAAATCTTTATCGGTATAACATAAGTACAAATGAAAATCCTCACTACGTAATAAGTGAGTTATCTAAGAAAGGATTGAAAGGTGCTTTTGTAATGTGAACGAAAAAATTTAATACTTGACTTCAATGACTACCAAAGGAAAAATTCTCGGGTTCATTTACAAAGATTAGTTCTCATCAAATGTCTATTTCTTATAGACCAAAATTTAGCAAGTAATAGGATAATGCGACACGGGCCAACCAGGATGTCTTCATACGGGGCAAAGATGGTCTTTCAGCCGGGCCCCCATTCCAGGACGGATGGCCCCTTGAATACCGAGATAACAGTAGAATCATTCGGCGATTTCAATGCAGGTAGTTATACGGCAATAATTTGTAGTAATCTATCAGCATTCGGATATGATGACTGGTACTTACCCAGTATTGATGAACTCCGGGCTATTCACGATGCAGGTTTTCTCAGCGGCGACAGGATAGAGCACTATTGGAGTTCGACTGAACAACAGAAAAAGGTTACCGACGACTTTCAATTCGATGAGGCCAGTCAACATGGCTTTCGCATTTCTGACAATGATCTTACTGCAATGCCAGAATCATTGGACATTGTCGGTGTGTGTGCCGGGATCAATAATAATTCGGCCGAACGCTAGGATACAGAATATCTCTTGACGTATCTTTAAGAACTTCTAAATTATACATCATGACAACTTTTAATCGACGATCCTGGATCAAAACACTTTCTACAGCCAGTGCCGGTGCTGTCCTCCTCAAACCAACAGACATTCTCAGTGCCATTCCTCCGGATATTGAAGAAAGAACCAATGGCCAACTCATACGGCTTTCTTCCAACGAAAATCCTTATTCTCCTTCCGATAAAATGAAGGAAGCCATTGCCAGGATCAATAAGGACATTTGCCGCTATCCCAATAGTCAATTTTCTAAACTGGAAAATATGATAGCCGAACGGGAAAATATCGATCCCTCAATGGTCGTGGTCACCTCCGGGTCAAGGGAAGGGCTGAAAGCTGTTGGTATGTTGCACAGTCTGAAGGGCGGAGAGATTCTGACTTGTCTTCCGACATACAAGGCATTACTCACATATGCCGAATTCATCGGTGCACAGATAAGGGCCGTCCCACTGGATAAAGATTTGAAATTTGACCTGGAGGGACTTCTGCAGAATCTGAATGATGATACAAAACTAGCATTTGTATGTAATCCCAATAACCCTACAGGGACTCTGCTTGATCCTCATCAATTGGAAAGATTTTGCAGACAGGCATCAACCCGCGTTCCCGTATTTGTGGATGAAGTGTACTACGATTACATAGAAGAGGCGGGATATCCCTCCATGAAACACTTATGTGAAGAAGGTCTTGATATAATGATTGCCCGCACATTTTCAAAGGTTTACGGTTTGGCCGGAGTGCGTATTGGATATATGATGGCTAAACCTGACATTGCTTCACGCATCCGGAAAAGCCTGATGTCGGGGACCAATATAATGGGTGTACGCATGGCTATGACGGCCCTGGAAGATCAGTCTTTTCGTGATTTCAGTCTTCAAAAAAATCGTGAGGCCAAAGAAATGATCTACACAGTCTTGAATAAGAAGAATATCAACTTCGTTAAATCACATACAAATTTTGTGTTTTTCGAAACCGGTAAGGACATTTCGAAAATCCAGGAGGCATATAAAAAAGAAGGAGTAATTGTAGGACGGGCATTCCCACCCTATCTGGATTGGTGCCGAATCAGTACGGGTACATTAGAGGAAGTAAAGGCATTCGTGTCCGCTACTGACAGGGTATTCACATAGAAAAATTTGGATCCACAGGATGTAAATATCGAGGATAGTTGGAGAAAAGTTCTCGCCGGGGAATTTAGGAAACCCTATTTTGATGGAATCAAAGATCATCTGGTCAAGGAGAGGAATAAAGGCCAAAAAATCTATCCCCCGGGACCTTTGATCTTCAATGCATTCAATTTAACTCCTTTCGACAAAGTCAAGGTAGTTGTCCTCGGTCAGGATCCATATCACAATCCGGGAGAGGCCATGGGACTGTGTTTTTCAGTTCCCAAAGGAGTCAAAATTCCTCCTTCACTGAAAAATGTATACAAGGAAATGCATGAGGATATTTCATTTGAAATCCCCGATCATGGTGATTTGACATCATGGGCAGAACAAGGAATATTCCTGTTGAATGCCATGTTGACCGTGAGACATCGGCAAGCTGGCTCTCATAAAGAGATCGGGTGGCAAAAATTTACGGATGCAGTCATTTCCGTTCTTTCAGAACATCGGGAAAATTTGGTTTTCCTGCTGTGGGGCAGGTTTGCCCAATCGAAGATTCCGCTCATCAACCAACTGAAACACTATGTACTCACCGCTGCCCATCCATCACCCCTCGCCAGGAATGCTTTCTCCGGCTGTAACCATTTTTCAAAGACCAATTCAATTCTACAGAAGATCGACAAAGAGCCCATAAACTGGAAAATCGAAAATTGACATGAAGCATTCACCGGTAAAAAGATATATTGCTCTTTCCTTTATTTTGATCGCTCTGGCCGTCCTGCTCGGGGCTTTTGGAGCACATTTTCTGGAAGAGAGAATTACGGAAGATTACATGGGCACCTTTGATACCGCAAGCCAATATCATTTTATCAATGCCCTCGGTATGGGTGTAGTCTTGTTCATTCTTGATAAATACATCCCCATTGCACGATGCACCCGTATCTTTTTGCTATTTCTTCTTGGTATTATTTTATTCTCGGGCTCGCTTTACATAATTAGCATTGCAGACCTGGTTGGGCTTCCCCAATTGAAAATTATGGGGGCAGTAGCTCCCATCGGGGGAATTTCATTGGTTGCAGCCTGGGCCTACGCGGGATATCTCATCATTACCTGCCAGCGCGTCTAAAGACCCAGGGATTCCACACCTTGCCGAAAAACAATGTCAACCGGGATACCAGCTTCGGCAAGCATGTTCAAGTCTTGTTGCAACTCGTCAGAAATCGAGGCTTTCTCTGCAACAAACCTTGCCACTCCATCGTAATCACCATCACCCTGTAAGGTCAGGATCAGGTTGGACAGTTCGTCCATGGCGGCTTCAAATTTCTCAATGTTGATCTTGTACCGAAACGACTCAGGACTTTTTTCGAAAGCGCCTCTTTCTTTGAAAAAGTTGAACCGGATCATGTTTGCCTTTCCATGAGCAGATGATACACCAAATCTGACTGAGCGAAATACGGACGTCATAAATGTGACATAGTAATCATGAAGGTCACCCTCTATTTCGTCTTGCTCGTGAAGCTGCCTGATCATATACAGACCCAACAGATCCGCCTTGCCTTCTTCAAGGGCTGAGGCGTGTTCTTTTAAGGCTGTTCTGACGGTTCCTTTTCCATTAATCGTGTTCTTTATCCCAAGACCATGAGCAACTTCGTGAAACATGGTATTTGAAAAGAATGCATTGAAACTGATATGATCCCTTTGTGAAGGATCGATCAATGCATCAGCAATCGGAACGAGGATCTTGTCAAACTTTGCCTGCATGGCATTCTTCAACTGTAATCTCCTGGTTCCCTTGGAAAGCTGTACTTCTTCATCGTTCGGTAAATTGATAGCAATCGTTTTACTACCAGCCTTACAATCACCTGCACAGTAGATTACATCATAGGCATTCAACTCTGTATCCGACCCGGGTCGCTCACTTTTATAGGCTTCATCAACCGGCAGCCCCTCCTGGAGACCCGGAAGGAATTCTGCATATTTGGCAAGTCTTTCACTCCATTCCATATCTTTTACAAGGACATAGGCCTCATGGGCAGCCTTGTACCCGTACAACTGATCCTCATACGTTTCAATTGGACCAATCACCACATCAATTTGATTGGTTTTCATATTGAGCCAGGCCATATCACTGGGCTGATAATTGTCCGTTGTCAAGGCTTCCGCACGCAATGTCAGGTAATTTTTCAAACCTTCATTTTCTGCCAATGCCGCTGCTTCCAGGAGCAGATCAGAAACGGACTTCATTTCATCTTTGAATTTTTGATGATAGGATACGGTGATCAGACCTCCATCTGCATTTCTTTCCAGATAGGTATACAGGCTGGTCTTTTCATCATTCTCGAAACTTTCAAATTCCTCCTTGGACATATCTGCAGGGTAATAATTAGCCCCTGCAGGTTTTGCACCTACCCCATCTATGAATGGGGCATTACCATCCAGCCTGTCCCAGGGCCCGTAATTGATCATCGCAAATGCTTTAATCTGGTCGGATTCAATTGAATTCATCAACTCTTCCTTATCGCCGTAGGCGTCATACCAAAACAAGTCATCCATGATCTTCGATGCTTCAATAAGGATGGGTATCATTTTTTTCTGATTCTCGGACAACTTAGAGAGGTCCGTTGTGAGTTCGAAGGGTGTGTATTTACTCAATAAGTCATTCGCAGGGCCTTCTGAAGTAGTAAGCCAGTCATGATAATCAAAGAGATTCTTGTCCGGTATGGAGACCTGTGATTCCTGACAGGAAAAGATGATTAAAAACAGAAGCAATGCCGGTATTCTCAGAGCAGTCATTTCGAAATTTTTCTTAAAAATAAAAAAAGAGGTGCCAGATATACCGGTACCTCGATCTTTATACGTACGTTCTATTTCTTAATTTCTCATTGGAACATCTGTGAAGAGACCGTTATTCAATAAGAACAGGCTCTTGTCAGAGACATTCACATCTCCTGAAAGGTTATAGTCGGTTGAGTAATAGCTACTCGTCAATCCATTATCCCTTAACCACATCGATAAGTCGTTTGGATTGATGTCCTGTGCATCCGCCACCGAACCCATCTGATCAGCATTGGCTGCATGCATTGCATATATCCCAGGAGTCGTTTCTTTCTGTCCTGCTCCCAAAAGCAACCTGTAAGAATTGTGATACCTGAAATCATAACTGATTGTTCCATTAACAATCGGCACCTGGATATGGGACATCGCCACCAGGTGATTTCTATGCTCTATGACAATGTAGTAGTCTTCGAATGGATCCAGGTTACAGATCTCAAAGCCTTCAATAAACTGTACGGATCCATCTTCATGCAGCAGTGCCGCCAAAGTACCTGCAGTGGAAGCAGCATCCGCTTCCGTACGCAAACTGACCAATACCCAGTCCACGGCAGTTGTGTGATAATTGGCATTCGTACCCAGGACCCCTCCCACTTGTACGAAGTCATCACCTTCTTCACCAAAATACAACCAGGGTACCTCGTCATAGGGTTGACCGGCATCTGTAAATTTACCAAAGAAGGTGCTTGGTTTCTGACCAGGCAGGTAACCTAATTTGTTAAGCCTCGTGGACATCTTGCCGGTTTCAGATGAATAAGGCCCTTCCAGGAAGACTGCCGTATTGATATCCACACATACTCCATCAGCAAGTACTAGTTCGATCTCCATAGCATCTTCGTCATTTTCTGATGGCTCATCTTTAAAATTGCCCGGGCTCGAATTGGGATCTGAGGTATGACTCTCAAATACCTGGGCAATATTCCTGAAATCGCACTCGCGATCTTCAAAATGGACTATTCGCGCGTCAAAAGTAAAGATGACAATATCTCCAGCCGCAATTTCGTCCACCGTCCATCGGATACGATCCTGAAAGTAAGCACCACCGTTACTGACATTTGTTATATCGGCAAAACCATCGGGAAGGATATCTTCAACAGTGACTCCATAAGCCTTATCCGGTCCCTGGTTGATCAATGTTATCGAAAACTTCACAATTTCATTCGGAGCAGCTCTTACCTTGTCTGCATCTTTTAATAACTCCAAATCGGCAATTCCATCGCCCGCAACAAATGTTACCTCAGCTTCATCATCTTCTGAAGGTGATCCGGTCATATCACCAGGATCACTATCCAGGTCTGTCTGATCCATGTCGGTGACTTCGGCCCTGTTGATAACTTCCATGCCATCAGCTTTGGCAGAGACCGACGCATTGAAGGTCAATTGTATACTTTCACCTACTTCGAGATTGATATCTGTCCATATAATCCGGTCAACAAGGAATATTCCATTGTTGGATATATTGCTGAATGCGGTACAATATCCAACGGGCAGGTAATCCGTCACCTCGACATGAGTTGCTGCCTGAGGACCTTCATTGATTACAGTGATCGTGTAAGTGATCTGATCTCTGACCTGAGGATTAGGATTACTCACATCCTTCCTGATCGAGACATCGGTCATTTGAGGCATAGCAATCGCAAAGTCCTCATCATCCTCACTTTGATCACCATCATCATTGCCGGGTGTACTGTCCATATCTTCCTGATCGGCATCGACGACTTGTGCTGTGTTGGTAAATAAGCGACCCTCTTCCGGGGCCAAAACTTCAGCTTCAAAGGCCACTCTGAACAGTGATAATGGCCCAATGGTAAGATCGTCCCACCGGATCACATTGTTGTCGAGCAATCTACCTCCCTGATCTATTCCGTTAGGCAGGATAATAAACCCATTCGGTACGGCATCTTCGACTGCTACACCAGTGGCTTCAACTTCGCTGTTATTGAAGACGGTCAACTGGAATTGAACGACATCTCCCGGCTGAGGAGTTGATTCATTCACCCTTTTTATCAATTCAAGGTCGATTCGCTGACCTGTTCCGCATCCCGGTGCGAGCACCTGTGCTTCGACCGTATTGGTACAACCATGATCATCCGAGACTGTCAGGACATAAAGACCAGGTTCAAGATTTTCCAATAACGACTCGGAGGATCCTATATTCCATGATAATGAATAAGGGGCTTGTCCTCCGGTAATAGAAGCATTGATTCGGCCATCATTACGCTCACAGGACGATGTATTGTCAATGTCCAGTAAGACCAGTATAGAACATGGATTTTCCACTACCTCAACAGTAGCATTATCCTCGTCATCCTCACTTTGATCACCGTCATCATTCCCCGGCTCACTGTCTATATCTTCCTGCATCAACTCCGTCACCTCAGCGATATTCGTAAAGTCCAGAGTGTCCGGGTCACCCAGAGCGATCATCGCATCGAAGGTCAGGGTAATGGATGCTCCGGGAGCTAAATCGATATCGGACCACACGATTAGATTACCGAATACATCCCCTTGGTTTGAAATGTTGACCGGGCTCAAATATCCATTTGGCAAGCGGTCAGTAACCTGGATTGCATTCGCCGGAAAATCTCCTTCGTTACTCACGGTAATGGAGAATCTCACCTGTTGGCCCTGGGAAGCAGAAGCAGGAGTAGCAACTTTTGTCAATGAGACATCCACAAGACCTTTCAGTCCGGCATCGACATTGGTAACAAATTCCCCACTTCTCAGAGAAATAATCTCCGTATTTCCTTCGCTATCTATTGCATCGCTATCTCTGTCATCATTGTCACCCTGATTTGGCAAGGTAATCTCATATCCATCCGGACTGACAAATTTGATGAAATAATCACCCGGAGGAAGGTTAACGAAACTATATGACCCATCATCATTGGTGACCGTTGATGCCAGCATATTACCCGTCAAATTGTGTAATTCGACGCGAATGCCTCCAATCCCAGGTTCATTACTATCCTGGATTCCATCGCAGTCGTTGTCCAGCCATACAAAGTCTCCTACACTTGCAGTCTTGTAAAATCCGGCATCGACGTTCATGATACATTCATTCTTGTCCAAGGTGATAATTGGCGTTTGCATGGTTGCCATATTGATATCACTGTCGAATTCATCATCATCTCCCCGCTGAGGCAAGGTAACAGCAAAATCATCGGGTCTTACAAATTCCAAGATGTATTGACCGCTTCTCAAATTGTCAAATTGGTACATCCCATCAGCATTTGTGACCTGGTCAGCAATCAGGTTGCCATCTCTATCCAATAAATTCACTTGTATTCCCGGTAGTCCCGGCTCGCCTTCTTCCTGTATCCCGTCTCGATCCAGATCTACGAATGCCTGATCTCCAATACAAGCATTGCAATCGTCTTCTTCTTCGATGGTTACATTCGCAATAGCGCTACATCCCGCGGCGTCCGTTACAAGAACGGAGTAGTCTCCAGCAGAAAGATTAATGGCCATTTGCGTTGTTTGTCCGTCACTCCATTCATAGGTATATGGAAGGTTACCTCCAGTCGGCACTACCATGGCAGAGCCAATATTGCCTCCTGAACATGAAGCATTTTTAATATTTTCCAGCGTCAGTGCAACATCGCCATCATCTGAAATGATATTGATACTGGCCGAATTACCACAACCGTTGATATCAGTTACATTCACTGTATATGTGCCGGCAGCCAGATTGGCAAGATTCTGTGTGATTGCGCCATTACTCCATTCAAATGTATAAGGACCCTGGCCTCCCAGGACATCAATACTGATTCGACCATTATCTTTTCCGCATTGTGCCGCAATGCTTTCTCCCGTTATCTCGATATCATCAATCGATAGATCGACTGTTACTGTGAGCACTGATTCACATCCGGATTCATTTCTGACGGACACTTCATATTCTCCCGGTGCGGTAACTGCAGGTGCCGAGTTGGACGTCGAAAATCCGTTTGGCCCTCTCCAGTGGATAATACCTGCATCCGTAATTACTTCAAGAGTAACGCTACTATTCGTACACGTGATGGATCCTCCGCTTGCTTCAAGGGATGGAGGATCTGTACTTTCTGCTACTTCAACGGAAACCGTCTCCGTACATCCATTCGAAGCCGTTGCAATGACTGTGTAGGTTCCCCCGGCAGATACTACCGGATTAATGGTTGAATTGGTAAAACCATCAGGGCCTGACCACAATACAGTTGGTGCATTGGTTATGGCGGTAAGTGTTATAGTCGGTGATGTACAAGTCAGCGTTCCTCCGGTCACTTCTAATGTAGGTCCATCCAATGCTTCACTCACAACCACTGTAGCGGTAGATTCACATCCATTTGCTCCCCGGACCATGACCGTATATGCACCGGCCTCTGTAACCGTTGGATTGTCCGAGGTGCCGATGAAACCATTGGGCCCACTCCAACTTACGAGTTGAGCATCCGAGCTAAAACTCAAGGTGACACTCGTGTTTTCACAACTGATTTCTCCACCGGTAGCAAAGACAAATGGTGGCTGTCGATCTTCCAGGACTTCCACAACTCTCGTATTTCTACACCCGTTTTCATTCTCAACAGTCAAGGTATAGATACCTGAGACCGATGCAATTGGGTTCGTAATACCCGTTGATGGATCCGGTCCGTTCAGACTGACTAGTGAGCCGTCAGATTGAGGATTCAGATCGATAGCAATCGAAGTACAGGTTATCGTTCCTCCTGAAAGCTCTGCGGTAGGAAGCACCATATCCTCGGATATGGTTATCGTATCAGTTGTACTACATTCTCCTGACTGAACCGTTACCGTATACGTACCCGCTACATCCACTATTGGATTCAGATCATCTGAAACAAACCCATTAGGACCGGTCCACAGCACCGATTCACCGTCCGTGACTAATCGAATTTGTACTGTTTGATTGGCACAGGTGATAAGGCCTCCCGTCAAGGTAATTTCAGGATGTTCACATGGACACAGGTCTTCGTTGACCTCTACCGTCACTTCATCCTGGTGAGATACCTCTCCAATAAATACACCATTGAAGAATACCTCTCCCACATCAGAAGCCACATTCACATTATCTTCGAGGATATCGATGGTATACATCCAGACGAACTCCTCATCACTTACTCCATCACCGTTATTGTCTATGAAGTCCAACATTCCATTTTCGTTCAAATCAGAATCCGAAACGAATTCAGGACTGTTGGCGGTTAAGTTGTCCTGAAGGTTATTATCACTCACTGAGATATTGCGAATTTCAATTCCTTCAGCTCCCCCTAACATTCTTGTGATTAAGGTATAAGTAACTTCTTCGCCAGGACATACCTCGGTTTTATCAGCAATTTTTTCAACATTGATCCAAACGCCCACATACATGGAAGTGTCCTTGTCTGAAATGACTTCATCATCATAGTCGGCAGTGACGGTAGTCTCATTCATGTACATTCCCATATGGGCCGTACCGGTCAGTGTACAGATCCGGCTACTTCCGGCTGCGAGGAATTCAATGGTACAGACTGTTCCTTCCTGGTCGTCAGTGACAACAATATTCGTAAGATCGACATTACCTGTATTGACTACTTCATAGGTCCAGGTAGTCTCTATATCCTCGGAATTGACGAGGATTACGGGAGCCATTTCTTCGTCTATATTAATACCATTTGTTCGCTTGATGATTTGAATACCTGCCGAACAAGATTCTTCGAGCACTTCGATATTCGCATCAGCTGTGCAGCCATTCCTTCCCTCGACCGAAACGGTATATATGCCCGGGATCTGGACAACAGGTGTGTCCTCCACACTGGTGAATCCATTCGGGCCGGTCCAGGAAACCACCTGACCATCGCTCTCTGCGGATAGCTCAACACCCACACCATCACAACTGATCAAACCACTTGACGACGCAACGACCTCAGGTAATTCCTGATCAGCAAGGACAGGGATTTCTGCTGTTGTTTCGCAACCATTTCTTCCCACCACAGTCACGCTATAGATTCCGGCTTCACTTACTTCAGGGCTTTGATCTGTCGATGTAAATCCATTCGGGCCGGTCCAGCCTGCGATGACTCCGTCCGTGGTCGCACTCAATATAATTTCCGGACTACTGCAATCGATTGTACCACCTGTTGCCACAACAGTCGGTGGATTTACATCGCTTGTTACTATGGCTGTGGCCGTAGAGGTACATCCATTTGATGCAATGACTGTAACGGTATATGATCCGGTGACAGTGACCATCGGATTTGTAAGATCACTGCTGAATCCATTTGGACCCATCCACTCCACAACCGTTCCTGATGTGGTAACGTCCAGGGTAACACTGTTAAGTGTACAAGTCAGTGATCCTCCTGATGCCGAAACAGTCGGTGGTGTAAGATCTTCGTTGACATCAGCTGCAGAAGATGATGTACATCCGTTATCGAGGACTACTGTTACCGTATATGTGCCCGGTATATCGACGGACGGTGTAGTCTCTGAAGACGTGAATCCATTTGGACCCGTCCACTCCACAACCGTTCCATTTGTAATGACAGTGAGCAAGACGGTTGGAGATGTACAAGTAATCGTACCTCCACTTGCACTGATTGTTGGTTGACCTGAATCTTCAATAACGACAGCCTGTGCAGTTGCAGTACATCCATTTGTTCCCCTGGCTGTCACTTCATACGTTCCTGCAACACTAACGACAGGTGAATTTTCCGTACTTGTAAAACCATTTGGTCCTGTCCAGCCCGTAATTATGCCATCGGTCGTAGTCGAAAGTACAATGGTCGGTGAAGTACAGGTAATAGTTCCCCCTACAGCTGTTACTGTTGGCGGAGTAAAGTCGCCCTGTATGGTCACTTGCAATACTTCCTGACAACCAGATGCATCCGTGACGGTCACAGAATGCAATCCGCTGGTCAGGTTGTTAGCCGTTGGTGTCGTTTCCCCATTGTCCCAATCGTATGCATAAGGTGACTGGCCATTAGTGACAACGACCGTGGCAGATCCCTCATCAGGGCTACCACAATTTGTTCCGCCTGTTGCGCTTATTGTAGCTTCAATCGGACAATCTACCGTGACTACCTGAGTATGAGACACTCTATTACCACATACATCAGTGGCAGTCCACGTTTGGGTTATTGTCCAACCGCAAGTTGTGGTTACTGTGATTTCGTCTGTACTTATGTCAAAGGAATTACAATCATCGGCGGCAAGTGTAGCCATCGGTGGTATATTGTCACAAGTCACCGTGATGTCCTGAGGTAGTATTCCCGAGAATACAGGTGCCGCATTGTCAGCAGTCAAAGTAACACTTTGCTGTGCTGTGGCCACATTTCCGCATTCATCTGTGGTACTCCAAATTCTTATGATTGTTCCACCGGAACAAGGATCCAATGCGCCCTGATCCTCACTTGTCAAACCAATTCCTGCATCACAATTATCACTCACTGACGGTGAACTGAATTGGTATTGTTCACCGCAGTCAATCGCGATATCCGGTTCGACATTTATAATTTCTGGTGCGGTCACATCGGTAATCGTAATGATGGCGGACCTGTCTGCTGTATTTCCACAATTGTCTTCAGCTGTAAATGTTACTGTGGTCTGACCATCACAATTAATGTCAAAACCCTGGAAATCAGTGGAGTAGCCTAAATCCGAACATTCATCTATGGCTTGTCCACCCCCTTGTGTATTGATCCAAATATGAACTTTCTGATTCAATTGTGGATCTGAACACTCAAGTGTCAATGGTTGCGGATCGATTTGCCAGACTGGATCATTGTTATCGACAATTTCAATATTGGCAGAACAAATCGTTGTATTACCACAATTATCGGTGGCAATAAAAGTAACCACTTTAATGCCCGTTTCTGATGAACATCCTCCAACAAACGAAGTTTGATCAAAATCATTTGTGACGGTCACTGTTGTACCACAATTTCCGGTAGCTACGATGCTATTCAACCAATCAGTAATAAGCTGGTCTCTATTAGGATCACCACATTCCACTGGTAGGAGTTGAGGACAAGTGATTGTTGGAGGCAAGGCCTCTTCAATTCTTATGCTATCTGTCTGTTGGACACTATTGTTATCACAGCCTGTCGCTGATGTCCAGGTGATTCTGATATATCCTCCACATTCATCATAATCATTTGTTACTACCCCAGGTGCAGTGCCTGATATAAGACATCCTGCATTCAATGCATTATTGGTGTAGCCGGCATTAGGAGCGCTAAATACTGCCGCTTCTGCACAAGTAAGACTGGCCGGAATAAATGGAACGATAATCTGTGGTTGAGGTGCCGGTAAGACCGTTACAACTACTGTCTCTTCTACGCCGGACCTGCCACAATTATCCGCAGCATCAACCGTATAAGTGATCGTGATCGTGCCACCACACTGGCTGAATTGGGCATCC
>JANQHF010000132.1 GCA_028282725.1 Saprospiraceae bacterium
CTGCTTCTAGGATGGAATCTACTAATAATCGCGTTTCCATCTCTTTGTTTTTTTGGATAACTCTAAGGTAAGCCTTTTTGTGCATTTTGAAATACACACATCATGGAGCCCTGGAAGGGTTTTTAACTATCTTTCCTTCTGGATATAGATTCATCAATTAAAACGAAAACAATGGCAGGATTAAATTGGATTGCAATCGTATTGGCAGGACTCGTTCCGACCGTCATGGGATTTTTATGGTACGGGCCCATAATGGGACAACAATGGATTGCCTCGACTGGAAAAACCGAAGAGTGGTATAAAGAACAAGGTGGAATGCCTGTGATCATCGGCATATCGATCGTTCTGGCCTGGACGCTTAAAATTTTCATTTTAACCACTCATGGTGATCATCTTATGAATTGCACTGATATGGCAGGAGTTGCTTCGGCCGGTAGCCATAATACCTTTGGGCATGGGGCATTGCATGGAGCCATGTATTCTGCTTTTTGGTTAATCCCTGTTCTTGTCATCAATGGCATGTTCGAAAGAAGAGGGCCCAAGAATTACTGGATCCACATCGCGTATTGGGTGTTGACCTGTGTTGTAATGGGTGGAATTGTAGATGCATGGAATTAAATCAAATCTATGAGACTTAAGTTGAGTAATCGATTATGAAGAACTTATTGATTTCCTTCGTCATTTTCGGTCTTTTGGGGGCATGTCGCTCCGGAACTTCTGAGCATACGAATGGCAATCTTCACAAGGATGATGATGTCGAGCATGCTCGACATGAGGATCACGATGGTGATGATGAACATAGTGAGGAAGTCAGACTGTTGCGACATGTGGTCTTGTTTAAATTTAAAGAAGGAACTTCCAGTGAGGACATTGCAAAAGTTGAAGAAGCTTTCTCAGCACTTCCTGCAAAAATTCCTGAAATTTATGATTACGAATGGGGCATCAACAACAGTCCTGAAGGTCTGGATAAAGGATTTACTCATTGCTTCTTCCTTTCCTTTCTAAGTGAAGAAGACCGTGCTGTCTACCTGCCTCATCCTGATCATCAGGAATTTGGCAAAATATTAGGTCCTCATCTTGAAGATGTAACCGTTGTAGATTACTGGAGCTTTTAAGAAAGATGATGGATCACAGGTTTTTTGAATTGTCCTGAGAACGATGCAAAATGCAGACAATGCGGATCCTGTCTTCAACGCTGCGATAAAAGATGACATGATATTCTTTAACGAAACTTCGGAGACCAACTCGTAACTCATGACGGGATCTGCTCAATTTGGGTTGGTGATTCAGGCTTTTAAAGGAATCGTCAAAAGATGGCACATAATTGAAGACTTGGTCTGAGCCATACCTTTGAAGCGTATAATCGAAAATACCTTCCAAATCTCTTTCGGCTTCTTTGGAGATCTCAACTAGTAGATTCACAAATCAGCCCTTACTTGATTTTCTCTTGTCAGAAGCAATCTGTGTTGCCGTCCGGGAACTGGTTGCGTCGTCCCAGCCCTTTGCAATTTCCGATCTTAATTCTTCGATCACCTTATGTCGATAGATCTCGTGAAGTCTCAGGGTGTCCCTTACAACCTCACTGGCATTTTTATAATTTCCTGACCGCAGTTGCTCAGAAATGTATTTTCCCTGTTTCTCCGTGAAACTGATATTGATCAT
Source organism: Saprospiraceae bacterium (assembly GCA_028282725.1). Lineage (GTDB taxonomy): Bacteria > Bacteroidota > Bacteroidia > Chitinophagales > Saprospiraceae > JAJRXG01. Next base: position 1,663 of record JANQHF010000132.1, read on the forward strand.
ATAGATTACGGTGCGCTGCACCTCCACCTTCCCAATGTTTTACAATGCTACAAAGATGTGCGGTACGCCGTACCTCACGATCAAATTTTCATTTCGCTTATAATCAGGTGCAGGACAATGCCAATCCCTACAGCCGTAGAGCATCCACGATCTACGTAGAATTATTATTACATCCATATACCTCCGGTGCGGAGCACCGGTAATCTTTGTAGAACCAGGTTTCCGTCCAATTTTCGAAGGTGCAGAGCACCGGAATATTATTCAACGGTTTTAGATGTCTATCTATTAAATATCTCGGTGCGCTGCACCTCCACCTTCCCAATGTTTTACAATGCTACAAAGATGTGCGGTACGCCGTACCTCACGATCAAATATTCATTTCGCTTATAATCAGGTGCCAGACAATGACAATCCCTGCGGGTTGGGAGAATCGATGATTTCTATGGAACCATTTGTACGCCCATATACCTCAGGTGCAGCGCACCGGAATACAATTCAACGATTTTAAATGTCTATAATCAACCAGCTAAGTGGAATGAATGCCCATTATTCAGTCAGCTTCAATTCCAGATTCAACTCATCCAATTGATCTTTATCTATGTGAGCAGGAGCATCAATCATCATGTCCTTGCCCATATTATTTTTGGGAAAGGCGATATAATCCCGGATTGAGCTCTGTCCATTCATAACGGCACATAACCGGTCAAAACCAAAGGCGATACCACCGTGGGGTGGGGCACCATATTCAAACGCTCCCAGCAAGAATCCAAATTGCTCCTCGGCTTCTTCTTTGGTAAATCCGAGCAGGTCAAAGTTTCTCGATTGTAATGATCGATCATGGATCCTGATCGACCCACCACCAATCTCGGCTCCATTGATGACCAGGTCGTACGCATCTGCACGTAGTGACTTCATCGTCTCATGATCTCCGGAAAGCATTTTTTCCTGATCCTCTTTTTTGGGGGATGTAAATGGATGATGCATGGCATGAAATCGTTCCGATTCTTCATCCCATTCCAATAAGGGAAAATCCAACACCCACAACGGCTTAAAGTCGTCTGGTCGGGTCAAATTCATGCGTCGACCCATTTCCAGCCTCAACTCATTTAATTGCTTCCTGGTTTTTTCGGTTTCGCCGGCTAATATGAACAGCATGTCACCGGTCGTAGCGCCCATCTTTTCTCCCCATTTTTTTAGGGCTTCGTCGTCAAAGAATTTTCCGATTGATGAACGTATGGTGCCGTCTTTCTCAAACTTTACATAGATCAGTCCCTTTGCACCGATCTGTGGCCGTTGCATCCATTCGGTCAATTTTTTGATGTCCTTATTGGAATACCGACCTGCTTGCCCTTGAGCACAAATGCCTACGACCAATTCGGCATTGTCAAATACTGAAAAGCCATGACCCTGGACGACCTCGTTCAATTCTACAAATTGCATTTCAAAACGAGTGTCTGGTTTATCACTTCCATACAACCGGATGGCCTCATCATAGGACATGCGAGGAAAATCTTCAAGTTCAATATTCTTCAGGGATTTGAATAAGTGTTTGGTCAGTCCTTCAAATGTGTTCAAAATGTCCTCCCGGGTAACAAAACTCATCTCGCAATCAATCTGGGTGAACTCCGGTTGTCTGTCCGCCCTGAGATCTTCATCTCTGAAACATTTGACGATCTGGAAATATTTATCCATTCCGGCCACCATCAGGATTTGCTTGAAGGTCTGAGGGGACTGCGGTAGGGCATAGAATTGTCCCGGGTTCATACGGCTGGGTACAATAAAATCCCTTGCTCCTTCAGGTGTGCTCTTGATCAGGACAGGTGTCTCTATTTCTACAAAGCCCTCAGAATTCAGGTAACTTCTCGTCTCCAGTGCCAACTTGCTTCTGAATATCAAACTCTCCTTCACCGGATTTCTCCTGATATCCAGGTAACGGTATTTCATTCGAAGATCATCGCCACCGTCCGTATCATCTTCTATGGTAAATGGAGGCACCTTGGACTTATTTAAAACTTGCAGCGTATCCACCTCGATTTCGATATCACCAGTAGACCTGTTGGGATTCTTGTTCGACCGTTCACGCACCTTTCCGGAAATCTTCACAACATCTTCCCGGCCGAGCTTTCTCGCCTCTTCGCAAAGAGCCTGGTCGTCATCTATATTGAATACCAGTTGGGTAATGCCGTACCTGTCTCTGAGGTCAATGAACGTCATTCCGCCAAAATCGCGACTTGCCTGTATCCATCCACTTAAAACCACTTGTTTTCCCTGGTGGGATAGTCTTAATTCTCCGCAATTATGAGATCTGAACATACCTTTTTTCATTTGGAGCGCAAAAATAACCCAATGCGGCGCTTTCTGCATTTGAGAGTTTAGATTATCATAAAAAATCACTAAAACATACTTTCAAATGTGCCGTTAGTATAAGGTCTTGTACATTTGGCGGGATTTTTCATAAAAGCAATTTTTAGATGAGTGATCAATACAATTCAGATGTCGAAGCAGTGGATGCGCTTGCTAAAGCATATGAGGATCTGAGTAATGAAATCGGCAAAGTAATCATCGGTCAAAAAGAAGTTGTAAAGGCAGTCTTGATTTCTCTTTTCAGCAATGGACACAGCTTGCTTGTAGGAGTACCGGGATTGGCCAAAACCTTGCTCGTCAGTACAATTGCTGAAGTACTTGATCTAGAATTCAAGCGGATTCAATTTACCCCTGACTTGATGCCATCGGATATTACGGGGTCTGAGATTCTTGATGAAAGTCGCCATTTCAAATTTAACAAAGGGCCCTTGTTTGCCAACATCGTCCTGGCAGATGAGATTAACCGTACTCCTCCCAAGACTCAGGCAGCACTGCTTGAAGCCATGCAGGAAAGAAGTGTGACGGTCTATGGAGATAACTATGAATTGCCAAAACCCTTTTTCGTATTGGCCACTCAAAACCCTATTGAACAAGAAGGCACCTACCCATTACCGGAAGCACAATTAGACAGGTTTATGTTTAATATTCCTTTGACTTATCCAAGTTATGAGGAGGAACTTGAGGTGGTGAAAAATACGACTTCAACTCATGTTCCCGATCTTCAGCATATCCTGTCAGGGCAGCAAATATTGGATTTTCAGGAGTTGGTGAGAAAAGTGCCGGTAGCTGATAATGTGTTGGAGTATGCCGTGTCGCTGGCATCCAAGACACGACCTGGCACGTCACAAGCAGCAGATATTGTTAATAATTATATCAGTTGGGGAGCAGGACCGAGGGCATCTCAATATCTCCTTCTTGGAGCCAAATGCCATGCTGCTATAACCGGCAAATATTCACCCGACATAGAAGACATCCGCGCCATTGCCAATAATATATTGAGACATCGAATCGTGCGTAATTATAAGGCAGAGGCGGAAGGTATTCACGAGGAGGATATCATTAATCAATTGTTATAAAAAACTTGTCGTACACCGTCTTTTACGCTTTCGTCATCTTATATTCAGGTGAACAAATAACTAAGCGAAATTCGTTTAAAGCAGGGACATGATCCTGAAATCTTATTCAGAACTATGCAGTACAGGTGGTCAGTCGTGTTGAGTATTTTCCTTTTTGGGTGTATGCTGTCATGTACCCCATCGGAAAGTCCGAGGTTCAAGATCAAACCGAATGCCCTGGGTGTGATGAATGAGATCGTGGTGATCACCGATGACGATATCTGGTCCAGCATCGTGGGGGATACGGTAAGATATTTTTTTGAAGGTATCTACCCGTTGACACCCCGACCGGAACCAATATTCGATTTACGGCAATACGAGGTTAAAGAGTTAAATGCACAACCCCTCAAGAAAGAACTTCGAACGTATTTGATCCTTGCCAATCTCAATGATACTAATTCGGAGATTACCCAATTCGTTATGAAAGATTTGGGAGAGGAACGCTTGCAGAGAGCGCGAACAGACTCATCCTTTAATACTTCCGTAGGAAGAGACAAATGGGCCAATGGGCAAATCCTTATGTATGTCTTTGCTTATGGTACGGATGAACTTGCAGCTGCTGTTGAACGAAATTTCAATGGCATTTCAAGCAAGGTCAATGAACATGATGCCGTCCAATTGGAACAACTTACCTATGCCAGGGGACGGAATGCCGGACTCTCCGGCAATATGATCGGCAGGTATGGTGCTGAGATAAACATACCCGGAGACTTCCGGGTGGCCCTCAATGCCCCGGAGGAAGATAGCTTGTATTGGTTAAGAAAGGATACCAAAGATGGTGTGATCAATATGGCCTTTCGACTCTTTGACTATAATGATCAAAATCAATTGGTCACAGAATCGATGAAAAATCGATTTCAAACGTTCGGCAGATTCGTCAATTCTGAACGCGAGAACACATATATCGTCATCAATGATGAAGATCTTCCGATTCTTGAATTTAATCGCACAATCTCATCGAGATATACCAAAGAATACCGCGGGATCTGGGAAATGGAAAACGACTTCATGGGCGGCCCGTTCATCATTTACAATATCGTCAATGAGACACAGGGGAAACTGCTCTCGATAGATGCCTTCATATTCGCCCCCGGAAAGAAGAAAAGGGATATGATGCAACAGGTGGACCACATCGTAAAGAATATCAGATGGTAAAGGTTAATTGATCACAAATGATCCCGGAAACCCTCTATTGTCCAATTCTTGAATGATTTCTTCGCAGGATCCCATTTGTTGATTTGCAATAACCCTGTAGCGAGTAATCCTTTCATGAGGAAAGGTGCTCGAAATGATCTTTCCAAGGTCATTTAATTGTGGAAATACCTTATTGGTATATTTCGAAGCGAAAAACTGAATTTCACATCTGTCCTTCAACTTTTCCTCAGGATTGGGATTTGAAGACCCGGGTTCTTCTGAATTTGATAAAGCGGAATGCTGATTTTGATCCACAAGAACGACTTCTTTGTTGGACAAATATTTTTCCGATAAAATATTATAAGGCTCTATATCAAACTGGAATATGTATCCGGTCCGGTTGTCCCATTCCACCTGGTAAAAGAGTTGATCATGTTTACCCAGCACGATCAACAAGTCTTGTTCATTGATCAATCTGGAATCACCTTCTACCGATGGGCTGCTCTTGAACAAGACAGTTTGAGTTGCTAAAAACATGTTTTCACCAATAGAAATGAGTGAGTCGATTGTGCGCTTTTTAGATTCTGTCTCAGCCTGGGACGGATCAGGGATCGATTGGAAGTTCAAAGATGTCTGCATCCGCTGGGCAGAGGAATCTTCTATTTGCCCGTACAGATTTTGCATCGCTAAGATCAATAGCAGGGTAGCACATCTTTTTGTCAATTCTAACATATCTATTATTCGGATCAAAAGAGCGGTAGTTGAAACCGGGCACAATAATAGTTTACTCCAGGGTTTGAGGCAAGAATAATGATTATTCGTATCGCAGAGATTCTATGGGATCGAGCCTGGCAGCTTTCAAGGCAGGATAAAGTCCGGACACGACACCTACAAAGATACATACGAAGAATGCCAGGAAAATCCATGCCCAGGGAATGATGAAGGGACTGCCAATCATCATGCTCACGGAATTACCAACAACTACTCCGAGTAATACGCCAACGATACCTCCAATTTGTGTAATGACGATAGCTTCGGTAAGAAATTGAGCTAGAATATTTCTTCTCTTGGCCCCTACTGCTTTTGATACTCCTATCTCTCGGGTTCTCTCCGTGACGGTGACCAACATGATATTCATCAGACCAATTGAGGCCCCTAACAGCGTCATTAGGGCAATTGCGATCGTGGCAATTCTCAAGGCAAAAGTCATATCCTTCAATGTGTTGAGAATACTGTCGCTTTTGCGAATTTCGAAGTCGTTGGGATCCGAAGCTTTTAGCTTTCTGATATTCCTGAGCGGGATCATTGCTGCATTGATCGCCCCATCAATTTCAGTGGCACCAGCAACGCTAACGGCCAGGTTGTAGTTCTTATCGGGGTAGCCATAGATCTGCTTGGCCTTTGTGATTGTAATAAATATCCGCCGGTCACTATCCCCGTCAAATGTGCTTCCTCTTTTATCCAGGACGCCAATTACCTTATATCGACCGGCATTGATGGATATTACCTTTCCTATGGCTCTCTCCGGTTTGCCATCAAAGAGCTGATCCACCAGGTCCATGCCCAGAATGCATTTATTATTTGCCCCTTCGACTTCAGTCCTCGTAAATTTTCTTCCCGCGGCCAATTTATAGTTGGAGACATCAAAAAAGTTTTCATCGACACCCCTGATCACCACAGTGGGATTGGTCTTCTTGTCCATAAAAGCAACTTCGGCATTCGATGAACAGTAGGCTTCAATGGTAACTTTTGAAGATCCATACTTGAATCTATTCTTGAATGCCTCAGCCTGATTGAATACGATCGGTTCAGCTCTCTTCGTCCGCCTTCCCCCGGAGCGGGTCTGTATGTTCTCTCTCAGTGGACGAATATTGAATGAATTGGCTCCCAATCTCGTAAAGCTGTCACTCATGGAAAAGAGTATACTGTCGATTGCAGTAAGAATACCAACCAGGCAAGTGATCCCTACGGCAATGATCATCAAAGTCAGTGCAGTCCTTAAAAAGTTGGATTTAAGAGACCTCAGTGCGATTTTTATGTTTTCTGTGAGATTCACAAACTTGATTGATTGATCTAAGTTAACTCCGGTTTATTGATATAATGGACTATGTCGATAGAATGATCATATTTATAGACAAATTTATTGATCACCATCGGATTTCAGTATTTGCAAGAGTTGGTTGTGAATTTGAGCATTGGTAGCAATGATATTTCCTCCGAATATAAAGTTCTCTTCTCCCTCATAGTCTGTAACCTTACCTCCCGCTTCTTCAACGATCAATGCCCCGGCAGTGACATCCCAGGCATTCAGTGTTGTCTCATAATAGCCCTCTAATCTGCCTGCGGCAACATTTACCAAATCAAGAGCGGCGGCACCAAATCTTCTTACGCCCCGCACCTTTTTCAGAAGTCGGCCCAAAACTTTGAGCAGGGAAGGAACCAGCGAACGGTCATACGGAAAACCTGTTGCAATGATTGAGCCTGCCAGCGATGTCGTCGTGCTCACCCTTATCGGATTGCCATCCAAAAATGCCCCACCTCCTTTCCAAGCATAAAAAGTCTCGCCGTAATAGACGTTTTCGACCAGGCCAATCATGGTTTGACCGTCTATCATACATCCTATACTTATGGCAAAATGAGGGATGCCATGAAGGAAATTATTTGTGCCATCCAATGGATCGACGACCCAGGTAATACTCTTTTGATTTTGAATGGTGGTGCTTTCTTCTGTGATGAATCCGGCTTCGGGAAGAATTTTTGACAAACCTTCCACCAGCATCTCCTCTGCCGTCTTATCTACGTACGATACGAGACTGTTGGCTTCCTTGGCAATGATCTGTGTGGTTTCGACTTTTTGAAGTTCATTTTTAATAAAGCTTCCGGTACTCTTCGCGAGAGGAATTACCTGTTCACAAATACTTTGGTAATCTTTATGTTTCATAAGGGGACAAAAGTACACCTATTTTAAGGAGTCAATTTTCATATTTGCAGGGTTAAAATTCAGGAAAGATGGCACGTAGAGGCAAATTGGAGAAGTTTGCCGAATTATTGAAATATCCACATGTATTTGAAACCGTTCGTCCCGCATGTGGCGATGTGCGGCAATTTGCAGACAAGGTACTTTCCATCCGGGGAAGGTGGAGGTCTTATGTTTTCAAGAATGGTGGAGAGATCTGTCTTGAGCTCGCATGTGGTAAGGGCGAATATTCTGTAGGACTGGCCAAATTACACCCTGATCATAATTATATCGGAGTGGATATTAAAGGGGCCAGGATACACAAAGGAGCGACCACTGCCCTGAAAGAACAACTCAACAATGTCGCTTTTCTCAGGACGAGAATCGAACACCTCGAACATTACTTCGAACCCGGTGAAATCAATGAAATTTGGATCGTGTTTCCCGATCCCTTTCCCGCCAAAGAAAACAGGAGACTGACATCTCCTGTTTTCCTCGATAAATACTACGATTTATTGGCATCAGGATCTAAAATTCATTTAAAAACGGATGACGATGATTTGTACGATTATTCTGCCGAAACCGCTACAGACCATCCAAAATTTGCGATAGAATTTCAATCCGATAATATCTCGGATATGAGATTGCCAAAGCCAGAATTAAATATCCTCACCTTTTACGAACAACAACATTTACAAGAGAAAAAAACAATAAAATATTTGCAATTAGTAAAAATTGATTGACCTTTGCAGTATAAAATTTGGTATATGGGGAAAGATACCTTCATATACAATAATTTTATAATATAAAAATATTTCATAAAAACCGTGAGCAATTGACTCGAATAATTCGTTATGAGGGTCTTTGTTAATTTTAAAAGTCTTTGTTATGAAGACAAGTATGGCATATAGATTATTCAGGCTCTATTTCAACTCGAACTCAGAGAATTACGACCTTTTCGGTAGCAGGGTTCACAATCCTGTCAATGGGAAGGCTGAAAAAAATAAGGACCAATTCATCGCTTCGATGATTCGAATTTTATTGGTCTTGATTACAATCGGGGCTATTGTGGCAATTGCTGTTTCCTAAGTAATGAGCACCTTCAGCAGGAGAATTTCATAAGCATTTCCCGGTTCCGGGGTAATTCCTGCATTTTATTTCGGACGGCTTCGGCTTCTGACCGGAGACCTCGTGCTTCCAATATGTAAATGTGGTTGTCAGAATACTTATAATCATAAGGATAGTACAGATGGGCCACAGAAGCCCGGGATGATGCTTTCCTGCGACTTGAGTCATCATTGTAATAGGCGAAGAAATCACTGTTGATTTCAAACAATTGATCCGCAATACTTCTGCTGATGGAATATATCTCAATCAGGGAATCCAGCATTGGATGTCAACTCTCTTCCAGCTGAATGGTCATCAAATTATTCCCGGACATACTGACCTGCATGCACCAATTCCGGAATCGTATGCATTCCAATGAATGAACTGATCACAGAGCCACGGGGATGAACAAAAAGAAGAGAAGGAAAAACATTTGCTTCATATTTTGTGGCCGACCTTCTTACTGCACCTCCATCTTCCGCGTCGATTCGAACCGAAATAAAATGGTCGTTGAAGAATTCTCCCACATTTTTATCAGGATACACATCCTTGTCCATTTTGGGACAAGGGGCACACTATGTTGTGCAGATATCGACAAAGATTACCCTGCTCTCGGCCCGGGTGGTTTTCAGTGTGTCCTCCCAGGACTTTGAATCCCATACGATATCCTCGCAAAAGCATTGCCTCATGATCAGAACAGAACACAGGGTAAAAACGAATTTCGTCATTCAAATAAAATTGATATCATCGTTACGTTAAATAATAGGGATGAGGCTGCACATGTAATGGACAAATGAAGGTTTTGTTACTTTAAAGGCCGAACGCAAAATGTGTATTTGAACACATACCTTGTGACACTAAATCTAAATTTAATTGCATCATAATTTCTTGTATTTGTGCGGTTAGTCAGGATACTCATTTTGATCATTAGTCAGGTCATTGTCTATAATTTCAGTCGTGGTCAGGCCTTGAATACCCAGCTCAGGGGTCATTGGGATGACAATTCTCTCATCTTACAACGCGGCATAGTTTACAATGATCTTTGGGGCTATGCGGATCAAAACAACCGTGAATATGCCATTGTCGGATCCAGGCAATTCACACACTTTATCGATGTAACAAACCCCGATGCACCGGTAGAGGTGGATCGGGAACCCGGAGGCACCAACTGTCTGTGGCGTGATTTTAAAGTCTACGGTCATTACGCTTATGGAGCGAGTGATTTCTGTAATGGGGGTCTCGAAATATTTGATCTTTCCACCTTACCCGACAGCGTTGTCAAGGTGTACGATTCTACGGAATTTCTTGATGACACGCACAACATCTTTATCGATACGGTAGTCGGACGATTATATGGCTGTGGACTAACCAATAGCAGTAGTGATATCGTGGTCCTGGACATTTCGCAAAATCCGGCCCAGCCTCAACTACTGCAAAACATTGATC
>JANQHF010000134.1 GCA_028282725.1 Saprospiraceae bacterium
CAGGATACAAGTTGATCCTGCATTTTCTTTGTTCGCTCTAATTCCTGCCCGGAGAGATCATGACCTTCAGAGGGGTCTGACTTCAAATTGTATAGTTCATTGGCACCGTCTTCCCAATAGTGGATCAGCTTCCAAGGACCCTCCCTTATGATGGAAGAAGGATTCCCTCCTTGATTTCCATAATGGGGATAGTGCCAGTAGATCTTCCGGGAAGGAAGACTTTGACCTTCCAGAAGTGGTTTAAGACTTGTCCCATCCATATGTTGCTCCGGTAACAGGTCAAGACCCGTAAGTTCGAGGATGGTAGGGTAGAAGTCACTGCCGGTCACAGGTTCATCAATGAATTGATCTCGATTTTCAATCCATGGCACTTTTATAAAGTATGGCTCTCTGATGCCACCTTCCCATTGATATCCTTTTCCGCCTCTTAGTGGAAGATTACTGGTGGCAAAAGCATCACCCGAAGCCACACCTCCGTTATCGGAAGTAAAAATGACGATGGTATTATCCTCCAATCCCGATTCATCCAATTGATCCAGGACAATTCCAACTGCATCGTCCATAGTCTCGACCAATCCCGCATAGACCGGGTTATCCTGAACTTTACGAATGGGTAATACTCTTTCCATTTGAAATGCATCTTCAGGAAGGTTCATCTGTGCGGCCTTGGATTGGTACTTCTGCCACTTCTCTTGCGTCGTTTGAATAGGTGCGTGTACGGCATAAAAGGAAAGGAATGCAAAAAAGCTGGTATCCTGGTGTGCCTTGATAAAGTCGGCCGTTTCACGTGCAAGGCGGAGCGTCAGACTTTCACCGTCCTCATGAGATTCCAATCTCGGATTCGTCCAGGGTGCATAGAATCCCCCAATGGGACTGCCTTTCTCCCATCCCCCGACATTGATATCAAACCCATGATCTTCAGGGTAGGAGCCTTCGTTTCCCAGATGCCATTTACCCGAAAAAAATGTCTTGTATCCTCCTTTCTTCATCGCTTCAGCAATGGTCTCTTCCTCGAAGGCGAGATGGGGTCGATACGATGCAGGCAGCAATAGGTCATGCCGGTTTAATGTTCTCCAGTCTTCCCCGGTCCTGGCTCCAATCCAATCGGTAATCCCATGGCGGGCAGTGAATTTGCCGGTCATAATGCTTGCCCTGGAAGGGCTGCAAACCCTGCTTGCAGCATATCCTTGGGTGAATCGAAATCCCTCGTTGGCAATACGATCGATATGTGGGGTTTCATAAAACGTACTTCCCGTACAACTCAAATCGTGGTACCCCAAATCATCCACCAAAATAAATACTACATTCGGTTTTCCCTGATTAAATTGATCTGATCGATTTGCACATGCAAAGTGTAACAAAAATGCAGGCAAGAGTATGAGAAGTAAGATCCGATGACTCATTTTTATCTTTTATATTTTCCAAAGACAGGTCTTCCAGGAAAAACACCATCTACCATCCCTTTATCCCTGACTACCAGTTGGCCGTGGACCAGGACATATTGAATGCCGTCAGAAAACCTAAGACCTCCTTCAAATGTAGCCATATCTTTGATCAGCTCAGGATCAAATATGGTAATGTCTGCATCAGCACCAACTTGTATTCTTCCCTTAAATCTCATCGCAGGAGCTACATCTTCAAGAACACGGGCAGGTAGTAAAGTCATCTTTCTGATCGCCTCAGACAAACTCAGTACTTGTTCTTCCCGGACATATTTACCAAGAACCCGTGAAAAGGTACCTGCGGTTCTCGGATGTGCCAGTGGTGCATATGGCATGCCATCTGAGGCAATGATCGTGTTCTTCGAAGCCACGCCATGCCGGATCCATTCCGGCCGCATCATATGCATGATTACCGTGCCTCCTTTATCCCGGTATTCAGCAAAATTTTCACTGTTCAGTCTTTCACCCGTTTCCACCCACTGTACAGCACTCTCGTCAATCCCTAATCGATCTTTCCAGTCACCATCGAATATCGAACTTTCAATGGATGTTGATGCTGCTGTGTAAGGATATACCTCAGTAGTGATTTCGTAACCTAAATCCTGTGCCCTGTTGACCATCTCAATAGCGGCTTCAATTTCAGATAGTGCCATGCTGTTCATGTGAACAATGTGTAATGAGGCTCCACTCAACATTGCATCGGATATCGCTTGTTGAATGGCAATCAGCCCCCCGGCCCTGACATGTGAAAAGACCGGGACATCCAATACAGCGGCCAATTGATACATGCGGTATACTTCTTCTGCTTGAGCACCCGGAAGGTATCCAATGGGAATCCCGATCCCAATTCCTCCCGCATTTAGTGCTTTCCTAATGTTGACCTTTGTGGCACTTATTTGTTGGTTATTAACAGGAACAGCAAAAGAAGGCGACAGCAGCCTTATTGCGTTTGATATATTGAGTTTGCCCCCTACGGATCCCTGTTGGAGTTGTTCCTTATTCTCAGATAAACTTCCAAATGTCAAGAAGCGTTCAAATGGCCAATTCACACTTGCACCGTAATTAATGAGTGCTTTGTTCTTTCTTGATGCGTACCACTTTTCAAGGAATTCTATACCCCATTCCAATTCAAGAGCGGTTGTAACACCGTCATGTACCTGGTATTCTTGTTCTGTGTTATCCCGTCCGTGAACATGAAGATCGATAAAACCCGGGGACACGACCAGACCTTGTGCATCGATCTCCTCTGTCCCAGATATTTTTGCTGAAGTTATTGCTGAAATGCTGCCTTTACTGATACCTATATTTCTTACATCATCCAGGCCTGTTTCCGCATCAATGACCCTTCCATTATTGATGACAATGTCAAAAGAGTTATCATCCTGGGCACAAAGGACAGATACTGCTATCGAGAAGAATATGGTCAGAATGAGATGGAGTTTCATTTTCGGCTGGTTATTCCTTGCTAAGATCGTGAAATTGTGCGAAAGGGTGGAATGAGAGTTTTGGGATATTGCAGTGTCAAAAGTTTGGCTTATTTAAAAAGCTCTTTGGATCTAAATATACATGACCCAGTATAGTTGACCATCCACTTACCTGGGTTTGAGGAAGACCAATACCTGGTAAGGTTGGGAGTCCGCCATTTCATATCCAAGCACCTCCCAATCTGTCCATTCCTGCTGAATGTATTCCATTGAAAAAGAGGTATCTCCCCAGTTGTCCGGGCCACCGTGTTTATTATCCTCATAGGAAATGAAGGCGTAACCTTCATCATCATGAGTGGCCAACAACTCTCTTCTTTTTGACTTGGAAATAGCACCACCGGAAATCCTGGAAAACCAATATGAACGTGGACGTATTGTGACACATAGCATACCATCATTGTGGATTGCCGTTCTCATCACCCGCAATGCATTTTTTGCAACTTCATTATTCATATGTGTAAAAACTGAATAGGCAAAGATCAGGTCCATCTGATGCTCAAATGGCAATTGTTCCGGTATATGATCAATAACAAAATAGTTGCCCGGAACATTATTGTCCTCACACAACCGGATGGACTCTTCCGTTGGATCGACTCCATAGATATTCCCAATATCCGTAAAGTACGGCAGCAACCTCGTCATTCGACCCCAACCACAACCGTAATCAAGGATTTTGGTATCCGTACCTGTCTTCAGTCCGTACCGGTAACAATGAAAAAACATCATAACCATGAAATCATAAGTAAATTTGGCCAACACTCTACCATGATTACCCGTCCAGCGGACCTGGGCACTTTTGGGCACCATCCCTGGCAATAATTTCAAATCAATATCACCATCTAAAACTTTGCTTCCCGAACCCAGCCTGGATTCAAATTCATGCCTGATTACAGAGGAAATACTATATGTAAAATGAGCACGTCTATCTAATTCGAATAATAGATTTCTAAATTCACTGAAGCTCAATTCTCTAAGTCTATTATACAATTCTTGTTGCTCCATGCTGATCCTCACCTTTCCTTTTTCGAAATTTCTATGTCCTTAGTGGTGGAATTAATACAGACAGGCTGATCGATCATCTTTTATAAAATAGCTTTTATAATTTTTTGCCCTGGGGTCCATACAACCACAAAGGTTGAGCAGCCGAATGTTTTTAAAATCAACAGGATGACTCTCTGCCTGCAAGGCAATATATCCTTCGTTCAATATCAGACCTGCCTTTTCCAACCACTCTTCCTTAGAATTTAGAATACCAAACTGTTCCCAATCCCGCCCGTGCATGAGTGTACTGATAAAGCCACCGCCAACTTGAGGTTTTTGAAATTGCAGGACGGTATCACCTTCAATCAAAAAAGTCATTTCATCTCCGCCGTGCACCACGGCCTCGGCATGAACCCACTGATCACCATGGTAAGTTTTAGATGTTGAATTGATACAGTGATTATAGTTGATGGTATCACCCGTCATAACCGCCGTACCCGGCGTACAGACGTTCCCTGTCGTTCGTTCACCTTCTTCTTCTCCGAGGCCACCAAGCATTTGCAATTCTATTGAAACCGGAAATCCCTGTTTATAATCATTGCTCTCCGCGGATTGCGAATGTAACATTACGCCGCTGTTGCGTACATTCCAGGAGGCACCACCCTCGGTTTGTTCACCGTGGAAACGATAGTCAAATTCTAATTTATAATGACTGAATGGCGTGTTGTAATATAAATGTCCAAAAGCGTCATCAAAGGTTTCATATTCATCATATTTAATTCGGATCATTCCATCCTCAACAACAAAAGTGTTTCTGTAATTGTAATTTAAATCCCGACCTGCCATCTTAATCGTCCATCCGGATAAATCCGATCCATTAAATAAGTCAAGCCATTCCTCAGCATTGGATTTTTCTAATTTGGCAGTTGCGCAATGGGTCAATATGAATATAGTGACACTTGCAATCAGTAGAATTGAAATACTACTCCTCATTTTCGAATTTTAATTGTTTTAACCATTCATTCATCCTGTCTGGCCAGGTCGAGAGATGTTCATCATCCAGTGCCAGAGAATAGCCATGACCTCCCTCCGGGTACAAATGCATTTCTGCTTGAACATCTTTCTCGATGAGCCCTTCATAAAAAACGAGGCTGTTCTTGACAGGAACGGCTTGATCATCCATCGAATGAATCAATAAGGTAGGTGGAGTAGCCGTCGTAATTTGATTTTCATTAGAGTACAATGCAATCATCTCAGGACTTGGATCTTGACCTAGTAATGCTTCTCTTGAACCCATATGCGTAAAATTATGATTCATGGAGATTACCGGATAAATGAGAATCATAAAATCAGGTCTGACGATATCAGCATCCTCGGCCATGACAAAATGCGTACCTGCAGTTGATGCCAGGTGGCCTCCGGCTGAAAAACCCATAATTCCAATTTTGCTTTCATCAACATTCCACCGGTCAGCATGAGCCTGTACCAGCCTCATTGCTTGTTGGGCATCCAGGAGCGGAGTTTCGTGTTTCACAAGAACGGAGTTAGAAACAGGCAACCGATATTTTAGAACAAATGCTGCAATTCCCTTTGCATTGAACCATTTGGCAATATCACTGCCTTCCCAATCGTAGGCGAGACCCTGATAGCCGCCTCCCGGACAAATTACTACTCCAATGCCGGTGGCATTTCTCTTAGCAGGGAGATACACGGCAAGGTCGGGTTGTTGAACATTGGATATCCACAAAATCTGCTCACTCTCTCGTTCTTCATCCTCGCCTGTATCCCTGAAGTGTGGCACTTCTTCAGTCCATAGTGGTACAATCTCATTTTGACCTGTGAGGAAATGACAACTAAACAAAAGCAAGAGTGATATTCCCGATCTTATTTGCATAACCGTGCATTGAAACATAATTTTACTTGATTCGTCCGAGAACAAGGTAATCTTTGTACGGATGATTTTTCTAATATCAAGAACAATTAGCATCATTGTCCGGATGAAAAAGACGAGAATTAAATACCTAACGAAGTTTCTGAAATTCTTTGGTCTGTTGATCATTATTGTTCTCATTGTGCGCACCTATAATGGAAGCTCTGCTCAAATTGATTATAATGCTGACGTCAAGCCTATATTGAACCAACATTGTATTTCCTGTCATGGAGGTGTGAAACAGAGCAATGGATTTTCCTTATTATCGAGAACTGATGCCCTGGCTCCTACCGACTCCGGAAAACCAGCCATCATTCCGGGACTACCCGACAGTAGTGAATTTATCCACCGGATTCTTTCGAACGATCCGGATGAGCGAATGCCATACGAAAAAGAAGCACTATCCGGAGAAGAAATAGGTATCCTGAAAAAGTGGGTAAAGCAAGGTGCTGAATGGGGCATTCATTGGGCATATCGGCCGGTACAGAATCCCCTCGGTGCGTCTAACGACATTTCAATGATGAGCGCCGGTGCAGTTAGCCCTGATGTTGATCAATCCTTTATTGACGATTACGTGCTTCAAAAACTCAAGTCCGTTGGATTGAGTATGAACCCCGAGGCCAGTCGTCCGGAATTATTGCGAAGAGTGAGCTACGACCTGACGGGTATTCCCGCAAGTGATGACTTGGTCAAGAGGTTTGTCGTTGATCAATCGATCGGTTTTGAAGAAGTCGTGAATGAGTTGTTGAATAATCAGTCATACGGTGAAAAGTGGGCCAGTATGTGGTTGGACATTGCCCGTTATGCGGATAGCAAAGGATTTGAGCGCGACCAGAACAGAAGTATTTGGGCATACCGTGATTATGTCATCCGCTCTTTGAATTCGGACTTGCCCTACGATCAGTTTATCATCGAACAAATTGCAGGGGATCTTCTGGATCATCCCACAGATGATCAATTGATTGCCACCGGATTTCATCGGAATACAACGACAAATGATGAAGGAGGCACGGATAACGAAGAATTTCGAATTAAGGCCGTCATGGATCGGGTAAATACGACCTGGGAAGGTCTTCTTGGTACCACGATGGCTTGTGTCCAATGCCACGGTCATCCCTATGATCCCTTCCCACATGAAACCTATTACCAATCCTTCGCCTTCCTGAATAATACCCGGGATGCCGATACTCATCCTGATTATCCGAGATTAAATTTTCTGGACTCTTCCAGTCAGAAGAAGCTGAAAGAATTGACTAATTGGGTTGCAGAACAGACTACATCCGAAAAAGCAGATGAAATTGAGCAATTTGTAAAGGTTGTTCAGCCGGTGATCTATTCTCTCGAGATGGATGATTTCGATAATTCTGAGCTCTACGATACCAAATATCTTGGGTTGAGAAAAAATGGCTGGGCAAGGATCCCTCATGTTGATCTGGAAGAAAAGACGGTATTGTTGATTCGGGGAGTGGGCTCCAGGACCGGGGGACAACTTTCCCTTCACCTTGACGGGCCGGGAGGACTTGTGATCGGAACGAAGAACATTCCAAAAACCAAGGGATACCACATTATTGAAATTCCTCTCGCAGAGACTGAAGGAACCCATGATATCTATGTCCACTATAAAAATTCCTCTTTAGAGTCCCGTGACATTCCGGGATTGATGATCGATTGGTTGTATTTCACATCTGCTTTTCCCGGGGCAAACAAGCAGGGTCACCGAAGGAATAAAGATTTCTTTTATGAGCTGATTTCCAGACATCATGATCACACTTTGATCATGACTGAAAACCCTCCCGAACGACAGAGAAAAACACATGTCTTTGATCGTGGTAATTGGCTGATCAAAAGTTTGGAAGTACAACCAAATGTTCCGAAGGTACTCCCTCAAATCGAAACTAAAAACCAGGTTCCGCGACTTGCATTCGCGGAATGGATCGCTGATGAGGGAAATCCATTGACGGCCAGAACATTTGTAAATCGCATTTGGGAACAGCTATTTGGACGAGGAATTGCATTGACCACTGAGGATTTGGGATCCCAGGGATCTCCGCCCAGCCATCTCGAACTGTTAGACCACCTTTCTTATTTCTGGATGCATGACCAGGATTGGAGTATCAAGGAGCTCTTAAAAGCAATTATACTGTCCAAAACTTATCGTCAGTCGTCCTACATATCTGAAAATGCATTGATCAAAGATCCTGATAATATTTTCTTATCCCGGGGACCGCGTGTAAGGCTAAGTGCTGAACAGGTTCGTGACCAGGCATTGAGTATAAGCGGATTGTTAAGCACGAAAATGTATGGGCCTCCTGTTATGCCCTTCCAACCTGAGGACGTCTGGCAGACACCTTACAATGCACAAAAATGGAGCATGAGCCCGGGAGAGGATCAATATCGAAGAGCAATATATACGATGATGAAGCGGTCTTCTTTATATCCATCCATGGAAACATTTGATCTTTCAGGAAGACAAGTTTGCGTATCGAGAAGAATCAGGACAAACACGCCACTTCAGGCGCTTGTTACTTTAAACGATCCTGTCTTTGTGGAAGCTTCAGAACATCTTGCAAAGAAGATGATGGAAGAAGGAGGAAAAGACATATCGGATCAAATTGCCTTTGCATACTGCCAAGGAATGCACAAGGAAATATCACCTGGGAAACTGGACATTATGATCAACCTTTTCAAGACTACAATGAATGAGCTGCAATCCGAAAACGATAGTGAGCTGTCCCTCAACAGAGAATTAGCGATGACGACAGTTGCAAATGCAATTTTAAACCTCGATGAATTTTTAAACAAATGAAAAAAGACGAGGTAGGGAAAGGGCTTTTTAATGAGTACAGGCTCAGAATGGGTAGGCTAAATTCTCGCAGGGTGTTTTTACAGCAATGTGGTCTGAGTCTCGGAACACTTGCCTTATCGACCATTCTTCCCGGAGGATGTGTCCCTGCGAACGACATCAATTCCAACCGGAGCCAACCAAATTCCTTGAACCCCCTGGATCCAAGAAATGCGCATTTTGCTGCCCGGGCCAAATCGGTGATATACTTACACATGGCAGGTGCGCCATCTCAATTTGAGATGTTTGATTATAAACCGGTACTGAATGAATTGCATGGAAAAGAATGCCCACCCTCCTTGTTGGAAGGGAAGCGCTTTGCATTCATTCGAGGCACACCCAAAATGCTGGGAAGTCAGTCCCGGTTCAAACAATATGGTGAATCCGGGGCCTGGGTTTCAGAACATCTTCCGCACTTCACTCAAATCGTAGATGATGTCACCTTCCTGCGAGGAATGTATACGGACCAATTCAATCATGCACCGGCCCAATTGATGATGCATACCGGCAGTGCCCAGCTCGGGCGCCCCTCTTTGGGAAGCTGGGTGACCTATGGATTAGGATCAGAAAATCAAAATCTTCCCGGTTTTGTAGTGTTGACTTCAGGAGGTGTCAATCCCGATGCGGGCAAGCAGGTCTGGGGAAGCGGCTTCCTTCCTTCCGTCTACCAGGGAGTGCAATGCAGATCGAAAGGTGACCCGGTATTGTATCTGGGTAATCCCGATGGCATTAGCAGAGATGTTCGGCGCAAAGCCATAGATGCCATCAACAGCGTCAATAAGATGACGTATGAGGAATTCAATGACCCTGAGACAGTAGCCCGAATTGCCCAATACGAGATGGCATTTCGCATGCAGGTATCGGTGCCTGAAGTCATGGATATCTCCAAAGAACCAGACTATATCAAAGACTTATACGGTGTCCGACCCGGAAAGGAGTCTTTTGCAAACAATGCCTTGCTCGCAAGAAAGCTCGTGGAAAACGGGGTGCGTTTTGTACAGTTGTTTGACTGGGGCTGGGACACGCATGGAGTAGGTAAAGATACCGCCCTGGAAATCGGGCATATCAACAAATGTCGTGATACCGATAAGGCTATCACAGCCCTGATATTGGATTTGAAACAGAGAGGACTTCTAGAAGAAACCCTTGTCATTTGGGGAGGAGAATTCGGTCGGACACCGATGCAGGAAAACAGGAATGGTGTTGACCAGATCTATACAGGAAGAGATCACCATCCTGATGCCTTTACCATCTGGATGGCAGGTGGAGGAATTAAACGAGGTTACAGCCATGGGGCGACGGATGAAATCGGGTATGAGATCGTAAGCGGAAAAACTTCCATTCATGATCTGCATGCGACGATATTAAATCAATTGGGATTTGATCACGAACAATTCACGCACCAGTTCCAGGGACGACCTTTTCGTTTAACCGATGTAGAAGGGGAGGTGATTAAAGATATATTAGCCTGAACGACAAGTTTAAACAATGAATCAAAGAAGAACTTTCCTCAAAAACACTGCATTGACATTGGGTGGTATGTCCTTCATGCAATACCTCGAACCATTTCAGCCGTTGGGTAAAAAACACATATCGCTTCAGATCTTTGCAACGAACTGGGGATTTCGGGGCAATATGATTGAGTTTTGCAGGAATGCGAAAGAGGCAGGCTATGATGGCATTGAAGTATGGATCCCTCAATCAGAAGAAAAAACCAGGGAATTACTCAATGCTGTGCAGACATATGAATTGAAGCTCGGTGTATTAGCCGGCAACTGGGGGTCTTCTGTCGAACAAAATCTTTCCGTATTCAAGAGATCCATTGATCTCGCCCTGAAAGTCCAGCCTGAATTTATCAATTGTCATTCTGGCAAGGACTTTTTCAACAGCTTTGAAAATGACAATTTTCTTCAATACACATTTGAAAAAAGTGATTTGACCGGCATTCCGATCTACCACGAGACACATCGGGGTCGAATACTCTATTCAGCCACAGTAGCTGAAAAGTTCATTGATCAGTTTCCCCAGCTAAAAATCACACTGGACATTTCACATTGGTGTTGCGTTCATGAATCCCTGCTGGCAGATCAAAGCGAGAGAATCGATAAGGTGTTAAAGAGAGTGGGGCATATTCATTCACGTATAGGTTTTCCGGAAGCTCCACAAATCCCTGATCCTGATGATGCTCAATTCAAAGCAGCGGTAAAAGCACATTTCGGATGGTGGGATTCGGTGGTAAATATGAAAATTGAAAAAGGAGAGACACTAACAATGACAACGGAATTCGGTCCACCTCCGTATATGTGGACGCATTTGGGCTCAGGGGATCCGCTTGCCAGTAACTGGGACATAAACGTTGTGATGAGGCAGACCTGGATTGATCGTTATCTTAGAAAATCGTAAGATGCTTGTTGATTTTTTGGGAAGTCTCCACCTTCTGCTGCTTCACTTACCTATAGGACTGATTTTGCTGGCTGTCCTCCTTCATTGGTTGCATACTTCCAAACGATTTCAATCTGATAAGGCCACTCGCCTGTTGATAACAAAGCTGGCAGTCCTATCTGCCGTCTTAGCAAGTATTTCAGGCTATTTACTCTCTATTTCCGGTGATTATTCGTCTGGTTTGACAGCTAACCATATGTGGTCAGGCTTTGTTTGTACAGCGTTTTCGATCATCTTTTTTGTAAGTCTCAGAAATGACTACAAACGAATGGCAGGGGGAAGTTCTGTTTTGCTCCTGGTGTCCATCTTTATTACGGGTCATCTCGGAGGCACATTGACGCACGGTGAAGATTTTCTGTTGCAAGCCTTCAAAGGAAAAGAAAAAGAGCATACAACTCCGAATATTCAAATTGCGGAACTTTCGACCACAAAGTTCTATGGGGATATTATTCAACCCATTTTTGATGCCCGCTGTGTACAATGTCACGGACCACAAAAACAGAAGGGAAAATTGAGATTGGATGAAGAACAATTTATCATAAAGGGAGGAAAGTCAAAAAGGGAATTACTCGCCAAAGGAAATTCATCCGGCGAACTCATGAGAAGGATAGAATTACCCATGTCGGATGACGAGCACATGCCTCCACCCAGAAAACCACAACCCACCGCTGATGAAGTCGAAGTCATCAGGATGTGGTTAGAATTGGGAAGCAATTTTGATCTAACCCTCGACCAGGTCTCCAATCCTGATTCTGTAATGACCCTGGTGGATAGAGTCAATCAAATCAATCCATCTTCTGAACAATTGTCGCATAAGAGTACAGTTCCTTCATATCTCCCGGATGTGATTTTGAAAAAACCTTCGCAAGAGGTAATCGAACAATTGATCTCAAAGCAAGTCGTCGTTTTACCTTCAGGTGAGAGCAGTTCGTTTTTAGAGATCAACTTTGTCAATGTTCCAGAGATTACGGATGAAATGTGGTCTTTAATGGCTCCCTTAAAAGAACATGTTGTCCGACTAAAGCTGACAGGCTTGTCTATCAAAGATCCACACATGAAGTCGATTGGTGAAATGAGGCATTTAGTACGATTATACCTGGACAATACCGGGATCACTGACGAGGGACTTGCAGATCTACAACAGTTGCCACATTTACAGTATGTGAACCTCAGCAATACCGAAGTTAGCAACCGGGGCATACACTATCTCGAGGATTTGCCTGGATTACGTCAAATCATTGCTTACCAGACCAATGTTGACCATTCTGATTTACAAGGAAATGTCGAGGTGATTACGGGTGGTTTTACATTGCGGTCTCTCGCGACAGATACGATTCGAATTCCAGAAAATTGATCGTTCCGTCTTCTGTACGGTTTGAACAAATTTTACTCCTTCTTATACCAAATACCCTTTATAATGGCGCATTAAATGGTATCATATAATGGTGATTATGAGTTATTGAAACAATTTGGGATTTGGTCATTATATTGAC
>JANQHF010000002.1 GCA_028282725.1 Saprospiraceae bacterium
AATCATGGGGTTAGAGCTTTGATTACAGGTTGGATGCAACTTGTCTCCAACCTACGCATTTACTCCCTCTTATCCCCTATTTCTTACCGAACCATTATAGATAATAAATAAAATAAAAGTGACGATTGAAGTAATTAAGAAAAGGCCAATGATCAAGCCATGAAACATCTTTACTCTCAATGTGTGTTGAATAAAGTGATTTTGCTTATAGACATTAATTGGAAAATTCACTTCTTGACCTTCTTGATCAATTCTTATGAAGATGTTTAATAGATTGCCGGGTACATCGGGTAGATTGTGTACAAAGAAGTTGTGCCGTACCTCCCTTTGATTATAATTATAATTGTCGCCTTGCGTCTTTTTTGATATCAATCCCAGTTCATCGTAGATATATATCTCATATGCTGCAATGTGAGCATTGCCAAATTGTACCAGGTAGTTTCTAAACACATCATCACTATTCTTTTCCAGAATAAATGAAAGCCATAGATTTTTTGTCCCGGAAGGAAAAATTGAATTCCCCCGGGACAACTGAAATAGAGATATATCAGGTTTTATTTCATCAATGATCATAGTCTTGGATGGGTCCGCGTAGTATGCAACTTTAAAATTTGAAAAATTCAAGTCATCGATGTTGGGGTCTAAGCGAATTACAGGAATCTCTGAGTGGAGATTTTGAATTGTTGAAAGCGTGAATAAAATGGAAAAAACGAGGTGCAGGTAATGCATATTTTTATTCGATAAGACTATGTTCGAAGGCATAGCGCATAAGACCAGCCGTATTTCGCACTCCAAGTTTTTTCAACATGTTTTTTCGATGGGTCTCAACAGTTGTGATGGAAATGAACAATTTTCCTGCAATTTCCGATGTAGTTAATTCTTCTGAGATTAACTGTAACACTTCGCGTTCTCTCTTGCTGATGGAAGGCCCTTGATATTCCCCACGGCGAATTGGTTTGTTGATATAACTGACAAATTCTTTCCTAAGCTTCTCGTCCAGATATTCCTTGCCGGAAGCAACTCCTTTGATTGCGGATATAAGTTCTTCACGACTACATGATTTTAATAAATATGCTTTTGCACCATTGCGGAACATGGTCTCCACCATGTTCATTTCCCTGTACATAGTCAAGGCAATAATGTGAACAGACGGATACTTTTCCTTTATGACCGCACTAGTATCCAATCCATCCATTCCTGGCATATTTATATCCAGGAGTATAACATCGATGTCCTCCTTAGACATAATATTTAAAGCTTCCTGGCCATTGTTGGCCTCTGCGATCACATGTATTTCAGGATCCTTTTTGAGAAGAGTCTTGATGCCATCCCTTACAATAACATGGTCATCCGTGAGCAGTACTTTTATCATAGCTTTTGCATCAGGCAATCTAATATATATAATCTAAATAAGATTGAAGAGAACATTTCAAGCCTGAATGGTTTATATTAATAGACAAATTCACTCACAGCTTAAAAAGTATCAAATGGCTTCATTACGTTTGGGAGATATCGCTCCTGATTTTACAGCTCAATCAACAGAAGGGACCATAAATTTCCACGAATGGATAGGTGATGGATGGGCGGTTTTGTTTTCACATCCTGCCGATTATACTCCTGTATGCACTACCGAACTGGGAACGGTAGCAAAGATCAAAGAGGAATTTTCCAATAGAAATACAAAGGTTGTCGCCTTGAGCGTGGACCCCTTAGAGGATCATATGAACTGGATTGATGACATCAATGAAACACAATCTACAACGGTAAATTATCCTTTAATTGCCGATGAGGACAGAAAAGTGGCAGAATTGTACGACATGATTCATCCGAATGCAGATGACAAAGCAACTGTTCGATCCGTATTCGTAATCGGACCTGACAAGAAGATCAAGCTGACCATAACATACCCGCCTTCTACCGGAAGAAATTTCAATGAAATTTTACGTGTTATTGATTCATTGCAGCTCACTGCTTATAAAAAGTTAGCAACTCCTGCCAATTGGGAAAAGGGAGATGATTGTGTGATTTCTCCCTCGGTAACTAGTGAGGAAGCGGTAGAATTATTTCCAAAAGGTTTCAGAGAGATCAGACCCTATCTCAGGATGACACCAGATCCGGATGCCTGAATCCTTATAAGTCTTCCAGAGCGTTCAGGGTCTGAACGACATCGTCGGTGGAGGTGTACATGGAAATGCCCATTCTGGTCACTCCTCCCTTTTCCTGCACACCTAGTATTTCTGCCGCACGGACGGCGTAAAAATGACCGTCCCATGCGTAGATGTTTTGTAACGCCAGTCTTTGACAAACCTCGGTTGCCCTCAAGTCCTCATGAAGAAATGAAACCGTGGGTGCTCTCTGCTGAACATCAAACGATGGTCCCAGGATCCGGCATTTCTGATGTGCCGATATCCCATCGTATAATTGACCTGCCAAAGACCTTTCATGCGACTCAATATATTCAAAAGAAGACTTCAGTTGTCCTTTGATTGTAGTGCCCTGCCCACAACTTGCCATAAATTCAATGGCGCTTTTTACACCGGCAATAGCCGCATGATTCAAGGTGCCGGTCTCAATTGAAAAAGGGGCAACCTGATCTGTAGTCCGTAGTCTGTCGGTAGGTAGTCGATCAAGCAAGCCGGGACTACTGTATAGAATACCCACATGGGGACCATAAAACTTATATGCAGAGCACAAGAGGAAATCGCATCCAAGTTGCATCACGTTTATGGGAAAGTGAGGGGCATAATGTACCGCATCCACAAGGAGCAGTGCCCCGGATTCGTAGGCCAATGACCTCGCAAGGTATAGATCGTTGATGGTTCCAAGGATATTGGATGCCCAGCCAATACACAGCAATCGCGTCCTCTCATTCATCTTCTGGGCGATGTCCTCATAGTCCAGTTGACCATTTTCCAACAATCGGATTTCTCGTACACGGATTCCCTTTTCCCGCAGGGACAACCACGGTCCCCTATTCGCCTCGTGATCCAATTGGGTGATTAGTATTTCGTCACCGGGTTGAAAAATTTTGCCAAAGGCATGTGACAGACTGTAATTTAATGTCGTCATATTTTGTCCGAATGAAATCGTATGTCCTCCTTCGGCACCAAGGAAATCGGCCACAATACTTCGCGTGTCCTCCATCAGTCGATCGGTTTCAATCGAAGAAGTGAACATTCCATGGGTATTGGCATTGGACCGGCGGTAGTAGTTGCTGATCGATCTGATAACTTTATCTGGCACCTGTGTGCCGGCAGGGCCGTCCAGGTATATACATGGCCTTCCACCTATTTTGCGTCTCAAGCTGGGGAACTGAGATCTTATTGATTCATTCATAACCTAAGATTTGAAAGAGACACGAAGATAGAATTTATCATCATTTGAAGATCAGGCGAGACAATTGAAAAGGATCACTAAATTTATGTTTCATAAAGTGAGGCCATGAAAAAAACTATGCTCGTTATCATTTGTCAATTCCTGATCCTGTCCATTCCGGCTCAAACAGATTCAAGTATCCTGTCGCTGGATCGCATTTATTCTACGTCGGAGTTTCAGGTAAAGCGAATGCCATCATTCCAATGGATTTCAGGAGGGGAAGAATATATAATACTGGAAGATGCCGAAGGAAGAAAAGGTCAGGACATCGCTATTTACAATACTTTGGATGGTAACAAAAGATCGATATTTTCCGATGTTCATGAGGCCAGTCTATCTGAGATTGATAAGATCCGAATTGAGGCCATAAGCCTTTCAGATGATGAATCCAAGGTGCTCATGTTTTATGACAGTAAGCGTGTATGGAGGAGTAACACCAAAGGGAAATACAAAATATTCAATCGGTCTGCTCTTCGTGAAAGCAGGGAAAATCGCGGGAGATTTATCAAGAGTTTCTTTGACCTGGGATCAGGATTGCCTAAATCGTCTCTCATGTTTGCCAAATTCAGTCCGGCAAATGATAAAATTGCATACGTCTCCGGCTTTAATATCTATGTAGAAGATTATCTAACCGGTGAAATAAAAAGGTTAACCAATGATGGGAACGGAGCAATCATCAATGGCACCTTTGATTGGGCCTACGAAGAAGAATTTGGCTGTCGGGACGGATTCCGTTGGAGTCCTGATGGAGAAAGAATTGCCTATTGGCAATTGAATGCTTCTAACATAGGTACTCATTACATGATCAACAATACGGATTCCATTTATCCTAAACTGATCCCACTACAATATCCCAAGGTCGGAGAGGATCCTTCGTCGTGCAGAGCAGGCCTGGTCAATATAAGAAGCGGAATAACAGAGTGGATTGATGTACCCGGTGACCCTGTTCAAAATTATCTTCCCCGAATGCAGTGGATTCGCGATGATTTGTTGTTGATACAGCAGATCAACCGAAAACAGAATCACTTGATTTATTGGAATTACAATCCCAGGACCAAGGAGATCAGAAAGGTCTATGAGGAAAGAGAGGATACGTGGGTGGATATCGATTATCCTGACGTTTCTTCTCGTGGTTGGGGCATGAGGGACTTGTCATTGATAGACGATATCTGGGTAACCAGGATGACCGAAGGTGATGGCTGGAGACACGTCTATAAAATCAATCTTGATACCGGAGAAAAGATCCTTCTGACGCCGG
This sequence comes from Saprospiraceae bacterium, assembly GCA_028282725.1. GTDB lineage: Bacteria > Bacteroidota > Bacteroidia > Chitinophagales > Saprospiraceae > JAJRXG01. Next base: position 4,634 of record JANQHF010000002.1, read on the forward strand.
GAGACTATGACGTGGCTACCACCTGCGGTCATGACAACGTAAACTTCTATTTTGCCGCCTCACCATCCAATTCGACCCAGAGATATTTATACAAGACAAGCCTGGAAGGAGGTCAACAGGCCATTCGTTCGACTCCCCGCTCATATCCCGGAATCAATGTATACAATATTTCACCAAACGGGAAGTACGCCTTTCATTCCCACAGGAGTATTCATGCACCCATGTCCACCCACCTGATCAAGACGGAAAATCATAAGGTTATCCGGACGATGATTGATAATTCAGCACTGAAAGACGAGGTAGACAAATTGTACTTAGGGACAATCGATTTTTTTAAAATCACTACAGAAGATAGCATAGAAATAGACGGAAGAATCGTCTTCCCGCCGGATTTTGATCCTTCCAAAAAATACCCTGTACTTTTTCATGTCTATGGTGAACCCTGGGGACAGGTGGCTCAGGACACATGGATAGGAATGTGGGACAGGTATATTTCACAACTGGGATACGTGATCATTGATATGGACAATCGGGGAACTCCTTGTCTGAAGGGCAGTGAATGGAGAAAATCAATTTACAGGAAAATTGGCATTATCAATGCAAATGATCAGGCGGCAGCGGCCAGGGCCGCACTTGAAAAATTTGATTTCCTGGATCCTTCGAGAACGGCCGTTTGGGGCTGGAGTGGCGGTGGTTCTATGACATTGAACCTGATGTTTCGTTTTCCCGAGATTTATACAACGGGCATTTCGGTGGCTCCGGTCGGCAATCAACTACTCTACGATAATATTTACCAGGAACGATACATGGGTCTGCCTTCGGAAAATCGGGAGGATTTTATAAAGGGCTCGCCGGTCACATATGCTCAGAATCTTGAAGGCAATCTATTGCTGATCCACGGCACTGGTGATGACAATGTTCACTATCAAAATGCGGAGGTGGTCATCAATAAGTTGATCCAACACAACCGGGCTTTTGACATGATGGCTTATCCCAACAGATCACATGGCATTTGGGAAGGAGAGAATACACGCAAGCATTTATATGGCTTAATTACCCGTTACCTGACGGAGCACGTTCCTCCTGGTCCAAGAGGAGAGGAGATCAAACCTTGACATTGTTAATAAAAATGCTGCTATTCTATTCCCTTGACAAATGAATCAGTATAACCCATTTGCACCATTCGGCCTTTGATTTCCTCAGCCTCAGAACGGCTGGCATAGTATCCAACCAAATACCTGTACAAATTTTGTTCACTGATATATTCTATGTGGATGGTTCCCAGTTGATCAACATTCGGGAATGATTTGTTTGATACCCTGCTTGCAAAAAACTGCACGCCGAATTTGCCCTCTTGTGATGCTACAATGGCATTTGCTTCCTCACGGATCGGTTGTTTTTCTGCATTCAATTCCAGTTGTTTTCTTTCTTCTTCCTGGAGTCTTTGTTGTTCTAACAGGGCTTCTTCCTTTTTTTGTTGTTCCAGTTGGCGTTGTTTCATGGCTTCTTGTTCAGCCCGGAGTTGTTCCAATCGTTCCTGATCTCTGGCAATACGTTCTTTTTTGAGTTGCTCCTGGCGTTGACGTTCTTCTTCGACTTCTTGTTCTTCGAGTTTTCTTGCCTCATCCTCAGTGGCTTGTCGTACGACGTCAGGCTCATCCTGTCCTTGATCAATTTTATCCTGTTCATCTGCTCCCATTTGACCGGGTTCGTCCGTGGCATTCGTCTTCTGACCCGGATCCGTTTCTTCGTTCTGACCTTGGTTGAAAAATGGCAACTCCTCCGGTTCCTCCTGGGAGATTTCTTGCTGAGCACTTCCCGTTTTCCCCAGTTTAATACCTGCCCTCAAATATGTCGTCCCGCCGCTGCCGATTCTTCCGTGTTCGGCACTTAAGAGGATTTTGCTCAGTTGAACATCAATTCCCACAGTCCACTTAAAGTCTCCGCTCGAACTGAATCGAATGTAACCAGCTGATGCGAACGGACTAATAATGGTGCTTCCGTTTCTAATTCGATGACTGACAATTGCTGCTCCATAGATGTAATCCGATGAAAAACCCGAATTTTCAAACCGCGTATATTCCCCATCACCAAATACATTGATTGGAAATGTCTCTGACTGCTTCAGGACAGGTACTGTTATCCTTCCTCCGAATTCCGTACCACTGCTGAAAGAACTGGTGTATTTATTGACGAATAATTCTCCCCTGAAAAATCCGTTATAGGCCGCCCAGATTCCGACCTGACTAGAGGACATTGGGACAAATTGACCGCCAAATTCAAAAGAATTGTGGCCATCAATCTTGATGAGTGTACGTTGGCCGGCGCACAAAGTAGAGACGAATAAAAGCACAAAAATCAGTCTCATTGTACACTTTTGAGTTGAGCAATATTGACTTCTAAGATACTAAAATCCATATGGACAAGATCAAAGATCAAATTTTAAGAAGATCAGGAAGGCAAGCTGAAAAAAATAAAGCACCTTTGCACTTTGTCATATTACATCATTTTTTCATATGATAATTTTCTTCGGCGAACCTTCTGAAAAAATTATTGCAGTTTCCATACAACGAACTCTAGATGAAGATGACCAGGCCAAGTTGCAATGGCTGTTTGGCGGAAAGAGACGACTCCAGGAAGACGTAATCCCCGGCCAGTTTGTAGGTCCCAGAACAGCGATGATCACCCCCTGGAGCACCAATGCGGTTGAGATTACACAAAATATGAGCATCCATGGCATCCGTCGAATTGAAGAATTCAATCAATATTCTGAATCCCGGGGATATGATCCGATGGTTGCTCAGAAGTACACCTGTCTCGATCAGGATATATTCACTGTAGATATCACCCCTGACCCGATTTTTGAAGTCGATGACATCAACGCATACAATCACAAGGAAGGTCTTGCATTAAGTAAAGAAGAAATCGAATACCTGAACGCGGTTTCGGACAGAATAGGAAGAAAATTAACAGATTCGGAAGTATTTGGTTTTTCTCAGGTAAACAGCGAACACTGCAGGCATAAAATCTTTAATGGTAAATTTATTATCGATGGAGAGGAACGCAGCCAATCTCTCTTCCAACTGATCAAAGAAACGTCTGGAAAAAATCCTAATACAATCGTTTCTGCCTATAAGGATAATGTAGCTTTCATCGCCGGACCTGAAGTTGTGCAATTTGCTCCTGAGCGTCCCGATGTGCCCTCTTACCATAAGGCCGAACCCTTTGAGTCAGTGATCTCTTTGAAAGCGGAAACACATAATTTCCCAACTACCGTCGAACCCTTCAGTGGAGCAGCCACAGGCTCCGGGGGAGAAATCCGCGATCGACTTGCAGGTGGCAGGGGTGCCATCCCCCTTGCCGGCACCGCCGTATATATGACTTCATATAGCCGATTGAATCCCGGCAGACCCTGGGAGAAAAATATTAAGGCGAGGAAGTGGCTGTACCAAACTCCCATAGATATACTTATCAAAGCATCCAATGGAGCTTCGGATTTCGGCAACAAATTTGGTCAACCACTCATTTGCGGTTCATTGCTCACCTTCGAACATGAAGCGAATGACGAAATCACTGCTTTTGACAAGGTAATCATGTTGGCGGGTGGAATAGGATATGGAAAGGCTTCCCAGTCTTTAAAGGAGCAACCGGAAAGCGGAGATAAAATTGTCGTCCTCGGGGGAGATAATTATCGTATCGGAATGGGTGGGGCAGCGGTGTCATCTGCTGATACCGGGGCATATGGTTCGGGTATTGAATTAAACGCCGTACAACGATCCAATCCTGAAATGCAAATGCGAGTTGCCAATGCCATTCGGGGACTGATCGAGAGTGATCACAATCCCATTGTTTCGATTCACGACCATGGAGCTGGAGGGCATTTGAATTGTCTTTCTGAATTGGTGGAAGAGACGGGCGGCCATATCGATCTCGATGCTCTGCCCATTGGTGACCAAACTTTGTCAGCCAAGGAAATCATTGGAAATGAATCCCAGGAAAGAATGGGATTGCTGATTCATAGCCAGGATGTGGCTTTTCTAAAAAAAGTTGCGGACCGCGAGCGTTCTCCGATGTACGTAGTAGGAGAAGTTACCGGAGATCACCGATTTGTTTTCCAGTCCGGATCCACAGGAGACAAACCCATGGACATGAATATGAACGACCTCTTTGGCAGTTCACCTAAAACGATCATGCGGGATAGCCTGGTTCAGAAGTCATATCAAGACCTCGAATATGATCCTTCTGAGCTGGAGTATTATATAGAGGATGTGCTCAAGTTAGAATCAGTGGCATGTAAAGATTGGCTCACAAATAAGGTAGATCGTTGTGTCCGTGGTAAGGTGGCCAAACAGCAGTGTGCGGGGTCCCTGCAGTTGCCATTGAATAATTGCGGTGTGATGGCATTGGATTATGAAAGCCCTGATGGCGTAGCGACGTCGATAGGCCATGCTCCCGGTGCCAGCCTGATCAATCCTGCAAAGGGTGCACGTTTGTCAATCGTCGAAGCTTTGACCAACATCATTTGGGCTCCGCTCAAGGATGGGCTAAAATCCGTTTCCTTGTCAGCCAACTGGATGTGGCCTTGTAATAATAAAGGAGAGGACGCTCGCTTGTTCAAAGCGGTTGAAGCTGTTTCCCGATATGCTATAGATCTGGGAATTAATGTTCCTACGGGAAAGGATTCGCTTTCCATGAAGCAAAAATACCGGGACAGGGAAGTGAAGTCTCCAGGTACTGTTATTATCTCAGCAGCAGGTCATTGTATCAATATTGAAAAGGTGGTCGAACCCGTTTTCCGACCAATGAAAGGAGCCATTTATTTTCTTCCTTTGTCCGATGAAAGGTTTGCTCTTGGTGGTTCTTCATTTGCGCAAACCAGGAATGCCATAGGGCAATCCTGTCCTGACACTTTGGAGGCTGCAAATTTTGTTATTGTTTTTAATACCATTCAACATATGATTCTCCAGGATCAAATCACGGCAGGCCATGACGTAAGTGCCGGCGGATTATTGACCACATTGTTGGAAATGTGTTTTGGTGATTTGAATCTGGGAGGAGAAATAGATTTGAGTGAGATCCAGGTTAAGGATGATGTTCATCTTCTGTTGTCGGAGTCTCCGGGTATTGTGATTCAATCTGAGTATGATCTTGGGAAGATCTTCGCCGAACGAAATATTCGATATTTCAAAATCGGACATGTTACAGGGCAAAGTAATTTGTCGGTAAAAACATCAAATGCCTCTTATTCTTTTGAGGTACAAACAATGAGAGACATATGGTACGAAACCTCATACCTGTTAGATGAATTTCAGACAGCCGAAGGTCTTGCTCTTGAAAGGTATAAGAATTACAAGTTGCAACCCCTGCGCTACCAGTTTCCATCGTGGCATAACGGAATTGTTCCGCCTAATGATTTTTCGAGGTCCAGACCGAAAGCAGCCATCCTGAGAGAAAAGGGCAGCAATAGCGAACGCGAAATGGCTCATGCCATGTACCTGGCTGGATGGGATGTCAAGGACGTGCATATGACGGATTTGATGGAGGGGAGAGAAACACTCGAAGATATCCGGTTTCTCGGGGCAGTCGGTGGATTTTCAAATTCAGATGTATTGGGTTCTGCGAAAGGCTGGGCCGGCACCTTTTTGTACAATGAGAATGCGAAGAAGGCATTGGAGAATTTCTTTTCCAGGGAGGATGTGTTGAGTATCGGCATTTGTAATGGTTGTCAATTATTTGTCGAACTAAAGTTGATCAACCCGGAGCTTCCCTCAAGAAGTAAATTGGACTATAATGATTCAGGAAAGCATGAAAGTGCTTTCACATCGGTCCGTGTAGAAAAGAATAATTCCGTCATGCTGTCTAATTTTGAAGGGAGCACTTTGGGCGTTTGGATTTCACACGGAGAAGGGAAATTTGTTCTTCCTCATGAAGAATCCGATTATCACATTGTGGCCAAATATGGTTACGAAGAATATCCTTCCAATCCGAATGGAAGCGATTATAATACTGCAATGATCTGTAGCAAGGATGGCCGTCATCTGGTTACGATGCCTCATATCGAAAGGTCCATATTCAAATGGAACTGGGCTCATTATCCCGATGATCGGGATGATAAGATCTCACCATGGATCCAGGCATTCATCAATGCCAGAGAATGGGTGGAGTTGGTTAACAATGAACAATGAACAATGAGCGATGAACAATGAGCGATGAACAATGAACAATGAGCGATGAACAATGAACCGGGCCGGAACACTTAAACGTGGTTGGTTGCATCACTCGACTTAAGGTCAGGCGCTTGCTCCGCCTATGGCGAGATGACTTTATGTGCGTGGGATAAGGTTTTGTCACAATTCTTGGATACAAGAATATGCGCCAAAACCAATAACCCTCCTCAAAATTCCACCGAGGGTTGCATGCTTCGCATTTACCCCCGGCTACAGATATTTCGCCCCTATGGGGCATAATATCTATGCAGTCTTTGGTCTTTAGTCTTTTGATTTCTTTTTTGTCAATTGTCTTTTGATTGTGATTATTTGATGCCAATCAATCGTCGATAGTCGAAAAAAAACAGAGTATGAATAACCTAAACAGTTAAACAATTCAACATATAAACAGCCGATTCTGAGCAGTCACTCCTCATTGTGTCCTGGAACCTTCGCAGCCAATTCGATCGAGAGGTTTAATTGGTTTTATGGGTTGGATTGGTTATCATCCACTTACAACCGCTTTCCCCCACCAATTCCATGTGGAAGGTTTCCAACCGGGAAGGTACATCGAATCAATCCTGGAAATAGTAAACCCATTTCGGGAGAATATTTGGGGAATGTCCCTGTTCAAATGGCATCCTCCCGAAATTCTTTTCCAGATCGGGTTGATTCTATTTTGTGTTTTTTGAATGTTTTTATCCGGCGAAAGACCATGCTCAATAAAAATTACTGAACCTCCTCTGTTCAAGACTCTTTTAAACTCTTGCACAGTCTGATCGATTCGGGGAATCGTACACATGGTATAAGTAGTCACTATGGTATCAATACTGTCATTGTCGACTGACAATGTTTCTGCGCTTTCAAATAGCATTTTATATTCCACTCCGAGCATATCAAGTCGTTCCCCGAGAGCAGATTTATGTGGAGTTGGATCAACTCCTATCAGGTATTTCACCTTCGATTTGTGATAAAAAGGGAGATTATGTCCGGATCCAATGCCAATTTCAAGGACCACACCCTTTGCTTCATGGATGATCTTTTCTCTCTGTTTGGTCATGGGTTTCATCCCACAGATGCAGTTGACCAAACGCGGAATGAGATATTTCTCGTAGAGATTCATGAGAGTAAAGTAAAACCTTATCTATATGCATTTACGTACATTGCATGTCTTATTTAACAACTTAATTAAAAATCATGTTTCGACCAGCCGCATTCTTTCTATTGCTTTTGCTTTTTGTAATCTCATCCTGCGATTCCACTAGTGAAAATGTCAGGGAAGCTCAACAATACACAATCGACCAGTTTATGGACAATGAGTCCGTATTTGGAAGTTCATTTTCGTCAGATGAGTCCAAGGTGTTGATCGGGAGTAATACAACGGGCATATTCAATGCCTATACGATTGATTTGGCTACCGGCAATAAAACGGCACTGACGGAATCTGAAGATCGAGCGTTTCGCCCCATTTCATTTTTTCCGGAAGATGACCGAATCCTGTTTATCAGTGATAATAATGGAGACGAAATCGATCACATTTTCCTGAGGAATGCGGATGGGACGACAGAAGATTTAACCCCCAAAGAGGGAGCCAAGGCGTCATTTGCGGGTTGGGCGGATGATGAAGAAAGCTTTTTCTACATCACGAATGAACGCAATCCTCAGTTTTTTGATCTGTACGAAATGAACCTGGACGATTTTTCAAGCAAAATGGTTTATCAAAATGACGATGGTAAAAATGTGGCCGGAATTTCGAGGGATAAAAGATATCTGGCGTTGACCAAGGCTGTAAATACCAATGATAGTGATATTTATCTGTTTGACACACAGGATGGATCCACATCTCGGATCAACGAAAATCAGGCCGGACACAGCATTGCTGATTTTAGTTTGGATGGAAATAAATTGTACTACTTGACGGATGAAGGATCGGAGTTTCAATACCTGGTAGAATATGAAATCACAGAAGGCTCCAAGGAAAAGATCCTTAAAAAAGATTGGGATATCTGGTATACCTATTTTTCCAAAAGTGGAAAATATCGTGTGACAGGTATTAACCAGGATGGTAAAACGGTCATTGAGATTTTGGATACTGAATCCGGAAATTTAGTGGATGTGCCTGATGTGGGCGAAAAGGAGATTACATCTGTGAATATTTCCGACTCTGAATCGAAAATGGCCTTTTATGCCGGAGGATCAAATGCACCAAGTGATCTGTATGTATATGATATGACTACTAAAGATGTCAATCAACTGACCAATACCTTAAACTCCGAAATCAATGGAGAGGATTTGGTGAAAGGAGAGGTTATTCGTTTCAAATCATATGATGGATTGGAAATCCCGGCCATCTTGTACAAACCCCATCATGCCTCCACCAGAAATAAGGTGCCCGGAGTCATCCAGGTCCACGGTGGGCCCGGCGGTCAGACACGACTCAATTATTCGTCGTTGTACCAGTTTTTAGTGAATCATGGATATGCAGTACTCTGCGTAAATAACCGGGGCAGTAGTGGTTATGGCAAGACCTTCTTTCAAATGGATGATCAAAAGCATGGTGATGTTGATTTGAGGGATGTTATTGAAGGTAAGAATCACCTGGCTTCATTGGACTTTGTAGATCCCGAAAAGATTGGAATCCTGGGAGGATCGTACGGCGGTTACATGGTTATGCGTGCTATGACGCATACACCTGATGAATTCAAGGTGGGTGTGAACATTTTTGGGGTCACTAATTGGCTCAGGACATTGAAAAGTATTCCTCCATGGTGGGGATCATTCAAGGATGCATTGTACCTGGAGATGGGAGATCCGAACACTGCAGATTCGACCAGACTCTACGATATTTCTCCATTATTCCATGCTGACCAGGTGAAAAACCCGGTCATTGTACTCCAGGGTGCCCAGGACCCCCGAGTGCTTCAAATTGAATCCGATGAAATGGTGGAAGCCATGAAGGCAAATGATGTACCCGTCGAATACGTACTCTTCCCCGATGAAGGTCATGGATTCAGAAAGAAGGAAAACCAGATTAAGGGTTGGGGCGAAATTATCGCATTTCTGGACACACATTTGAAAAAGGAAGAGTTGAAGGACTAGGCCTGAACGATTATGGACTCATGGAGTCCGGATAATCTGTTATGAGCGACCCCTCATTCGAATTTTATTCCAGGATTCTACGATTGGTATGGGGAAAACCAAATTATCTATTGATCAGTGTGTCGATCTCGGATCTTTCGGGACGTTCGAAAAGGAGCGGGTCAACTGCCTCCTCACTCAACCGGATATCTTCAAAAACCCTTGTATAACGCTGAGTGCCCAGTGTATCGGCGGCATATCTGAATCCCTTCATAACCTTGGGAACTTTCAGTCCGTTGTTGGTGGTCCATTCATCATAAATAATTGCTGAATATCGTTCATTGGTTTCTCCACTGAAGTAGGTAACCGTGTACAGCAACAGATATAATTCTTTGGAATCTTTGTCGAAATGAGCAATGTAGAAATCATCCGGTGCATCCCCGATCCCTGAGCCATAACTTACTTTTACCGGGATGAGATCACGTCCGTTCATCTTTCTTTCTTCGAGCAATTCATAATTAATTCCCGGATCGGCCAATACGAAGGGTATGGCGTAGAAATAAAAAATCAGGTTGTGATAAAATCGAGCGGATGTACCGCCAAATGCCTCTTTGTCCGGACTGACCCAAACATCACTTCCATCGAATCCGATCGTATAGTTAGGATGAGTAATCTGTACTTTTCGACTGGGAAGATCAATACGATGAAATTCCTTTAAAGTGTCCTTTGGAATAGAAAATTCCATGGTCTTCATTTTTGCCCATTGCTCTAGCCCACCATGAGCTTCCAGAGCTTGCAAGAGAGGTTCGGGAATATTTGCCCAATGTCCGGGATGATGGAAGGAAACCTGTTGATTACAGCAAATCGTGCTGATAAATATTAGGAAGAGAAAAATTGAACTGCCGTATCTCATTTCAAGGCTATTTGAATGACTAATGATAAACAAGAATTTCTAAATCAAGTATACTTTTCAATGGAATTGACAAGTATTAGTTTGGCAACTGACATTGGTCATGTAATCCTGGTAACAGAAAGCATCATCTTGCAATCCAAAATAAACTTTTAATAATGATATACAGATGGATGCCTTTCGTGATGTCTCTGATGATAATTTCTTCATGTAGTCGAATTTCATATTGGAGTGATCATCCAGAGGGAATCGTTTACAGTGATTACAAGACCTATCAGATGGACGATCAGTGCAGTGATTATGATCCCGGTGTTAACCCAATCAATCAAATTCGAATTAAGAATGCCTTGGAGATTGAATTGAGATCAATGGGTATGACGCCTTCGGACGATCCGGACCTCAATGTGAAATTCTTTGTCAAGAATGAAACCAAGTATTTCTATGAGAACTGTGTCGAAGAATATGATCGATATACGGGGGGAGATCAATGTATTGAAAAAGTACACAGCTATCAGGAGGGAACCCTGGTCATTGATTTTTTTGATGTGAGGAGAAATCTGGCCGTCTGGCATGCAGGTGCGCGAGGCGAGGCCTGGGATTCGATCGACAACCCGGATCCCGTCATCAAGAGGATGGTCAGAGACCTGATGAAAGAATACCGAAATCTGGGTAAGGCAGAGTCATTTGCATCTGTTGAATAATTGTAAATGACTCAAATCAATTTCACGAATGACATCTCTCATTGGATAACGTATTCTGTGACCTCACTTTTGTACTGTAAAAAATCAAAAGTTAACCAAATAGAAAGAAGCAATGTCAATTATCAATTTTAAAAATCGATCGCTGCGTCCGACTTCTTGGTTTGATGACTTCTTTAACGATGATTTTTTCCTGGTGCCATCGCAAGGAAAGCAAACTGTACCTGCCACCAATATTGAGGAGACAGACACGTCCTTCGAACTTGAAATGGCTATTCCTGGAATGAATAAAGAGGATATCAATGTCGAAGTTGAGAATGGAGTACTTACCGTATCAGCAGAAAAAGAAGATTCCATCGAAGAGAGTGAAAAAAATTATACCCGAAAGGAGTATAGTTATAGTTCCTTCAAAAGGTCATTTACACTCCCGGTCAACGTTACGGACATAGTTACAGCAAATTACAAAAATGGTGTACTGTACATTACACTTCCCAAAAAAGAAATTGAAGTAAATACTGCAAAGAGAGTTAAAGTGGCCTAGTCTTATTGTTAAATAAGGAAATGCACCGGCACAATCCTCTTGTGTCGGTGCTGTTTTTTGAACCCTATGCTACCACTGATGATGAAAAAGTACAAGTCAATTTTCGGAGTTTTTATTGTATTGATACTGGCCTTCCTGGTGTTCTTCTTTTGGTACCATAACAGGTACTCAATGGAAGTCGGAACATCCTATTCAATCAATACACCTGAAGCCTCAAGACATGTGTTGATCGCTGCACAAGGAAGTGATTTTAAGGATGCAGTAGTTGAGGGCACGATTGATCAACTAAAAGATCGGGACTTGTTCATAAGGGTCTATGATATTTCCGAACTTGAAAAAATCGTTCCCAGTCAGTGGGATGCAATACTTGTTTTTCACACCTGGGAGTATGGCAAGCCTCCAAAATCTATACGGGATTTTTCGAAACGTAAGAATGAATTGTCCAATGTGACCTTTTTTGCCACCAGTGGAAGTGGGGAAGAATACATCAGGGGAATTGACGGTATCACGGGTGCATCAAGAATGAGTCAGGTGGACAAGCAAACCAAGGAAGTCTTGACGAGGATAAACAAGGTATTGGACAACGCACTTACTTCAGATTAATGTTAAATTATGGTAGCTGTACGTACTCATTAATCTCCTCGATCCTCTCCGTATGGTCTTTAAAGAAACCATTATAACTTATTTGCATCTCTTGTATAATACAATCGTTGTTGGTGAAAGACAGCTACAGTCAGATATGGACCCCGCGCCACTTCAAGTAGTAATAGAGAATATTATAAGAATGGAAACGATGTACAACGTTCTTGTAACTGTCGATCCCTCTATTCCTGCAATTCGCGGACAAAGAGCTTTTTCTAAATTGAAGAAAGAATTGGATGATATACATGCTCTCATAAGAATGAAGAATTTGATCGACTCTGAGACCAACCTCTACAAAGAGTATTTAGAATATATCAATCTCCGGATCAAGAAATATTCTGATCAATTCTCAGAAAAATCTCACGAACTTTTGACAAATACCCTCCACGTGACAGAGCAGCAAATAGTCAAGCATATTCAGGTTATCAGGGATGAAAGACTCATTGTGGGAATGGGAGCTTATGTCAGGAAGATCCTTGCAGAAATTAAAGAATTGAAGCTTCCGACTGAATACACGGGCATTGGATTCCTTATTCGGGAATTATTGGCGATCCTGGATATGATTCATTATATATATGGGGACGCAGGGAATATGGAGTCCAAGCGAATCTATACGTTGAGCAGGGAGATCATTGAGAGCATCAAACTGATACATACGTTGGATCTCATCATCAATACTTTTACCGACAAAAGCAACATCAGCCCTTCAGATCTAAAACCATACGAACAAAAATTTGCAGAAGCTCTTGCTCAGCTGTTGACGGAATATGAACACTGGCTCAATGTACAGGAAGATCTTAGCGATAATATTGTGAGGGTATTGAACTATGAAATATCCGGACCGTCAGGGACTTTTCATAAATCCATCAGTGCGAGAAATCTGATCCATTTATTTCGATAGGTGCTTCAATCTAATCAGCACGATCACTCAGTAACATTTGGGCATCTCCTTTGATCAGGGAAGAAGTTTCTTCATTTAATTCCCTGGCCGCCATTTTGAGGGTTCTTGACAATCTTTTCAAATTGATTTTTGTGGGGAGAAATTCCGGATTCACATTGGCATATTGTTGAATCAGTTTTCGTATTTGAGCCCCAATCCTCTTGTGTTCTAAGGCCGCCTTTTTTTCGGTTGGCTTCCTCATTTGTTTTAGCCTTTCTGTAGTCAGGGCAATCCTGAAAATATTGGCCGATAACTCCGTCATCCCCAAATGGTCGTAGAAGTTGCTGTCAGATGGGATCCCCCTTTTACTCTTCAGCAGACCTGTGGACTTATTGTACATTCCCACAAATCCCTCATTGATGAAATACCGGTAGTCTTCCACATTGGCGCGAGCTGCTGCCCTGGTCAATGAAATATTCAGCTCCCTGATGTTTTCTCGCGATGCTCTCCTTTGTAAGAACTTCTGACCCGTCATCAACGTGTTGAGTTCTTCCATCAAATGCAGGAAATACAACTGTGCTTTCCGAACCCTTGGTTTCCTTCGATCGGCCTGCATGGCAATCAAGAAACATGCAAACTTCGTAAGTTTATAATCCCATCTGCTTTTGGATTTGTAGGATTTCTTATGATCGGTGATCTCCGAAACATCAAATTTCTTGAAATTTTCTTCGGCAGAAATTCCCAGCAATGTGCAATTTTCCCGGGCTTTGACAATGACTGGTTTGAAAGTCCTCATTGATTTGTACCCCAGCACTTTGGCGTACCAGCTTGCAATCCAGTACATCCGCCCCTCTTCTGATAGACTAAATTCCTCGATAGTCGCTCCGATTCCCAATGGAGCATTGGCATTAGAAGTTACTATTTCCATAACCCGTTCAATTTCAGGTTTAATCGTGCATTCGGATATGATTTTTGTCAATGTGAATATTGAGTTTAGTCACTTCGATAATCTTTGATTCCAAAATCTTTAGGCAATTTTGATTGTTCCACTATTGATGAAGGAGATTTTCTACATATCAGGCATGTCTTGTGAAGGGTGCAAGAGAAATATCGAACGTTCGGTAAGCCAGGTATCCGGAGTCTTGTCACAGACCGTAGATCTTGGAAGCAAGTCCCTTGTAATCGAGTCAGATCATAGAATAGACATAGAGGAATTGAAGTCGAGTTTATCAACTTTTAAAGGCAAGTACAAAATTTCTGAAGATCCGATAGATGAACAGGATCAACATGTACGACCTCGAGTCCATGACATGGCACCTTCGATTTACTACTGCCCAATGTTTTGCGAAGAAGATAAAACTTATGACTCGCCAGGTTTCTGCCCTAGATGCGGAATGGATCTCGTATACTCAGGAACAGATCAGGCAGCCTTGAATAGTCAAGGTGCTGAGCTCGTAGTGAAATTCAGGATTGCCATAGTATTGACAATTCCGATATTCCTGATTGCAATGTCAGATATGTTGGTTACCAATCCACTCTATCAACTAATGCCACCATTGTATTGGAATTGGTTTCAGTTCATCCTCTCTCTTCCAGTCATATTTTATGCATGTTGGATGTTCTTTGAGAGGGCCTGGGTTTCATTTCGGACATGGAATCTCAATATGTTCAGCCTGATTGGTCTCGGTGCGGGTGTAGCATGGTTGTTTAGTGTTTTTGCTTTGGTTCTTCCTTCTGTCTTACCTGGCCAATTTATTACGCATCATGGCGTTCCACAAGTTTACTTTGAAGCGGCAACTGTCATTCTTACGCTGGTTTTACTGGGACAATTACTGGAAGCCAGGGCACATCGCCAGACCAGTCTGGCCATTCGATCTTTATTGAATCTTGTACCCAATGAAGCGATCCGCATACACAACGGCCAGGATGAGATGGTGTTGATTGAAGAAATCTTGATCGGGGATATTCTAAGGATCAAACCGGGTGATAAAATCCCCGTTGATGGAATTGTGATGTCAGGAAATAGTTCCGTAGAGGAGTCTATGATTACAGGAGAACCAATACCTGTAGCAAAAAAGACTGGCGATACTGTGCTGGCTGGCACCATAAACGGTAGAGGCACATTTACAATGAAGTCTGAAAAAATCGGTGCCCGGACCTTTCTTGCCCAAATTATCCGGATGGTGGATACTGCAAGCAGAAGCAGGGCCCCCATCCAAAATTTTGCCGACAGGATTTCTTCGGTGTTTGTTCCGGTGGTCATCTTAATCTCTGTGGTGACTTATATCACCTGGTTTGCCGTCGGCCCGGATCCGGCTTCGGTATATGCACTGGTCAATGCTATAGCTGTATTGATCATAGCATGTCCCTGTGCACTCGGGCTAGCTACTCCTGTGTCGGTAATGGTGGGTGTGGGTAAAGGTGCACAATCCGGAATCCTGATTAAAGAAGCTGCCACCTTCGAAAAGTTGGCAAATCTCGACACGTTGATCCTAGATAAGACGGGTACAATTACCGAAGGGAAACCTTCAGTTGAAAAGGTGGTCTCCATTTCAAAAGAATTCAATGAAAGCGTCATAACACAATTTGCAGCATCCATAAATAAATCGAGTGAACATCCTCTAGCCGATGCAATCGTTGCCTATTCAATAGAAACTGATATTCCGGTCTTGAGTTGTCAGAATTTTGAAAGTATCTCAGGTAAAGGAGTGACAGGAACTGTGAGTACTCATACTGTACACATTGGGAACCAATCCCTGTTGAAACACTTTGGTGTTGAAACAAATCCGGTTTTAATCGATGAAATAAAGAACATTCAAAGCACAGGGAAGACTGTTTCCTACATTGCAATCGATGATGAAGTCGTCGGGTACATCGTGATCGAAGACGTCATCAAAAAAACGAGTAAGCAATCGATCATTGATCTGAGAGATTCGGGAATTGATGTGATCATGCTCACAGGTGATAATGTTCTGACAGCAAAAGCAGTTGCCAGTGAACTGCAATTGTCATCATTTAAGGCTGAAATGCTACCGGAGGATAAATTGAATGAGATCCGTGCAATCCAGCATTCCGGCAAGGTGGTAGCTATGGCCGGAGATGGCATCAATGATGCGCCTGCTCTTGCTGCCTCGGATGTTGGTATTGCAATGGGTACTGGTACCGATGTTGCCATTGAATCGGCGGATATAACCCTTGTAAAAGGAGACCTGTCAGGATTGAACAGAGCGCATCACCTGAGTAAGGGGGTCGTTAGAAATATTCGGCAGAATCTTTTCTTCGCCTTGATTTACAATACCATTGGAATTCCAATTGCGGCAGGTGTGCTGTTTCCTTTTTTCGGGATTCTTCTATCTCCGATGATTGCCGCTGCTGCAATGAGTTTTAGTTCGGTATCAGTCATTGGTAACGCCTTGCGACTCCAATTTTTAAAACTATAAGATCCACCTTCAATTTTTATTCATTATGATCATGAGATCAGTTGATTGATCAAATAAATTGACAACATCCCCCAACCGGTTCCCGTGACCATACTCAGAATCGCCAGTATGATGGCATGAGGCATCCACTCTTCGTTATATGCCGAGGTGACAGCAGGTGCCGTTGAAATACCTCCGACATTGGCCATACTTCCAATCGGGATCCAGGCCATGTGTAATTTTAATTTCCACCCGACCATGATCATCGTGATGTAATGGGAGATAAGCCACAGGATGGAAAGAATCAGCATTGAGAATGGCAAACCAAAATTTTCAAATTTTAATTTGAGGCCGAGAATGGCCATGATGACAATGATCAGGATTCCTCCACTCCTTAGCATGAGCGTGTGATTCCACGATTTTATAAAATTACCGAGTCCCAGGCCAGCGATGGAAAGAAAGATGATTGTATAAATAAAATTGTCGATCATATAATAACTGAAGACCAATACAGCCAGGGCTAAAAGCAGCGTAATGCCTGATTCGATTTTGACCCGGACATCATCGGGAACAAAATCGACGACCTGATCTGATATGCTGAAGGTAGCGTTTAATTGATCGCTCTTTTTGATCATTTGAAACATAAAGATTGTCCAGATATTTACGAGGACATTATCCATGACCAAAACGGTAATGAATAACTCTTCGCTACAATATGAGAGCTCCTTCAATACCAATTGGCTTGTGCTTCCTCCGATCCAGGAACCTACCATGGTGATAAGGCCCTTCCAATATCCTTCTGTGATAAAGGTATCGTACATTGATGAGGAAAAATATTTGAATACAATGGTCAGAAGGACCGGTATTAAGGCTATGGTCATAGATCCCGACAGGAAAACAGCGACAGGGCGCCATCCAATATGCTTTAACTGTCTGAAAGATAAAGCACTCATTACCGTGAGAATTGCCGCCGGCATGATGATATCCTTGCTCCAGACGTGAATCGGATCCCGGCTCAGGTCTATGTTGAATGCGTGCGTGATGATGGCGGGAATGATGTAGGCAAACAGAATGGCCGGACACCAATTCAATATGGTCTTGAGAACAGGATGACGAACGCCATCCAAATATTTAACGAAGAACAGTGTACTCAGTACAATGACAATCGCAATCGCCGGCATGAAATTCTGGATCTGTAATAAGCCGGAGTAAGTTAAGTCACTTTATGGTGAAAACAATGTAAAATTCCGCAATATGGAATTCAATTTAATGTTAGCCAAATATGATTAAAGGAATATTACTGTCATAAAGCAAATTTCTCGTCCTTCCGGGACGATACAAACGTTCCCAGAATGTGCGGTGTGGTTTATAGAAGGCCAGCAGGTCTGGCTTCTTTCTTTGCATATATTCGAGAATTCCCTCCTCCACGGTATAAGCATGTGAACAGGTCAATTTCATATCATTATAAGGGGCGCCGATCATTGTGATGTCCATTTTATTCTTTTTCTCATCATCAATGATATGTAGCAGTTCAATGTTTGGGTCATTGAGGAAGCCGGAAAATCCGGTGAGCCATTTCAGGGCACTGTCTTCTCTTTCACTCAGTTCCCCTCCCATATTTAGAATTGTGGGAAAAAGTACATCCTCCACTCTTTTATACTGAGCATGAGCAGGAATGGCCAGGACGGGCACTTTGGTCTTGTGTATGGTCCTTGCAGTGGTGGTGCCCATGAGGCGCTTCAATAATCCATAGTCTTCTCTTAAGGACATGATGATCAAATCTGCATCTATAGATTCGGCACATTCGTGTATTTCAACCGCCGGGTAAATGCCATTGATGGGATAAAGCGTTCCCCTGCGTTTCTCATCAATTGTATTCATCATGTCTTCCATCCGCTTGATGGCCGCAGCTTTCAGTTCTGATAAATACCCTTTTAGTGCCCTGGCGGGTGTTTCGGTGGTGTACGCAAAAGGCACATCATACACGTGGACCATGTCCAATACGATATCATGGCCGGTCATTAGGTCTTTGGCGTACTTAAGCGCATTCACATTGGCTTTCGAAAAGTCTGCAGCAAATAGAAAACGTATCACTATATAGAAATTTATAAGTCAAATCTACGAGTCCGATAAGAAGAACCACATGAGTTGTGTCACTCCGGTAAATGACATTTGTTAGTAGTGACAAATGGACAATGGACCTAATGTGACCGGCTTTTCGTTTTTTTACCGGAATAACTGATCTTAGCATCTTCAAACCCACTGATTATGAAATATTTAGCCATTCTTTTTTTACTTTTTTTGATCTATCCAATTTCCGGACAGGATGCACAGGATACTACGGCAAATAAGCAGGACACGATTAAAAAGGCGACAAAGGA
The DNA here is from genome assembly GCA_028282725.1 of Saprospiraceae bacterium. Classification (GTDB taxonomy): domain Bacteria; phylum Bacteroidota; class Bacteroidia; order Chitinophagales; family Saprospiraceae; genus JAJRXG01. Next base: position 23,389 of record JANQHF010000002.1, read on the forward strand.
ATTACCTCTGGAGCCTGGTCGTCAATATCACATGCAGACGACCTCAGGTACCTGGATATCCCTGGATGTCAGGCCTGACGGTAAAGAGATTGTATTTGATCTCTTAGGTGATATTTATACGATGCCGATGTCTGGCGGAAAAGCCAAAAGAGTCATTGGGGATCTCTCCTTTGAGAGCCACCCAAAGTACAGTCCCGATGGAAAATCACTCGTGATGACTTCGGATCGTTCAGGATCTGAAAATATCTGGACCTACGATATAGATAGTTCGGATTGGTTTCAGATTACAAAGGACAGCGACAAGAATTATCAGTCCGCTGAATGGTCCCCTGATGGTGAATATATCATCGCAGCCAAAGGTGTACGCAACCTGAAAATGCACATGTATCACAAAGATGGGGGAGGAGGGGTGCAATTGATCAAGAAGCCTGAAGGCCAAAAGACCATCGAACCTGCATTTGGGGCAGATGAACGATTTATTTGGTTTTCGATCAGATCCAATGACTGGCAATACAACGCCAGGATGCCTCAATACCAGATTGCCACTTACGACAGGGAGACAGGAGAAATTGACCGGAAAACCAATCGCTATGGTTCTGCCTTTGCACCAACGCTGTCACCTGATGGCAAATGGCTTGTATACGGTTCCAGATTCAATACGAAAACGGGATTGGTGAAAAGAAATCTTAAGACCGGGGCAGAAGAGTGGTTGGCTTATCCAGTCCAAAGAGATGATCAGGAGGCGCGATCCCGGTTGGGAGTCTATCCGGCAATGAGTTTTACACCGGACAGTAAGCACCTGGTAGTTTTCTATGGAGGGAAAATCAATAAGATCGACATACAAAGCCATGTCTCTTCGGTCATTCCGTTTAAAATTGATGAAGTCATTGACTATGGCCCTGAGGTCCGATTTGATTTCCGGATCAGTGATGATGCAGAAATGCAGGTCACACAGATCAGGGATGCCGTTTTATCTCCGGATGGACAAAAACTTGCATTTACTGCCTTAAACCGTCTTTACATCATGGATTATCCGGATGGAACACCTCAAAGGATTACCAATAATGACTTTACAGAAGCAATGCCAAGCTGGTCACCAGATAGCAAGAAGTTGGCTTATGTCACCTGGGAAGAAAATGAAGGCCATATCTATACGGTGTCCATTACCCCCCAAAGTACTCCTCAAAGGATCACTGCCGAAGGAGGATACTATAATAGACCGGCATGGGACCCGAATCAGGATCGGATTGTATTCAGCAGGGGGGCGGCTCAAAATTATATCAATGCCATTGGTCCATTTGCTTTTGGAGCGAATGAAGAGCTTGCATGGATCAGCCCTGAAGGCGGTGATATCCAGGAGATCGCTCATGCGAATGGAAGATTCAATCCACATTTCGTTCAAGGAAAAGAAAGGATTTATTTGAATCATAACACGAAAGGCTTGATTTCGATCAGGTACGATGGTACTGATGAAAAGCAACATGTCAAGATCAGCGGTGTGACTACCTTTCCGGCCCTTGTAACAGAACAGCATTGTTTGCTGGTGCCCACAGCAACAGAGCCAAAGAAGAAACCGTCCAATGCATCACTGATGACCATGTCTCCCAATGGAAAATTGGCACTGGCAAAGATCAATAACGAGATTTATTATGTCACGATACCCATGGTCGGGGGCGAGGTGCCAGGCATCAATGTCAGCAAACCGGACAACGCGATCTTCCCTGCGGCTAAATTGACCGAATTGGGAGGCGAATTTCCACATTGGTCCGGTGATGGAAGTAAGGTCAACTGGTCCCTGGGCAGCAGTTTTTTCTCATATGACATTGAAGAAGGAAAAAAAGTTGCCCGGGAGTTGAAAAAGAAAAAAGAAGCCGAAGGACAGAAAAAAGAAAAAGAGAATGAGGAGAATGATGCTTCGAAGGACTCAGAGTCAGATGAAGCAAAGTCGGAAGATGGATCTTCGACAGACTCAGGATCGGAAGATGAGGAAGAAGACGAAGGCTACCAGGCTGATGAGCTGAAGGTGAAATTGATGGTGCCTCGTGATATTCCATCCGGGGAAGTAATATTGACAGATGCCAGGATCATTACCATGAATGGTGAAGAAGTGATCGAGAATGGATACGTGCATATCAGGAACAACCGGATACAGGATGTCGGGGACATGGCAAGCCTCTCAGCAAATGGAGTAGCACGCAGGAGTCTGTCCGGCAAGACCATCGTTCCGGGCTATGTTGATACGCATGCACATATGTGGCCCAATTGGGGATTGCATAAGAATGATGTATGGCTTTATGCGGCCAATCTGGCTTATGGTGTAACCACTACACGTGACCCACAGACGGCAACTACTGATGTGCTGACCTATGAGGACATGGTTGAGGCAGGCGATATCCTGGGACCACGCATCTATAGTACCGGACCGGGAGTGGGTTTCTGGGCATATAGAATGACGGATTATGAACATGCGAAAAAAGTACTCAAGCAATATTCCGAATACTATGACACCAAGACGATCAAAATGTACATGGTGGGTAATCGCCAGGATCGTCAGTGGGTGATCAAGGCTGCCAAAGAACAGGGGCTTATGCCGACGACTGAAGGAGCCCTGGATATGAAACTCAACCTGACGCAACTCCTGGATGGGTATCCGGGACATGAGCATGCATTGCCTTTGTACCCGATTTATGATGACGTACTGAATCTGGTTGCAGAATCTCAAATGGCCGTAACCCCGACCATGCTTGTTGCTTACGGAGGTCCATGGGCCGAGAATTATTTCTATTCCAGAGAAAATCCTCAGTATGATGAAAAGTTGAATCACTTCACACCCAAGGCGGAGTTGGATGCCAAGACACGTCGTCGCCCCGGGTGGTTTATGGATGAAGAACACGTCTTTCAAAAACACGCCGAGACGTGCAATCAAATCGTTGAGAAAGGAGGTATAGTAGGTGTGGGTTCACATGGCCAGTTGCAGGGTCTGGGTTATCATTGGGAACTGTGGGCAGTACATGGGGGTGTAATGACGAATCATAATGCCCTCAGGACCGCAACGATATTGGGAGCGAGAGCGATTGGTTTGGAAAAGGATCTTGGAAGCATAGAGGCGGGCAAATTGGCGGATCTGGTCATTTTGGATGACAATCCTTTGGTGAATATTCGCTATACCAATTCGATCGACCAGGTCATGAAAAATGGGCGCTTGTATGACGGGGATACCCTGGATGAAGTTTGGCCGAGACAGAAAAAGGCACCGAAGTTTTTTGATACCGGGGATGTGCCTGCAATCGGATTGCCGGGGGTGGATGTTTCGAATGACTGAATTTTGAGTTTTGAATGCTGAGTGTGCACCCTGAGCCTGCCGAAGTGTGGACCGAGAGCCTGTGTCTATTGCGAAACCTGCAGGAGTCCATGTTCGAATCCTTTCCTGACCAGGCCTGCAGAGTTTTTGACTTGCATTTTGAGCATCAGATTTCTGCGATGGGTCATCACTGTCAGGTCACTGATGTACAATTTGGAGGCAATTTCTTTCGTAGACATTTCGTACGATACGAGTTCCAGTATCTCCTGCTCTCTTTTCGTGATGTGATTCATATTTTTGGTATTTGATGATTTGTGAAGTAGTCCTTAAAGTATTGCAAGTGTTACCCCCGGATCATTTTTCTGATTCTATATTATGGGATTTGAATGGGTCCGGCTATCCCCATTTTTATAGAAAAAGTGTTAATCTATAGTTTTACCTATTCAATTTTGTATAGGTGGTGATTATTTAGAAAATAGAAAGATCGGTTCACTCCTTGACTTCGAGCAGACCCAATTGATATGCTTTGTGGATGAGTCCGGCCATATTTTTTACATCCAGTTTATAGAAAAGAGATTTCCTGTGTGACTCCACGGTTCCTATAGAAATATCGAGGAAGTCTGCTATCTCTTTATTTGAATATTCTTGTGCAATTAATTGAAGGATTTCAATTTCACGGGGTGTGATTCGGTGTTCGTTATAAGTCATTTGGTTGTATTTACAGTACACCGATGATACGAAATCAGACTTAGGTTGTGATCCCTATTTTTATAGAGAAAGTGTTAATCCCAAAAATTGTATACCCTGAATTAGGGCGATTGTTTTTTTATTGCAGGGTCATTTTCAAATAACTCATTATTTCAATTGAGAGCACTTATTTGAATATATTTCAGCTTGAATAATTCTTATCTATTTTCATTTGAAAGGGGCACTATTTCACCTGTGTAGTAAAACAAAACCGTGTACCCATGGAATTTCTGAGGAATTTCATCATTATATTCCTGTCGCTCTTTATCGGCAAATACGATGATTACCTTGTTATCTTTTTGATCCAGTGATTCACCAACCGCATAAACTCCTTCCAACTCTGACCAGGATTGAGCTTTGCTTAAGGCTTCTTCAAATTTCATATCGTAATATTTTGTTTTGCAACTGCTAAATGTCAAAATTAACGCTATTGAATACATGAAAAGTTTCATGAGAATACCACTGAAAATTGTGAAAACATAAGAGGGGAGTGTAATAAGCTTCCCCTCCTATGTCCTGTAATTGTATTAGTGAAGTCTGATTTTCAATAAGGACATTACATGCTTGAGATGGTTGTGTATGGTGATCACCGTAGATCCTGCAAACAAGAGTCCGACACCCTCATTATTTTCATTAATGGTCAATGAACCGGAATCACCTCCTGCAGCCATATTGGTGGTTATGATCTGCCTGCAGAACCTGGCTATATTGCCCTGTCCATAGTTTACATTGACCGTTGCATTAATGGCGAGTACTTTGCCGGTTGTATGTCCCGTAGTCCTTCCGGTCTTATGTAGGATCTCTCCAACTTTTGCGGTCGACACTTCATTGACGTATCCGGACCAATATACCTCTCTGTCAAGATCACATAGGTCGCCTTCGGCAATGGCTGCATCAACATAATTACACTTTCCATTAAAGTGAATCGGTACAAATCTTGACAATTTGGCAATGGTGCATTTCTTGTTTCCCCCATCATAAGGTCCAGGCTGATAAATCGGATCGCCAAGGTTGGCATTGTTGGAATTGGCCAATACGTGATTATTGGACAGAATGTAGTAACTCTTGGGTATTCCAGGAAGGGGTTTTTCATCGACCACGGAAGTGGCGATCGTTCCGGCGGTAATTTTGTAATGACCCACACTATATCCTCCTTCAGCGGGTCTTACCTTTTTTCTGAGCCGGATATCACTCAGTGCAAATACCTGACCTGCTTCTACTACGTCGGTTTGTATGACACCAAATTTTTTCGGTACGACTTGCTCAGTATTCAGAATTTCTTCGTCCATTTTAGAAGTCACAAAAACCATCAAACACTCCTTATTGGTGGTCTTCCCTCTTGAAATTTTCTTTCCGATCCCGACACCGATCACATTTTCCAATGCCAGGAGCTGATCTGCCTGGGCATCTTGTGTCTTTGCAATGGTCAATTGCTGTTTGGTTAATCCTGTTAAATTCATTTCTCAAATTTTTAATTAAATAAATATTTCGAGAGTAGTTTGGAACAGGAAGGTCAGTGTTACCCTTGGGAGGAGGATTTTGAACAAAATGTTCTTAAATACTTGAAATAAGGTAGTTCTATAAAAAGAAGAATTTATAGAGTAATTAGAAGATCCTGGTATTTAAAAATTACTTAGAGAATATTGTCTATATAATAATAAGGAGGAAGTGTTAATAAAGGGGAACCACTACGTAAAATTGGATATGTAGAAATGGGTAAATAGATCGCTCGCTTTATTAGAATGATCAATTTGTTGCTAATTTACAATTGATCTTATTATTAATCACCCTGGAATATTCTGCAATGAATCTGCTTAGAATCCTACAAACTGTACTCGCAATAATTTTAATAGCTGGCTGCTGTGATCAATACATTTCAAATTTAAAAGACGAAAAGTTGTTACATAGTATAACTAGGGCAGAAAGAGATAGCCTACGCAAGGAGAATGATACTCTTAATTTCATTACGCAGAATTTGCGAAATAAAATAGATGAAAAATTAGACGTATTAAATGGTCAATATTTGAGATGCTTTGTATTTATGAATAAGCCTTCTATAGGGCCTGGGTTTTTGAGGCCGATTATCGAGCATGAAGAATATCAAGAATACTTACCTTTGGTTCTTTTTGATTCAATTGTGCCAGGACTTGCGGTTGATTCAGTCATTTATATAAAATTAAAATTGGTAAATGAAATTCCATTTGGCTATGATTTCAAAGATTCTAATTCGGTACCGTTAATCTATGATTTGAAAAGATCTTCACGAATAAATAAGTTGAAAGATATAATTAAACTAAATTTTCATAACATAGGTGAAATATTGGACCATGTTGATCGTGGTGTGCACGTTGACGGTCATATTTGGAGTAGAATTCCTATTCCTGGATCAGAATTTCAAAAAATTGTAATTGGCTTGGACAGTGCAGTATATGATATACCACCTGACACATTTTTTATTTCAAATATACTTAGCAATAAAATACCACTGACTGAAAAACCTCTCTTTTTTGAGCATGCAAAGGATAGTATAATAGTGGGTAATGATACTCTTCTTCAATTAATTGGTGTTGACACAATGCACCGTCATTTAGGATATCCCAAGTCTTTTCACTACAAAAAATAAATCTTAGATATGAGCAATGAAATTATATATGCAATATTTTTTGCGATCTATTCGACGTATTTGTCATCTCCTTTTGTTGTTGTTGCTCCACTCGGTTCTGCATCAATAGAAGTTACAAAAGATATTGGTGTTATCGGAATGACTCCAAATTCTTGTTTTGTACTAAAGAGAGGTGAGGCGGTAGAATTAAATAATTGTAACGTGGCTGGTTCTGTTATGCTTCAGGATACTTTTTATGTCTATTTTGATTCGCAGTTCGCCCCTGAAGTAATTAGGAAATATTTGCATCGTACTAATGAATACATAAAGAATGGGATGATCGGTAGACAGATCTTTGTAATTGACACTATAATAGTTTCCAATATTGATTCTGTTCGTAAGGAGTTTGTGACAAATGACACAAGCATGAGAAAGAATATTATTTTACTTTCTGATGAAGAATTAGTTCAACTCCCAAGTACGAATATAGTTGTTGGATACAACCTCCAAAACTCTTATGGTAATTACATGTTAGTTGCGAGATTGTTACCTGATTATATTGATACCCAGAGATATCTTTTTGATGTAAGGGTGTTGGTTCACGAATATTTGCATATTTGGGAAATTGGTCATGATAAGGAATGTAAGAGTATTATGTATGGAATGTTGAAAGAGGACATGGGTTGGTTTAATATTAAGAGAGTGTTGCAATCAAATGATCTACTTGGGGACTTTGAGGATGATCCTCATCATTTAACACTCGAACTCGATAAAATTGAGGATTTTATTTTTCCTGCGCCTACAATGAGTGATTGCTCATGCGACTCTTATGGATTTGATTATTTGCTTGATTTTGAGAATGGAGAGTTTATAGGTTCTTCAAAGATGGTAAGTCCAATCGTGAGTACCATGAATGAGTATATTTTTAGTTCAAACATCTCTTCTTCCTCTGAGATTCAGGAAAATTTGTTGATGACTAGTAAAATTAGTCCGGCTTTGTTAAGAATGGACTCCGAAATAACTGCCTATAGAAAAAATTTAATTTTATTTCGAGGTTTTGAGTTATTGAATTTTCATATTTCAAAAGATCCCGGTATCGAAGGTCAAATTCTTGAGCAAATGATTTCTCCCTTAAGAGAGATTTTTAAAAAGTACCAGTCACAGTATCATGAACGATAGAAGTGATGGATTGATTAATGCTCATAGATCATTGAAGACCAATAGTATGGATGAGAAAGTTTAGAATTGTCATATTTCCTTATGTACTTCCGTTTGGCCTCCATTAAGCTTTCAAGTATCGTTTGATATTGAATATAGTCATAAAAGGCCTTTAATATATCTGAAGATGATTTATCGTTAATTTCCCAAATAGATTTAATTACAGAATTTGCGCCAGCATTGAGAAAATGCCTGGAGATAGATATAGTTCCTTCTCCTTTTAGCGCCTTTCCGGATCCACTATTACAAGAACCTAGAATAATAGTCTTATCGTGAAAATCAAATTGATTGATTTGAAATCCGTAGAGTTTTGTCGGTGTTCCATTTTTATCTCTGAAGTATAGATAATTATCATAAAGATATGAAGAGCTAGAATTCGAGTGTGTGTTAAAGTGAAGTAAGCCGTATTCTGAATATGAATTTTTAAAAGCTTTTTTGGTAAAGTTTGAACCGGAGAGTACTTTGATAACATAATTCTGCCTTAATGATTTGATCATATCTAATTCTAAAATCGAAGAATGTAGTTCAGGAAGTTCCTTAATGTTAAGATCCTTAATGGTGTTTTGGTTTGAATAAAGACTGAACAGAATTGATTTTCTTGATACCTCATTATTCTTTAGATTAAGAATGCCCTCTACGGATGATATGTATGAAACGGATTTCGTTAGTAGTATGTAATTATTTGTTTCAGGTTCAAATAATAGCTCAAAAGGAAGTTTTTCAAAGATGTGATTTGAGTTTACGATAATGTGATCTATAGAATTGAGGTCGACCTCACTGAGGATTATCTTACTCAAAAATTCTAGATTATCTTGAAAGTCGTATTGTCTTTTTTTGGGTTCAGTGCTAATTTCGGTGAGTAGAGAATCAAGGAAATACAAGGTAGAGTCTTTTATATATTGAATTCCTAAGTCATGTTTTGTAAGATAAGTGAAGATGTACCCCTCGCCATCATGAAAGTTGTTGATATATACTTGATTGCTATTTAATCGCGATTGAATATCTTTTATATTTTCAGTTGAAATTTGGAAGTCTTCTGTAACAGTGTTCTGTCTATATTCTAATAAATCTGACGAGTATTCTTGAACAATATCAAAAATGGAATTTCCTGAATAATTGTAGTCGATGTTTTTTTCAAAATTATTTATGATTTCTGAAATATAGGTGCTTTTTTCATTTTCTTGGCTCGAGGATCTGATTTGACTGAAATTTATCTTTCCATATCTAATAGATCTATTCTTTATGTTTTCTATGGTCGCTAGAATATTATAAAGATTGGATTCAGTGAGATTTTCTAATTTATTCGATGCCATTAATACGGACAGTTTAAGTATGCCTAGTTGATTAATTATGCTTGAATAGTGCTCAACGTTATTAGTTCTGTATATTTCTGAGAAGTACTGTTGAGACTTGTTTATGTAATGATTGATTAATGGAATATTTTCTTCTTCATTCAGATTATATGAAAGTGCTAGATCATATGCTACCAATGCCTTTATATCTGGTGCTGTGCAATCCTTTTTTAATAAATCATTATGAACCTCAAGTCCCTGTTTATCTTTCGTAGAAATCATAATTCTACCAATAATTCTTTTTGCGTTTTGACATAACTTATCACAGCAATTTTTGGATATAGTATTTATTAAGTTTTCGAGTGATTTGGAGGACTCAGGAATGTTACTATTATTAAGATCGGCATTGGCCCTTGTTATTTGATTGTAAACTTGATTTAGCTTAATCCCGGCCGTAATGCTATCACTTTTAATGAAATATTGATTAACATCTGAACTATCAGCTTTATATTTATTATGCAAATAAGCGAAGTTGCTCAAGTTGTTGCCAAAGTAAGGTTTTAAGACTTTGTATTTTTTATTATGTGATAAGGCTAATTCATTCACGGATAGTGAGACAGGGTTGTTTTCATTATTTAGTTGAGAAATAAGTGAGTTTATGGTGATGGCATAAGCTTCAGGATAATGCAATTTTTGCCTTGAAAGCCATGATTTGCAGGCTATTAATATTCCAAGAGCGAATTTTGTCTGTCCCCACGTATTTAAATATTCTGAATAGTGAATATATTGTACAATTGTTGGTAAGCTTTTAATGTCATTTGAAACCTTTCTTGAATTTAAATAAGCATATAATTGTTTAGGATAATCTCTCTCAGAAGTAATATGTCTTAATGTTAATAATTCGAGGGTGGCGATTTCATTCTGGATGTAATAAGGATAGTTTGAGTGTTTCTCTAGGTAATTTTTTATCTTAATCCTGGCATCGTAAAAATGACCATCATAGTAGTTTTTTTTACCCTGAAAAATTTTATACCAAATATCACTTGTATCCCTAATCCCATGATCCAATTCAAAATTTCCTTTTGACAGTTCAGCGAACTGATTGATTACTTTAAACTCTAGAGCTGAAGTGTCGGATTTGAGTTCTTCTGTTAATTCAAATAGAGATATGGTATCCTGTGTAATATAGAATTCATAGGCTTTTTCAATTATGTCTACCTTCTTACTGCATCCGGTATGGAGTATTAATATAGATACTGATAGAGCGATTAATGCGAATAGTCTATGTGCTCTTGGACTATTTAACCAAATTATATCTCCAGGAATTTGAATTCTTGATGAGTAATCTGATTTCGTCAGTGGTATGAACATTATTTAGATTGGTCAGTTTTTCTTTGTCTCCTTGAATATAGAAGATCTGAGCCATTACTTCATACTTTCTTTTATCATTGGTCATTTCAAAGTACTCCAATGACTGTTGATATTTTTGTTGTAAGAAGTAAATATTGCCCAAATAGAGGGCTGCAATTTCTTTTTCGTCATTTGATGAGTTATTTGCAAGAATTTCTTGGAACAAGGATTCGCTTTCTTCAAATCTCCTTAAATCGAAAAGATACATGCTCCTTTCAAAAGTGGTACTGCTAATTTCAACAGATCTTGTAGTATAAGGATTTTTCGGAAATTCATAATAATCTGCATACACCTGGTCATGCCCATACAACGACTCCAGGTATGCCCTGAAACCAAAGTACGCCCCAAACAAGATCGTAAACGTAGCCGCTATGAAAATGAACCATCTCTTCTTGTATAATGGGATAACTTTTGCTTGAGATTCTTGCACCTGATCAACAATACTTCTTATATCCTCTTCTATTAACAATTCGAGTGCTTCGGAGACCATTGAATGGTTGTCGACAGCTTTTTTCAGATCGGTATCTCTTGCCATCTCTTCTTCGAAGTTCTGACGGTCGTCCTTATTCAACTGACCATTTACATAAGCGTCGATATGTTCGAAAAAGTCGGTCATGGTTCAGATAATTCTGATTTAATTTGTTGGTTGCTGTCAATCAGAGCATACAAGCGCCGGAGGCATTGATGTTTCTTTTTACGTGCCATACCTTCTGATTTATAGGACATTCTGGTGGCGATGTCCTTCATTTTTTTGTTGATTGCCCATAAGGTCAGGACTTTTCTGCACGTCTGATCCAATTGATTCAAAAGAAGATGCAAGAGCTGTTTGCGCTCCGAAGAAATCAGGTGTATTTCTATTGATGGTTCTGTCATGGCAGTAGGGTAATTAAAAGTAGTACCTTCTCTTTTTGATTTTGTTACCCCCTTTAGCCAAATATTTTTTGCAGTACCTATTAAATAATTTGTCAGGGACGAGCGAATCTCGAAATCCGGCTTGTAACACGCCTTGATGAAATTGACGATAGAATCGGTAAAATGATCTTTTGCATCTGCTTCACTACATCCCATTTTTACAAGCGTACCGATGACCGCATTCCTGATTACCTGATCCTGATATAATGTCCTGATCACTTCATTTCTGTCCTCAATACTCTTTCGTACACGGCTAATAATGTCCACAGCCTGCTATTCTTTTCCTGAATTTCGAATGTCCTATCTACAATTTTAAGAAATTTTCAAAAATAAACTTGATAGGGGTAACATGTTTGTAACAATAGGTACTACTCTTCAAACAGTCACCTATTCATTCATGTGCACCTCTGAAAAAGATAGTGACTTTCCAAAAACAAAGGTTTTTGGATTTATAAAAGTCACTGGATAGAAGCTGCATTGATTTGCCCTTTCGAATCTGTGAGGAAGAAATATACATAATTCCATGTGTTGACAGATAACATCCAAGTGCTGATGTGATACCCCATATCAGTATGGCGAAGCCTTGTCCATGCTTTTTCCAGGTGATGATTTTTTCACTGGAAAATCCTACAAAGATGAATACTCAAGTAACAAGAATCATCGAAACTGACGATGATGGTGTTTAGAATTATTGATGGGCCTGTTTACTTTGACGGGCCCATTTTCATTTCCTTATAAAAGAATAACCTGTAAAATAATACATCCATTTCATCTATTCTTTCCTTTATAATTTTAGTATCGGCGTTGTCTATTAATAGTTTCAAGATCCTGGCAAAATTTGTCGACCCCAGATATGCTTTTTTACTGATATGCTTTTTGTTACGATAATTATACAGTTTGAAATTTTTAATTTTCGTGTATAAGAATAATTGGTCGTCCTTATTGATCTTATAAAAGTTAAGCAATTCCAATCTGTTCGTCATTGCCCTGACTCTAATCGTTTTTGGGTATACTTTCTGAAGGTTGTCCAATGATTCCTGAAAATTTCCTTCTCCAAAAAGAAGATAAGAATTAGACAATTCAAGTATCTCTCGTTTCTGTTTGAACGGTAGATAAACATGATGTTCGCTTACAAAATGATGACCCCATTCGGTTTCTCCTAGGAAGGAGCATAATTCTACAATGGCCAAAAATTGAAATTCTGATATTTGTTTATTAGAAATCAGGTATTTGTTTTCCGTCATCAATTTGTGTAATTCGAAAATATCTATAGCCATTTCTAATTTTCCCCGATTTGCTTCTCTGGCATAAAACATTCGTAGAACCAGGTATATAAGAAGCCTCAAATCATCGCTTAATTCTTTATGTTTCTTGTTAAGTATATTTCTTAATTCTAAAGCTTCTTGATGATTATTCTCAATTCTTACTTTAAATAGCTTGTTTAGAATTATTGAAATTTCATTTTTGGAGTCCGCATCATGTTCATAACTATCTGCAATTTTCAAATAGGAGATCTTATTCAGCTTTAAACTGTTGTGTGTTTCAAAATGATATAATGCACGCATTTGTTCATGGTATCTTTCGGTAGAATTTATAAGAAATTGAAGTTCAGCATAAGAACTTTCATTTTTTGATGGATTATCCGAGAAGTAGTGTTCATGGATGACTCTTTGTTGATAAAGACCATTCCACCAACTGATCTTTTCAGTGGTGAGTTGTTGCCGGGATTTATCCACGAGACGATCTGCTTCTTTATATAACTTCCTCCTGTTCAGTGCTTTTATGAGAAGAATTTGCCTTTCATAATTTTCGTTTTCGAGCTGATCCAGAATGAGATATTCTTTGATCAGTGAGACGCAGTTCGAATATAAATTCATGATATTTTTCCTGGATTTCGAAGTAAAGAGATTTTTCCTTATTCGATCAGGATTAAGTAAGTCTTTCAGGTTTTTCAATCGGTTCTCATGTATATATTGAGTTAGTATGGCAATATCGGAGTGTTTTTGGGTCCTCTGATCAATAAAAGTCCTGAAGGATCTCCAGTCCCTGGTGTCAAATGATTCCAGGTATTGTGCGATTCTCATATTCCTTGAATTACTTAGAAAAGAACCGATAGATGAATCTGACTAAGCCCATACCCCTATATAGAAATGATCATTTAAGTAAACGTGAAATATAGTAATAAAATATATTATAAATGATTGAATAACAATAATATATGAAAAATAACTCCTTATAAGAATTGAGGAAAATGGGAAAAATTGAAGTTTTTTATAGCTGCGGTTCCAACTAATTTGGAGTATTAATGAATCAATCTACCATGAAAAACATATATCCCTCCAGACGTGAACTCGAAATCCTCCATGAAATTTGTAATGGTTTCACCGCAAAGGAAATTGGTAACAAACTTTATATATCTCAAGGCACCGTCGAGACACATAAACGAAACCTAATATTGAAGTTTGACGCACGCAATACGGTGGATCTCGCCGTAAAGGCCGTTCGTTCCGGAATCTGCTAAGCAGATCGAGGTAAGTATATTCTCTACGGCAGGCAAGGGGTATAAAACCCCTTGTCCACTTCATCTTGAGCCAGTCGAAAGAAATTTCTATCTTTTCCCCAAAATTTGACCAACCATGTTTCGCTCATTTCTCCTTTCCATTTTTATATCTTTTGTTTTGCCTACCGATGCCCAGGATCGCATGCTCCCGTCTGATACGGTTGTAGTGACAAATCATTCCGTCTCGGTGCAAAATCAAAAGATCAACTATATGGCTGAGTGCGGGACTCAACCCGTCTGGGATGAAGAGGGTAAGGTGGTGGCATCCCTGTTTTATACGTATTATACACGCGATGGCATTGACGATCGATCCTCTCGTCCTTTGGTCATTTCCTTCAATGGAGGTCCCGGATCTGCTTCAGTCTGGATGCATCTCGCTTACACCGGACCGCGTATTTTAATCATCGATGATGAAGGATTTCCAGTACAACCCTATGGTGTGAAAGAAAATCCTCATACCATACTTGATGTAGCCGATATCGTATATGTAAATCCGGTGAACACCGGTTATTCTCGCGTACTCGATAAGGAAGTGGACGCCAAAAAGATGTTTTTCGGAGTCAATCAGGACATTAAATACCTTGCCGAATGGATCAACAGCTTCGTAACAAGAAAAAACCGGTGGACGTCTCCCAAATATCTCATTGGCGAAAGTTATGGTACAACCCGCGTCTCCGGGCTCGCACTTGAATTACAAAACCGGCAATGGATGTATCTGAATGGCGTTATTCTGGTCTCACCGACCGGAATCGGGATTAAAAGAGATGGACCCGTAGGAGCGGCTAACAGGTTGCCTTACTTTGCAGCGGCTGCATGGTATCAAAAGGCGTTGCCTCCCGAACTTCAAAACAGGGATTTGCCGGATGTCTTAGAGGAGGTTGAAACATATACTATTAATGAACTTCTCCCTGCCATGGTTATGGGAGGTTTCCTGGATGATGAAAAGAGGAAGGAAGTCATTTCAAAAATGTCCTATTACTCAGGCCTGTCTGAAGAGTCTATTGAACAGAATAATATGGATGTTCCTACATCTTTCTTTTGGAAAGACCTTCTTCGCGATAAAGGATATACAATAGGGCGTCTGGATTCGAGATATCTTGGACTCGATAAAAAGGACGCGGGCACCCGGCCGGATTTTAATTCCGAACTCACATCCTGGTTGCATTCATTTACCCCGGCGATCAATTTTTATCTGCGCGAGCATCTGAAATTTAAGACAGACATTAAATACAATATGTTTGGTCCTGTCAGACCTTGGGATCGGTCCGGAGACAATACAGGAGAAAATTTGAGGCAGGCTATGGCTCAAAACCCATATTTGAATGTGATGATTCAATCCGGCTACTATGATGGTGCCACCACCTACTTCAATGCCAAATACACGATGTGGCAGTTGGACCCAAGTGGGAAGATGAAGGACAGGCTGAGTTTTAAAGGCTATCGCAGTGGCCACATGATGTACCTGCGGGCAGAGGATCTGAAAACGGCCAACGAAGACATTCGCCACCTGATACAACGAACGATTCCCAGGGAAGGCGTTCCGGCCAGGTATGAGGTGGATGAATAATTTTGAATTTTGAGCAAATGATTGACATCCGTTAATCTGTGTCAATTTGTGGTGAATTAAGTCCTGACGATCACGCCAAGCGTGATGTCGGGGATGCCTGTCTGACTGTTTGCATCAACCCGTCCGACCGATGAATTTGACAGCCGGGCGGGCATGCCAGGCAGGCCATACAAGGCTTCGCCTTCGTCGGCAAATGATTAAATGATCGAAATAAAAAATAAGCTATGCTGGGATTGAGAACGACAATTTATAAAGTGGGAGACATCAACAAAGCCAAAGAATGGTATGGGCAGGTGTTTGAAACGAAGCAATACTTTGATGAACCTTACTATGTGGGTTTCAATATTGGGGGTTATGAATTGGGCTTGCAGCCTGAAGAGAACCCCACAACTGAAAAACCAGCCACTGTGATCTCTTATTGGGGTGTGGAAGATATTCAGGCTGAATTTGATCGCATAGTTGGTCTGGGGGCAACGCCGAGTACATCTCCGATGAATGTAGGTGGACCACTTATGGTAGCTACGGTGAAGGATCCCTGGGGCAACCTGATCGGCTTGATCTATAATCCGTTATTTAAAATAGAGGATGAGTGAATGACCTGCGAACCAGACGAGGATGATATTACAGTCGTAAATCTTCAACACGAACACCTGGATATTTACTCTTATCAAATTCAAACAAACTATCTGCATAGGTCTGATTCTCCACTACTTTTGAAATATCTACATCAATCTTACTTCCATCCTTTCCAAAGCCTTCTATGTATGATATCTCGGATTTTTTTTCGTTGACCGTAATTCTAAACTTCGAGTAATCGGCAAAATCATCGGTAGGAATGAATTCGATGGTCTTTGTATTTCCCTGTTCGTTATACATCCTGTATTTAAACTGATCATTTTTATACTGATTCAAAAGATCCATAGGAGTGATGAAATAGTCCTCCGATTCGTCTTCTTCAAAATCATTGATCTGAACCTCGTTTTGATCAGCTATATATATCCAGATTTCTTCGCCATTGCCATAATATTCATGTTCGTCATTCGTAAAGACAAATTTATCGCCCTGTTGAATCACTGAAGAGGGATAGGTAAAAGCTTCCTCATCAGGATATTGGATCGTCAGATCAAAATCAATGGATATACTGGACAGGCTGGTATACCTCGAACTTAATTTATCAAGGATTTTTTTTGCCTTTCGATCCTGGCTTACGGCACTTCCGGCAATCAGTAGAATGGAGCATATGGTCAGAAGAAATCTCATTTAATCCATTTAATAGTAAGACGAGAATTGGGGTCCAATTTATCTAAAGAAACCGTTAAATCCTCTTCATTTCTCATCTGGTCTTCCGTCTATACTGTACTTACCGGTACCCATGAGAAATATGGTTAAGAATACAAAAAAGTAAAGCAGTGGAAACTCCTGTCTTCTCCACCCATCGTCGGCATGTTGGATCAGCCCTGCGACTAACATTGTTATCATAATGAAGATACTTGCAAATCGACCCTTAAATCCTACAATGATCATAATGGAACATATAAATTCTGCTAACGCAGCTAAGATCAACGATAAGGCAGGACCCAGACCTATGGGGTCTCCAAAACTGAAATCACCATTGAGCACCTTGAGAAACTTACCCCACCCATGAGTTATCATGAAAGCACTGGCGGCGACCCGTAAAATGAGCAGACTCATGTCGACATTGCGCAGCTCGTTATTGAATATCTTCCTGATCATCGTATTAAACTTTTTTTAAATATAAATAAATCTCAAAAAGCTCCGGCACCGATTTCCACAACAAATCCACTGTACTCAAAAGGACTAAAGCCGAGGTTTTTCCATCCGAACCGAATCCCCCAATAGTCTGTTCCCAACACCTTCAAGAACTTCAAAGGTGTCTTTGTGATGTTTAGCCTGATTTTCATGCCGATTTCAGTTACCAGGTAAGTCTTGATTTCCGTACTGCCCAACTCATAATCCACATCTACCCACTCGTAGCCGAAACCCATATACGAATCGATCCATCTTGATGCCGAGTTCGTATGCTGGATCTGGTGACCGAACAAGGTGCTCAATTCATTCCCAAAAGAGTCGCCATCTCCAGTGTAGAGTTTATTGTAAAACCATCCCCCTGTCATCGGTGCTTCGACATGTCGAAATAAGAGCAAGGGCGCTGAAAAACTAAAAGCGGATTGATTGTCAAATCGGTATGAGATGCCCCACTTGTTTCTCAGCTTATTGTCCTTAGAAAGTCGCAAGATGGTCTGATCAGGATGTACACCCGTGATCAATTTTGGCCAGTTCTTATGACGTTTTTCGTTGATTTTTTTGATCAATGTTTTGTCCTTCAAGTCAGAAGGCATATCGGGAAACTGTCTTATCACATACCTCGTATTCATCTTGTTTCCCGGGAATCTTTCCCTGATCTTATCAATGGATTCGTTGACATCTGATTTGGGAGGAAGAAGGATCGATTTGGGCGTACGTTCCTTGGCCATCCAACCCTGAAATCCTCCGGAAAATAATTTTCCTGTACTAATGATGTCCCGGACTCCCCATGCATCATTGACCTTTTCCGTTACATCAAAACCGGGCGTGTAAATGCCGTCTGCATTTTTATCGGTACAATTCGCATGCTTTCCTTCTTCGACCAGGATGGAAACAGGAAAGACCGTTTGATCGTCAACGTTCAGGGCATTTTCGAACCAGTACAATCCGTGTGCCCTCGCTACTACTCTTTTCACATCCATCGAATATTTGTGTTCGGTACAATCAGGATGATGGTTTACCTGGATCTGAAATGCCACGGACTCTATATCATGAGGATGTCCTCCTAGTCCGGTCTCTTCATTATAATAACAGTAGTATTCAATTTCGTAACTGCTGATTTTCGAAAGATCGATATTTGAACTGCGCAGCTCCCGGGTCTCAGCTGTCCTTAATCTCACTCTTTTTTGGGTAGAATAAATCCGCTTGATCTTGTAGTACACGACGGGCACCCCTGAAGGTTGATCAAAAGGAAAAGTATTGGGAAGCTGAATTTTTTCTTCCTCATCCAGCAGGTTTGGCTCATCGGGTGAGAACCACAGTATGGGAGCAGACAATATTGCCAGAGAATCGAAGGAAAATGTATTTTGATTTGTACGGAGTATCGTTCCGGGCAAAGGATCACATTGACTGTGAACATTGGGTACATCAATTAAAAGAAAGATCATCATCATTAGAAATAATATGGAAGCGCTGGAGTTAATATTATCGAACATCCCACCTGTTTTTTTAATCATTCGCCAAATTAAGATTTTCGACCTATACTTCATGTTTCCTTCATGACCTTCAGAATCTGCTACCTCCTTGTTCTATTGATCATTTCCAATGATCAAGTAAAGGGTCAGTCCGGGTGGGACTGGAGAGACCCCAATGATCTCGGTTTTGTTGATTTTGGGGATAGCAAACTCCTCGGCTATAATTTGGGAGGGCTCGGTATCCGGCTGCTCTTGCAGAAAGACGACAGATCGTTGCGTCAAAAATTCCGGGAATTTTCCTTTGGTGTATTCCAGGAATATAAAAGAGATCCGCTGTCAACATTGATGGTCCCCGAATTCAGGTATGGCATTGTACTGCGCAAATTCATTTCATTGGGTGGCGGAAATCGATTGTACGTGGTAAATACCGAAGAGAATGAAGCATTTGGCTTGAATGTTTTTGTCTGGTTCCAGTGGCACATCTTTCGAAAAGATCAATGGAGGTTATCCTATGACAACGGAGTCGGTCCAAACATTTTTCTGGAGGCCTATCCGGTCGGAGGCACTCATTTCAATTTCACGACTCATTATGGCCTCGCATTCGAGCTGAATATCAATCAACGGTGGTGGCATATCAAATTCCTGAATTATCATATTTCGAATGCTGATATAAAGGGAAGGGAACGCAATCCCGCAATGGATGCGATCGGAATCCGGATCGGTGTTGAATTTTAATACAATCAAGGAAGTTTTAACCAATTGTCAAATCCACAAGTGGATAATATCTCTCTTCAAAGATTTTCTGATGATGGACGACATGACCGCTGATCATAAAACCCAGGGCGAGTACTGAAACGTCCATACCGGATGCCTTGCCAACACAACGTAATTCTTCATTCCCAAATGATTTGTACAATTGAATGGTGGCATTCCTTGTCGCCTGGAATTCCTCAAGAATGCTCTCCAGACTTCTGGAAGAAACATCTGCAGCCCGGGCATAAAGATCCTGATCGAATCCAGGCAAAGGAGTCTGATCCCCCCTGGCAAAGCGAAGCGCCCGATAAGCAAAGACACGCTCTCCATCAATAAGGTGAACAAGAGATTGTTTGATATTCCATTTGCCGGCTTCATACACCCGGTCTCCAATACCTTTGTACTTTTCCCTCTGGCCAAGAACATAATCCGAACCGTATTTCACAAGTGCTTCATGAGCCCCCATATCCTCAGGAATAAGTTCCACATAACGCTTGAAATATTCCGGAATAATATTGATATCACCTCGATTCATTTCTGTTGTTTTACTTACTCCCTCTTGCCGGGAATGTATTCATAAATGTACCCTAAAGACAGCATAAAAATGCCGTGGCGGTTGAATTCTATATCCCGGACCTTCGACCAAGCCATCAAAGTCCAGATCTACCGGAGCTCCATCTGTAAAATACTGCTCATCGGGAAGATTGTTCAGCATCAGTGAACAAGAAAACCGCTCGGTTAATTTCCAGTTGACCTGGGTATTCACGACGGCATGTGCAGGCAACTCAAATCCAGGCAGGTTAGCCAGTTCCATAAATGACGTACTCACATATCGACCTGAAAGGATGATTTCAAGATCGTTTACAAGATCAAATTGGAATTGTGGCCTGAAAATCCATTTAGGGGCAAAAATATGGCGGACATCGGTCAAGGTCTGGTCGCCGGTATTGAATTCATCTACATTGGTGGTTAAATATGATGCATTGAACGTGAAAGAAGTACTTTCTGCAACCTGGTATCCCATCTGAAGTTCGATGCCAGACCGTTTGCTTCGTGGCACATTTTGACGAATATCCATGTATGACCTTTCCATCAAGGCGCCCACCTGGGATATTTCATTCGTAAAATTCATGTGGAAAACATTGGCAGAAAGCGTCAGATTTTCATTGGAGATTCTCCATCCAAGTTCCATATCATTTACATTTTCTTCCAGGACCGCACCATTCCTGATGTCCGACCTCGTAGGTTCACGACTGGTGCGTCCATACGAGGCATAGAATGAATGAACATCATTGAGTTGATAATTCAAACCAAAAATCCAGTTAAGGAAAAACCAATTTTTGTCAAAGTTGATACCGGTTGCAAGCTCCGGGTCCGGGCGCAACGAGAGATCAACATTTCTCAATTGTACATTCCCAAATAAGCTTACCCGGTCTATGTCATAATTTACTTTGGCAAAGGTGCTAATCTCGGTCTTGCCAGAATGATCCCGATCAATTGGATTGGAAACATTCGGAGCCAGATATTCAAAATTGGTCCGGTCAAATTGATAAGCCTGAATTCCACCACGGATGGTTATATTTTCATTTTCAATATTGAGATGCGACATGATCCCATAGTGATCGTTGGTAAGTCCGAAGACACATTGTGTTTCATCATCAGTGGCAAACGGAAATACTCCGCGTGCACCACCATAATACAAAGTCGCGTCAATGCTTGTATTGCTATTCAAGCTGTTGGAATATTGCAATTGGATTAACTCCTGCTCAAAATCATCCGTATCATTGGGATGATTGTAGTTTGTTTTGGGATTCACGTTGATATCATCGAGTAATACGGGAAGATAGGACTGGTCATTTTGAGTCTTTCCCATAAAGCCAGTTAACTTGACCACGTGTTGATTTCCTGCATGTCCAATTGAACCGAATATCGAATAAGAGTCAGAAGCAGAATGTTCTTTGTAACCATTGACAGAAGTTCTGGTGATTCGTCCATAAGCACCAACTCCATTACTCAGTTTTCCCGTATTGATTTCAGCCGAAGTGCGCAAGGTGCCAAATGAACCTGTGGTCAGTTCCAGGTTAGAGCCGGCCGTGGTCGTAAAGACATTCACCGACTCAAAATTTACAGAACCTCCATATGATGCCACTCCAATTCCGGATGCACCTACACCGCGCTGTACCTGAACACTTTCTACACTATTGCCAAAGTCTGAAAAATTCGAAAAGAAAACTCCCTGGTCAATCATGTCGTTCAGAGGAACTCCGTTCAGTGTTACATTAATCCTTGATTGCGAAATACCTCTCATCCTGAACTGCGCATAATTTCCGATGTCCGTACCTGCATCGGAATAAGACACAATAGAGGGAGACAGCTGCTGCAATAAGACGGAGGGATCCTGGCCACTATACACTTTTTCGATCTGCGCTGATTGAATCGTTTGAAAGCTTAGAGGGTCTACGTTCGAAGAGCGAGAGGCCTTGATGAAAACCTGTTTGAGATCAAGGGAATCATAAAGAACTTCCTGACCACAAAGATGTATGGAAGATGTAAATAATATTGAAATAAAGATTCTTCTCATTGCTCAGTATGATGTTTATGAGAAGGGTGGCGGGATGTTCTGGTCAGAGATTCCTACGCCAGTATTACCTGGTTCAGGTCAAAGGGTATGATCTCAGCCTTGTAGTCAGGCACCCCTTCTCGAATTTGATGCAAGATAGGCTAACTATAATTCCCGAGCAAAGAAATCAAAGTCAAATCCAATTGTTTTATTCGCTCCTCGGTACTCCCGCTTACGATCACATGGTCGACTCCGGTTTTTTGCACTTCCTCCCTATATTTTTCGAATAATTCAGGTCTGATCTGGCGGCTTTCTCTTAAAGGATCCTCTTCAAAGGGAATATTGTAGTCAGGTAGAATGTAAAGATCCGGCAGACTTAACTGGAGCAAAGAATTGATCAGCGGATGTGCCTGTCCATATTTTACCTGGCTCCAGACTTTAATGACCAACAAACTGGTATCACAAATGATGCCCGGCCCTTCATAAGTTTCATTGACAAATTCACTGCGGTATTGTTCCAGGGCGATTTTGTTCAGATCACTTATTTCATAGTCCCTTTGAAGGTTGTGCAGATATTCACGAGAGAATTCGGAAATATAGAAGAGGTCATATCGTTGAGCAAGAGCCCTGGACAAGGTTGTTTTTCCGGAGCATTCTACACCAGTGACGACGATCTTTTTCACGGTAAAGCATTCATTTTCTTTTTCCATGCGAGCAATCCGGTCAAGGCAAGTCCAATGTAGATAAAGTACAACAAGCTGTAAAAGTACATGCCTTTGTAATAATAGATGCCAGTGGCAAGAATATCGACCATCAACCAGTAGTACCAATTATCCAATTTTTTCCGGGCTGTTAGCCACATACCTGTAATGCTCAGTACTGAAGTGGTACTATCCCAAAATGGTAAATCAGCAGGGGGCATATTTTCAATAAGTCCTGGTCCTCTCAATAAACCTTGTTGAAAAATCATGATTCCGGCTATGGATAGAAAGGTCAGAAGAATTGATTCTTTCAAGGTGCTGTGCGTTATGGGCAGTACATCAGATGTATCTTTTGAACCGCCTTTTACCCAATGAATCCAGCCATAAATATTCAGGATCAAAAAGATCACATGCAATAAGAAGTCGCCATATAACCTTGCATTCCAAAAGACGACAAATGATATGAGGATGTATATAATCCCGCAGATCCACGTCAGAATATTTTCTTTGACCAAGAAGTAGACACAAAGCAATCCGAATACCAATCCAAAAAACTCAAGGGCTCCCATGTGTGTCAGGTAGCTCAGGATTTCCTGCGAAATAGTCATGTCATTCATCGTGGTAAGACTGAAATATTGCGAAAGCGGAATACTCAATAAGGCTAGAACATTTTGGTAACTTAGTAGAACAAAAGTACTCAAGGAACTGGGAATATGGACAATGTTGATTTCATCACAATAGTCAGATATGCGTGGATCGAATATGACAGTTCAAGAAGAGTGGTGGACATTACCGATATCAGTGTCATGGTTTCGACCAATCACGTCTATAAGATCAGCCTTGAAGATGGCAATTTTGTAATTGCAAAATTGAGCCATTTTGGAAAATATGAAGACTTTGTTGAAGACCACACGATTATCAATGTGTTGTCCAATAATCTACCTTTTCCCTTTGAATATTTTCTTTCCAGGTCATTAATGAAGGGTGATTCCATCTTTATTCATCGTTTCAAGAATTACGAAATCGATGCTGCCATTGTGTTTTACAGACCGATAAAAATCAATTTGAGACCTCCCAGAAAAATGAACCTCGGTCAAATCATTACACTGGGCAAACAAGTGGCAGAGTTTCATAAAGCGTGTCATCTCGTAAGACATACACTGCCCCCATCTTCCAAATCCCTGCTGAAAGATATTGGTTTGATTGAAGACTATATAAGATCCCCCAAATCGATTGTGAAAAATGAGGAGCACAAGCAACTCGTCTTAAATCATTGCGGACAATTCAAAAAAGAGGTAAGTGATCTGTCTTTAAATGAAGACGACTTGATTCCCGTATTTATCGATTGGAACATTGGCAATTTTTCAGTCGATGCGAATTTTTGTTTGTTTTCGCGTTGGGACTATGACTGGTTCCGCACGACAACCAGGGTCTTGGATTTCTATTTTTTGAGCCGTGTCGTTTCTGAAGCTGGAGATCAGACAGCGTTTACCTACAACATGAGTACGCTCCAGGAAGAGAGGTTTATTACGTTTTTACAGTCTTACCATCAAATCTTTCCTTTGAAGAGAACAGAAGTTCTTATGATAAAAGAAGCTTACCGATTCTTTATTTTGAATTATGTAATCAGGCATGGCGGGTACTTTTTCAATGCTCCATATGCAGACCAATTGAGAGAAGATGCTTTAAATCAACACCTGCATGACGTTGATACTTTTAATTCCGAATTATTGATAAATGCTTTAAATATCGAAGAATGAATTTGGTACGAGCAGCGGACCTGCTCAGTGTATACAGGGTGGTTTTTCTCGATTCTTATGGAGTGATTAAGAATCACCAGGGTTTGATTCCCGGGATCCAGGGCACCATCGATTTTCTCAATGGCAACGGAATACCATTCAGAATTCTCACCAATGATGCTTCGAGAAGTCAGATTGCCCAGGTAGAAAAGTTTGATGAAATGGGTCTCAAAGGAATTGAGCCCTATCATGTCGTGACATCCGGTATGATGGCGCGATTGTATCTGAAATTCAAAATACACGCAGGAATCATTGCTTATATAGGAACCGAACAGGCTGCCGAGATCATTCTTCAGGATCATGGAAGGGCAGTACCGGTGCATCAAATTGACCTGGAGATGTCCGGGGAAATTTCGGCCATCGTCTTTCTTGATGATGAAGGGTATGACTGGCGCTCAACAATCAATCATTGTTTGAATATTTTAAGAAGAGTTAATATCCCGGTCATTATAGCCAATACAGATCAAATTTATCCGGTAACAAAAAACGACGTATCGCTGGCTACTGGTGGAATTGCCCAATTGATAGAAAATGTGATTAGAAGGAATTTTATAAAGTTTGGAAAACCCGATTCACAGATGTTTTCGTATGCCTTCGATGAACTACTCAAAGTAGGTCACCAGATAGAAAGAAGTGATGTCCTCATGGTGGGAGATACCTTACATACCGATATTCTGGGAGGGAACCGGTTTGGCACCCGAACGGCTTTGGTCCTGTCCGGCAATACCACAAAGGCCAATGCACAACTATTGATAGACAGCACAGGCGTCCGGCCCGACTATATTTTGGAAAATATAATCTTATAGACTAATGGCCCTGATCCCTTTTAGACAATTTGAATTTTGATGGAATGGAACATAATGTATTGATCACGGGTGTCTCTACCGGAATCGGGTATGGTATTGCAAAGGAATACATACGCAGGGGATACCGCGTCTATGGAAGTGTTCGCAATGAAAATGATGCAAATCGTTTGAATAGTGAATTTGGCGATTCATTGATTCCGTTGATATTTGATGTAACTGACCAGGAAAGCATTGATGCGGCCTTTGATAAAGTCAACAGTGAAATCGGTGATAAGGGGTTATTTTGCCTGTTGAATAATGCCGGCATTGCCATCGGTGGTCCTATTCAATATCAATCCATGGAAGAGATTATTCGTCATTTTGAAATCAATGTTTTTGGAGCAATGAGGGTGACCAGGGCATTTCTTCCTTTATTGGGCGCAAGAGAAGATCATCCGATGCCACCAGGAAAGATCATCAACATCAGCAGTGTGGCGGGCAAGTTTGCCGCACCTTTTGTTGCAGCCTATGTAGGCAGTAAACACGCGCTTGAAGGATTGTCCAAAAGTATGCGGCGAGAATTGCTGATTTATGGTATTGATGTGATCATCATTGGACCCGGGGCGGTTAAGACTCCTATTTGGGGCAAAGGGTTTCGCCGGGATATGTATCAGGATACTCCATACGCGAGCATCCTGAAAGGGTTTTTCAAAGGTGCTATGAAAAATGCGGAAAAGGGATTGTCCATCGAATTTATCGGCAAAAGGGTTGTTGATATTTCTCAAAAGCAAAAACCAAAAACCAGGTATGCACTTGTTCCCCAAAAATTTTCGAATTGGACTCTTCCAAGACTTCTTCCGCCAAGATTCATTGATAAAGTGATCAAGAAAAGACTGTTGAAAATGTGATGAAATCAAAGCCTGTTGAACACCTCTATGAGCAAACCTGAAGGTGAATGCAGCGACATGGCAATTGCTTCCCCATAAAATGGATCACCAACCTTTCTGGGAGTCTTATACACCTTGAATTGACCTGCATGTGCCCTGGATAAAGTCTCACCTATATCATTACTTTCGAAGGTGAGCCATCCCCTTCTTTGTAATGATGGTGGTTGACTCAACTTTTCTTGTTTCGATTCTTTCGTCATTTGTACCAGGCGAAGAGCCGTATCGGACAAGGCCTCTGACTGAACCACTTTCACGGAGGAAACTTTCTTGAAATTCTTTTTGAAAGAGGCATTGATAGAATTGCTTTCCTTCTTATTGACTACAGATCTCTGGGCCAGGACTTTATAAAAAAAATCAGATTCACTATCGACATCAGGGATTGACAAATCAACAGAATTCAATGTTGGGAAGGGACTTCCTTCGATTTCTCTATCCTGCAAATGATTGATGAGAAAGTGATCCGGACCGACAAATTGACTCTGTTCCAGCGACCTTTGCCCGTATTGAGCTTTCTTCTTCTTATAATTTGATTTGAATTGATTGTCTTCAAGTGATTTCGATAGCTTTTTCGTTTTGTTCGTCAAAAAATTCAATGACTGGAGGGCGTTCAAATCAAGACCAGGAGTCCCTGAATTGAGGGCCGAACGACTATTTATTTCTAAGATTCTGACAACCAATCCCGGGGAAGGATTACCGGATGCCAGGTAATATGTGTTGAAATTATGCTCTCCTTCAAGCCCCCATGCACTTATCACCCTGGTCATCTCATCCTTAGTTGCATGAAATGGCCCGTTACATTCAAACTTCATACTTTTCTCAAGCAGATCACGGTACGTCGCAACTTCCGAAGTACAGATTGTGATGCCGAATAATTGACATCTCCATTTGGAGTCAGAAGAAATATCCCCGGAGTTCATAAAGAGTGATCGTAATAAAGGCCCAAATATAGAAGAACTTGTGGCAACAGTTAATCTGAATGAGCTCATAAAACCTCAGTCAAAGCAGCGAATGAACAAAGCTAACTGCTTTAATTAAAAAAGTAATGATATGAATGATCTTGTCTCTTTTATCTTGTCCTTTGGAATGTTATTCCTCAGTTCTTCAGCACTTTCCGCCCGGTACAGCTATGAAGTTTCTGCCGAACATCCTATTTGGGTTGCCCAACCCGGGACGGAGGACTACAGGAAGATGGCAAGATCATCTTGTTTCGAGATCAAAATGCACTGAATGGAATGGATGGCAAGTACAAGATCAACTTCAATGACATCACCAATACCTCATTTTAAGTGGTTGGGTGAATGGGTCACTTCCAGTGAATCTTTTTATTGAGCAGTGAATTCTATGATCAGTCGTTGGATTTCTGAAGGACGATTTTCTATGATATCGGGTTGGACAGGTCCACCATAGATGTTTTTATTCCTGTCTGACATGGTGGATACAGTCAAAACAAAGCTTCCACCATTCGACAAATTGAAATTTTGATTGGCTGTGGAAAGTCCGCAAGTTGCATTGCCGATAAACAAGGTGTTTTCTTCTCCTTTCAGGGAAATAGCTGCCGCCTCACCACTGCTGGCAGTGATTTTATCGATGATTACGGCTATTTTATAACCGGATGATTTCATGACATAAGGTTTTGACAGCCTGGTCACCTTGTTCATTGTATTTTGGATATAGGATCCGTCCGTATCGTAACCCCATTCCAATTCATTGCCATCAGCATCGATGAAATAGCCCAACGGGCCATCACCGATTATGGGCCCCATTGCAGCGATCATCGGATACATGTTACCACCTGAGTTGTTGCTTAAGTCGATCACCCAGCATTTGATTTCGGGCCCATCTTGTCGCTCGATGACCAATTGGAGGTCATCCACAAATTTCAACGCCTGTTCGTCCGTTCCGGAAAATGCCCCGATGGACAAGTAACCGATGCTGTCATTGCCCACATCAAACATATTCATTCCTTTAAGACATTGAATCGTGGAAAAAGAAATACTCTGATTTCCATCCGGGAAAAGATAAAAGCTATGACTATCATCAAGAATCTGAAGTAATTCTATGACAGCTGATCTGAATCCCAGGTTTTCGAGTTTTTCGTGGATCGCCGTTCTGCTGCTTGTCCAATCTATGGAATTTTTATTCAATGAATTTTGCTCTGCGATGGAAATCATTTGATTGACCAAATCCGGTTCTTCTTCAATATTCCCGGAAGAAATCTCCTCTTCGCTCCCACACGAAATAATCAGAGTTGCCAAAAGCAGAATGATGATGATGTGAGTCCACTTTTCTACTGACATATGTTCAAATTTATGTTCTATTTTTATTGGGCCAAACAAGTGACCCGATACCCATGTTAATTCTGGCAGGATTCTTCCTGAAAATTCAGGAAATCACAGAAAATAGGCACCAAAACGTAGATTTGGTTTTATAATTGACTCTTACCTCTAAGTATCCATTCATGTTCAAAGCATGCATTTTTGACGCATTTGGGACCTTGTTTAACCTGGATCCACTGATGTTGGAAGGTATTGACAGCCCGCACAAAAATGAGATTCTTCGTCATGCCCGTGTCAAACAATTGGAATATACCTGGATAAAGAGTCTGATGGCAAAGTATATTCCCTTTGATGAAATCACTCAGATCGCGATTCGGGATGGATGCCGGCGATACCATACATCGACAGAACAACTAGACGATTTTGGTGCTTTATATTTTCACCCAACGATATACGATGATGTAATTTCCTCTTTAGAGGCTCTGTTAAAGGTCCATCAAACAATTGGGATCCTTTCCAATGGAACCCCGGAGATGTTACAAAGCGGAATGCACAAGAATTCGTTGGATCCCTATATTGACAGGGTCTGGTCTGCCGATCAGGTTAAAGAGTATAAACCTTCACCTCGTGTTTACAAGTTAGTATCCGCTGATATAAATTGTTCCCCGTCAGATATTCTCTTTGTCTCTTCGAATCAATGGGACGTTGCCGGAGCCCTTCATTTTGGTTTTTCAGTAGCCTGGGTAAACAGGGATGGCCTGTTTAAAGAGCATATCATCGATAGGGAAGAGGTCAAAGAAGTGAGTCAACTTATGGAAGTTTTGCAGTTTTTTGTTTAGAATTATGGATTGGCAAGAATGAGAAACAAAGGAGATAACTTTTGCTTTACAAATGAAATGGTCAGGGAGATCAAAACCAGGGATCAACTGGTGAAAGTACTGCATGACCATGAGGTCAATCTTGAAAAGGTCACCGTCATCCTGAAATACGAAGATGAACTTCAGAAATTGCAGATTGAACTGTTGAAGTTGCAAAATTGGATCCGGAAAAAGAAAAAAAGAGTGGTAGTCGTTTTTGAAGGCCGGGATGCAGCTGGAAAGGGGGGCACCATTCGCCGATTTGAACGATTTCTGAATCCAAGATCCATGAGGGTGGTGGCTCTGAGTAAGCCCACTGAAATTGAAAAAGGTCAGTGGTATTTCAGAAGACATGTTAAAGAGCTTCCAAATTCCGGAGAGGTCGTCTTTTTTGATCGCAGTTGGTACAATCGTGCCGTAGTGGAACCAGCCATGGGTTTTTGCACACAAAAAGAATATCAGGAATTCATGAGACAGGTGCCGGAATTCGAACATATGTTGTTTGAAAATGGGGTGGACATCATAAAATTTTGGTTTTCAATTACACAGGAGGAGCAAATAAAGAGATTTAATGCACGGAAAAAAGATCCGATCAAACAATGGAAACTCAGCCCGGTAGATTTGAAGTCACTGGAAAAATGGGATGTCTTTACCCATTACAAGGAAGAGATGTTCAATCAAACCCATACGAGCGTAGCACCGTGGATGATTGTAAATTCAAATGACAAGAGGCGCGCCCGGTTGGAGGCCATTCGTTATGTCTTGTCAAAATTTGAATATGCCGGAAAGCTCAATGCCGGCACCGTAATTTATCCCGATCCGAATATTGTCCAGCGATTTCACAGATCTATGTTGAGATTGAAAAATAACACAGATGAAATTTTCCAAAAAGGAACTTAAAAAATTGAGTGCCAATGGCGGCCTGAAATACCTTCTTTCATCTGAACGGCCAGATTTCAAGTTAGCTTTAAAGAGCGTACAATTCAATTCGGAAATCAGGGATCTTCAAATAGCATTAATCAAATTGCAAAATTGGGTGGTCGCGAACAATAAGAGAATACTGATCATATTTGAAGGTGGTGAGTTTTGTGGGAAAGGTATTGTGATCAGGAGGATCATGCAAAGATTAAACCCCAGATCTGCAAGAACCGTCGCACTTCCCAAACCTTCGAAAATCGAAAAAGGTCAATGGTATTTTCAACGATATATTGAACAATTGCCCAAGCCCGGGGAAATGACATTTTTCAACAGGAGCTGGTATAACCGGGCAGTAGTAGAACCCGTCAATGGATTTTGCACCAAAAAACAGTACAATCAATTTATGAGTGTGGTCAATGATTTTGAGCGAATGATTCATAATGATGGCATTATCATTCGCAAGTTATTTTTCACCCTTGATAAAGAGGTTCAAGCAGAACGCATTGCAGACGTACGAAAAAATCCGTTGAGAAGGTGGGAATTGTCCAGGGTGGATGAGAATGCACAGTCCAATTGGGATAAATACGAATTATACCAGAAAAAGATGTTTGAAAGGACGAATACCAAACAGGTTAACTGGAAGATTATTGATGGAAATGATGAATTGCAAGCTCAAACGGATGCGATTCTGTACATACTTTCATCCATCCCATTTGAATAAATGATTCAAAACAAGGTCCATAGAATACTCAGTCCGACACCAACGATGATCCCGCCTGCAAACCGTATCATGCCCATATTTTCTGCACCCATATGACGTCCGATGTATTCACCTGCAGAAGCCACAATAAGCGCTCCTGATGCGAAACCCGGCACGTACTGAACAGGGGATGTGATCGGGGGCATTTTAGTTCCCAGGACATTTCCCAAAGTAAGCCCGCTGATTCCTACGAGAAGAAGCAAAAATCCCTTGGAGAGCTGTCTTTGAATTCCCAGCAAGGTTCCAAACAGAATCAGTGTTGTGACGATAATCTGTGCTCGATAGAACGGGATCGTGAAATTGATACCTATCATTCCGCCAGTTATTAAAAAAGCAATAAATGTAAATATCATTGGCCAGGTATTGTCCCGAAAATATATTTTGATATATAGGCCAAGCACAAAAGCCAGGAACAAATAAGAGGGCTCAAAAATCACATAGGTCAAACCGGCAACAAATCCATGTTCAGGATATCCTTCGACCCGGATGAAGGCCGGAATCGTATAAATCAATTCGTTGTCCATTAAAATCAGTTTACAATATTAGGGATTCATCAATGAGTGAGAAAACCTGGAATTTTGTTAATCACTCATTGAATTGATGACACCCTTGTACCAAATCTACCTTTTTGAGCAGGCTTCGATTAATATTTTGTTATTAAAATGATTTCGATTAAAAAGTTATATTGTTCTTATGTTGAAGCCCGGATGGATCATACTATTTCTGTGTTGCTTTCTGATATCATGCACCACAAGCAAGTTCTCCAAAGCGGATATTAGGAGCTCTCAAAAGTTGATTGGACTTGAGTTTTCAGATCAATACATCGATACGATGTATAACTATTTGAAACGGAACCTGGAGGCTTACGATACCATGCGCACTTTTCATATCCCAAATGAGACCTTCCCGTCCATCCTCTTCGATCCGCATCCGTCAAATTTTGTCTTTCCCGAAATTACAGATGGCCTTAAGGTCAATTGTGATCCCGTACATCTTATGGTCGAGAATGAAGATGAACTGGCATATGCAAGTATTGCAGAATTGTCTGAACTGATAAAAAATAGAAAAATATCATCTGTCGAACTCACCAGTTTTTTTCTAAAAAGATTAAAAAAGTATGATCCTGTCTTAAAATGTGCCGTCACGATCACCGATAATCTGGCAATGGAACAAGCCCGAAAGGCTGATCGGGATTTGGCGAATGGTATCTATCGCGGACCACTACACGGCATCCCCTATGGTGTAAAGGATCTGATTGCCGTACAAGAGTATAAGACTACCTGGGGTGCAGAACCGTATAAGGATCAGGAGATAGAACATACAGCCACTGTCGTCAGGAAGCTTGAAGAAGCTGGCGCAGTATTGATTGCCAAGTTGACATCCGGAGCTTTGGCTCGAGGAGATGTGTGGTATGGAGGCCAAACCAAAAATCCCTGGGATACTGCCCAGGGAGCGAGTGGTTCGTCCGCAGGTTCGGGATCGGCAACGGCCGCTGGCCTTGTGGTATTTTCATTAGGTACGGAAACGTTGGGCTCTATCACCTCTCCCAGCAATCGAAATGGCATTACCGGTCTGAGACCCACCTATGGAAGAGTGAGCCGGGACGGGGTAATGAGTCTGTCGTGGTCCATGGACAAAGTTGGCCCAATGTGTCGCTCTGCTGAGGATTGTGCGTTCGTATTTGATGTGTTGCGAGGCAAGGACTCATTGGATGCTACCACCAGGCACGCCGGTTTTCATTACGATTGTTCTTTGGACTGGAAGGATCTGAAGATAGCCATTCTCGACAAGGATATTGATCAGGATACCACTGCTGCCGGTGACAATTTGCGGAAGGTAATTGAGCTGCTTGATTCGGTTGGATTACAAATGGATTCTTTGGAACTGCCTTCCAGTTATCCGTTCCGGGCATTTGACATTATTCTCAGATCGGAAGCAGGGGCAATGTTTGATGATCTCGTGCGATTCGGAGACATCAATCTGATGGTGGAGCAATCACAGCGTTCAAGGGCCAATTCACTTCGTCAGTCCAGGTTTATTCCGGCAGTGGAGTACCTGCAGGCCAATCGATTCAGGAAATTACTCATCGAAGAAATCCATCAGTTATTTCTACGATACGATGTGATCATTGCCCCTACACTCGGAAGAAACCAGTTATGGATTACAAATCTGACCGGCCATCCCGTGGTCACTATTCCTACGGGCCACGATAAAAAAGGTCATCCCACGAGCATGACAATTATTGGAAATTTGTACCGGGAAGGGACTATTTTATCCTTTGCTAATGCCTTTCAGAAAATTACCGGATTTCATCTTGATCACCCGCCGGGATTTGGCAACTAAAGAGATCTTTTGGTACCTTAATAATATTATACGCTATACAGAAATCATTAATTCACAGATCAATTCCGCTATGGTGCAATTGATGGCATCCAGGCGGAGAGTTATCGCATGAGGAGGACTTGCGTTTCAATTCCGCTATGGTGCAATTGATGGAAATCATGATATTAATATGAAAACACTTTTAATGATGTTTCAATTCCGCTATGGTGCAATTGATGGTTGCCCTTAAGAAGACTATAAAGTTTTTCGATCTTCAGTTTCAATTCCGCTATGGTGCAATTGATGGGGTTGATTGATCCAACATTGATATTCATTACAGGTTCGTTTCAATTCCGCTATGGTGCAATTGATGGAATATTAAAGACTTGAATTTGCACAATCTCAATGAAAGTTTCAATTCCGCTATGGTGCAATTGATGGCTTTATTTTGCAATGATGACACCCAACGATAAAAAGTTTCAATTCCGCTATGGTGCAATTGATGGTAATTTCGATAGAAAACTTATGTCTAAAGGTCGAAAGTTTCAATTCCGCTATGGTGCAATTGATGGTATTGGGGTGAGTTAAGTCAGAATGAGAAGTATAAAGTTTCAATTCCGCTATGGTGCAATTGATGGTCTCAACGCCTTTATTGACATCTTATCTCTCAACGTTTCAATTCCGCTATGGTGCAATTGATGGGAATGGAAAAATCTACAAAGACACCGTATACATAGCGTTTCAATTCCGCTATGGTGCAATTGATGGAGAATGCTACTGCTATAATGAGAGCGAACATATGCGTTTCAATTCCGCTATGGTGCAATTGATGGTAAACAAAACAACGCACCCAAACACATATATTAATTAAGTTTCAATTCCGCTATGGTGCAATTGATGGCATTTTCAGATGCCAACTCAAATGCTTTTCTAAAATGTTTCAATTCCGCTATGGTGCAATTGATGGATTCAGGGTAAAACGCAAACAAAATCTAATCGTCATGTTTCAATTCCGCTATCGTGCAATTGATGGATAACAAGAAAGGGGCTAACAATATCCTATATGAATGTTTCAATTCCGCTATGGTGCAATTGATGGTCGCTTCTTACCTATTCAAGTAAAGATAAAAGAAATAGTTTCAATTCCGCTATGGTGCAATTGATGGCGCGAACCTTACAAAGTGGTGGAAATGTATTTGTGGTTTCAATTCCGCTATGGTGCAATTGATGGCTTTCCAGCCGATCCGACAGACGCGACGTCCTGGGAGTTTCAATTCCGCTATGGTGCAATTGATGGGAATTGCTACGCTTCAAAATTGAGATGTTTCACGAGTTTCAATTCCGCTATGGTGCAATTGATGGAGACCGAGTTGAGATCTAAAGTACTCCTCATCATTAAGTTTCAATTCCGCTATGGTGCAATTGATGGAAAGAGTTTTATTAATTGATGAATTGAATATTTATCAGTTTCAATTCCGCTATGGTGCAATTGATGGCAGTTCGACTCCGGTTTATTTCCTACGTCGTTACGTTTCAATTCCGCTATGGTGCAATTGATGGAAATCCAATTTTCAAATCGAGAAAAATTGAAGAAATCGTTTCAATTCCGCTATGGTGCAATTGATGGTATGTAGGGGCAAAGCAATCAAAGCACGAAACATTGTTTCAATTCCGCTATGGTGCAATTGATGGCCGAGTAGACGACTGGATCATAAGATTAAAGGCAGAAGTTTCAATTCCGCTATGGTGCAATTGATGGGATAGTATGTATTAGTATTTAGTTTGTTCTTTGTTTGTTTCAATTCCGCTATGGTGCAATTGATGGAATACTACATGTGTGCAGAATACGGAGAAGAAAAAGTTTCAATTCCGCTATGGTGCAATTGATGGCCGAGTAGACGACTGGATCATAAGATTAAAGGCAGAAGTTTCAATTCCGCTATGGTGCAATTGATGGCGCGTCTCAGGAGACTTCAGAGACACCGAGGACTATGTTTCAATTCCGCTATGGTGCAATTGATGGAGACAGGCATGCGCGGATGGGCTGAAGTATTGAATGGTTTCAATTCCGCTATGGTGCAATTGATGGTGCAGCAGGTGAATTGTATTCATTCTGTAAGTTCCAAAGTTTCAATTCCGCTATGGTGCAATTGATGGCACGTGCGCCCGGTGGGCGACGTAAGCCATATTGCGGGTTTCAATTCCGCTATGGTGCAATTGATGGCAAGCCCCGTGGGCTATAGGTTTGTTTCATTTCATGCGTTTCAATTCCGCTATGGTGCAATTGATGGACCATTTTTCAGGAACGCTGATACCTAAATATTTAGGTTTCAATTCCGCTATGGTGCAATTGATGGAATATCCAACCCTCAAAATTGAGGGACTCGATGTATGTTTCAATTCCGCTATGGTGCAATTGATGGGAAGAGGAAGAAGAACCACGAACTGACCCCTCTATGTTTCAATTCCGCTATGGTGCAATTGATGGTCCCAAGGAAATCCCATGATAAATTTTTTGAATAGTTTCAATTCCGCTATGGTGCAATTGATGGTCCAATCGTCGTATATTTTAAAGTAAAAATTAAAGTTTCAATTCCGCTATGGTGCAATTGATGGCAGTATCTTAAAATCCAATATTATTCAGAATTCTATGTTTCAATTCCGCTATGGTGCAATTGATGGCGGCTTTTAGGGAGAATTATTACTATGCCTATACCGTTTCAATTCCGCTATGGTGCAATTGATGGGAAGCCTTTTTCGCTGAACACATCTACGCTAGATAGGTTTCAATTCCGCTATGGTGCAATTGATGGTGAAAATCTGAAGGGTCTACATTGAATATAATTGCAGTTTCAATTCCGCTATGGTGCAATTGATGGGCGAAGTGAGGAATGGGAAAATCTAAACGGTCATCGGTTTCAATTCCGCTATGGTGCAATTGATGGAATAGTTGATCATTACGTGTGATTCTTTTAATCAGGTTTCAATTCCGCTATGGTGCAATTGATGGTGCAGTTAGTTTTGATACTAGCGCTTGGGTTTACTTGTTTCAATTCCGCTATGGTGCAATTGATGGACAAACCGCCTCGTTGTTGAAGGCGAATGGAATAGAGTTTCAATTCCGCTATGGTGCAATTGATGGTGATATCTTTTCACCTGCCATAATGCTAATATACTGGTTTCAATTCCGCTATGGTGCAATTGATGGT
>JANQHF010000025.1 GCA_028282725.1 Saprospiraceae bacterium
GAATTATAGATATGTACGCAATGTCTGACATATTCCTGTCCCACGGACCTCGGTTGCAATTTTTCTCTTTCCCACATGGTCTTTTGAACGTCGGGACCGGACATGCCCTCCACCTTATAGGTAGTCATCCCTGCGCACATATCGGGGTGAGTAGATGAAAATATGGTAACATTATCTAATCCGGATAAGCCGGCTCTCAAGTAATCTCCTAATTCCTTGATCCTGCCTGTCCACCTATTGGCCCCGATCGTATTGTAAAAATCTACGGCCGCCTCCTGACCTACGGTGATGGCCGGATTGCCGGTGCCATATTGCATCAACCGGAAACCAGGATCTTCTTGGTTGTCCCATTGGTAGGAGGCCAGGGTCGTCCAGATATCCCCTACACGGTCTTTATTGATATACAGAATGCCACTGCCGGCAGGGGCCAATAACCACTTGTGCAAACTGGAATAAAAGGCGTCGCATCCAATGTCTTTTACATTCACGATCACCTGTCCTACGGATTGCGCCCCATCCAATATGACAAAAATGCCCCGCTTATGGGCTTCTTCACAAATTCGTTTTGATGGCATAACCACTCCATAGACAGAAATAATATGAGGTACTGCTATGACCTTGGTTTTGGATGTGACCTGTTCAAAAATGGCATCTACGATCCCATCTGGGTCATTGGCCGGCACAGGCATCCTGGCTTGCTTGTAAATGCATCCTTTTCTCTTGGCCAATAATTGCCATGCGCCATATCCACCACCGTGCTCCTGGTCAGTATTGATGATCTCATCTCCTTCTTTCAGATCCAGTCCGTGCGCCACGATGTTCATACCAAACGTGGCATTTTGCACCACAGATATTTCTTTGAAATCAGCATTGACCATTTTGCCAATTTTCTTCCTGAGTTCCGGATAGGCAAAATATCCGTTGAGTAAGTTGGGACCATCGCCTTTATAGTTGATCTCCGCACCGTGGATTGCATAATGTTGCAGGTGATTGATCACCTTATTCAATACATATCCGGGCATTGGCCCGATCGTTCCATTATTAAAATACGTTTGCCCTTCCTTCAGGGGAAATTGCATGCGTATGGCCTTCCAGTAATCAGAATCTGAATGATAATGGGACCTCCGGACATCGGACAGTTCGAAACTTTGATGGATCAACCGATCACCGAATGGAGCCATAAGTCCTGTGAGAGAGGCACTTTTGAGGAAGCTTCGTCTTGAATTCATATCGTATAATTCTGAAGAAAAAGTTGACACAGTAAGATAACAAGTTTTACAGGACTGTTTCGCTATGGATTATTGTTGCATTGACAACTTTTTGCTACATTGAAAAACCAAAAAATCGATATCAGAGTTATATAGTAAACCGCTGTGATGAATCCAAGAATTGAGTCCAATCCAATTATCGAAAGGCTTCCTGCCAAACTGAAACAATACATCAAACCCCAGGATTACGAGCACTATACAGCACTGGATCAAGCCGTATGGAGATATGTGATGCGCAAGAATGTCAATCACTTAAAACATGTGGCACACGAGTCCTACCTGGAAGGTCTTGACAAGACCGGTATTACCATAGATCATATTCCGAGTATGTACGGGATGAATCGCATTCTGAAAGAAATCGGTTGGGCAGCCGTAGCAGTCGATGGACTGATTCCTTCTGATGCCTTTATGGAATTCCAGGCATACAATACCCTGGTCATTGCTGCGGATATCCGACAATTGGAACACATAGAATACACCCCAACGCCAGATATCATTCATGAATCCGCAGGTCATGCTCCCATCCTGGCCAATCGCGAGTACGCAGAGTATTTGAGAAGATTCGGACAGATTGGAAGTAAAGCCATTTCCTCAGATCTCGATAACAGGATTTACCAGGCAGTCCGGGAATTGTCCATTGTGAAAGAAAATCCGACATCCACCCAGGATCAAATACAAGAAGCACAGGAATTGGTGAAGGATCTTCAATCCGAGATTACCTATTTATCGGAAATGACCCTCATGCGCAATCTGCACTGGTGGACCGTGGAATACGGTTTGATCGGCACCGCGGACAATTATAAACAATACGGTGCCGGGCTCTTGTCCTCTATTGGAGAATCCAAATGGTGCCTTTCTGACAAGGTGAAAAAGATCCCATATACCATCGAGGCTGCACAACAGAATTTTGATGTGACTCAACCCCAACCTCAATTATTTGTAACTCCGGACTTTGCTCATTTGAATCTCGTCCTGGAAGAATTCGCAGATACACTTTCCATTCGAAAAGGAGGTGTTCAGGGATTGAAAAAGCTGATTGAATCCAAAAGTCTCGGAACGATTGAATTAAGTACGGGCCTTCAAATCAGCGGTGTCTTTGACAGAGTCATCGAGGATGCGAATTGCCGGCACGGTCTTGCCTACTTCCAGACTTCAGGAGAAACAGTCCTCGCCAACCGGGACAAACAAATCACAGGGCATGGCCGCCTGGATCATCCCAATGGAATTGGCTCTCCCCTCGGGTATCTGAAGGGGTATAACCTCGCTATTGAAGATATGTCTCCCAGAGATCTCACTGTATACAATATTCATGAAAATGAGCGAACAAAACTGGAATTTGAAGGAGGTGTTACAGTAGAGGGAAGAGTCATCACCGGTTCGAGAAATGTCCACGGTAAAATTCAGACGGTTTATTTTGATAACTGTATAGTCAGATACGACGATGAGGTTCTGTTTACACCGGACATGGGCATCTATTGTATGACTGTGGGTAAGGAGATCATTTCGGCCTTTGCCGGTCCGGCAGATGATGATTCATTTGATCTGTTGACCCATAAGATGTCAGAGGACATTCCCTTCCACAAAATTTCAGAGGACAAAAAAGCGACCATCCTGCTTTTTGAATCCAGCAAAGATTTGAGGCAAAAGGACATTGTTTCAATGACTGAAGTTCAGGATCTTTTCGAACAGGCCATGGAAACGGAAGATGACAATTGGCTGCTCTTCATTGACATCTATGAATTGGCCGTTATCAATAATTACGTATCACTCAAAAATGTGGTCTGCAAACATCTTCAACAACTCTCAGAATTGAAGACTGACATTGCCCATCTGATCAGGGAAGGGATAGATATGATTGAGAAAACATCCAAACAGAATCTAAAGGAAAACTAACATTGGTGTGGATCTCTGAATTATGGCATATCCGGATGAAAGGCTTGATCCTTGTCATCGGCTTCGTCCTGGGCGGTTCTTCGTGTACCATTGATCTCATAGACCGGGCAACTGTTCAGACGGTTAATGGTCCTGTGACGCTCGGGACAGGCGATGTCTGGCTTTCTCATGAGCACATCCTTGTGGATTTCATTGGGGCAGATCAAATAGACCCTCAATCCTGGAGCCATGATACAGTGATTACGGCTATTGACCCTTACCTTCAACTGCTTTCTGATTATCAGGTGAATTTTTTCGTTGATGCTACACCCAAATATCTTGGCAGGGACGTCCAACTGCTGCAGAAGATTTCGAGGCAAACCGGAATCAACATTCTTACCAATACGGGCCTGTATGGCGCCGTGAATAACAAGTACCTTCCCGATTATGCATTTGAGCAAAGTCCGGAAGAGCTAGCACAAATATGGATCAGCGAATTTGTATCAGGAATAGATGATACGGATATTAAACCAGGGTTTATCAAAATAAGTGTCGATGCCAGAGATACACTTGAATCGGTCGATGCAAAACTCGTAGAAGCGGCAGCACTCACCCATCTGCAAACAGGCTTAACCATTGGATCGCATACAGGACCTGCGAAAGCACTTTGGCCTCAATTGGACATATTAGACCGTAAAGGTGTCTCTCCAAAGGCATTCATTTGGATTCATGCTCAGAATGAAAATGACCACGGGCATTACATCAATGCTGCGAAAAAAGGTTGCTGGATCAGTCTTGACGGACTAGGTTGGGATATAGATGCACACATCGAGAAGCTCGAATTTGCAAAGAAGAATAAACTCCTGGATCACATACTCATATCTCATGATGCCGGCTGGTATGATCCTCAAAAAGATCGACAGGAAATCAGGGGTTATACCAACATTTTTGAAATCCTGATTCCCGAATTGTCGAGGAGAGGATTCACGCCCGCCGATTTAGACCTTTTATTAAATAGAAACCCTGCCAGGGCATTTTTGATCATGATCCGAACCCTGTGATACACAGATAAGCCAGATCTTGACCGTAGAGTATCGTTGCGGACTTTGCAATGATAATATTTAAACGGTCCGCTTCATTCCCGGTTAACTAACAAATTGTTAAAAATAAAAGAAACAGGAACGTTTTGAAATATTTATACGTACTTTAACGTACGATAACTATCGTAGTTATGAATAAAGAATTGAAACCTACTGATTCAGAACTGGAAATCTTGCAGATTTTGTGGGCAGCCGGTCCTTCTACCGTACGGCTCGTGCATGAACAACTTTCCGAAAAAAAGAATGTCTTTTATACAACCACGTTGAAGACCATGCAAGTAATGACCGAAAAGGGATTGTTGGAACGAGATACCTCTTCGCGATCACATATTTATTCCCCTAAAGTCAATAAGGAAGAAATCCAAACTACATTAATTACAAAGTTGAAGGATACGGTTTTCGGAGGCTCAGCCAGTCAATTGATCATAAGTGCCATCGGCAATCAAAAGCCGAGCAAGGAGGATCTTGAACATATTAAATTACTGATTGAAAAACTAACAGAAGATGACTGATTGGCTCGTAGCGGAATGGCACTATCCATTAATGATGGCACTTGTTCATTCATTGTGGCAGGGCTTTGTCATCATGACCCTGGTCTATACATTAATGAAATCGAAAAGAGTTTCCACCCCAAAGAATGTATTTCTCATCAATTTCACCGGTTTGGGATTGACGGCGATCGGCTTCATCATAACATTTATATTGTTCATCAGCGAAGGTCCCGAGCCCGCCATAACCATAACCCACTCGTTAGAAAGCAATTTGATTGCCAATGTAGATATCCGTACTTCCAAGGTACTCTCCTTGAGTATTGAAAATGTTCTTTCCCTTGTGTGGTTGATCGGGGCAATATTTTTCACCCTGAGGATGATCTTCGGATTGAATAACCTGCGGGGGTACAGAAATTCGAGTAGCGAGCCGCATGGTGTGTTGAAAGATGTACTGGAAAAGTTAAAAAGTCAATTGGAAATTGCATCGGAAGTAACCTTAAGATTGTCTTCCAGGATTGCAGTACCCATGGTTGTCGGGATTTTCAAACCCGTCATTCTCTTTCCGGTCGCTTATGTTAATCAGATGGAAATCAGGGAAGTAGAAAGCATATTGATCCATGAATTGGTACATATCAAAAGAAACGACTTCCTGTTCAATTTAATTCAGCAATTCATTAAGACTTTCTTGTTTTTCAATCCTGCCATTTGGTGGATGTCAACACAAATGAATAAGTCACGTGAATATTGCTGTGATGATGTAGTCGAACGACTTATGCATTCCAACAAATCATATGTAAAGGCATTGTATAAGATCGCCACACATCTTCATCATTCCAATCCGACATCAATTGCATTAATAAATAAAGAATCCATATTAGCTATGAGAGTAAAAAGAATTTTAACCCATTCAAATGACAGGATCACATTCAGACCGGTGGTTGGTTTGATCGGCCTTTTATTTGCCATGCTGATCTCCTTTTCATTTCAATTTGACAGAAGCGAAAATCAGGCCGAAGATGAAGAGATTAACGGACAGATCGAATTTACAACTCAAGAAGGTTTATACGATGCGTCAACGGAATTTGATGGTGTTCAGTCTTCTGAGTTGTCAAACCAAAATTACGGAACAAGTTATCCTGCACCATCTACGGACAAAGATGCTTTGGATAGAGCGGTATCTGAGTATTCATATTTGGAAAAGACACTTCCCATACCTATAGCAAGTAATACACCTCTTCCAAATCCCATTCATAAAATTTCAATCTCACAATTACCCGCAAGGATTGATACAACCCCTAATCAAGCCAGGATCGAAGAATTAGAAGAGTTGCTAGAACAAAAAACGGAAGAACTGGAAGAGCTGGCCGAAAAGTTGTCAGAACAAATGGAAGAGGATATTGAAATCGAATTGGAAAAAATGGAAGCGCTTTCAGAGAAATTAGAGGAAATGCTGGAACCAAAACTGGAAGCGCTTGAAGACGAATTGAACGAGCATGACATGGAGCGACTGGAAGAATTGGCAGAAGAACTGGAAGAGAGAATGGAAGACTATATGGAGGAATGGGAAGAAAAAATTGAAGAGGATGTTTTGGAAGAATTGGAAGAAAGAATAGAGGATTTAACGGAAGAGTTGGAAGATGTTATGGACGAAGAGGAGTCCGAGGACAGATCGAAAGTCATAGAGAGGATCCGGTATGAAATGCAGGAGGCCCACAAAGAAATGGAATTGGAAATGGCAGAATTTCATAAGTCGCACTCGGCAATGATGAAGGATCCGGAGATCAAAGCTCTCCAGGAAGAAATGAATAAGATTCAAAAAGAGCACGCAAAGGCCTATGAATCTCATGAGGCAATATGGACAGAAGAGACCAAACAAATTCAACAGGAAATTGAAGCACTTCAACGGGAAATTGAACGAAAGGTGGGAACAACCTCTAAGGAGATGACCAGACAGATCAACCAGAAATCACTGGAAGTGGCCGAGATCGCCGAAGAATTAGAAAAAGAAAGACAGAAGATCAACGATAATTAGGTTTAGAAATAATTACAGTTGGACTCTCGAGAGGCATTCAGTATGGGATGCCTTTCTTATTTTCAGGAATTTAATATTCCAATTATGTCCACTACAAAGAGAAGACGTTTCCTCCAACAATTAGGCATTGGCACGGCATCTCTGTCCGGCTTGCCATTTCACTTGGATAAAAATTCAAATCCATCAAGTAGAAATATTTTGCAGACTCTTAGAAAGTCCACCCTTTATGATGAGCCCTACTGGGAAATGGTCAAAAGACAATTCACCGTAAAGACCGGTTATCTCATGGTCAATTCCGCAAATCTTTGTCCGGCCCCCTATTTTGTCACAGAAGCAGTTGATCGATATTCAAGGAATCTCGCACAGGATGTGTCCTTTCAACATCGAAGCCACTTCCATGAAAAAAGAGAAAGAGTCCTGGCCGCTCTGGCCAAATATCTGGGTACATCATCACAAAATATTGGTATCACGAGAAATACCAGCGAGGCAAACAATATTGTCGTGAATGGACTCGACCTGGGCCCTGGTGATGAAGTCATCATTTGGGATCAAAATCATCCGTCCAATAATATCACATGGAAACACAGGGCAAAAAGACATGGATTCAAGGTTGTTGAAGTTAGTGTTCCGCCTGATCCGGGATCAGCAGAAGAATTGATTGCATCGTTTACGGAAGCCATTACTCCTGATACCAGGGTCATTTCATTTTCTCATGTTTCAAATGTGAGTGGTATCCATCTTCCTGTCAAAGAGATCTGTGTAATTGCAAACAAGCGAGGTATTTATACCTTGATCGATGGTGCCCAGACAGTAGGTTTCCTGGATGTTCACCTTGACGACTTAGCCTGTAGTTTCTATACGGCCAGCACACACAAATGGCTGATGGGTCCTATGGAAAATGGGATCCTGTTTGTCCATCCGGATATCCAGGAAGAACTATGGCCCAATATTATG
This sequence comes from Saprospiraceae bacterium, assembly GCA_028282725.1. Classification (GTDB taxonomy): domain Bacteria; phylum Bacteroidota; class Bacteroidia; order Chitinophagales; family Saprospiraceae; genus JAJRXG01. The sequence continues at coordinate 7,718 of JANQHF010000025.1, forward strand.
GCAGCAGGTTGGAATGAGAAATCAAGCACTGTGGATGATAAATTTTGTGTTCTGGGTCAGAGAAATACACCGGGCACAGCGGCGCTGATTGATATTATTGAGTTTCACCAAAGCATTGGTAAGAAGGCTATTGAAAAGAGGATTTATCAATTGAATAGTTACCTGAAAAATGCATTGAAGGAATCTTTTCATTCCATCCAATTTGTAACTCCTTATGAAGAAGAGTTGAGCGGAGGTGTGACAATTTTCAAAATTCCGGGCAAAGATGCCGTATCGCTCTTCCAACAATTGTATTCTGATTATAAAATCGCTGCGGCACCTACAGGTGGTCTACGCATTTCTCCAACTATTAATTCTACCCTATCGGATATGGACCGGGTTGTAGAGGCTGTGAAGGAGTTGAGCGGGGATTGAATGGCTGTTTAATCGTTGAATTGTTTATTTGTTTATTCCACATTTGTTCTAATATACTGCAAGTACAACCATGGCCTATCGACCATCAATTAATTATGCTAAAGGCATCCTTGCCTGAGCATCAGACAAAGAGCCTTCCCTCATTCGAAGTGCGCTCTTAAAGTCGCACTCCGATTCCCGCCACAAACATGCCATTCAATCACTCAATCATTCATTCAATCACTAATCCATTCACCCTTCGACACACTTCGACGCCGCTCAGTGTTCAACTCAGGATGCAACTGACAATTGATAATTGATAATTGATAATTGAAACTAACCTACCCTCTCCCAACAAAGGGCATTTGTGTGGCCATGACATTCATGCTGAGCACATTGGTATCTAATGGAAGGTTGGTTATATAGAGCAGAGCTTTGGTCACATTTTCCACATTAATGGTGGGTTCCACGGCCAGAGAACCATCCGCCTGGGCAACACCACCTTGCATCTTGTTGGTCATAGCAGACAAGGCATTGCCAATATCAATTTGACCACAAGCGATGTTGTACTTCCGGCCGTCCAGTGCAGTGGATTTTGTCAATCCGGTGATGGCATGTTTTGTAGCAGTATAGGCCGCTGAGTTGGGCCTGGGTACCTGAGCAGAAATAGATCCATTATTGATAATACGCCCGCCCCGTGGGTCCTGGTCCTTCATCATTTTGAAAGCATGTTGTGTACAAAGAAATGTACCGGTCAGATTGATGTCGACTGTCTTTTGCCAATCATCAAATTTCACTTCTTCCAATAAATCGCTTGGAGGAAAAATACCTGCATTATTAAAGAGTACGTCTATTCGGCCAAATTCCGAATTGGTCTTTTCAAAAAGAATTTCTACCTGATCCGGCCTGGTTACATCGGTTGGTACGACCAGGGTGCTCTGGTGATTTGCTCCTGCAAGTTGTGCAGTTTCAATCAACTTTAACTCTCTTCTTCCCGATAGGACAACATGATGACCTTCATGGATCAATGCGATAGCAAAGGCCCGTCCGATCCCCGAACCCGCACCTGTAATGACCACCACCTTACTTTGTTCAGACATGGTGTAAATGTAAGTTTCTCAATTGTCTTTAGGAAGGACAGTATTCATTCTATTTGTATATATTTCACCCACTTGTGAGCAGGATGACGACCAGGTAATACGGCGGATACCAATTGGTCCCTGAAGGCCAATCCGCTATGGCTGCCGGCAAGATAGACCAGGCCTTTTCCGATCGTCAATGAAACACAAAAGTGGCTTTTGAAATTTCCATTATCACCCCAATGCCGAATGTAGTCCTGATCCGTGTGCTCCAACCCGATTCCAAGACCCCGGGAAAAAGTCTTGAAGCCGGGATCTGAATTGACATGCCGGCATTGTGAGTATTTTGGGTCTACATTTTGTTGTGGACTCAAGATCATCGTCCTCGTTTCATCAGTGATAAGATCACCCCGGAACAGGGCACCTAAAAACTTCGCATAGTCTGTCGCCGTGGTATGAAGACTGCCCGCAGCATTTACCTTTTCGGTTATAAGGTTGGGCACCTCAATCCCAGATTCTCGTCCCGGATCAGGGAACTGTGAGGCATATCGAGAGGTTCAAACACCATTTGACGGACCCAACCATTCGTAGACATCCCGGTTATGTGTTCGACAACCCTGGATAACTTAAATACCACCTACTTGAAGTAGGTGGGTTAAAAACAACGGACTAAAGTCCTCGTACTGGTAACCCAATCTTGGTGCACTCTCTTAATCCACAAAAAAATTATCTCCCTTATCGTTCGGATTCTTCCTATGACCTTCGATATAATCTTGAACCATTGCCTCTGTTATATTCCCACTACTAAATGCTCCATAGCCTCTACTCCAAAATCGATTTCCCCAATATCGCCTCTTCAGTTCAGGGTACTCCTTCTGAAGCTTAGTCGAACTCCTCCCTTTTAGCTGCTTGCTGATCTCACTCACTGATAGCTTCGGTGCATATTCTATATGAATATGCACATGATCCGTACTCACAACACCTTTCAATATTCGTATGTCCAACGCATTACAATCTTGTCGAAGTAAGTCCCGACAACGTAGCTTGATCTCACCTTTTAATACCTTATATCGATACTTTGTCACAAATATCAAGTGCACCGTCAACCAACTCTTCGTATGACTACCCTTTCTCAGCTTAGACATACCTTTTAATGCCAAAGATAGAAATGGAATTTATCGCTCTGAAAAAGCGAGGTTTTTGACCTATTATTGAAACCAATAAA
>JANQHF010000028.1 GCA_028282725.1 Saprospiraceae bacterium
CTAACCTTTCTATACTCTGTGATATGGATAATACGGCTTTCTTTCCCATGCCTCAATATACAAAATATATACGGCATTATTAAACTATTTTTGTATAATAAGTCAGCATCATACTAGTACATAAAGTCGGTACCTGATCAATGCCGACTTTTTTTCTCCTCTCACTTCGTTCGGTCGAAAACAACAAGACTCCTTTCGCTACGCTTTCCTGACGATCTGATTCGATGGAACTCGCCACAGGCCATGTCAGGACAAGAGTCGAAAAGCTTGTCTTGAGCGGACTTGTGCTGACAATTGTCCTGAGCGAAGTCGAAGGAAACGAATTTTTTGTCAGTAAGTTTTCGTCAGTAGTCAAAAGAACAATGGATCGACTTCGTCAGTAAGTTTTCGTCAGAAGTAGAAAAGGCAATACCCCGCTTGCTTCGGAGCGTCTTTAAGTTTATTCCGATTCGTAGTCAAGCTTGATATCGGTGATTTGTGTCAATTCATCATTTTCAATTACATATCGATAGGCTCGGGTCCATTTCAATCTGTCGCCCTGTGGTTCATTATGTAGGTCCACCTGTGCATAAAGAACATCTACTTCATTTGAAGCGGCACGCACCAAAACAAATCCTCCGTAATTCCAGGTCGAATATTTCTGACCATTCTCAGAGGGATTCGCTGCCTGAATTTGAAAAAAGGGTATGATTCCACTCGTATGGCCATATTTGTCCTTGTGTTGATGCCCATTGAATCCAAGTACATGATATGGTTCCAGCGTTTCATCCAGTTGATTGATTTCTGCCTGAGACCACCACCTGTTTTCACTGCTTGTACAATCCACACCAGTAACTGAATAAAAATAATAATGTTGAAAAGCCAGAACCATTTTATTGCGACCATATCGGCTTAGATTGTCCTGAATCCAAACTATCGAACTATTGTCCTTGGTTTCCGTCTCATCGATACATGCGTCATGTTTAGCTCTTTGTTGATTTTTCAGATTGTCACCCCCAAATCTTTGGAATTGAATGAAATGAACTCCCTTGCGATCCCAGGCATAGGTTCCTCCACCATGCCATTGATCGTCCATTCTGAACGCCCTGGTTTTACACCCATTGTTGTGAAATTGTTCTACCTGGGCAAGCCCCAAACCATCATCGTGATTGCCTAATCCCATATACATGGGCAATTGGATAGCTTCAACGTCATATGTGCACTCTGCAAACGGATTGCTGCTGTCATTCTTCTTTTTGTAATTGAAAAAACTCTTGAATGCTTCATACTGACAGTCATCGCTATCTCCACCTTGCACCAGGTCACCTCCCAGGACCATAAATTCAGGCTTGATTCGATGTCCACCACGTGCAAAAAGCGTGGGATCAGGAACGGTATCAAGGTGCTCTGGCCAAATCTCCTCATCAAGAGTATTGATCGCTTTTACAAATTCCTTCATCTTCTTAAAGTAGTTGTGTTCATCATTCACATTGTTCTCATCTACTTGCGGATCTGCTATAAAAATGAAGGTGTTGGCTTCCGGGTCAGAATCGGCAATGACACGGATGGATGATATCTTATTGTTGAGGCAAGAACCAAATTCGTTCTTATCTTCAAAGAACTCCTTGCTATATCCTGAAAATCCATGATCATCATAGAGGATCACCCTTACGTTTCCCAGCACCTCCATTGAAGAAATATTATTGAGCATACCTAAATCATCCAATGCTGAAGCATTGAAACTGCCGATAGGTAAGGTTGCCGATTTTCCACTGAAGTTTTTATCCTTATAAATCTTTATCCAGGGAATTTCCTGTTTGGCTGTATCCGCAAAGATTGAATACTTAAATTTTGGTTTGGACTTCGTCGGATGGATAGAAGAGAGTATTCCACCCAGGAGAATAATAACAATGAGGGTTTTCATGACGGTTGATTCTTGTGTTCATAATTAACTTGATGCCTATTAAATTTATGAAATTAGAATGGAAAGGTCAATAGCAGTTGTGATTGATAAACACCTCAAATGGTGTTGAGAGAATTTTTGAATCAAGAAAAAACATCGTTCTTATTGAGGTGCTCACCGTGTTCTAACCATTGCCTTTCAGAATTCTATTGTTACCGATGAGCAAGCGGTACGAATATTTCGGTGCTCTGCACCTTTCTTTTTTAATTAACACTGTATCTACAAATATTGTGGTGCTCTGCACCAGGGGTCGCTTAGATGATTGTACAATGGCATGGTCAGGTGAAAAGGTTAAGCTGCAAACGACGATACAAATTTTGCGCATTTTGTGATCCGTAAAATGTGCGCTGTACCTATCATTATAAAAAGCAGTGTTTCTATAAAAATTGTGGTGCTCTGCACCAGGGGTTGCGTAGATAATTGTACAAGGGCAATGGTCGGGTGAAAAGGTTAAGCT